>JALCRQ010000005.1 GCA_022652655.1 Oscillibacter sp. | reverse complement strand
CTCAAAGTATACCATGATGTCATAACTTTTTTTATGCTTAGCCAAACGTATACCATCATGGCTAACATTTCCGTTGCCTATTGTCATCACCAGCCTATAAAAATTTCTACCATGGACATTTTTAACAATTATCTACCCAACTGTTTGTACGCCTATCTGAAATTTCTTGGTTTTCACAAAAAAACCGCTCAACACTTAATCCCGACGGGTAAAAGAGTAGAGAGACTTTCTCCAGTTTAAGAGCGATGAGTTCAAATCAAAACAAAATCAGTGAGCCAGATGGTTATAAAATGTACGGTTCCGCTGCCTACACAGTGGAGAGCCTTTAAGACATGCCTGCTGACAAAACGGTTTTGCTGTCGCTATCCGTACAAGCAGATTAGGAAGGATGTGTATTTTCAATGAAGCGCAGAAATTTCTTTATGGTGGACAACGATGTGTTCCGGTACAAGCTGCCGCCCATCGCTTTTTATGTCTATTGCTACCTGCTCCGCTGTAACAGCCGGGAACGGGGGTGCTATCCCAGCAAGCGTACCATTGCGGAAACCTGCGGCATCGCGGTCAGTTCGGCGAGCAAAGCGTTGAAGTTGCTCGAAGCTCGCGGACTAATCAGAGTACAGCATAATTTTAATGGCGGCAGGCAGATCAACAATACTTATGTGTTCCAGGCAGCCAGTTGCCTGGCGGACAGTCCCTCGGGTCATGGTGGACCATCCCCTGTCTGACAGACGGATAGGAAACAATAAGAAGAATGCTAACTGCCCAGTATAACAAGCTTTAACATCAGAAAGAAAAAAAGAGAATCCTCCGTTGTTGCTGCCTGTGTGCGGCTGTGTTGCGTTATTCATACAAGGGCGGCATTTGCTTCTCGTCGAGAGAGGAAACGCCTCGCGTTGGGGCAGATGAAAGCCCAAAATTCTCTCAGGTGTCTTTATTGCACGAGAAAACGAGCGCTTTTATTTTCTCTGATGATACTGAAGGTGAACCATGGGGTTGAAAATGATGCTGGTTAAAGGAGCGGGGTCGTAAGCGCCCCTCGCTCCGGCTTACATCGCCCCGCAATGCGGGTCGAAGGGCTTTTCTCAGCGGGGTCGGAAAATGCCCCTTGGGGTTGGCTTCGGGGTTGCAGAACCGACGGATGCCGAAATTTCCGCATGAATTCGGAAAATCCTGTGGGGTTGCGAGCGGGGTCAGGGCCCGTTTGCGGCGAAATCACGGCAGATGAGACATATATTGGAAGTTTGCCATGACGAGACGATAAGGAGGAAGAAGCCAATGGATAAAAATCAATTTTTAGAAGCGCTGGATAGGGTCGACGGCGTGATTTTACCTGTGGAAAAAACCGCGCATACCGTAGAAATCAATAAAGTGAATTTCTGCGTAATCAGCCACTTCTGCGGCTGGGAAACCATCGTCCCGAAACTGGGCGAGCTGATGATCGAAGATCTGGAACAGACGGACGAACCCGAGAATAAAAATACGGATTTGACCTGATATTTCAATAGCTTTGGGGCCGCGAGTGTGGTATGTTGGACATACAGACAGGTTGCTGTTGCGAACAGGCGGCCCCGACACATGGGGCAATATTGAGTCCGGGAAAGGAGCGTTATGCAGGCAACAGTCAACGCCGGCGTTTATTGCCGGCTTTCCGTAGATGACCCCGATACAGACGAAAGCGAAAGCATCCAAACCCAGAAAGCAATGCTGACGGACTACTGCCATCAGCACGGATTTCATATCGTGGATTACTTTATTGACGACGGAGTGAGCGGAACTTCATTCGACCGTCCGGATTTCCGGCGAATGCTGGATGCCATCGAATCCGGAACCATCAATACCGTGATCTGCAAGGATCTGAGCCGTTTCGGCCGAAACTATTATGAGTCCGGAATGTACCTGGATAATTACTTTATCCGTAAAAACATCCGGTTCATCGCACCTGGCAACTCGGTGGACAGCGCCAACGGAGCTTACAATCTGAGCGTTCCAATTTTGAACATGATGAACGACTTCTACGCCCGTGATATTTCCACCAAAACCAGGGACGCGAAAAAAGCCCGCGCCAAACAGGGGATGTACCTTGCCGCCAAAGCTCCTTACGGGTACGTCAAAGATCCCGCCGACCGGCATCACCTGATTGTAGACGAGGATGCGGCGGCGATCGTCCAGCGCATTTTTGACATGGCGGCCCACGGGGCGGGCTATAACAAGATTGCCCGAACGCTCCACGTCGAGAGCATCCCTAATCCGCTGACCTACTTCAACCAGAAAAACCCGGACTATTATCACAGCGACTACTGGAAACAGGGTACGCAGTGGCATGTGACGTCCATCCAGTCCATCCTGAACAATCCCGTCTATCTGGGCTGCGTCGCCCACAACCGGGTGGGCAGCAAGGTCATGAACGGGAAAATGGAGAAAAAAGCCAGGGAGGATTGGATTGTGGTGGAACATACGCATGAGCCGCTGGTCAGCACGGAGCAATGGGAAATCGTTCATAAACAAATGGAATCCAGACGCAGAGCGCAAAAGGATGGAGAGCCGCAGATGTTTGCAGGACTTCTCCACTGCTCAGACTGTGGCAGTGCCCTTTCCTTCTCGGCCGTTCATCGCAAGACAAAGCCGGACGGCGGGCAGTACAAATGCTGGTATTACATGCGCCACGGCAAGGAATACTGTTCCAGCCACTACATCACCCTGGATCAGCTCAGTACCGTTGTTCTGGACGATATCCGCAGGCAGGCCCGGTATGCGTATCTCTACCATGGACAGTACCTGAAGACGCTAAAGGAGGCCAAAACTGAGCAGAGCGTCAAGCAGCTTCAGAGCCGGAAAAAAGAGGCCGAGAAATGCGAAAAGCGCCTTACGGCGCTGGACGGTATCCTCAAGAAGCTGCTGGAGCAGAACGCGGCGGGAGCCATCACAAACGAGCGCTTCGCCGCCCTGTCAGCCGATTACGAGCAGGAGCGCAAAGCACTGGAGGAAACGGTCGCGAACTATGAAAAAGCCGCACAGAGCGCCCGTGAAGGCGAGGAACAGGCAGAGCAGTTCGTGGAACTGATTCAGGAATACACGGATCTTGATTTTCTGGACGCGCGTATTCTCAACAAGCTGATCGACAAGATTGTCGTGCATCAGCGGGAGAAGGACGCAGAGGGCAATATCACCCAACTGGTGGAAATTTATTATAAATTCGTAGGAATGACCGTACTTAATTTTAAGGAACAATAATCTGTGGTTTTATCAACATCCCAAGGTCGACGGTTCGATCCCGTTATCGTCCACCAAGAAAAAAGCTTGTAGTTTCAATGACTACAAGCTTTTTTTGCATCATTTTCGGGAGTGTTTTCCCTTACGGCTGATTTACAGCGCCGCCACCCGGTCATGGCGCCGGTTCATAATGGCGGCCAGAACGTCCTCCATGGCCTCATGGGGCTGCTTCCGGTATCGTTTTGTCATAAGCCCTGCCGTGCTGTCCGGATCGGCTACCAGATCGCCCCGTATGGCGTTTCCGACCTCGCTGATCGGCACGTCCAGACTGAAGGTCAGATGAAGCCGGGGGCGCTGCTGATCGCGGTGGACACCGCCCGGCCGTTCAGGGATCCGCGTAGATTGCAAATTGATTTCGTCCATTTTCCTTTGCCTGGTAAAGGGCGAGATCTGCTTTCCTGTAAACCTCTGCAAAGTCACCGGCAGTTCCGTCAAATGCCGCCGCGCCGATGCTGACCGACTGGCACAGTCCTCCGCCAATGTTGTGATTGAGCTCGCTGCGCACCCGCTCCAGCAGGATTTTCAGCGTTTCCCCGTCGTACAGGTTCACGAAGCAGAAGGAGAACTCATCTCCGCCCATCCGTCCCAGCAGGTCGCCCTCACGCAGCGTTCCTCGCAGATCGGCGGCCACGCTGCGCAGCACTTGATCGCCCATATCGTGGCCCAGAGTGTCGTTTACGTCCTTGAAATAGTCCACATCCATCATCACCAGCACATGGCGGCGGCGCCCCTGACTGGCGATGAGGGCATTTACAGCGTCCACATAGGCGGCCCGGTTCATGATTCCGGTCAGGCTGTCCGTTTCGGAGCGCTGGATCAGCGCAAGCTCGGAGGTTTTCTGTGCGTCGATGTCCCGGATGACCACGAAGGCCTTCAGGTCGTCGTTGTCCGCGTATTTGACCACCTGTACGTTCAGGCGCAGCCAGCGGTACACGCCGCCCAGCCGCAGGCGAAATTCCAGCGTGTGGGAGGCTACGCCGTTTTTGAAGCGCGCCGTCAGGCTGTCGCGGTTCATAAGCCGCCGCAGCGCCGATTGGTCATCGGGATGGGTCAGCGCGCTGTAGGCCTTTGTATAGGCGTCGAAGTCCTGGCCGCCTGCGAGATCGTTGATGAGGCTGCCGCTGCTCTCGTCCACCTCGTTCTGAGTGAGATTGCAGGAAAAGGTGGTGATCTGCTCCTGCGGCACCGCCGCAGCCTCCTGCCGCATCCGCTCGTAGGCAAGCTCCCGCTCCCGCTGCTGTGTCACATCGTAGAAGGAGATGACGGCCTGATCCGGCTGTTGGTCGTGGTCATAGACGGTGGTGAAATCCACATGATACCAGCGGAAGGCGGACAAATCCCGGGCGTAGAGCTGCAAAACGGCGCTGCCCTTTACATCACCGCGGCTGATCTGTTCAAACAGCATCCAATACTTCTCCAGACTGCCCTTTCCGATGAAATCCAGATCGACCAGCGCCTGCCCGGCATTTTCGCATACCTCCGGCACGCCGAAGCGCTGTACGGCCTTGCGGTGGGCGTGGAGCCGCCCGCTTTTGATCTCGTAGCGCATGATGTATTTGTCACTCTGCTCCGCGGCGACGCGGAATTCCAGCTCCTGAATCCGAAGCTGCTCCTCCATGTGCTTGCGCAGGGTGATGTCCGTCAGGACGGAGACGATCTCTCCCTTTTCCGGCAGATACCGGTTGGCGGTCGTCATATAGATCAGCTTCCCGGACTTATGCAGGGCGCGGGTCTCAATCTCAAAATACAGCTCGTTATTCCGGGCCCTGTCCATCAGCGCCCGGCGGATCGGTTCCCGATCCTCGGGCAGCAGGATATGATCGAAGCTGGCAAAGCCGTCGGCTTTCGCCTCCTCCGGCTCATAGCCGAACATGCGGTAATAGGTGTCGTTCCCGTAGAGGATGGACAGGCCGTCCCGGCAGTTGAGCCGGCAGATGCCGCCGGGGATGATCTGGGTCAGCTTCTCAAACTGCCGCACCCGGGTGCCCTCCCGCAGCGCCCGGCGCATGGTGCCCATGCTCAGCGCCGACACGAACAGCAGGGCCGCGATTCGGAACAGCAGCGCGTAGACGCGGATCGCCCCGAAGTAAAAGGACACCAGTGCCCCCACGGCAGCCGCCACAAACAGGCACAGCCCCCAGAACACCTCCGGCAATCGGAGCTTTCCCTCCTCGGTTTTGTCCCGCCATGCATAGACCAGCACCGTGGAAAAGCCCGCCAGAATGAGGATGTGGGTCATGGGCAGCATGAGAGACAACGGCTGGGCAAAAAACACCGCCGCGACGACAGAGAGGGCGAAGGACAATAGAAATCCGCCGGAAAACCACAGCATGACCCGCCTGCTTTTGGGAATGCACTCGCCGATAAAACGCGTAAACGGTACCGGCAGCAGCATGAAGCAGTAAAAAGACAGAAAATAGTAGGCGTCGTTATAGGGCTGAAACAGGCGGGGGACGTTGTCGTCCGTCAGCATCCAGACGGCGGACATGAAGATAAAGACGGCCAGCCACACGGCAATGCTGTTGTCGCTGCCGGTATTCCGCCTGCGCAGCAGGAAGCCCGCGATGAGCATGAATACCGAGAGCGTCAGCATAAAGGAAGCGATGGCGATGGGCAGCGCCGACTGATGAACCAGCGCATTGGTCAGGGCGTTCCGATTGGCCAGCAGCAGCTCCTCCGGGAGCTGCCCCATGTTCCCGTCGGTTTTTTCTATCTCCAGCGTCACCGTCTGCCCCGCGTCGGACGTCCCCAGCGGGATGATGATCCAGATGCCGGTGTAGGTGATGCCGAAGGTGCGCTCCCGGCACACCCCCTCGCACAGCAGCTCCCGGCCGTTCACGAAGCAGGACACCTCGTTGTGGTTGGAGCGCATATACAACACCGCATCGGCGGGAAGGGTGTCGGGCAGCGCCTTGCTCACGGTTACGCTGTCTTCACCGGCGGCATATTTGGCGCCATCAATGGCCAGTACTGTTCCCGCGCTCGTCCCGGCCCAGTCCCGGGAAAAATCCGAAAGCGCGTTTGACTCATCCGATTGAGTCCTATACGGAAGTGTCCCGGCAAAAAGGCAAATACCAATCATCAGAGCAACAGCCGCCACAAATGCGGTGGTAAACCAACGTTTCATGAAACTCTCCTTTTATCGCATCCGAACATGTAAAAATGATAGCCCGGTGTAATAGTATGAACCGCAGATCCTGCCGCTTTTTTCGATATTCGTTGTTTCAACCGGCCCATCGCAAAATAATTCTCGTTTTGGTGTGGGGGATATATTTGCCTTCAGTTTACGATAAATTTTTGCATTATACAACTCTTTTCACATAAATGTAATGCCTGCAGCTGCTCGCTCCCCGGAGATGCGCCGGGACACCTGCCGGAAAGTCTCCGCATCCTTTTTAAATTTAAAAAGTGCCGGCATGCAGTTTGTGTATGGCGGCGCTGCACGATTTAATTGTCCCCATTCCCGCGGAAACCCTCGACATCCCTCGCGAAAAATGGTAAACTATGCACAAAAGCGAGGAAAATGATACGGGGTACCCCGTATCATGCCCGCGCAGCAAGCACGAACCCCCTCTGAAAACAATTTGCGGAGGCGACAGCCATGCTGAAAATCGCGATCTGTGACAATGACGCGGCGCAGCTCAAAATCATACACGCCTCCGCGGAGCGGTACTTCTCTGCCCGCGGGGAGCAGGAGGCCCAAATCGAGTGCTTTTCCGCCGCGCTCGCTTTTTTGGAGCGTCTGGACAAGACCGGCGGCTGTGACATTGCCCTGCTGGACGTCTGTATGCCGGGCCTTCTGGGGACGGATGTGGCCAGGGAAATCCGCAAACGCCGGGACAGGACGGAGATCATCTTTCTCACCACCAGCAACGAATACGCCGTGGACGCCTTTGCCCTCAAAGCCGCGCACTACCTTCTCAAGCCCTTCACGCAGGCGCAGTTCGACGAGGCGATGGACCGGGCGGTGAGCCTTTTTCTGGACGGCGCGCCGGTGAGCATCGCGGTGCGCGCCGAAAGCGGCGAGCTGTACAATGTGGACATCGACGATATTTTCTATATTGAAAGCGCGGACCGCAGCCTTACCGTGTACACAAGGCAGCAGACGATCTGCGAGAGCCGCCGTTCCATTGCAAGGCTGCTGGAGAGCCTGGACGCGCTGTCCCCGGGACAGTTTATCAGCCCATACAAGGGCTACATCGTCAATCAAAAAGCCATCAGAGCCATTGAGAAGGATAAAATCGTATTGAAAACCAAGCAGGAGCTGCCCATACCCAGACGCGGCTACCGGGAGCTTCAGGACACCTATTTCAACTACATGTTCACAGAAGGAGGGACAAAGCTGTGACGCCGTTTACCCTTCTGATCTTTATTCTCCGATATTTTATGCCGTCGTTTTGCTTTGGGTTTTTGTTCAGAGCCTTCGGCCTGGGCTATAAGAGCAAAAAGAGCCTGCTGATCGGGCTTATCCTGTATATCGCGTACATCTTCATTGCTGTCGGCACGCTTATCACGGTGATCGGCTACGGCAGGTTCACGCACATTTCAAGCCTTGTCATGCTGCTTGCAAACCTCCCGATTCTGCTGTTCACCACGGACAGCATCGGCAAGACCATCTTCCTTTTGCTCGCCGCAAGCCAGGTGAACACGGTGGTCAGCGTCATCCTCAGCATGGCCATGCACACATTCTCCTTCAGCTACCTCACGCTGGTGGCGCTGCTGTGCGCCGTCTGCCCCCTCGTGCTGCTGCTCATGCTTAAATACATGGCGGGGCCGCTGCGGTTCATGGCAGACAACCTCCACGCGGAGGTGCTGACGCTGATCGTCATTCCGCTGATTATCATGGTGGTGATCTATCTCATTCCCGTCTACCCCGCCCGCAATTTTGAATACCATCCGGTTTTCTGCACGGTGATGATGCTGCTGGTGGAGTGTATCTTCTTCCTGTTTCTCTATTCCTTCTACCGCAACCTGAAAAAGCTCACCGTCCTGATGCGGGCGGAGCGCAAGCAGGAGCTGCTGCTTGCGGAGATCCGCAGCTATCAGGACAGCCTTGCCGCGGCAAAGCAGACCCGCCACGACGCGCGGCACCACAATGCCCTGCTGCTGGAATATCTGGACGAGGGCAACATCGCCGCCGCGAAGGAATACCTGCACACCAATCAGCGCAGACTCGCGGACGATACGCCGGTGGAGTATTGCCGGAACACCGCCGCCAACGCGGTGCTGCGGATCTATCAGCGGGAGGCGGACGACGGCGAAATCGCGTACGCCGCAGCGGCGGAGATCCCTGAAAAGCTGCCCCTTTCCGAGCCGGAGCTGGGAACGCTGCTGTCGAATCTTCTGGAAAACGCGGTGGAAGCGTCACTGATGCTGCCGGCGGGCCAGCGGAGCATTGCGCTCCGCGCCTCCGCCGAGGGCGGGAGCCTGAAGATCGAGGTGACGAATCACATCCGTGCGCAGGCAAAGCTTTTGGACGGACTGCCCCAGACCACAAAGCCCGGCGGCGGTACCGGCACAAAAAGCATTGCCGCCATTGTGGAGCGCCACGGCGGTATGCTCCGTTTTCATCAGGACGATGACCGGTTTACCGCGCAGGTCCTCCTTCCGATGGAGTAAGCGCAGCCAAAACGGCAGCCCTCTGACCCGCGGGTCAGAGGGCTGTTTTTTGCCCATTTTGTCGTTTCGCGCCAAAAATCGACGCAGTTTTGCCAGATTCTGCACAGGCGGCGGGATTTATGCTATGCTCCCACTATGAAAACAGGGGCGAGGAGGGGTCTTATGGAACAGCCAAACGACCACACCCATGAGGTGGAAAGGCGGGTCGCCGCCATCCGGGTCAGGGCGCGGGACAGCTGCGGCTTTTTCAAGGTGCGCGAAGGGGCGCTGGCTCCCCGGCGGGAATGTTTCTTCTGCGCTTACGGAAAAATCGGAACGAAGGACGACCTGAACCCGGAGGGGCTCTGCAACTTCAAAAAGTAAGGAGAGGGAAAAATATGAAAAAGAAATTTTTGAGTATCATCCTGTGCCTTGTTATGGCGCTGTCCCTGCTGCCCACCGCGGCGCTGGCCACGGAGGATACGTCCGTAAGCGACACCATTACCCCCATCCAAACGATGCTGGGCGCCGAGAATGTCACAGTGGGCGGCACGACGATTACACTTAAAAACGATGTCAATATTAGTGTTGAGAGCGACAAGTATAGCTATCTCTATGTAAACTGCAGCACGCTGACTTTGGATCTGGGCGGACACACGCTGACAATAACAGGCCAGGGCATCGTATTTGTATTCAAAGAGAATACAAACGTCACCTCCATAAACGTCACCATCAAAAACGGCGCCGTCAGCGGCCATATCTCGTTCGACGGCAGCGGAAAGACCGGCAATATCACAGTCAGTGACGTGGCCTTCACCAACACAGCCGCCCAGGTCTCCGTAATGCAGAATCTTGCGGGGACCGTCACGCTGGAAAACGTGAGCGCCACCGCGGGAAACGGCAAAGGCGCAATCGTAATTCAGGATGTCACAACGGTAAACATCAACAACTGCGCGTTTACCGGGGGCAGCTCTGACACCGCAGGCGGCCCCGGCATCTTTGCCTTTCAAATTGACGCTCTTACCATAAATGGCGGTACTTACACCGGCGGAAACGGGGGAACCGGAACCGGCGGAGCGGGGCTGGATGTTTATAAATGCACTGTGGCAGTAACCAGCGGAACCTTTGCGGGCGGCTCAGGCGCTATAGTGGGGAAAGCGGCCACAAACACGAGCGGCACCACCTCTGTCGGCTTTGCGGCCGACAATGCCAGCGTCTCAGAAAGCAGCGACAACGCAACCTACACAAAGCTGACCGCCTCAGGAGGAAAGTATACCTCTGACAAACAATACGTCAAGGTTCTTCTCCGCTACGGCACCGAAACAAACCCCGCCACCACGGCGGAGCAGCTGGCGGCGGCGCTGAACGACGCGCAGGCGGACAGCGCAGGCTATGAGGGCAGCACCGTCACCATGAGCGCAAGCATCTCCGCACTGGCGGAGACTCTCTACGTCGCGCCCGCAAGCGCCATCACGCTTGACTTGGCGGGCTTCTCCATCACCGGTGCAGCGGGCGCAACGAATACCGACGATGGCATTACGCCGTTTCAGGTTGTCGCCGGCAGCCAAACCTTCACCGTTCAAAACAGCAGCGCAGCCACCGCAAGCGCCATCACCGGCGGTAGCGGCGGAAAAATTGATGGCTCTACAAACAGCCAAGGCGGCAACGGCGTAAGTGGTGCATTGGCCATCGGCGGCAGCGGCGAAATCAGCATTGCCGGCGGCGCTACATACGAAAAAGGCCCGTGCAGCAGCGGCGTCAACGGTGATGTGACCATCAGCGCCGGCGGCACAGTGAACATTACCGCCGGTTCGATTGCCGGAGAAGTGAAACAAGGCGGCAGCGGCGTAACCGGCAACGTTAGCATTACCGGCAGCGGCACGGTGAATATTTCCGGCAGCGCCGGCAGCGGCAGCACAGACGGCACAGCTCTCACCGGCACCATCACCTCCACCACCCACGCCATCTACAGCGGAACGGCAAGTGACGCAATCACCACCCCCGTGGCAAGCGGGAGCACCAGCACGGCCCGATATATCACGGCGCGTGTGGGCTATGCGGTCACCTATGACACCGGCTCAGGCTCCGGTTCCGTGCCGGAAGCAGGATTAAAGGCAAGCGGAACTGACTACACCGTTTCCACAAGCTATCCTCTGACAAAAGCGGGTTATACGCAGACCGGATGGAAGCTGACCGCGGAAAGCATGGACGGCAAAGGTGCCGTCACAACACTGACTGCGAATGAAGCGGTGACACTTTACCCGGTGTGGACGGTAAACACCTACGCCATTGCATACACCCTCAATGACGGCACGAATCATGCAGACAACCCCGCAGCGTACACCATTGCTGCCGAAACCATTACACTCCAAAATCCCACCCGCACGGGCTTCTCCTTTGCGGGCTGGTCAGGCACAGGCTTAACAGGAAACGCAAACACAGCGGTAAGCATTGACAAAGGCAGCACCGGCAACAGGGAATACACCGCCAACTGGAAAGCGGATGCGCCCGCAGCCGCGCCTCAGGGCTACGCCGTGGACAGCAAAACCGATACCAGCATCACCATCTCTGCTCCGGCGGGGTACGAGTATTCCAAGGATGGCGTGAGCTGGGTATCACCCACAGCAGGCAAGGTTACCTTTGACAACTTGACCGCCAATCAAGACTATGCGCTCAAATGCCGCGTTCCCGCGAATGCCGCGGCAGGACAGTTGGCCGATGCCAGCGATGCGTTGACGCTGGGAACGGTGAAAACCAAGACCGCCCCGGCGGCAGGCGGCTCGGTAACTGCGGTGCAAATCGCATTGGGAGCTAATGCTCCAACCGACACGAAAATCACCGCAAGCACGAAAGCGGGACAGGAGTACTATATCTCCGTCAGCACCGCGCCTCCAGCAGTCTGGAACGGCACAGGCTACTTCAATGAAACAACAGCGGCAGGGACTCATGTCTATGAGGGCTTAACCCCCGGCACACACTATTATATCCACACCCGCATTGCGGAAACCGCCGCCGCCATGCCCTCCGCATCGGTTTACACAGAGGTTTACACCCTGCCCACCACACCGACAAGCAATGAGGTCAATGCCAGTGTGACGGTGAATTACGATACCGAAACGCTGACCATCGCGGGCAATACCTACCAGGTCAGCAGCGACCCGGACTTTGGTACGACCATTGAGGCCAACGGCGCGATCACCCCGAACACCACCTACTATGTTCGCGTGAAAGAAAACAGCGGAGTCCCGGCCTCCAAAGCGATCAGCTTCTCGACCTCCGCCAGACCGGACGCCCCCGCTGCGGTATTGGAAAGCAGCATCACCAAAACCGACACCGCCATCACCATTGCAAACACCGCCGCCACACAGGAATACAGTGTGGACAGCGGCGCAAGCTGGCAGGATGGCGGCAGCTTCACCGGCTTGACCGCAAACAACGCCTACACCGTCGTCACCCGCGTCAAGGCGGTTACAACCGGCAATCCTAAGGCTTTCGCCAGCGCAAGCAGCGTCGGTCTTTCCGTTACCACCAAGGCCGCCCCGGCGGACGTTTCCAACGACCACGGCGTTACCTTCAGTGTTGTGGCTGGAACCGTCACCGGTCTGGGTACCGCCTATGAATGGCGCATCGGCGAGTCCGGCGCGTGGAGCACCACCGCCAGCGGCATTGCCTTTACAGCGGGCACGCTCTACATCCGCGCCAGGGAAACCGCTGACGCCATGCCCAGCAGCGCAAAGAACATCGGCACGGTAAACGCGGCCTCTGCAGCCACACCGGATGCGCCTGCCGAGGGCAGCAAGACCTATAACAGCGTCACGCTGACTGCCGTTCCCGGCAATGAGTACTCCAGGGACGGCGGCACAACCTGGCAGGACAGCAATGTGTTCACAGGGCTTTCCGCCAACACGGAGTATCACTTTGTGACCCGTATCAAGGCAACGGCAACGACTCTTTCGGGCGCTGTAAGCACAGCAATCACTGTTAAAACAGGCTCTGTGCCCTCCGGCGGCTCCTCATCGTCCACCGTCACCGTGCCGGTTTCCTCCGACGCGGGCAAGGCCAGCGTCAATGCCACGGTCAGCGGAAGCACAGCCGATGTAAGCATTACCGACACGCAGCTGAAAACCGTCATCGACAGTGCCAGGCAGACCGGCACCGTCAGCATTGACCTGTCCGGCGCAGCCAATGTCAACGCGGCGAAAATCCCCGCCAAGGCGGTGAAGGCCACGGCGGAGAGCGGCACCGCCGCCGGCTTGCAGGTCAATCTGTCCACCGGCTCCGTAAAGCTGGACGACACGGCTGTAAAAGCGGTCAACGGCGGCAAGGACGTAACCGTCTCCGTTAAAACCGTCAAGACCGCCGACCTGACCGCAGCCCAGAAGCAGACTCTGGGCGACAAACTGGGCAGCGCCGTAGTGGTGGATGTGAACGTCCTGATCGGCGGCGTGAAGCAGACCAATTTCAACGGCGGCAAGGTCACCGTTTCCATCCCCTACACCCCCAAGACGGGCGAGGACACGAGCAAGCTCACCGTCTGGTACATCAAGGCAGACGGCAGTATCGAAAATATGGGCGGGCAATACGACGCGGCAGGCAAGCGCTTTGTGTTCACCACCACCCATCTCAGCCAATATGTACTGGTGAGCCGCGGGACCGCGGCAAATCCCTTCACCGATGTGGCAGCCGGCGCGTACTACTATGACGCGGTGATGTGGGCACTGGAGAACGATGTCACCTCCGGCGCCAGCTCGGCCACGTTCAATCCCGAAGGCGTCTGCACCCGCGCGCAGGCGGTCATGCTTCTGTGGAACGCCATGGGCAAGCCCGAACCGTCAAGCACCGCCTGCCCCTTCACCGACGTGAAAGCCGACGCTTACTATTTTAGGGCGGTTCTGTGGGCAGCGGAAAAAGGGATCGCGGCAGGCACCGGCGCCACCGCCTTTGACCCTAACGCAGCCGTTACCCGCGCGCAGGCCGTCACCTTCCTCTGGAGAGCGGCAGGCAAGCCCGCGCAAAAGGGCGGCACACCCTTCAGCGATGTGAGCGCAGCGAGCTATTGCGCCGATGCGGTGCTCTGGGCGGTGGAAAAGGGCATCACGGTTGGCACCGGCACCGGCGCCTTCGCTCCCCTGGCAGGCTGCACCCGCGCACAGATCGTGACCTTCCTGTATCGTGATCTCGGCAAATAAACAGGAGCTGCTTCCTCACTTCAAACAAAAAAGGCGGCTGTCCAACGCGGACAGCCGCCTTTTGCCTGCCGTTAAATAAAGAGAAACTGAAACGCGTTGAACAAATACCCCACCATGATAATCCCCACCGTGCAGATGGCCGCAAACAGTCCCAGCAGCTTCGGCTTGACCGCCTTGCGCAGCATGATGATGGAGGGCAGGGAGAGCGTTGTGACCGCCATCATAAAACTGAGTACCGTTCCAAGCTGGGCGCCCTTAAAGAGCAGCGCCTCCGCCACCGGAATGGTGCCGAAAAGATCGGCATACATCGGGACGCCCAGCAGGGTAGCCAGCACCACGCCAAACGGATTGCTGCTGCCCAGGACGGCCTCCACCCATGTTTCAGGAATCCAGTTGTGAATCAGCGCACCGATGCCGACGCCGATGAGGATGTAGGGCAGCACCTTCTTGAAGGTGGAAACCACCTGATCCTTTGCGTAAACAAGCCGTTCCCTCTGTGTCAGGCTGGGCGATTCAATATCTATGCCGCCGGCATTGCGGATAAACTCCTCCACCTGGTCTTCCATGCGGAGCTTCTCGATCATGGTGCCGCCGATCACCGCCACCGCCAGGCCGATCAGCACGTAGGCAACGGCTACCTTTGTGCCGAAAATGCTCATCAGCAGCACAAGGGAGCCCAGGTCAACCATGGGGGAGGAAATCAAAAAGGAGAAGGTCACGCCAAGGGGCAGTCCCGCGCTGGTGAAGCCGATAAACAGCGGGATGGACGAGCAGGAGCAAAACGGCGTCACGGTGCCCAGCAGCGCCGCGATGCAGTTGGCCCAGATGCCATGGAAGCGGCCCATGATTTTTCTGCTTCGTTCGGGCGGGAAATAGCTCTGGATATAGGAGATCAGAAAGATCAGGAAACACAGCAGCACCGTAATTTTTAACACGTCGTAAAGGAAAAACTGGATGCTGCCGCCCCAGCGGGAGGAGATATTCAGTCCCAGCGCGCGGAGAAGCTTCCCGATCAGCCCATTCAGCCATTTCATGCCGAGAATCTGATTTTGAATCAAGTCCCAGATCATTGACAATCACACCCGCCATTCTCATTTTTGCAGCATTCCAGACTGCCAATAAACTGCTTGAACGCAAAGAAAGTCTCACAATTCAAGGAATAGCGGCTCCATTTCCCCTCCCGCCGCACGTTCACAAGCCCGCAGCCGCACAGCACCTTCATGTGATGGGAAAGGGTCGGCTGCGTAATTTCAAAGGCTTCCAGCAGTTTGCATCCGCACTTTTCTCCATCGGACAGCATTTGTATAATCTGCAAACGATTGGAATCCCCCAGGGCCTTGCAGATCAGCGCAACGTCAATCGTATTCATGCCTGTTTACCTCACATAGATTTATATCTATGTGATATTATATGCAACACATAGATCGATGTCAATATAAAAAGTCGTTTTAGGAAAAATTCTTGCAGGCCGCGTTTTAAAGGGAGCCTGCCTTCCGGAGGGCTCAGCCGCTGCCCGGCGCAGCGGGCGAGCCAAAGCACGCGGACGCAAAGCGCAGGCAAAGCGGCAATGGACAGGCAGTTTCAGGGGCGGCAGGTTTGTGCCGTCCCTCCCGCTCCGGCGGAGCGTACGGAGGCCCGGCGTTTAAAAACGCCGGGCCTCCGTGCTGTATGCGGCTTACTGTGCCGGCTGACCGCAGATAAAATCGTAGAGGGTCTGGTACATCTGCTGGGGATCGATGGGCTTGGCCAGATGCGCGTTCATGCCGGCGGCCCGGGACTTTTGTACGTCCTCCTCAAACGCGTTGGCGGTCATGGCGATGATGGGCACGGTTTTCGCGTCCTCCCGCCGCCAGCGGCGGATGCTGTAGGAGGCCTGCAGGCCGTCCATATCCGGCATGCGGATATCCATCAAAATGGCGTCGTAATACCCCACCGGCGCGGTGGTGAACATCTCCAGGGCGCGCAGGCCGTTCTCCGCGTGATCCACCGCAAATCCCTTGGCCTCCAGCAGCTTGACGGCCACCTCCACATTCAGGGGGTGATCCTCCGCCAGCAGAATACGCTTCCCGTCAAAGCGGAAGTCCCGGCTGATCTCGGTATCCTTCTCGGTCTGGCAGCCCAGTGCCTTTTCAAAGGCGGAGATCAGATTGGATTTGAACATGGGCTTGCTCATCAGAAGGTTGACGCCGGCCAGCTTGGCCTCGTGCTCGATGCTGGCCCAGTCGTAGGCGGTCATAATGATGATGGTGACGTCCGGCCCCACGATTTTGCGGATGCGGCGCGCCGTCTCGATGCCGTCCATATCCGGCATTTTCCAGTCCACCAGGACGAAATCGTAAAATGCCTTCCGCTCCCACTTTTCCCTGACCTGATCCACGGCCTTCCGGCCGCTGTCCACCCACTCCCCGGTGACGCCGATCTCCTTGAGCGTAATGACTGCCTGCTCGCAGACCGTGATGTCGTCGTCCACCACCAGGGCCTTCATCTGCGTAAAATTGTAATGGGGCTTGTGGAGATACCGGATCCTGGACTCCTCGGTAATGCCCAGCTTGACGTCCACGGTAAACTCGGTGCCTGCCCCCACGATGCTGCGCACGCCGATATGGCCGTCCATCATATCCACCAGGTTTTTGCAGATGGCCAGCCCCAGGCCGGTTCCGCCGTAAATGGCGGTGGTGCCGGTGTTCTCCTGGGAGAAGGGATCAAAAAGGCAGGGGATAAACTCCTCGGAGATGCCGCAGCCGGTGTCGTTGATGACAAAGCGGAGAGTGGCGCAGTGCTTGTTCTTTTTAAGCTCCCGGACGCTGAAGCACACCTTGCCCCCCTCCGGGGTAAACTTGACGGCGTTGGAGAGGATGTTGATGACCACCTGCTGGAGCTTCATGGCGTCGCCGATATAGCAGCCCTCGACACTGGGATCCACCAGGTTTTCATAGTCGATATTCTTCTCCCGCGCCTGGGCATAGCAAATGGAGTTGATCCCGTTCAAAAATTCCTCGAAGGGGATTTTTTCGTTTTTCAGCAGCATCTTCCCGCTCTCGATCCGGCTCATATCCAGGATGTCGTTGATGAGGGAGAGCAGAAAACGGGAGGAGATGCCGATCTTTCCGATGCAGTCCGCCACCTCCGCGTCGTTGCCCACGGACTGGGCCGCGATGGCGCTCATGCCGATGATGGCGTTCATGGGCGTGCGGATCTCGTGGCTCATGCGGGAGAGAAAATCGCTCTTGGCGCTGTTGGCCTGCTTGGCGGCCAGCAGGGCTGCCTCCAACGTGTCCTGCTGCAGCTTCTGCTTCTCCAGAAGGCTGGTCACGTCAGTCCGCGTGCAGACCACCTGCCCGTTGGCCTCATCCAGATAGGCGTACTGAAGGCGCTTCTGGCGGATGTTCCGATGCTCGTCGTACACGGAGTAAACCGTGGAGAACACCCGCTGCTCCTTCAGATGCTTCCGGATCCCCTCCGGCAGCATGTCTGAAATGGCGCGTTCCGCATCCTCCGGGATAACGACGGCGCGGTTGACCTCATAGACCGACTGGGTGTAGTTGACCGCCTTGGTGGGAAGGAGGGTCTGTGCGTGCTCCGCGCCTGTGTACAGGCGGAACCTCTCGGTCTTCAGGTCGATATAGGCAATAAAGTCGTATTCCAGCGTGGTGACGGCCTGAATGATGCCCTCCTTGATTTTGTCGCTGTCGATGTTGTAGGTGTACATGAAGGACATCACATCGCCGGTCTCCGGGTTCTGATAGGATTTGACGGTGGTGTTGACCCAGATGACGCTGCCGTCGGATGCCCTCCGGCGGTAATCGATGCTGTAAGTCCGGTCGTCCTCGGCAAAGGCCCTCAGCACCCGGTCCCTGCCGACATAGCTGCGGATCCGGGCCCGGTCCGCCTCCGCAAATCCGGAGGCGGCCATGGCCTCGGCGGCCGCCTCGTAGGAGCTGCCGTCCTGCACGCTGCCGTAGCCTTTTTTCGCGGTGTAGCTCTCCACCAGATTCCGCGTGATGTTGGAACGCGCCTTGGCGATCAGATTCTCGCCCTGAACCGCGTTGGAGTAGGCCTCCTCCTCATGGAACCGGTGTTCCATGGCCTTGGCCTTGCTGATATCCACCGCGCAGCCGATGGCGCTGACGGGCTTCCCGTCCATGAAAATGGTGGTGTAGGTGCAGTGCCTCCAGGAGGGCGTCCCGTCCGCTTTGATATAGCAGATATCCGCCTGGGCGCTTTTTTCGCCGCGGCGGACGGCCCGGTGCAGCTCCCTGTACGCCTCGGCGGAGTCCGGATGGATGATGCCCCGCTGAATCACGAACTCCGGCGCGTTTTCCAGCACATGCCCCATGGCGAAATCACGCATGGCGTTTTCCTGGTGGAACGTCTTTTTCCCGATGATATCATGCTCCCAGACATACAGATTGGAATTTTCCAGCGCAATTTCCAGCTTCTTCCGTTCAATCCGCTGCTGGATCTCCTCGGTGATATCCCTGCCCACGGCGTAGGCCCGGGCGGGTCTCCCCGCTTCGTCAGAGGCGGCGGTATAGTCGATATGCTCACACCACCAGCCGTCCCCGCCGTCCCGCCTGAACCAGAAGTCGCCGGAGGCTGTTTTGGCCCCGCCCCGGAGCTTTTGATACATCTCGGCAAAGGCCGCCGCGGAATCTGCCCGGACATAGCCGGAGGCAATCAGCGAGTCCGGCACGCCGTGCACCACCGCCCCTTTTCCGTGGCGCTTCAGGGAGGCGGGCGTATTGACGATTTCCCGGCTGTCGAAGTAATACGTCCAGAAGGACACGTCCGAATTTTCCGTGGCGATCCGGAACTTCTCCTCGCTGACGCGGAGGGCCTCCTCGGCCAGCTTCTGTTCGGTAATATCCATGATGACGCCGTTCATAATCTGCCGTCCGGCTGTTTTTTCCAGCATTCCGTTGCAGATGACATACCGGAGCTTTCCCGTACCGGTGACAATCCGCATCTCCCACTCCAGGTAGGTCTTCCCCTGTTCCAGAGCGGCGTTCACGGTCTGCGCCGTAAGGTCTCTGTCCCGGGGGTGGACATATTCGATGGAGCGGTTGTGCAGCCGCTCCGCCATGCTCTCCCTGGTGTATTCCAGCATGGAATAGAATTTGTCGTTTCCGTACAGATGGGTAAACCCCTCGTCCACAGCCACGGTAAAGACGCCGCTCTGCTTCGACGTGCGGTACAGCGCCAGCTGTTTTTCCAAATCGGCCTGCTCCGAGATGTCGATCAGCACGCAGTACAGGGATTCCTCCCCGTTTTCATCCGGAAACTGCCGGCCCTGAAGGTCCATCCAGCGCGTCTCCCCGTCCCCGCACATCACGCGGCT
Organism: Oscillibacter sp.; assembly: GCA_022652655.1. Classification (GTDB taxonomy): domain Bacteria; phylum Bacillota; class Clostridia; order Oscillospirales; family Oscillospiraceae; genus Oscillibacter. The sequence continues at coordinate 44,386 of JALCRQ010000005.1, read as the reverse complement.
GCGCAGTCTCACCGCCTTGCCGGCCGCCAGCTGCTCCCGGCTGGAGGCAATGAGCTCCGGGCGGTCGTCGGGATGGATCAGATTGCCGATGCGGCTTTGAAACCGGCGGGCAAACTCCGCCTCTGAATAGCCGATAAACCGGTAGAAGCTGTCGTTGGCATAGGCCACCGGCCAGCCGGGGCTTCCTTTGCAGCGGAAAATCCCGCCGGGCACGGCGCTGCTGATCTGGCGGAGCTCCTCCCTGTGAAGCTCCGCGATCCTGCTCTGCCGCTCCTGCTCGGTGATGTCCGTATAGATCACATGGGTGTACTGAATTGTCCCGTCCACGACAGCGCTGCTGGCACTCAGCTGGATATACTTTACAGCGCCGCTCTTTGTCCGTGTCCGATACACTGCGCTTGCGCGCCTGCCGGCAGCGGCCGCTCCGCGCACGGCCTGCTGCACGCCGGAGACGTCCTCCGGAACAGGGCGGCAGACCGCCATGGAGCCGGCCCGCAGCAGTTCCTCCCGGGAGTACCCGGTGATCTGACAGAGCTCGTCGTTCAGAAAAATCGACTCCGTTTCGCCGCCGGCGTTCGTGCGGTACACCGCAAGGCCGCTGGGAATGGCGTTGAGCAGATTTTCCCGGTACTCCTGCTCCAGGTTCAGGGAATCCTCCAGCTTTTTCTCGGCGGAGATGTCGGTCAGCAGACAGCCGCAGTAACCGGGGGCAATCCGGTAGCACATGATGCGGATGTACTTCTTGATCTGCGGTCCGTATTCCACGAAGGTCTGGGTACGGCCGCCCGCTGCGGTTTCGGCATACAGCGAAAGCCATTTTGCGCCCGCAGCTTTCTCCGCGGCCTGAATCGGCTGCCCCGGAAGCGGCGCAGGCGCCGTCCACCCAAGGCGCTCCAGGGCGGGGTTCATATACTCAAAGGAGAACTCACCGCCCTCGCCGTTTTTACCTGCAAAAACCCGCACGATATAAAACGGGATGGGGCTTTCGTCATACACGGTTTTAATTGCTTTCATATCAAGGCTCATCGCACAAAACACCTCATGTCCAGATGTACCCGCCGCCGGGATACACCGCTGTTATTTGTCCGCCGCAAGCACCGCTGCGGGGTGCCGTATAAGATCTTGGAGGGGTCGATTTGATTCAGGTACTTCAGGATTCTGTCCGGGACGCTCACTCCGCCCCCGGCGGCGGCGCAAAGGCCAGTGCCCGCTTAATCAGTTTTTTTATCCCCTACGCCCTTTTCCGCAGTTCTTCCTCTCAGCAGCCCGCCCAGAACGTCGTACATCCTCTCCGGCTCGATGGGCTTCGACAAATGCGCGTCCATGCCGGCCTTCAGGGATTTTTGGACATCCTCCTTGAACGCGTTGGCGGTCATGGCGACGATGGGCACCGTCCCCGCGTCCGGCCGGTCCAGGGCCCGGATAGCCTTGGCTGCCTGGAGCCCGTCCATCACCGGCATCCGGATATCCATCAGGATGGCGTCGTAGTACCCCGGCGGGGCGGCGGAAAACCGCTCCACGGCCAGCTGCCCGTTTTCCGCGTGCTCCACGGCCATTTCCTTCTTTTCCAGCAGCTTGGCGGCAATCTGCGTGTTGAGCGGATGATCCTCCGCCAGCAGGACTCTCTTTCCGCGCAGCACGCTGTCCCGGGCATCCGTCTCCTCCTGCCCGGGGCCTGTCTCTCGGGGAGCGGGATAAACGCACCGGAAATTGATCCACACCAGAACTTCCGTCCCCACGCCCTGCTCGCTCCGGATCTCGATTCTGCCGCCCATCATCTCCACCAGCTTTTTCACGATGGACATTCCCAGCCCGGTGCCGGCGGTGCTTTGAACCGGGGCCGCGTTCTCCTGCTCGAAGGGCTCAAAGACCCGGGGCAGGAACTCCCCGCTCATACCGATGCCGGTATCCCTGACGGAGATGAGGGTAAAGGCCATGCCCTTCTCCCGCCTCAGGCACTCCGCGGTCAGATCCACGCGGCCGCCCCGGGGCGTGAACTTGATGGCGTTGGAGACAATGTTGACAAAAATCTGCTGCAGCCGCAGCGGATCGGTTCGGATATACCCCAGTTCGGTATTTTTGAAATGGAGCTGCAGCGTGACGCCGCTCTCCCGGGCCAGCGAGCCCACACAGGTGTCCAGATTCTGAATCAGCTCCCGGGAGTTGACTGTCTCGTAGTGCAGCGTCAGCTTGTTGCTCTCGATCTTGCTCATATCCAGCGTATCGTTGATCAGCTGCAGGAGATACCTGCCGGAATCCTGGATGCCGCAAAGATTGCCGCGCACCTCATCGGGAAGGTCGGGCCTGTCCAGGGTCAGATCCAACAGGCCCAGAATCCCGTTCATGGGCGTGCGCATGTCGTGGCTCATATTGGAGAGAAACTCCGATTTCGCCGCCAGCGCGTGCCGCAGCCGGGCGTTTTTCTTTCGGTTGCTCCAGTAGAAGAAGGAGACGACTCCAATTCCGACGATCAGCAGGACGCCCAGCAGCAGAATCCCGAAATACTGGGCCGGATTGGTGTACATCATATCAAAAAATCCGGTGTTGTACGAGTGCTGGGTGTGGGCGCGGACGGCGGCGGCGATCTCTTTGGCTGAAACGCTCTCCACGGATTTGCAGAGAATCGAAAACAGCAGCGGGTCCGCGTCCTGGGAAACCGCGATGGAGAGGCGCTGGGAAACCGATTGAATGGTCCGGAATTTCATGGCACGGTATTTGGGTACGGACAGATAGTAGTCAGCTTGATAGCTGTTGAAAAAGGTATAGTCCGCCGTCCCGTCCCTGACAGCGTCAATGCACTCCTGAGCCGTGTCGTAGTAGCGTACCGCGGAGGTTTCCTCCTGGGTCTCCATGTGGTGCGTGATAAAGTAGCCCTTGGGCAGGGCCAGCGTCCGGTCCTTTTTCAGTTCAGTTTTGTAGAGGGCGACAAATGGAATGTCCAGGTAGGGCCGCGTCAGATACATGTGGTTTTGATCGGCCCAGCCGTAATCGCAGGTAATGGCGGAAAACGCGTCAGCGCCTCCATTTTGAAAGCACTCCAGCGCCTTTTTGAACGTCTTTTCCGTGACGTACTCAAACCGAATGCCGCAGATAGCGGACACCCGGTTGAGAATATCGATGGAAATTCCGTGAGCATGGGTTTCCCCGTCCCGGGCCTCAATGGGCTCCCACGCCGGATCGTACATCACCTTGATCACGGGGTGCTGCGCAATGTAGGTCAGCTCCGCCTGGGAGAACACGGCGGAATTTCCGCGGTCGGTTCCATAGTGGCGGGCATACAGCTCATCGTCAAAATCCGGCACATCCGTTTTGAGCGACGTCAGGGCGTGGTTCAGTTCGGAGAGCAGCGCGGCGTTTCCCTTGGCTGTGACGATATACTGCGGCTCCGGGTCGAATTTCGCCACCACCCGGACATGCTCCAGCTTCAGATTGCTGGTGATCATCACCGCGTCGATGTCGCTGCGGAGAATCGCCGGTTCAAACTGATATTCGGAGTCATAGGTCTTGAGCCCGGCGGAAAAGTTATGTTCCCGGCAGTAATTTAAAAACCCCCGGTTCCGGGCGCTGTTTTTCGCCACCCCCACCGTCATACCCTGGAATTTCTCAAAGTCCTCAAAGCCGATATCCGTCCGCTGATCCCCCACCACCAGGCAGGAATATCCAATGCCGCTGAACACGTCCGGATAGTCGAATACCTTCTCCCGCTCCGGGGTTTTCATGACGCCGCAGACCAGATCCAGCGCCCCGTCCTCCAGCGCCTTCAATGAGCCGTTCCAGTCATACCGGGTCACATATTCGATGTCCCAGCGGGCATATTGGGACAGTGCCTGCAGATAATCATAGGCGTAGCCGCCCAGCGTGCCGTCGTCGTGAACGTCCTGATACCCGGGCATGGAATAAAATCCAACCCGCACCCTGCGCTTCCCCGGGGTCTCCGACGCCAGACACGGAATCGCCGCGGCGGTCAGCATTACGCAGGCCAGAAGGAAGGAGAGCACTCGCTTGGAACCCTTATTGCCGGCCATGCGGTTCACCTGCTTTCGCGAATCAGTTCTGCCAGTGTTTTGTACAGCTTCTGCGGTTCAATGGGCTTTGCCAGATGGGCGTTCATGCCCGCCGCCAGAGCGGAGCGCACGTCGTCGTCAAAGGCGTTGGCCGTCATGGCGATAATGGGAACGGTTTTCGCGTCGGGCCGGTGCAGTTCCCGAATGGCCCGGGCGGCCTCCAGGCCGTTCATCACCGGCATGCGGATATCCATCAAAACCGCGTCGTAATATCCGCAGGCGGAGGCGGAAAACCGGTCTGCCGCCAGCCGTCCGTTTTCCGCGCGCTCCACAAGCGCGCCCTTTTTCTCCAGCAGCTTCACCGCGATCTGCGCGTTGAGCGGATGGTCCTCCGCCAGAAGGATTTTCGCATTCCGCAGCACCTCCGGATCCGGCAGCTCCGCAGACTGCCGGTTTTGATCGGGCCCGGGCTCCGGAGCGGTTTCAAAGGTCCACTCCACATAGAATGTGCTGCCCCGGCCCTTTACGCTCTCCGCCCAGATCTTCCCGTGCATCTGCTCGACAATCTCCCTGACGATGGACAGCCCCAGTCCGGTACCCTGCCGGGACAGGTCGTTCTGGGTATTTTCCTGCTCAAAGGGGGTAAAAACCCTGGGCAGAAATTCCGGGGAGATCCCGATGCCGTTGTCCCGCACCGTGATGCGGTTTTTCACAAAGCGATCCTCCCGGGAAAGATTCTCCAGGCCCAGCTCAACCATCCCGCCTGAAGGGGTAAACTTGATGGCGTTGGAGAGGAGGTTGACCACAACCTGCCGCACATAGGTCGTATCCAGCTTGATGTAGCGCGCGGTAATGCCGGTCTGCGTCAGCTTGAGCGCAATGTTCTTTTTCCGGGCGGTGGGAGTGACAATCGCCATCGTGCTTTCAATAAACGCCGGCAGAAACACCGTCTCCGGCCGGAGAACGATGCCGCGGTTTTCCATTTTGCTCAGGTTGAGCACATCGTTGATAATCGCCAGCAGATACTGTCCCGAGGACTCGATTTTGCGCAGATAATCCCTGGTCTCCTCCAGGTCGGTGCTGTCCCGCCCCAGCGCGGAGAGGGCGAGCACCGCGTTCATGGGCGTGCGGATATCGTGGCTCATGCGGGAGAGGAAGTCCGTTTTGACGCGGTTGGCCCGCTCTGCGTCCCCCAGCGCCCGCTGCAGCTCCCGCTTTGCCGCCTCCTGTTCCTCGTAGATATCGCTCACATCCACCAGAGACACGAGATACGTCCTGCGCGGTCCGCTGATTTTCGTAAACTGCATCTGTTTATGCCGGACAGTCCCGTCCCTCATTCGCATATTGAAGCTGAATTTATACGGCTTGCCGTACTTCACATGACTCCAGACCGAATCAACTCTGCACTCCGCGATCACGCGGTCCAGATCCTCCGGGCACACGCAGCTGCGGATCCAGGCCTCGCTCTGCTGTTCAAAGGGGAGCTGTTCGGAAAAAATGCGGTCTTCCTCCGCAACGCCATAGTCCTGGGCGGAGTTTGAGCTGCCGTCCACCACGATAAAGCGGTCGTAATCCGTGGCGGCGACGGTCTCCATGATGGTCTGCATGACCTTTTCCCGCGTAACGTCGGTGCAGGTCACATGCCCCATGACGTGCTTCGTCTCGGGGTTCTGGATAAGGTGCACGCTGTATCTGATCCAGTAAACCTTGTTGGTGTCGTAAAGGCGGGTGGTCTCCATGGTCTTGGAAAGCTCCCCGTTGTTGTAATCATTCAGCAGCGTCTTTCTATCGAACAGCGCGTGGTATTTCTTCCGATGTGCCTCTCCTGTGAGCATCTCCGCGGTTTTGGCAAAATACGCATCTGCGGTGGAGCCCAGGTGCTGCCGGATCGTCCGGTAGGGGCCGTCGGCCTCCAGCACCAGATTTTCCGTCAGGTCAACCATCACGGAGGCGGCGTTCTCGTTCTGCATGGCCTTGCGGTAGGCCAGCTCCTCGTGGAATTTCTGCTCCGCGATTTTCTCCGCCGTCACGTCTCTCCCGGCGCCGTAGGCCTTCAGCGGTCTGCCGCCGGGGCCGAAAGCGGTGGTATAGGTGACGCGCTCGCACCACCAGCCGGCCTCGTCCGTGCCCCTGCACCAGATGTCCTCTGTGATGGGCGACTCGCCCTGCCGCAGCCGCTGAAAAATCTGCCGGAACCGCGGAATGGAGTCCTCCCGCACAGAGCCGTTTTTCAGCATGGTCTCCTCGTACTGCTCGATCCGGTAGCAGTCCTGCTTGATGCGGAAGGAGTTGGAAATCACATAGAGGACATCCTGTTGAATGTCGTACTCCCAGATATTGATGCTGGTGCTCTTGATGGCCGTCTCATAGCGCAGCTGGTTGTCCTGCAGCTCCCGCTGGATCCGGACGAGCTGCTCCTGTGCCTGCCGCTCGGCAGTCACGTCGTTGTAGCTCACATAGCAGAGCTTTTCCCCGCTGCCCTGCGAAACCACCACGCCTTTCATATTGATCCAGATATAGGCGTTTCTGATGTCGTGGAACGAACGGTAGGTAGCATCCAGCCGGGCGCCGCTGCGGATCGCCGTGCCGATCGCCTGCTGCAGCTGCGGAAGGTCGTCGGGGTGTACGTTGAGAAACCGGGTGTCCGTCAGCACATCGTTCCGATGCCGGGCGGAATAGCCGAAAATGTCAAAAAACGCCTGGTTGTGCACCAGCGGATAAATCCCGTCGGAATCCACGCGGTAGACGCACATTCCCCCGGGGATATGCTCCATCACGGACTGAAGCTGCCGGAGCAGAGCGGCGTTCTTCCGCTCCATTTCCCTCTGCTCGGTGATGTCCTGGGCATATTCCACATGGGCCGGGATGCCGTTCCAATCCGTCAGTTTTCCGCGCATGGCATAGATTCTGCCGTTGATGGGGTAGACGAAATCCCGCTCCAGATAGGTTGTCGGGTTCATCTCGCGGATCCGGCAGAACGGGCAGGGAGCGGTGCGCCCAAACAGAAATTCATAGCATTTCTGATTGGAGTAGTCCGCCGTCTCTTTCCCGATGGCCCTGAGACCCGTATGATTCAGGTACAGAAGGTCATAGTTGTGAATGTCGCTGACATAGATCACATTCTTGCTCTCGTTCACCAGATTGCCGTAGAGCTGCGCCATGCGGGGCGGACGCTGGAAAACGGCGTGTATCAGCGGCGCGCCGTCCCGGCTGCCCAGGGGGATGCCCGTCAGGCGCACCCAGACCAGTCCGCCGTCCTTATGGTAAATGCGATAGGTTTCGTCGATGGGCAGGCCGTTTTTCAGGGTTTTGACAGCGGAGTCGATTAGGCGCTTCCGGTCCTCCTCATAGACCACCGACGACGCGTCCCGGCCCACACGGCGCAGGTATTCCTCCCGGGTATATCCCGAGAGCTGCGCCACGCCGTCCGAAAAGTAGAGGGTTTCAAACCGGCTGTCCGCCAGCCGGTAGATGGCGATGCCGCCCGGAATGCTGTTGACAAGGTGGCGCATCTCCCTCTGTTTTTCAAACAGCCGGGCGCTGCGCTGGTGCTCATTTGCCAAGGCGTACCGGCTCAGGACATTTTCCACTCTCGCCCGGATGACCTCGTTTTCCACCGGCTTGGTGATAAAATCCCAGGCGCCGCTGCGAAGCGCCTCCAGCTGGCAGCGCGCTTCGGCGGTGACCACGATGGCCGGAATGGCGCAGTACGGTCTTTCTGCCATCCACCGCAGCACGGCAATTCCGTCCATCACCGGCATCACGATGTCCAGCAGAATGGCCGCGAGGCGCTGATTGTATTCCTCGATTTTCCGGATGGTCTCCCGCCCGTCGCGCGCAAATATAACGGCATAGTCCTTCTGGAAGCACTCTGCCAGCAGCTGCCGGTTCACCTCGGCGTTATCCGCGATCAGTATCATCCGCTTTTCCATCAGCACGCCCCCGCACTTCTTCTCCAGAAGGAATTTTATCAGCTTGTCCCAGCTCTGTCTTACATCTCCTCCGCCAGCACGGCGGCCACCGCGTCGTAATCCCGGACAACCGGCCCCAGCAGTTCCTCCGCCCGGGCCAGTTCGCCCCGGCGCAGAGCTTCAACCAGTGGGCAGAGATCCCCGTACAGCCGGTTCATGCTCAAATTTCCGGTAATGCCCTTCAGGGTGTGCGCCGCCGTGAAGGCCGCCGCCGCATCCCGCTCCTCCACCGCCCGGCACAGCCGGGCAAAATTGTCGTCCGCCGGAAAACGGCGGAGAAATCTTTCATAGAGCGCCTCATTGCCGCTGAAGCGAGTCAGCCCCTCCTGCGTGTTGATCCCGGCGTCAGTCAGCTTGCAGTGGTTCATTCCGCGGCCCCCTTTTGCCTGCTGTGCCCAGGCAGAATCAAACCTTTGCGGTTTCGCCCGCGGTGGAAATTCCGTCCGCCGCGGGAAGATCGTCCTCCCTGCAGAGCCGGCAAACGCCCTTGCCGGAGTGCTTGGCCTCGTAAAGCGCCTGATCCGCCCGCCGGTAAACCGCATCGTAATTCTCCGACTTGCGCATCATTGTAATTCCGGCGGAGCAGGAGACGTAAATCGGCCCGCTTCGGATGTCCGTCACGCCGATGGCCGCGCACAGACGCTGCGCCTTTTCCAGTGCCGTCCGGCCATCGTCCACGTCCTGGAGAATGGCGACAAATTCATCGCCGCCCACCCGGGCGATAATGTCTCCCCTGCGGGTGACGGTCCGCAGCGTATCCCCCACCGCCCGGATAATCTCATCGCCGGCGGCGTGGCCGTATGTGTCGTTGACGGATTTCAGGTTGTCGATATCCAGCATGATTCCCGCGCTTCGCCCGTCCTTCGGCAGCCGTTCCATGGCTTTTTTCAGGCCGTGCCGATTTAAAAGTCCCGTCAGCTCATCCCGGTACGCCTTCTGATAGAGCGGTCCGCATTCACGCTCAAATTCCCGTTTGATCCGCCAGAAGCTCTTTGTCTCCACCGCCTTTTTCACATGGTGGAGCAGAATCTCCGGATTGCAGGGCTTGGCCACGAAGCTGTCCGCGCCCAGGTGCAGCGCCTGCAGCTCGCTGTTGCTGTCGGCCTCCGTGGTAATAATGACCGGGATTTCCGACAGCGTGCCGTCGGCCCGCAGTACCTCCAGCAGCTGAAAGCCATCCATTACCGGCATAAACAGATCCAGCAGAATACAGCTGATTTCGGCGCGGTGCTCCTGAATGTACCGGCTCGCCGCGGCGCCGTTTTCCGCCGCGGCCACACGGTAGTCCCGGCACAGAAGCTCCCGCAGGATTTCGCGGCTGCTCTCCAGATCCTCGACAATCAGCACCAGCGGCTTTTCGCCGTCCGGCCCGTTCCGTCCGGGCAGGGGAAAATCCGTCTGCTCCTCTGCGGGAATCCCGCTCTGGGCGGTGTGCTCCCGGAGATACATCTCAAACTCGCTCACCGGCATGGGCTTTGCGTGGTAGTAGCCCTGAATGTAATCGCAGCCCATGGCCCTCAGCGTGTCCACCTCCTCCTGGGTCTCCACGCCCTCCGCCACAGTGGGCAGCTGCAGCTACTTGGAGAGGCTGATGACAAAGCTGAGGATATTGCGCTTCCCGTTCTTGATCCGGTCGTTGCCGCTCTGCATAAAGCGCATGTCCAACTTGAGAATGTCAATGGGCAGCTCCGAGAGCATATTCAAAGAGGAGTACCCGGAGCCGAAGTCGTCCATCTCGATTTTAAAGCCCATGCTCCGCAGGGCGGAAACCGCAGAAATCAGCATTTTGGGGTTGTCGGTATAGGCCGATTCAGTCACCTCAAAGTGGATCCATTCGTGGGGCACGTCATAGGCGTCCACCAGCGATCCGATTTTCCCCGGAAGATCCGCAGCGGCGAAGTCCGCTCTGGAGGCGTTGACCGAGATGGGGATCAGGCTCCGGCCCTGGTCGATCCATTTTCTCAGCAGCCAGCAGACCTTCGTCCACACATAAAAATCCAGTCTGGCAATAAACCCGTTCTGTTCAAACAGGGGAATAAACTCCCCCGGCGGGATAAAGCCCAGCTCCGGATGGTTCCAGCGCACCAGGGCCTCCGCCCCCGCCACGGCGCCGGTCTCCGTGCTGTGCTTGGGCTGAAGGTAGACCTGGAACTGCTTTTTTTCCAGCGCCTCCTCCATGCAGTTGGCCAGCCGGTAATCCCGCAGCGCCCTGCTGCGCATGGAATCGTCATACATCGCGTAGTAGACGCCGTACTGATTTTTGATGGACTCCAGCGCCAGCTTGGCCCGGTCGCACATGTCCGAAATGGGGAGGGAATGATCCCGGACGTGATAGATCCCGCATTTGAAGCTGAACCCCTTGACCGGGGCGTCCTTCAGATCCCTGGCGAGAAACCGGCCCACCTCCTCCTGGGTGTGCGTCTCGTGTCCGGGTTTCAATATACCGAAAATATCAGCGCCGATCCTGCCGCACACCCCGCCCTCTCCGGTCTGCCCGGCATAATAGGCGGCCAGAAATTTCAGCAGCTCATCGCCTGCGGCGGTTCCGTAGTGCGCGTTGATCATTTTGAATCCGTCGATGTCCGCATAGACCAGATCAAATTCCCGTGTGGGATTTTCAAGCAGCAGATTTTCGGCGTGCCGGTAAAAAAATTCCTTGCTGTAAAGTCCCGTCAGCCGGTCCGTCTCCAGCTGATTGATCAGCGCCGCGTTCTCGCACAGGCGCAGAAGGCTCCTTACCCGGTGGCGCACCAACTCGGCGTTGTACGGCTTTGTCAGAAAATCCGAGGCGCCGCAGTCCAGACAGCGGAGCTCGGTCTCAGCCTCCTCGTGCCCGGTGGTGACGATGACGGGCACAGAGGCAATGAGGCCCGTTTCATTCATCGTCCGCAGCAGCTCGTATCCGTTCATGACCGGCATGACAATATCCAGCAGCAACAGCACGATCCGCCGGCTGCCGTCCTCCAGAAGGCGAATCGCGGCCTGTCCGTCCGCCGCCTCCAGTGTGTCGTAGCCGTCTGCCCTGAGAATCCCGCAAAGTATCCTGCGGTTTGGGGCACTGTCATCCACGACCAGGATTGTCTTTTTTGCAGCCATCACGCGCTCCTCCGCTGTACATTTCTCTGTCTTTCCGGCGTCCGCGCCGCAGGGTTTCCCCTCCCCCGGAGTTTTTCCGCAGCCGCCCCGCAGGACCCGGGAAGCAGCCCGCGTCAAAAAGAACGGCGGCTGTCCGCATATTGCAGTCAGCCGCCAAAAGGAAATGACAGCTGGCTGCCGCCGCATAGCGCGGGGCCCTGTAGCTTTGCGAAGCGGCATTACCGCCGCCGTGCCTTTTCATCCTTAAAGTTTTGTCATTAACTTGCCATCGGCGCATCCCGCGCCGCGGCTGAAACCCAAGCGCGCCGCCGGAGCGGCGGCATGCGCAAATCATGTCCGCTTTGCGGCTATTATAGCATTGAATAACAAAACACGCAACAATTTGTATAATAAAGGGAATCTGTTTTAAAGCCGAGACGTCATAAAACCGGCGGCCGCGCAGATCTCCTTCGGAAGACTCGGGATTTTTCCGTGTTCCATGTATGCCACGTTTTCTCCTTTCACCGCCGGGCCATCTCTGCAGCCGGACGGCTGTCCGGGCCGGGCGGGTATCGGCAGCTTCTGTTTATTAGAATAGCCGCATCCGGTGTATGGTCATAACGGCAGAAATCAAAATATTTCGGGGAGCGCCCGGGGGCTGGCTTTTCATCGAAAAAGCCAATAAAAACGGCAAACCATCGCAAAACCGCATTTTACAGGAAAGTCCCGTTGTGCTATGAATGGAAACGATGTCCGCTGAAGCGGGAAACCCGCGCCCGGACAGAAATTGCGGCGCCCGGCCACGTCCGGCCGGGAAAAAGCGGACTTCGCTCACCGCCGCGAAACACAAAAAGAGAGGACGCGCGGGATGTATCAGACGTCGATCAAAAATGTATCCTTTGCCTATGCGCCCGGCGACCGGCTGATTTTGAAGGATATCAACATGGAGGTCGCGGAGGGGGAGTTCGTCTCCATTTTGGGACAGTCCGGCTGCGGCAAGAGCACGTTGCTCCGGCTGCTGGCGGGATTGGAAACGCTGACCTCCGGCGAGATCCAAATCGGCGGGAAGCCCGTCTCCGGCGCCAGTCTTGACCGGGGGATCGTCTTTCAGGACTACGGCCTGTTCCCCTGGATGACGGCGGGGGAGAACATCCTGCTGGCGCTGCGCCAGCGGTTTCCCAAGCGGGACAAAAAAGAGCTGCGGGGCATCGCCCTGCGGATGCTGGACGCCGTGGGGCTGGAGCCGTCCGTCTATCAGAAGCTCCCCAAGGAACTCTCCGGCGGCATGAAACAGCGCTGTGCCATCGCCCGGGCCTTCGGCATCGACCCCCCGGTGCTGCTGATGGACGAGCCCTTCGGCGCGCTGGACGCGGTGACCCGGGCCAAGCTGCAGGATCTGGTGCTGGAGCTGTGGTCCCGGCAGGAGCCGAAAAAGACGGTGTTTTTCGTCACCCACGACGTGGACGAGGCGCTGCTGCTGTCCAGCCGGATTTTTGTGCTGGGCCAGTCCCCCGGAAGCGTAATTTTCCAGTGCTCCCTCCCCGCGGACCGGCGGCCCACCCGGGACACGCAGTTCGAGGATCCGGAGCTGCTCCAGCTGCGCAACACGCTGATCCGGAGCATCAACCAGGACGTGGCCGCCCGGATCGCCGGCCGGTCGGAGCAGTAGCGCTCCGGCTCACCGCAGCCCCTTAACATGCGCAAAAACAGTCCTGTACAGCTGTTGTGCGAATATCGACGAGAAGAGAAAGGAAGATCTGATCCCAATGAAGAAACGCATCGTATCCGCCATCCTGGCTCTGTGCATGATGGCAAGTCTTACCGCCTGCGGCGCAGGCGGCTCCTCCAAGTCCTCCGCAGCCGCTTCCGCCCAAAGCTCCGCCGCTCAGTCCGGCGAGGTGCCCGAAACAAAAGTCGTCCGCTGGAACTACGGCACCAGCGGCAACGTGCTGGTGACCATTGCCCAGGAGAAGGGCTACTTCAAGGACGCGGGCCTGGAACTGGAAATTGTCCCCGCCACCGCCGTGTCTGACGCCATGCAGCTGCTGGCCTCCGACAAGGTGGACATCGTGTCCAACTCCGGCACCAGCAACCCCCTCCAGCAAATCGCCTCCGGCGTAGATCTGACCATCTTCGGCGGCCACATGGTCACGGGCTGCATGCCCGTTATCGCCCGCAAGGGTACCAAATGGAACGGCCCCCAGGATCTGGTGGGCAAGAAATTCGCCTGCAATCCCAGCTACTTCGCCTTCACCGGCGCCATTATGGATCTGGGCTACGACAAGCCCCTGGAGGCCGTGAACTGGGTCAGCTACACCAACTACAACGACGCCGCCGCGGCCGTGGTCAAGGGCGAGGTGGACTACGCGCTTCAGGGCACCGGCCAGATGTACAACGTGGAGAACATGGACGACGTGGAAATCATGTGCTATCAGAGCGACGTCATGCCCAACTACTCCTGCTGCCGCATGGAGTGCCAGACCGCGTTCCTGAAGAAGAACCCCACCACCGTCAAGCTGATTCTGGAGGCCCTGCTCCGCGCCCAGAGCTATTACGAGGCGCACAAGGATGAGGCCGTCAAGCTCCAGGCCAAGGCCATCGACGCCACCGAGGAATACGTGTCCGCCTACATGCTCAACGACCACTACAAGGTCAGCGTGGATCCGCTGAAGAACTCCGTCATCCGCGCATGGGGCATTTTGGACAAGACCGGCTTCCTGAGCGACAGCGCCAAGGACATCAAGATCGAGGATCACGTCAACACCGACCTCTACGAGGAGGCTCTCAGCGAGGCCACCAAGAAATACGGCAGCGAGGATCCCGATTTTTACAGCCGGATGCAGAGCTTCTATCAGGAGAACAACACCGGCAACACCTGATTTTTTTCCGGCGGACAGGGCCGGCCGGCGATTTATTTGAGTGGAGGAGTGCGTTTCATGGGTAAGACCAAGTCCTTTTTTAAGAAATACTGGGGCACCATCTGCATTTACGCCGGGCTGGTTCTGTTCTACATCTTTATGACCACCACCGGGCGGGCCAATGCGTATCTGTTTCCCAAGCCCCGGGCCATTTTGAAGGCCTTCTATGAAAACAGGGGCGTCATGCTGGTCAACCTGCTGTCCTCTTTGAGCATGATGATCCCGTCCATCCTGATTTCGCTGGCGGTGGCGCTGTCCCTGGGAACCTTTCTGGGCATGCACCCCCGGGCGCGGGACGCCCTGCACCCCGTGATCTACGCGTTCAGCGTCATCCCCTCCATTCTGCTCTCCCCCTTCGCGCTGCTGCTGGCGCCCACCTTCCGCTCCGCGGCGATCTTCCTGATCGTCTACGGCTCGTTCTGGTCCACCCTCTTTGCCACCATCACCGGCATCATGACCATCGACAAGCGGTATCTGGACAACGCGGCCGCCCTGGAGCTGCGGGGATTGAAAAGAATGTTCCGAGTAATCCTGCCCGCCGCCAGCCCCTCCATTCTGGCGGGATTCGTCAACTCCCTGCGCAGCACCTTCGTCATGCTGGTCTACGCGGAGATGTACGGCGCCCAGCACGGCATGGGGTTCTTCGTAAAAAAATACGCCGAGTTCGGCATATACGCCAATACCTGGTGCGGCTTCATCTTCATGGTCATCGTTCTGGTGATTGTGATGCAGCTTTTTGAAAAGCTCAAACGGCATATGCTGAAGTGGACCATCGGGTAATGTCCGCCTCGCCCGCTCTGCCGGGCGGAGAAAAAACCGCCCCGGTATCTGCGGATTGCTCCGGCAATCCGCAGATACCCGCTTTACGGGGCCTTGCGCCGCCGCTCCGGCAAAACGGGACGCTGGGAAACGACAGGAGGAATTATTTTGGAATACTGTGTGCTCCGCCACTGCCCCGAAGACACCGTGGGCGTGGCCATCCGCCCCATTGCAGCGGGCCTTGAGGCGTCGGTGCGGGATCTTTCCACCCAGGCGTGCTTTTCTCTGCCCGTGCGGGAGGATATTCCGGCTTTTTTTAAGGTCGCGCTGACTGATCTGCCCGCCCATACCCGCGTTGTCGAATACGGGCAGGCCATCGGACAGACGACCCAGGATGTCGCCGCCGGCGCCTGCGTCCATGTCCACAATCTCAAAACGTTAAAATGGTGAACGAAATGGAAGAAACAACGATTCTTGTATACCGGCGGGAGAACGGCAGTCTGGGAATCCGCAACCACGTGCTCCTGCTGCCGCTGGACGCCGTCTCCTATTCGATCTGCCGGGGCGTCAGCCATCTGGTCAACGGGACCAAGACCTTTTATCACCCCTACGGCAGGATGCAGTTTGGAAAGGATCTGGAGCTGCATTTCCGCACGCTGATCGGCACCGGCCGGAACCCCAACGCCGCGGCAGTCATCGTGGTGGGCATCGAGCCGGAGTGGACCAAGGTCGTCACCGACGGAATCGCCGAAACCGGAAAGCCCACGGCGGGTTTCTCCTCTGTGGGAAACGGCGACCTTAAAACCATCGAAGCCGCCGCCCGGAAGGCCGTGGAGTTTGTGCGCTGGGCCACGGGCCTCCGGCGGATAGAGGCAGAGCTGAGCCAGCTGTGCATAGGGCTCAAATGCGGGGAGTCGGATACCACGTCCGGCCTGGCCGCCAATCCGGCCGTGGGCCTTGTCACCGAGCATCTGGTGGCCGGCGGAGCCGCCGTGATGTTCGGCGAGACGCCGGAGCTCACCGGCGCCGAGCAGGTGCTGGTGCACGCCTTCCAGGGCCCGGAGCTGCAAAAGGAATTTCTGCGCGTCTATCAGTCCTACTTCGATTTTATCCGCTCCCAGGGCGTGGATCTGCTGGGCTCCCAGCCCAACCAGGGCAATATCGCCGGCGGGATCTCCACCATTGAGGAAAAGGCCCTGGGGAACATCCAGAAGATCGGCCGGGCGCCCATCTCCGGCATTCTGGACACCGCCCAGGCTCCCGGAGGGGCCGGGCTCTACTTTATGAACACCTCCTCCGCGGCGGCGGATCTGCTCACCGCCATGGCCGCTGCCGGAGCCGCGCTGCAGCTTTTCACCACGGGCCGGGGCAACAATGTGGGCAACCCCATCTGCCCCGTGCTCAAGATCTGCGCCAACCGGGAGACCTGCCGGAACTCCTCCGAGAATCTGGACGTGGATATCAGCGGCGTCATCGGCGGAGAGCTGACGCTCCCCCAGGCGGCCCGGCAGATCGAGACGGCCATGCGTCAAACCTGCTCCGGCCGGTATACGGCGGCGGAGATCCTCTTTCACGAGGAGTTCGCGCCCAGCCGCCTGTTTCCCCAGTCCTGAAATACGCTCCCGGCGCTCCGGGGACCTGATGAGGGTTCCCGGAGCGGTTTTTTATGCCCGGAGAAAAAAAGAGCGGGGCGGGAATCCGACGGCGGGCCTTAAGTAAATTTAACGTTGGGCGCATAGAATGAATTTCAAACCGGAACGGGGAGGGAAATACATGGATCGAATCGCGCTGATTCCAGCGTACGAGCCCGACGGTCAGCTCCTGCCGCTGCTGCGGGCGCTGGGCGGCGCAGGCTTTCACCGGGTGGTGGTGGACGACGGCAGCGGCGGAGCGTACGCGGAGATTTTCTCCGGTGTCCCCGCCGGCGTCACGGTACTGACCCACTGCCGCAACCGGGGGAAGGGCCGGGCCCTGAAAACCGGATTGGATTATATTCAAAGCCATTTTCCGCGGGATTCCGCGGTGGTCACGGTGGATGCCGACGGGCAGCACACTGCGAAGGACGCCCTGCGCTGCGTCCAAGCGGCGGAACAGCACCCAGGCAGTCTGGTGCTGGGCTGCCGGACCTTCTCACGCGGTGTGCCGCAGCGCAGCCGCCTGGGGAACCGGATCACCCGCTTTGTCTGCCGGACGTTTTCCGGCCTGCGCCTCAGCGACACCCAGACGGGGCTCCGGGCCTTTACGGCGGATCTGATTCCCCTGCTGGCAGATATTGAGGGCGACCGGTACGAGTACGAGATGAACGTCCTGCTGGCCTGCGGCCGCCGGGGCATCCCGCTGGCGGAGGTGCCCATCGCCACCATCTACCGCCGCCGGAATGCCGGCTCCCACTTCCGTACGGTGCGGGACTCCTGGCTCATCTACCGGAGCCTGCTGGGCGGCTTTGCGAAATTCGCCGGTTCTTCCCTGGCCAGCTTCCTGCTGGACTACGGTCTTTACAGCCTGCTGGTCACTGTCTCCGCGCCGCTGGGGGCGCCCAGTGTTCCCCTGTCCAACATCACGGCCCGGATTGTCAGTGCCGGCTTTAACTTCACCGTCAACCGGACGCTGGTTTTCCGCAGCCGGAAAAACCCTCTGCGCGCCGCCGCCCAGTACGCTCTGCTGGCCGCGTGCATCCTGGCGGGGAACACGCTGCTGCTCAGCTGGATGGTGGGTGTGCTGGGCGCCAACCGCTTTGCCGCCAAGCTGGTGACGGAGGCCATCTTCTTTACGCTGAGCTGGGCGGTTCAAAAGCTGCTGATTTTCCGACAATCTCCGGAGAGGAGCTGAGGCTGAAATGAAAAGGCATCTCCATCATTCCCGCTGGGGCGCGGGCTACGGCATCGTTCTGGCCCTCTTTACCGCCTATGTCCTGCTGGACGCCTTCGTCATTCCCCGGAACTATGCCTCCGTCCGGGACAGCGCCTCTTCCGCCGGGGCGGCCTCCTCCGCCCGGACGGAGGACGCCGTCCAGACGGACATCTCCTACACCGGGAGCGGAATCTCCGTCACGCTGTCCACCTCCCGATACTGCGGCACCGCGGTCTATACGGCGGACATCGTCCTCTCTGACGCCGCGGCGCTGAAAACTGCACTGGCGGAGGATACCTACGGCAAAAACATCACCGCGGCCACCTCCTCCATTGCGGCCGGCCACGGAGCGATTCTGGCAATCAACGGCGATTTTTACGGCGCGCAGAACGACGGCTATGTGATCCGGAACGGGCAGCTCTACCGGGAGACTGCCGCTGCCTCGGATCGGGAGGATCTGGTAATCTCCTCCGGCGGGGACTTCTCCATTGTCCGGGAAGGAGACAGCTCCGCCCGGGCGCTTCTCGCCGGCGGCGCGGAGCAGGTGCTGTCCTTCGGGCCCGGTCTGGTGGAGGACGGCCGGGTCTGCGTAGATGAGGATGCGGAGGTTGCCCGGGCCAAGGCCAGCAATCCCCGCACCTCCATCGCCCAAATCGGGCCGGGTCACTACGTCATGGTGGTGGCGGACGGCCGGACGGAGGAATCCCAGGGGCTCTCCCTCCGGGAGCTGGCGGAGTACCTCCGGTCCCTGGGTGCGGTCACCGCCTACAATTTGGACGGCGGCGGTTCCTCCACCCTCTATTTTAACGGCCGGGTAGTCAACAATCCCACCGGCGGCGGCCGCATCGGAGAGAGGAAGGTGAGCGACATTGTCTATATCGGCTGAAGCCCCCCGGCCGCGCTCCGCCCTGGGCGGCTGGCTTGCCGTCAGCGGGCTGTGTGCTGTTTTCGCCCTGGTCTACGAGTTCTTCTCCCACGGCGTCTACTCCGCCTACATGCTGGGGCTGCCCCTTTTCCCCCTGCTGCTGGGGGCCCTCCCCGCCCTGCTGGGGCGGCGGCGCGGCGCGCTCCGTCCCGCCGTCCGGGGCCTTTGGCGTGCCGGAGTGGCGGCGCTGGGCACCGGGAGCTGCGTGGCTGGTATTCTGGAGATCTACGGCACCACATCGCCGTACGTGCCGGTGTACTGGGCCGCGGGTCTGGCGCTGCTGGCTGCGGCAGCGGCGGTCTTTTTCGCAGGGCGCAGAGCGGCGGGACGCTGAATTTGCATCTCCCCGCCAAATGTGATAGGATCGGAAAAAGCGGCGGTTTTCTGACCGCCATTTGAAGAAAAAGAGGGTGGCTTTCATGCGGCTTTTGCTGGCGGAGGACGAGCGGATCCTCTCCGACGCGCTGGTAGAGCTTCTGACCCACAGCAGCTATTCCGTGGATGCGGTCTACAACGGGCAGGACGCCCTGGACTATCTGGAAAACGGCAACTACGACGGCGCCATTCTGGATATCATGATGCCGAAGCTGGACGGGCTCACCGTTTTGCGGAAGCTGCGGGAGGGCGGCAGCGCGCTCCCGGTGCTGATGCTCACGGCAAAAGGTGAAATCGGCGACCGGGTGGAGGGGCTGGACAGCGGCGCGGACGACTATCTGACCAAGCCCTTTGCCTTTCCGGAGCTGCTGGCCCGCATCCGCTCTATGACGCGGCGTCAACCCCAGCTGCAGGACACCGTTCTGCACTTCGGCACGCTGCTGCTGGATCGGGCCGGCTGCGTGCTGTCCGGTCCCGGCGGCTCAATGCGGCTGGCGGGCCGGGAATTTCAAGTGATGGAAATGCTGATGGGCAACCCCGGCCGGGTGCTTCCCACGGAGCGGTTTCTGGAGAAGATCTGGGGCTACGACTCCGACGCGGAGATCAATGTGGTGTGGGTGTGCCTCTCCGGGCTTCGGAAGAAGATCGCCGCCCTGGGGTCCGATGTCCAGATCCGAGCCGCCCGGGGCGTGGGCTATTCGCTGGAGGAGAGCTGAATGATCGTACAGCTGAGAAAAAAATTCATCCTCATCACCATGGGCTCTGTCATCGTGGTGCTGGCGGTGCTGATGGGCATTGTCAACGCCGCCAACTACCGGAAGATGGATCGAAACGCCGGGGAGATCCTGACGGTTCTGGCGGAAAACAGCGGCGTTTTTCCCGACTCCGACAAGCGCCCCTCCGAATCGGACGGCGCGCTGCCCGCCGAACCGTCGGAGGGAGGAAAGGGCGCCGCGGCGCCCGGCGGCCCCCGGAGCTTCTCTCCCGAGACACCGTACGAAACGCGGTATTTCTCCGTCACGCTGAACGACAGCGGCGCCACCGCGTCCGTCAACACCGGGCGTATCGCCGCCGTCTCCACGAAGGAGGCCGTCTCCATGGCCCAAAAGCTCCGGGCGGGCGGGCGAAACGCGGGTTATCTCGGCAACTATAAATACCGGACGGTAAAAACCGATCAGGGAACCCAGTACCTCTTTCTGGACTGCACCCGGGATCTCAGCTCGGTGCGGGATTTTCTCTCCAACAGCCTGCTGGTCTCCCTGTGCGGCATCGCGGCAGTCTTTGTCCTGGTGATGGTGCTCTCCAAACGGGCCATCCGGCCGGTGGCGGAGAGCTATGAAAAGCAGAAGAAATTCATCACCAACGCAGGGCATGAGCTGCGCACGCCTCTGACCGTCATCGACTCCTGCACGGAGGTACTGGAGATGGAGCAGGGCGGAAACAAGTGGACGGAGGGCATCCGCTCCCAGGTGCGGCGGCTGACGGAGCTGACCCAGAATCTGGTGTCCCTGGCCCGGATGGACGAGGGCGGGGACAGCTTCCCCATGGCGGAATTCTCCCTTTCAGACGCGGTGAACGAGACACTGGAGCCGTTCCGGCTGCTGGCGGAAAACCGCGGTCTGCGCCTGTGCGCCGATATTCAGGAGGGGATTCGCCTCTGGGGCAGCGAACAGCTGCTCCGTCAGCTCTGTTCCATTTTGGCGGACAACGCCGTCAAATACGCCCTGCCGGACAGTGAGATCCGTTTCTCCCTCTGCCGCCGGGGCAAAAAAGCCGTTCTTACCTGCGTCAACCGAACCCAGGGCCTGCAGCGCGGCGATCAGGACGTTCTCTTTGACCGCTTCTACCGCGGCGACGCCTCCCGCAGCAGCGAAAAGGGCGGCTCCGGCATCGGGCTTTCCATGGCCCGCTCCATTGCCGCCGCCCATCACGGCAAAATCAGCGCCCGCAGCGACGACGGGGAGTCCCTCACCGTGACGCTGCAGCTGTAAAGGGAACGGCGTTTTCTCCGTTCTCCTCTCCCAAAAATCCGCCCGGCGGCCCGCCGGGTGGATTTTTTTTGCATCCGGCGCTCCTCCCTTAGGTTAAACTTAGGTTCCCCCTGTATGATGAGCGTATCAAATACAGGAGGAACCGTTTATGGACGACTCTGTTTTTCAGCGCCACGAGCTGAAATATCTGGTAGGAAGCCGCCAGCGCGCCTTTTTGTGCGACGCCCTGGCCCGGCGCATGACCCCCGATCCCTACGGCGACAGCACCGTGTGCAGCGTCTACTTCGACACCCCGGATTTCCGGCTGATTCGCCGCTCTCTGGAAAAGCCGGTTTACAAGGAAAAGCTGCGCCTGCGCAGCTACGGCCCCGCCAATCCGGAGCAGCCGGTCTTTCTGGAGCTGAAGAAGAAGTTCCGGGACACGGTCTACAAGCGCCGCATCTCCCTTCTGGAGCGGGAGGCCGCCGCATATCTGGACGGCGCGGCGGCCCTGCCGGAGGACAGCCAGATCGGCCGGGAAATCGAAGCCTTCCGGCAATTCTACGGGACGCTTTCCCCGGCGGTCTATCTGAGCTATGGGCGTTCAGCCTGCTTTTCCCCGGAGGAGCCCGGCCTGCGGGTGACCTTCGACCGGGATATTCTCTGGCGAACCGACCGTCTGAAGCTCACCGACGCGCCCGGCGGCCGGCGGCTTCTGCCCCCGGACATCTCCCTGATGGAAATCAAAACCGCCGGGGCCGTGCCGCTGTGGCTGGTGCGGCTGCTCAGCGCCGGCAAAGTCCGGCAGACTGCCTTTTCCAAATACGGCAGGGCCTATGAGACCATTCTGCTGGGCGCAAATCAAACAGACAGGGGTGTTTTCTGTGCTTAAATTTCTTTTTACCAACCTTTTCTCCGGCTACAGCGGAACCATCACCCTCTCCGGCTTTCTCATCAGCCTCGTCTCCGCTCTGCTGCTGGGCGCGGGGCTGGCTCTGGCCGTCACCCGGCACGCCTCGTGCTCCCGGGGCTTTACGCTGACGCTGGCCCTGCTGCCGGCAGCGGTGAGCATCGTCATTATGATGGTCAGCGGCAATCTGGGCGCAGGCGTGGCGGTGGCCGGAACCTTCTCGCTGGTGCGGTTCCGCTCCGCCCCCGGCACCGCCCGGGAGATCGGCTCCGTCTTTCTGGCGATGGCCGTGGGTCTGGCCTGCGGCATGGGCTACCCGGGCTTTGCCGCACTCTTTACGCTGATTATGTGCGGCGTGACGCTTCTCTACATCCGTCTGGGACTGACGGCGGAAAAGGGTGCGGCGCTCCGCCGAAATCTGCGCATCACCATTCCGGAGGATTTGGACTACACCGGGATCTTCGACGATCTCTTTGCCAAATACGCCGTCCAATCCCGGCTGACAGGCGTCAAAACCACCAATCTGGGCAGTCTCAACCGGCTGAGCTATGAATTGACGCTGCGGCAGGCGGGAGACGAAAAGCGCCTCATCGACGAGCTGCGCTGCCGCAACGGCAATCTGGAAATCAGTTCCTCGGCACCGGCCTGGGACAATCGGGAACTGTAAGGCTCCCATTTTGGAAAGAAGGAAATGCGACATGATGAAACGAAAACTGACGGCCCTGGTTCTGGCCGCCGCGCTGGCGCTGAGCTGCGCGGCCTGCGGAACCAATGGCGGCAGCTCCTCGGCGGAGCAGCTCTCCGCCGCCGCAGAGGATATGTTCACCGACCGGGACTACGAGGTGGGCTACTCCGACTGCGTCACCGTCACGCTGGCGGACGGCGCCTCCAAGTCGGACGGCGGCGGCGTCACGGTCAGCGGCGATACCGTCACCGTCACTGCCGAGGGCACCTATCTTCTCACCGGTTCTCTGAGCAGCGGCCAGATCGTGGTGGACGCTGCGGACAGCGCAAAAATTCATCTGGTGCTGGATAACGCCTCCGTGGCCTGCACCGGCGGCGCGGCCCTCTACATCAAGTCCGCCGACAAGGTCTTTGTCACGCTGGCGGCAGATTCCGAAAATACGCTTTCCTCCGCCGGAGCGTTTGATCAGTCCGACGGCGTCAAAGTGGACGGAGCGGTCTTTGCCAAGTCCGATCTGACCCTGAACGGCAGCGGATCACTGGCCGTCACCTGCGCAGAGGGGCACGGCATCGTTTCCAAGGACGATCTCAAATTCACCGGCGGAACCTATACCGTCACCGCGGCCCTCCAGGGATTGTCCGGCAAGGACAGCGTGCGGATTGCCGACGGCACGTTCTCCGTGACCGCTCAAACCGACGCCATCCACTCCGAGAACACGGAGGACGCCGACAAGGGCTTCGTCTTTATCTCCGGCGGCACGTTTACCCTCACCTCCAAAACCGACGGCATCGACGCCAGCGGCACCGTGACTGTTCTGGACGGCACTTTTGAAATAACATCCGGAGGCGGCAGCGCCAACGCCGCCGTCAAGGCCGGCGACTCCGGCATGGGCGGCACACCGCCCTCCGGTACCGCGCCCTCCGGTGAAAAGCCCTCCGGCACCGCACCCTCCGGCGGACAGGGCGGCACACCGCCCTCCGGCACCGCGCCCTCCGGTGAAAAGCCCTCCGGTACACCCCCCTCCGGCGGACAGGGCGGCACACCGCCTCAAAAACCGTCTGAGGCAGACACTTCCACCTCTGCCACACCGGCTGCCGACGCCACTGCTGCGGCTTCCGGGGCCGCCGCCTCCTCCGCCGCGGCGGACACCGCCTCCTGCAAGGGCATTAAATCCGACGCGGGCATCACCATCTCCGGCGGCACCTTCACCATCGACTCCGCCGACGACTCCATTCACACCAACGGGTCTGCCTTTCTCTCCGGCGGCACCATTTCCATTACCAGCGGCGACGACGGCATTCACGCGGACGCCGCGCTGGAAATCTCCGGCGGCACCATTTCCATTACCGAGAGCTACGAGGGCCTGGAGGGCGCGTCCGTCACCGTCTCCGGCGGCAAAATCAATCTCACCGCCTCTGACGACGGCCTGAACGCGGCCGGCGGAAACGACGGTTCCAGCATCAGCGGCCGGACGGGGCAGAACACCTTTGACGCGGATACCTCCGCCTCCATTACCATCTCCGGCGGCACCCTTACCGTCAACGCCGGCGGCGACGGCATCGACTCCAACGGCACGCTTACCGTCTCCGGCGGCACCACCTTCGTCAGCGGGCCCACCAACAGCGGCAACGGCGCTCTGGACTACGGCTCCTCCGCCTCCATTTCCGGCGGCATCCTCATCGCGGCGGGCGCCGTGGGAATGGCGCAGAACTTCGGCTCCGACTCCTCCCAGGGCTCCATTCTCTGCACGCTTTCCTCCGTACAGGCCGCCGGCACCGCCGTCACGCTGACGGACGCCGACGGAACCGTTCTCGCCAGCTATGCGCCGGCCAAGGAATACCAGTCCGTGGTCATCAGCGCCCCCGGCGTAAAGGCCGGCGGCACCTACACCCTCACCGCCGGCAGCGAAACGCAGACCATTAAAATGACGGACACCATTTACGGCGCCGGCGACCAGGGCATGGCCCCGGGCGGCAAGAGCGGGCAGGCTCCCGCCGCGGCGTCCTGATATCCTCCCGGCGCCGGGGCATAGCCCGAAACCGGATTTTTATAAGAGCAGGGGGAGAAATTCCAAAAGGAATTTCTCCCCCTGCTCCCGTACGCGGTCTTTTTTTCTCAGCCCAGTGTCACATCCAGCAGCATCATCAGCGCAAAGCCCAGCGCCGCGCCCACGGTTCCCACGTTGCTGTGCTGCCCGGCCTGAGCCTCCGGGATCAGCTCCTCCACTACCACATAGATCATGGCGCCGGCGGCGAAGGACAGGATATACGGCAAAATCGGCGTGACCAGGGAGGTGAGCAGAATCGTGATCAGCGCCCCCGCCGGTTCTACGACGCCGGAGAGGAAGCCGTAGCGGAACGCCTTCCTCCGGGTGAGGCCCGAGCCCACCAGCGGCATGGAGATAATGGCCCCCTCCGGGAAGTTCTGGATGGCGATTCCGATGGACAGGGCCAGTGCCCCCGCCCGGGAGATCGCGCCGCCGGAGAGCATTCCGGCCAGCACCACGCCCACCGCCATCCCCTCGGGAATGTTGTGCAGCGTCACCGCCAGCACCAGCATCAGCGATTTTCCCAGGCCGGAGGGCCGGCCCTCGGGGCTGTCGGCGTCCAGATGCAGGTGGGGGATCAGCAGATCCAGCGCCAGCAGAAAGCCCACGCCCAGCAAAAAGCCCGTTACCGCCGGAATCCACGCCGCCTGGCCCGCGGACTCCGCCAGATCCATGGCGGGAATCAGCAGCGACCAGACGGCCGCCGCGATCATCACGCCGGAGGCAAATCCCAGCAGAGCCTTCTGCACCCGGGGCCGCAGCTCACCCCGGAGAAAAAATGCCATCGCCGCGCCCAGGGTGGTGCCCAGCAGCGGAATAAAAATCCCCGTGAGCACCATTGCCGTTTTGTCCATTTTGCGACCAATCCTTTCGTTTTACCCGCCTGCGCAAAAGACCGCAGCCCGGTCATTCCTGCGGAGGCGTTTCGACTGCCGCAAAGGCGGCGGGTCAGCTGCGGGTTATTTTAACACGGAGCGGCAAAAAATACAATTCCCGCCCGTCTGAGAGCGGGAGGCGGATTTGGTCCTTTTAATTTTTCAGTTGATAAATCCCGCCGGATATAGTAAAATGGAGAAGTTATGAGAAGTCCTCCGCGTGCAGCTGCGGAGCCGGTCTCGCGCAATGGATGCCTGCGAACCATGTCAGGCGGGGAACCGAGCAGCATTCAGCGGGATATTTCATGTGCCGCGAGGCCGCCGGTTCCGCAGCTGCATACGGAGGACTTGCTTTTTTTCAAGGAGGCGCCCATGTATCAGGCCCTGTACCGCAAATGGCGGCCCAAGACATTTTCCGATGTGGTGGGGCAGGCCCATATCACCGAGACGCTGCGCGCGCAGGTGGCCGAGGGCCGTACCTCCCACGCCTATCTTTTCACCGGCACCCGGGGTACCGGCAAGACCACCTGCGCCAAAATCCTGGCCAAGGCCGTCAACTGCCAAAACCCGGAGGACGGAAATCCCTGCTGCAAATGCCCGGCCTGCCTGGGCATTGAAAACGGCAGCTTTCTGGACGTGCTGGAGCTGGACGCCGCCTCCAACAACGGCGTGGATCAGGTCCGCGCCCTGCGGGACGAGGCCATCTACGCCCCGGCCAACGTGAAAAAGCGGGTCTACATCATCGACGAGGTGCACATGCTGACCCTTCCGGCCTTCAACGCGCTGCTGAAGATTCTGGAGGAACCCCCCGCGCACCTGATGTTTATTCTGGCCACCACGGAGCTGCACAAGGTCCCGGCCACCATTCTCTCCCGGTGCCAGCGGTTTTCCTTCAAGCGCATTCAGCCGCCGGACATTGCCCAGCGGCTTTCGTACGTGGCCTCCCAGGAGAAAATTTCGCTGACCGCCGACGGGGCGGAGCTGCTCAGCCGTCTGGCGGACGGCGCGCTGCGGGACGCCCTGAGCCTTCTGGATCAGTGCGCCGCCTCCGGCTCCGCCGTGGACAGCCGGGAGATCCTGGAGGTGCTGGGCCTGGCGGGAAATCTGCAGACCGCGGAGCTGATGGAGCACATCGCCCGCCGGGACGCCGGCAGCGCCCTGGCCCTGCTGGACCGGCTCTACACCGGTGGAAAAGACGTGGGCGCCGTACTGGGAGAGCTGTCCGCCCTGGCCCGGGATCTGCTGCTGCGCACCGCGGCTCCCAAGGGCGGCCTGGCGCTGCTCTCCGGCGGCTGCGATCTGGCGGCTCTGGACCGCCTCCAAAAGGAGGATCTGTCCGCCCCGCGGCTGCTCTACATGACCTCCGAGCTCCAGCACACCCTTTCCGATCTCTATTTTAGCTCCAACCGCCGCACCGACGCGGAGCTGTGCCTTCTGCGGCTGTGCGACGAATCCCTCAGCGGCGATCTCACCGCTCTGGACGCCCGGATGGACCGGCTGGAAAAACGGATGGACGTGCTTCCCGCGGCCATCCGCTCCGGCGGGGAACCGGCTCTTGCCCAGCCCGCCCGGGAAAAACCCGCGCCGGTCAAAAAATCTCCGGCCGGACGCGGCCCTGCCGCCCCGCCGGAAAAAGACAGCTTTGAATCGCCTCCCCTCCCCGGAGAGGAGGACGCTCCCCCCTGGGAGGAGCCGCCGGCGCCGGAAGCGCCTCCTTCAGAGGCGCCCGCCATCGTGCCGGACACTCCGGAATCCGCCCCCGAGCCCGACGCGCCTGGCACTCCCGCCATCGCGCCGGAGCGCTCCGATCCCCCCATTCCGGAGCAGCCCCCCGCAGAAGCCGCCGCCCCCTCCGGGGACGGAGCCGGCGTTTGGCAGGAGCTGGCGGAGATCTGCAAGGGCGGCCTTCCCGCCATGTACCGGGCGTTTCTCGACATGTGCCGGGGCACGCTCTGCGGCGGAATCGTCACCGTCTACGCCCCCGACGACATGACCCGGGGACGGCTGGACAACGACCGGGTGCTGGGCGTGCTGGGCGAAAAGGCCGCCGCCCTCTCCGGCGCGCCGGTGCAGGTGCGGATCGTGGTGGGCACCGGGCCGGAATCCTCTCCGGAGGACCGGCGGAAAAAGCTCATCGACTTCGGCAGTCAGTTTGACAGCGTAAAGATCAAATAAAAGGAGATTGAGACCATGAGTTACAGTGCACGCCGCGGCTTTACCAACGGCAGCATGCGTCCCACCGGCCAGCAGCGTCAGGCGGAGATGCAGCAGAAAATCCAGGAGATGCAGCAGGCCATGACCGACGCACAGGAGAAGGTGGAGGCCCAGGAATTTACCGCCGCCGTGGGCGGCGGCGTGGTGGAGGCCCGGGTCAACGGCAAAAAAGAGGTCCTGTCCGTCACCATCAAGCCCGAGGCCGTGGACCCCGAGGATGTGGAGATGCTGCAAGATCTGGTGGTCAGCGCCGTCAACGAGGCGCTCCGGCAGGCCGGGCAGGCCATGGACGCAGGGATGAATCAGATCACCGGCGGACTGGACTTGGGCTCTTTGAGCCTGTAAACAGGAACGAGGCGGCCCGCATGGTAAACCCCATGCGGGCCGTTTTAATAGGAGAAAACGATGAACAACAAAGGCTTTTCCCTGCTCTCCGCTCTGCTGGCGCTCTGCCTTCTGGCCGGGTGCGCCGCAGGCGGAGGCAGTTCCGCCTGCGGCAGCGGAGCCGCGCCCACGCCGGACAACGGCGTCATTGCCTATGTGCCGCTGGACGACCGGCCCGACAATGTGGAGCGGGTGGACTATCTGGCCCGCTCTCTGGGTTATACGCTGGAGATGCCGGAGAGCGGCCTGTACGCCACGAAGCTGGACGGCCAGCCCCTCAATCAAAACGGCACCCGGTACGGCGACCGCGCCGCCCTGTACGAGTGGGTGCTGGAGCAGGAGAAGGCCGGCTGCCACCGGTACATTCTCTCCCTGGATCAGCTGCTCTCCGGCGGACTGGTAAATTCCCGGGCCATGCAGGGGGAAAACCCGGTCGCCCTGGCGGACGGAACAGAGCTGACGGAAGCCGCCCTGCTGGAGGAGCTGCTGAAATCGCTTTCCGCCGACCCCCGCAACACGGTGTGGCTGCTGGATTCGGTGATGCGCCTGGCCCCCACCACCGGCTACAACGGCTTCGGGCTCAATGAGTACAACGCCCTGCGGACATACGGCATGGCCCCCCGGCCCGCCCTCTCCGGAGCCAATCTGACGGTGGAGCGCGTTGCCGCCGACTACGCCCTGGGCACGGACGGCCGGCTCATCGCGTGCAGCTCCGACACCCCTCTGCCGGAGGGCGCGGTGCGGAACTACCTGGCCTCCCGGGAGCGCAAGCTGCAGCTCTCCGCCGAGGCGGAGCGGATCCTGTCCGGCCCGGGCTATGAGAATTTTCACCTGCTGGTGGGGATCGACGACTCCTCCGCCGAGGATTCCATCCAGAAAAACGAGATCGCCCTGCTGCGCCGCGGGCTGCGCGCCGGCGACGCCCTGCTCTCCGGCGTGGATGATCTGGGCTTCAAAGCCGTGGCAAAAGGGTATCTTCAGCAATATGCCTGGCAGCCCATTCTGGTTCACACGGATTATTTCGGCGGCACGGAGGACCGGGCTGCCTGCGACTACGACTACCGCCCTCTGGGGGAGCTGGTGGACGAGCATCTGGATTTCTTCGGCATGACCCGGACGGACAAACGCGCCGAGGCCGAGCTGCAGGTGCTGGTACTGACCCAGCCCAGGGACGGAAATAAGGCCCCAAGCTACTGGCAGGCGCTGATCGCGCAGCTCAACGAAAATGAGAAGCAGCAGCGCCCCACCATCCTCATCGACGCCTCCAACGGCGCCTACGGCACGGCCTTCCACGACGCGCTGGTAAAAGAGTGCGATCCCGGCTGGCTTCTGGGCTACTCCGGTTTTCTGGACATGGCCATCGTCACCGGCACCGCCCTCTCCCACGGAATATCCCGGTACGTCTGGCTGCAAAATGGAAACGGCGGCGACACGGAGGCCAACGCGGCGTTTCTCCGCTCCCTGGCGGACAGCGTCCTCAAGGACTTCTGCTATAAAAATACCGTCCGGGACGATCTCATTGCCTACGTGCGGGACGATCTGGGCGGCAACGCCAACAACTTCTGCACGCCGGAGGTGGACGCCTCCGCCGTCCAGGCGAAGCTGGAGTCCGGCATGGCGGAGAGCACCGGGGCCGCGCTGAAAAGTTTTTCCCACAGCAATCTGATCGTCTCCCTGCGCCCGTATACCCTCCGGGGCTGGGGCGGGCTGACGCTCTCCGACTACTCCTTCCCCTGGCGGCGGGCCTTTGAGATCCGCATGACCATTCAGCCGGAGGCCCTCACCTCGCCCCACAAAAAGCTTCTCTTTTTCTACACCTGAGCCCGGGCCGCGCCTTTTGTCTTGACGAATGGAAAAAAATCCTCTATGATAGCAAGGTAAACGTTTTCTTTTGGAAGGAGTTCTGATTATGAAGCGGGGAACCCGGGTTGGACTGATCACCAGCGGCGGCGACTGCCAGGGGCTGAACGCGGCCATCCGCGGCGTGGGCAAGGCCCTTCGGCGGTATCTGGACAATGTGGAGCTGATCGGCATGTTCGACGGCTACCGCGGACTGATCGAGGGCGATTACAAATTCATGGAGGACAAAGACTTTTCCGGGATTTTGATGGAGGGCGGCACGATTCTGGGCACCTCACGTCAGCGCTACATTCCGGGCAAGGCCATTGTGGACGAGGACGGCAACGATCTCATGCCCGCCATGCTGGATACATACAACCGCCTGAATCTGGACTGTCTGGTGATTATGGGCGGCAACGGCACTCAGAAAAGCGCCAAGCTCCTGATGGACGCGGGCATGAACGTCATCACGCTGCCCAAAACCATCGACAACGACATCTGGGGCACGGACACCACCTTCGGCTTTCAAAGCGCGGTGGATATCGGCTCCAACGTCATCGACTACATCCATTCCACCGCCAGCTCCCACAGCCGCATCTTTCTGGTGGAGCTGATGGGCCGGGACGCCGGCTGGCTGACGCTGCACGCGGGCATCGCCTCCGGCGCGGACATTATTCTCATTCCCGAGATCCCCTACGATCTTCCGAAAATTCTCTCCGCCATCGAATACCGCCGGAAACACGGCCGGAATTACAGCATCATCGCCGTGGCGGAGGGGGCGGTCTCCGTCACCGACAAGTCCCTCTCCGAGGAGGAGCGGCGGCGGGTCAAGGAGGCGGCGGGCCACTCCACCATCTCCTACCACCTGGCCAGTGAACTGGAAAAGCTCACGGGCCAGGAGACCCGGGTCACGGTGCCGGGGCACTATCAGCGGGGCGGCCCTCCCTGCCCCTTCGACCGGGTGCTGGCCACGCAGTTCGGCACAGCCGCGGCGCGGCTGATTCAGGAAAAGCGCTACGGCTGTATGGTGGGCATCCAGAAGGGCTCCATCGTCGCCGTCCCCCTGGAGGACGCCGCCAGCCGCACCAAGTTCCTGCCGGCGGATCATCCCCTCATTCAAACCGCCCGGGACGTGGGCATCTTTTTCGGAGACTGAGCGGGCCGGATTGCCGGAAGGGCCCGCAGGGCGGAAGCGCAGCACAAAAAGGACGGACATCTTCGGATGTCCGTCCTTTTTTCAATCAGCTTTTCCGGGTTGGCAGGGCTCAGAGCTGGCGCACGGTGTAGTACGCCGCCACGGCAAAGACCAGCACCGCCACCGCCCACATGGCGTAATAGGCCAGTGCTACGCTGAAGATGGCCGCCGCGATGGTCACCGCCGACACGCCGCAGGCAATATAGATCACCAGCGGGTCTCCTTTGGCGGGGAGCAGGCGGAGCTTGCCCACCATGCCGTGATTCCGGTCCGCCCGGTAGAATACCGCGACGGCAGCCGCACACAGCGCGATGGCCGCCACGGCGCCGATGAGGATCGGAAGATGCCAGACCTCGCTGCGAAGGCCCCTGCGGCAGAGCCACAGCGCCATCAGGTCGCCGCCCAGGATGGTCAGCGCCCATGCGCACTCCCGGTCATACAGGCTCCACAGGATGCCCAGCAGCATAGCCGCGGGAACCGCCACGCAGAGGAAACCCACGGCGGTGGCGTAGAAGGTGATGGAAATCCAGCCGGCCAGCGCGGCAAAGGCGCCGGCGCCCAGCAAAATCCAGCCCGGCAGACGCATCCGGGCCCTGTCTCGGGACGTCAAAAGCAGAATCGCGCCGGCGGCCAGCACGGCCAGCCCCGCGTAGATGGCGATCCGTAATCCGCTGTCCCAGCCAAGAACCTGATCGACATTGCCGTAGATATAGAATCTGCGGATCAGCAGCAGGTAGGCCTCGGCAGCACAGCCGGCCAGCAGGATGGTCATGGCTGAGTTCCAGGTTTCATTTTTCCGGGTATTGCGGGGGAATTTCTGATTGTTGTTGGGTTTTTGAGCCATTGACTGCGACC
Organism: Oscillibacter sp.; assembly: GCA_022652655.1. Taxonomy (GTDB): domain Bacteria; phylum Bacillota; class Clostridia; order Oscillospirales; family Oscillospiraceae; genus Oscillibacter. The sequence continues at coordinate 12,535 of JALCRQ010000005.1, read as the reverse complement.
TCCAAGGTAAATTCGCTTTGGAACGCTCTCCCTGGGCGCAAAGACGTTTCATGATTGTAGCACACCAACTGATTATAACAGGCCCGTGCCCCTTTTGCAAGCAGAACCGTGTGGAACGGCTCCGGGGTTTTTGTTGTGAAGCCGGGGAAAAGGTGCTATACTGGGGATGAAATTTTTCCGGCATTGGAAACTTTGCACCGGAGGGAAACCGCATGAAACGAATCCTCGCTCTTTTTCTCTGCGCCGCGGCGCTGACGGGTCTTGCGGGATGCGGGACGCGCCAGTCGTCGGCGGAGCTGTTCGCCATGGACACCGTGATGGAGCTCACCGCCTGCGGCAAAAACGGCGAAGCCGCCCTGGACGCCTCCAAAAAAGAGATCACGCGCCTGGAGGCGCTGCTCTCCCGCACCCGGGCGGACAGCGAGATCTCCCTTTTAAACCGCTCCGCCGGAAAGCCCGCGGCTGTCTCCGCCGAGGTGGGGCAGCTGCTGCTGGAGGCCCGCGCCTATTCCGCCGCCACCGGCGGTGCTTTCGACGTCACCGTGGCGCCGGTGGTCTCCGCCTGGGGCTTCACCGCGGACGCCTACCGCGTCCCCTCTCAGGCGGAGCTTTCGGCGCTGCTGACCCGGGTGGATTCTTCCAAAATCGGCGTGGAGCTCACGGCCTCCGGCGCTCAGGTGCTGCTTGGGGCGGGCCAGAGCGTGGATCTGGGAGGCATTGCCAAGGGCTATGCCTCCGACCGCGTGGCCGCTGTCTTTGAGGACGCAGGCGTGACCTCCGGCATGATCTCCCTGGGCGGCAATGTCTACGTCCGGGGCAAAAAACCGGACGGCAGCGCCTGGCGGGTGGCGATACAGGATCCGAAAAACAGCTCCGGCTATGTGGGTGTCCTGAAGCTGACGGACGCCTTCGCCGTGACCTCCGGCGGCTATCAGCGGTATTTTGAGCAGGACGGCAAGCGGTATCACCACATCATTGATCCCGCCACCGGCTATCCCGCGGAGAGCGGACTCACCTCCGTGACGGTGGTGGCCTCCGCCAATGACGCCGAGGGCTCCGTCGGGGGAAGCGGCACCATGTGCGACGCCTTTTCCACCGCGCTGTTCGTCATGGGGGCGGAAAAAGCGGTGGAATTCTGGCGCAGCGGCGGTTATTCGTTTGATCTGGTGCTGGTCACCGATGACGGGCGGGTGCTGATTACCGACGGGCTGAGCGATGGGTTCAGCCAGGAGAAGGGAGCCGGCTATTCCTATGAGACGATCCGCAAAACTGCGTCCTGATCCCCGGGATCTCCTGGTAGCGGCCGTCATCGTGCTGGCCGCCGCGGCGCTGGGCGCGGCGCTCTGGGGCCGGGCGTCCGCCGGGACGTCCGGAAGCGGCCTGACCGCCGTGGTCTGCGTGGGCGGTCAGGAGACCGACCGGGTGGAGCTCTCTGCGCTCCCCAAGCCGGAGACCCGCGTCTACCACGGCAGCGGCCACACGCTGACAGTGCGTTTTTCCCCGTCCGGGGCGCAGGTCGTCTCCGCCGACTGCCCCAATCAGGACTGCGTCCGCACCGGTCTGATCGACGCGCCGGGGCGGAGCATCGTATGTCTCCCCGCCCGGATCTCCATCCAGCTGACGGCGGCGGACGGCGGCGGCGTGGACGCCGTCATCGGATAGGGGGCGGCGGCGTGAAAACCACAAGAAAACTGACTCTCTGCGCCGTGCTGACGGCGCTGGCGCTGGCCCTCAGCTATTTTGAATCGTTTTTCCCGCTGACCGCCGTCATTCCCCTGCCGGGCATCAAGCTGGGGCTTGCCAATCTGGTCACGGTGTTCGCCCTCTATGCCCTGGGCCCCGGCCAGGCGCTTTTAATCCTCGTGGCCCGGTGCCTGCTGGGCGCCATGTTCGCAGGGAATCTCAGCGCCCTCCTCTTTTCCCTGCTGGGAGGGCTCACCGCCCTGGGGGTGATGTCCGTCCTGTCGCTCTGCCCCGGTCTCTCCCTCTACGGGGTCTCCATGGGCGGCGCCGCGGCCCACAACTGCGGCCAGGTGGCCGCCGCCATGCTGGTGCTGGGGGGCGCCGCGCCCCTGGCCTACCTCCCGGTGCTGCTGGCTGTCTCCCTTCTCACCGGCACGCTGACCGGATTTCTCGCTTCCCTGCTCTTTCGGGCGCTGGACCGCGCCCAGTTCAAAAGATCGTGAGGGCCATGGCTATGGATCAGAAGAATGTCAGCAAAAAAGATCAGATCATCCTCCAGCAGCTGGACGTCATCCGCACCATGACGGAGAACAATCTCAGCCGCATGGGCACGGATTTCTGGGGGCAGCCCATCCAGCCTCTGAAGGTGGGCCCCTCCGGAGACGGGCAGGACGCTCCCTCCGGCAAATCCGCCGGCGGTTCGCCGGACAAAGCCGGCCCCACAGCCTCCTCCACCGGCAGCGACGATACCGGCACGCCCGCGGCTCCGGCCAAGCCCCCGGAAAAAATGGAGGACCTCCAGGCGGAGCTGGACAGCTATATCGGCCTCACCGCCATCAAGAAGGAGGTCAAAAACCTCATCAGCCTGGTGACGGTCTGCAAGCTGCGCCGGGACAACGGCCTTCCCACGGCGGATCTCTCGCTGCACATGGTGTTCTCCGGCAATCCCGGCACCGGCAAGACCACCGTGGCCCGGCTGATGGCCCGGATCTACCACTCCCTGGGGATTCTCTCCCGGGGGCAGCTGGTGGAGGTGGACCGCAGCGGCCTGGTGGCGGGCTACGTGGGACAGACCGCCATCAAAACCAGCCGGGTTGTGGACTCGGCGCTGGGGGGCGTGCTGTTTATCGACGAGGCCTACGCACTCAACGGCCGGGCGGAGAACGATTTCGGTCAGGAGGCCATCGACACGCTGCTCAAGGCCATGGAGGATCACCGGGACGATCTGGTGGTCATTGCGGCGGGGTACGACGGGCTGATGGAGGATTTCATCCACTCCAATCCCGGGCTGGAGTCCCGGTTCAACCGCTTTTTGCACTTTGACGACTACACGCCGGAGGAGATGGCGCAGATCTTCGCCCAGCAGTGCAAAAAGGGCTGCTACACCCTGGAGGACCGGGCGGAGGCGCTGGTGCGGGACTGGATTGCGGAGGAGAGTGGAAACGCCGTCTCCTTCGGCAACGCCCGGGGGGTGCGCAACCTCTTTGAGCGGATTCTAGTGCACCAGGCCAACCGCCTGGCCGCGCTGGAGCAGGTGAGCCGGGAGGATCTCATGCACATCACCGCGGCGGACGTGCTGGCGGCGGAGGGCCGCCCCCCGGAGGACGGGCACGGCCCCGCGCAGTCGGGTGAAAAAGAATAAAAGAAGGCCCGCCGGACAGCTGTCCGGCGGGCCTTTCCGATTCTGTTATTCAGTTCATCTGCTTGCGGCGGCTGAGATTCATGGTGCCGTCCTGCATGCTGTTAAGCTCCTCCAGGCTTTTGCCGGTGCCCAGCGCCACGCAGGAGATCGCGTCGTCCGCGATAGCGGTGTGGATGCCGGTACGGGCGGTAATCAGCTTGTCAAAGCCCGACACCAGGCTTCCGCCGCCGGTCATCACAATGCCGTTGACGGAGATGTCCGCCACCAGCTCGGGGGGTGTGCGCTCCAGCACGGAGTGGATGGCCTCCACAATGCGCTCCACCGGCTCTTCAAAGGCGTCCATCATCTCGGTGGAGGTGACGGAGATCACCTTGGGCAGGCCCGTGAGCAGGCACCGGCCCTTGACGTCCATGCTCTCCTCCTCGTCCTTGGGGAACACGCAGCCGATCTGAATCTTCATTTCCTCGGCGGTGCGCTCGCCGATGAGCAGGTTGTGCTTCCGGCGCATATACTTGACCACCGCTTCGTTGAGTTGGTCGCCGGCGATCTTGATGGAGGTGGACTCCACCACGCCGGAAAGGGAGATCACGGCGATGTCCGCCGTGCCGCCGCCGATATCCACCACCATGTGCCCGTCGGGCTTGGTGATGTCGATGCCGGCGCCGATGGCGGCCGCCACAGGCTCCTCAATGAGATAGACCTTCCGGGCGCCCGCCTGGATGCCCGCGTCGATCACCGCGCGCTCCTCAACCTCCGTAATGCCGGAGGGGACGCAGATAATCACACGGGGCTTGAAGAACTGGAATCCCGCCACCTTGTGGAGAAATTCCCGAAGCATGCGCTCCGTCATGTCGTAGTCGGAGATCACGCCCTCCCGCAGGGGGCGGATCGCCACAATGTTGCCGGGGGTGCGGCCCAGCATGGCCTGGGCGTCCGTGCCGACCTTCAGAAGCTTGCCTGTATTTTTATCCAGCGCCACCACAGACGGCTCGTTGAGGACAATGCCCTTTCCCTTTACATAGACCAGAACCGACGCGGTTCCCAGGTCAATGCCGATATCTTTTGCCATGGACATAAGCTGACCATTCCTTTCTGCCGAAGCTCCAGGCCGCAGCCGCGGCTCCCTCCGGAGCCGTGCCCGCAAAACGGACGGGATGCGCCTGAATCCGGCGGGGCGGACGCCTTGTCCGTTCCCCGCCCTTTCCATTCTCTTTGTATTTTCCAAGCAGCACGCGGCTGCGGATGATCATACAGTTTGTATTATACCGGGAGAGGGCTGCTTTTGCAAGCACATTCTTTGACGCCCCGCGATTTTTTACGGCTCCGTCCGGCAGGCAGGCTTTTCCGCCGATTCGTCCGGCGTCCGGGTCAGCGCGGCGCAGGCCACCGCCGCCGCGCCGGCGCGGAACAGTTCCCCGGCGCACTCGCCCAGAGTCGCCCCGGTGGTGACCACGTCGTCTATCACCAGTATCCTTCTGCCCCGGGTCAGCGCAGGCTCCGCCTGATAGACGCCCAGGACATTGGCCCGCCGGGCGGCCGGACCGGTAAGGCCGGACTGGGCGGGGTTGTCCCGGGGTTTGTTCAAAAGCGGCAGGGGTTTGGTGTCCCAGAGGCGGCAGGCCGCCTCCGCCAGGAGCCTCGCCTGATCGTAGCCCCGGGCGCGCAGGCGGCGCCTGCCCACCGGCACCCAGGTGACGGTGTCGAACTCTCCGCTCAGAAGCTCCGCCGCGCACTGGGCCAGCAGGCCGCCCAGCGCCTCCGCCGACGCCGACGCGCCGCCGAATTTCAGACGCAGCACCGCGTCCCGGGCCGTTCCTTCGTACCAAAGGGGCGAAACGCACCGGACGCCGCCTCCAAGCGTCTGCTCCCGCTGAGCGCCCTCCGTGCGGGGGAGCTTGTCCCGGCAGGCCCCGCAGATGCCCGGGCGATCCAGTACCCGCCCGCAAAACGGGCATTTGGGCGGAAAGAGCAGATTCAAAATCCGCCGGGGGCCGGTCATGCTTTCTCCGCCTCCGGGCCGTGGCACAGCCGCCACTTCAGGCCCGAATACCGCCTCTGGCGCTTGTCGTTGGCGGCCATCTGCCGGACGGCCGCGTCGTCCCCCACCAGCACCAGCAGCTCCCTGGCCCGCGTAATGGCCGTATACAGGACGCCCCGCACCATCAAAGAGGGCGCGGAGGGCAAAATGCACACCACAGCGCAGCGGTATTCGCTGCCCTGGGATTTATGGATGGTCATGGCGTAGGCCAGATCCAGCTCGGAGAGCATCTCCGAGGTGTAGGAGGCAATCCGGTCGTCAAAGCGGACGCTCAGCAGCTCGCCGGAGGGATCGATCTGCACGATCTGCCCCACGTCGCCGTTGAACATGCCCGTTCCCACGGTGCCGTCCTCCTTTTCCCACACCACATCGTAGTCGTTGCGGGTCTGCATGATCCGGTCGCCCTCCCGGAACGTCCGCTCCCCCCAGGGCAGCTCCCGCTTATCCGTGGCAGGGGGATTCAGCGCCTCCTGCAGGAGGCGGTTGAGGTTTCCCGTGCCCGCAGGCCCCCGGCGGGTGGGCGTCAGAACCTGAATCTGATCGGCGGGGATGCCCATCTTCCCCGGCAGCCGGGCAGCGCACAGCTCCACCACCGTCTCCACCGCCCGGACTGCGTCCCGGCGGCAGAGGAAGAAGAAGTCCTCCTGGTCGTTGGCAAGGCGAAGCGCCTGTCCGCTGTTCACCGCGTGGGCGTTGCGGACGATGGCCGACTGCTCCGCCTGGCGGAAAATCTCCCGCAGGAAAACCGTCTCCGCGCAGCCGGAGCGGATCAGATCGGAAAAGACGTTGCCCGCCCCCACGGAGGGCAGCTGATCCGCGTCCCCCACCAGCACCAGCCGGGTGCCGGGCCGCAGCGCCCGGAGCAGCGCCGCAAAAAGCGGCAGATCCACCATGGACATCTCGTCCACAATCACGGCGTCCGCCTCCAGCGGTTCCCGCTCCGTCTTGGTAAAGGTCACCTCCCGGCTGGCCTCGTTCCAGGACATGCCCAGCAGACGGTGCACCGTCTGGGCCTCCCGGCCGGTGAGCTCGCCCAGGCGCTTGGCCGCCCGGCCGGTGGGTGCGGTGAGCACCGTCCCCAGTCCCATTTTTCCGAACAGGGCTGCAATGCCCCGGACGGCGGTGGTCTTGCCGGTGCCGGGGCCTCCGGTGAGGATCAGCACGCCGCACCTGGCCGCCTGCTCCACCGCGCGGCGCTGGGCCGGCGCGTAAGTAATGCCCTGTTCCCGCTGGATCTCGTCCACGGCCCGCTCCGCCTGGGTGCTGCGGTCCGCGTCGGCGCTCAGCAGCGCCCGGAGCTTGGCGCAGACATACGTCTCCTCCCCGTAAAGGCGGCGGAGATAGCAGGCCTCCACTCCGGCCACCGCTTCCTGGGCCAGGGCGCCGTCGGCCAGAAGGCCGTCCAGGGCCTCCTCCACCGGCTCGGAGGCGATGTCCAGCAGCTGGGACGTGGCCGCGATCAGCTTATCCCGGGGGAGAAATACGTGGCCGTTATTCTCGTTGTGGCTGAGCTCGAACGTCACCGCCGCCCGCAGCCGCTCCCGGCAGTCGGAGGAAAAGCCCATGCCCATGGCGATCTGATCTGAGGCGGAGAACTCCACGCCGCACGCCTCGTCGCTGAGGAGGTACGGGTTGGCCCGAATTATCTCCAGTGCGCCGTCTCCGTACCGGCGGCGCAGATTCATGGCCAGCACCGGCGGCAGCTCGTACTGGCTGAGAAACGCCATCAGCCGGCGCAGGCCCAGCGCCCGGCGGAAATCCGCGGCAATCTCCAGGGCCTTTTTCTCCGTGATGCCCTTGAGCAGACTCAGCTGCTCCGGACGGCTGTCCAGAATCTCCAGCGTGTCGGCGCCGAACCGCTCCACGATCCGCCGGGCGGTGGCGGGGCCCACGCCCCTGCACACGCCGGAGGAGAGGTAGCTCGCGATGTCCTCCGCGTCCTCCGGCAGCCGCCGCTCCGTCTCCACGGCCCGGAGCTGCTGGCCGTGCTGGGGATGGTTTTCCCACACGCCGTTGACGGCCATATGCTCCCCCGGCGCGGCGCAGGGGATGCAGCCCACCACCGTGAGCAGCTCCCCCTCCTCGTCCACCAGCCGCAGCACCGTATAACCGTTCTCCGCGTTTTGAAAGATCACGCTTTGGACGGTTCCCTCTTTTGTGCAAAGTTCCTCCATGCAGTTCCTCTTTTTACTCCACTTTAAAATTTCCGCCGTCCCGCAGCTCCACTCCCGGGTGCCTCAGGCAGAAGTACTCAGCCAGATCCCGGCTCTCGGGGGTAAGACCGCAGTCCGTCAGGACGATTTTCGCCTCCGGAACGCTCCGCCGCACCCGCAGCAGCTCCCGCAGATCCCCCTCCATGGCCGGCGCCTCGCCCCGCAGGGGGAGCACCAGCAGCACCTGGGGATTCCGGCACTTTCCGGCGCCCAGCAGCGCCCCGCCCGCCAGCCAGACACAGGCGGTCACTCCGACGGCGGAGAAAAACGCGATCAGGCCGTCTTGCAGCAGCTCCATGCCAATCACCTCGAGACAGTCTATGCGGAACGCCCTGTCCCGGGTGAACGGCCGGTGTGTGATCCGTCGATGAAGCTCTCCCGGCAGCTGGGCAGCACCGTCTCACCTGCGGGAACCGCCCGCCCGCCGCGTCAGCTGCAGCTCCGCCAGGATGGCCTCCTCCCGGGCGCGCATCTGCGCTTTCTGCGGCCCCTCGTCCAGGTGGTCGTAGCCCAGCAGGTGGAGAACGGAGTGCACCACCAGATAGGACAGCTCCCTGCGCTTGGAGTGGCCGTACTCCCGGGCCTGGGCGGCCACGCGCTCCATGGAGATCGCCATGTCCCCTAGGGGCGTCAGCCCGGTGGCGGGATCGGCGTCGTCCTCCGTCACCGGCGGGCAGCCCGGCGTATAGGAAAACTCCGGAAAGCTCAGCACGTCTGTGGGACGGTCGATGTTCCGCATTTCCCGGTTGATGGCGCGGATGCCCTCGTCGCCGGTGAGCAGCACGTCCACCTCGCAGGGGACGGTGACGCCCTCGGCTTCAAGGGCCGTGCGGACGGTTTTGCGGATGAGCGCGCAGTTGCTCTCGCCGGAGGCGCCGGGCACATCGGCGGTAATGGGGATATAATGCCGTTTCGCCATCTTATTTCCGCCCCTTTCCCGCCGGCCGCTTCTCGTACTCCTCGTAGGCCCGGACAATCCGCTGCACCATCACGTGGCGCACCACGTCCGCGTCGGTGAGCTCGCAGATGCCGATGCCCTCGATATTCTTCAAAACGCGCATGGCCTCCTTCAGACCCGAAACCGTGCCGCCCGGCAGATCAATCTGGGTGACGTCGCCGGTAATCACGATTTTGGAGCCGAAGCCCATACGGGTCAGAAACATTTTCATCTGCTCCCGGGAGGTGTTCTGGGCCTCGTCCAGGATGATGAAGCTGTCGTCCAGGGTCCGGCCGCGCATATACGCCAGGGGCGCCACCTCGATGTTGCCCCGCTCCACGTATTTCTGATACGTTTCCGCCCCCAGCATGTCAAACAGGGCGTCGTACAGCGGCCGCAGGTACGGATCCACCTTGCTCTGGAGGTCGCCGGGCAGAAAGCCCAGCCGCTCCCCCGCCTCCACCGCGGGCCGGGTGAGGACGATCCGGTTGACCTGCTTGTCCCGGAACGCGGAGACGGCGGCGGCCACCGCCAGATACGTCTTGCCGGTGCCCGCCGGGCCCACCCCGACGGTCACCGTGTTTTTCAGCACCGACTGAATATATTCCCGCTGCCCGATGGTCTTGGGCTTCACCGGGCGGCCCTTGGCGGTGATGCACAGCACGTCCGCCGTCAGCTGGTCGATCTGATCCTCTTTCCCGGCCCGCACCAGTCCGATGACGTAGCGCACGTTCTGCTCGGCGATGGGCTCGCCCTTGGAGGACAAGGTCAAAAGCGCCTGGATGGCCTTACAGGCCAGCAGCGTGTTCTCCGGCTCGCCCTCCACCCGCAGCTCCCCGTCCCGGTTCACCACGGTGACGGAAAATTCCTGCTCCAGAAGGCGGATGTTCTCATCGAAGGAGCCAAAGAGGTTCACGGCCTGCTCCAGGCGCTCAATGCTGATTCTCTGTTCCAAAAATGACCACTCCCATATCCCGGACTGCTGTCCGATTCATTTGTTGTCCAGATAAATTGGCGCACGGACGCCGATCTGCTCCCGGCACTCTGCGCTCAGCGTCACCAGCAGCACATCTCCGCTGCGTTTGGAGGTGCACAGCGTGGAATTTACCGTTCCGTACCGGTCCACCAGCGTGTGGAGATACGCGGTGAGAAACGCCTCCGCCTCCCGCTCCGCAGTCTCCGGCGCGGCCTCCCGCTCCTCCGTCCGGTAAAACCGGTACGTCTCCTCCTCCGCCGTCACCGGCAGGTGGAGGCCGAACAGGCAAAGCTGCGTCCGCGTCATTATTTTATCATAGTTTTCTCCGGAGGTGTTAGCGTTTCCATAGAATTTTACCCGTCTGCGTCCGAAAATCAGGGAAAAGCCCCTTTTTTCTTTTCCGGTATACTGCTTCCGCTCCACCCTCAGAGGCATTCTGGCCTGCAGCGTATACCAGGTGCGGGCCGTCACCGTGCCCATGCCCGCCGCGATGCGGGCGCCGAAGGTGCCGGTGTCCTGCACGCCGGAAACCAGGATCTGCCCCTGCTCCACCGTAGTGCCCGGCACCACCAGCTTCTCCCCGTCCAGGGGATTGACGCTCAGCACCAGCCCCGCCCGCCGAGCGATCAGATTGCAGGGTGTGCGCTTGTCGAACAGCTCCGGCTTGGGAATGCGCTCCCGTACCTGGACATGGGCCTGGCAGCCGGAGACGTTGACGGCGATCCAGCTCAGCCGGGGCAGCTCCAGCAGGACATGATTGCGCAGATCCTCGCCGTCCACGGAAAAGCCGAACGTGCCCAGCTTCACGCCGTTTTCCTCCAGCACCCGGAGGATCTCCTCGTCCGAGACGGAGGTGTTTCCCTCCACCGTAAAGTCCCAGATAAAAAAGGAGCCCAGCGTCAGCGCGGCGGCGCAGAGGGCCGCCCCCAGCAAAAGGGCCCGGCGGCGGCGCAGACGGTCCATGAAAAAGGGCACGCCGGCCCGCTCCTCCACCCGCAGGGTGCACTCCAGCTTTTCCGCCGCCCGCCGGAGGGTCTGATAATCCCGGCGGGATACGGAGCAGGCAAACTCCGTGGGGGACACCCAGACGAGATCCCAAAAGGCCAGTTTTCTTGCGCCGCAGAGGTTCAGCACCCGCTCGGGGAATACGGATTCCACCCGGATCCGCACCTCGCCCCGCAGCCGGTTCGCTATGGCGTTCAGCAGCATATCATTTCACCCACTCCACCGCCGTGATCTCCCCGCCCACGCGCACCTCCTCCGCCGTCATGGCCAGCAGGGAAAGTCCGGTGCCCCGGATGCGGAGGACGCCCCGGTTCGTATTGATGTCGATCAGCGCGTCGCTGTACGAGAGGATCCCCTGATGGCGCTCCAGAAACAGCTGCCGGGATCCGATCATCTCCAAATGGGGAAGGCCCGCCACAATGTCCGCCGGAAGATCAAACAGCTCCGCCACCGGAGAGAGAATCCCCTCTTTTCTGCCCCGCTCCATTTCTCCATCGCCTCCCCGGAAACCCTATGCGGCGGCGGCGCAAAACTTGCGTCTTTTTCCGCCCCCGGCGTCATAGAATCGCGGTGGATGAAACGAAAGGAATGGTCGCAGATATGAAACAACGCTGGCTTGCTCCGGTGGCGCTGCTGGGGATCACCGGTCTTTTCTGGCTGCTTCTGGACGCGGCGGACGTCCGCACCGCCGTTCTGGAGGGGCTGCGGCTTTGCGGCACCTCCGTGATCCCGGCGCTTTTCCCGTTTCTGGCGATGTCGTCCCTCCTCATCTTTCTGGGGCTGGGGGAGTGGCTGGCCCGGCCCCTGGGGCCTTTGATGGCGCTGTGGAACATCGACGGCGCCGGGGCCTCCGCCCTGATTCTGGGGCTGGTGGGCGGATACCCCGTCGGCGCCCGTACCGCCGCCGAGCTCTGCCGGGAGCAGCTCCTCTCCCGGGACGAGGCGGAGCGGCTTTTGACCTTCTGCAACAACTCCAACCCGGCCTTTCTCATCAGTCTTCTGGGCCTGGGCGTCTTTCACAGCCTCCGGGTGGGGGTCTGGCTGTGGCTCATCCACATCGTCTCCGCTCTGACGGCGGGACTGCTGCTGGGCCGCCGCCCCGGTGCAAAACACACCCGGACTGTCCCCCGCCGCCAGGTCTCCCGGGCCGTCCGCTTCCCCGACGCGCTGGTGGGCGCGGTGCACTCAGCGCTCAGCGGCATGCTGGGGGTCTGCGCATTCGTGGTGTTTTTCTACGTGCTGGCCCTGCCTCTGCGGCGGATCGGCGGGGCGGCGGGCACCGCCCTGGTGGGCATCCTGGAGCTTTTCTCCGCGGTGCCCCGGCTGACGCCCGACGCTCCGGGACTGATCCTGGCCTCGGGCCTTGCGGGCTTCGGCGGGATCAGCGTCCTGTGCCAGACCCTCTCTGTCCTCTCCGGAAGCGGGCTGTCCGCGGGGGGCTGCGTCCGGGGCAAGGCCCTTCAGGGGCTGCTGGCCGCGGCGCTGACTGCGGCGCTGGCCGGCTATATTCTGGCGTAAAAATACTCTCCGTCGTCCTTTTTCGACAACGGAGAGTATTTTTCTCTCTGATTCTACAATCCGGAATCAGTTCTCCGGGGAAATCTCCCCGTTTTGTCCGTCAGCCGCCGCCAGCTTCACCGCGGTTTCCAGCGCCAGCTCCATCATCTGGGTAAAGGAGGTCTCCCGCTCCTCCGGAGACAGGGACTCCCCGGTGATCAGACTGTCGGACACCGTCAGCAGGGAGAGGGCCCGCCGGTGGGCGTAGGCCGCGTTGCAGTAGAGCGCCGCCGTCTCCATCTCCACGCACAAAACGCCCATGCCGCCCCACTCCTTCGTTCTGCCGGAGGCGTCGTAAAAGCGGTCCGAGGACAGCACGCTGCCCACCTTCATCCCAAGCCCCCGCTCCCGGGCCAAGGCCGCGGCGGTCTCCAGCAGCGTAAAGTCCGCGATGGGGGCGAAGGTGCCGGGCAGTCCGAACTGCAGCGCGTAGCTGGAATCGGTGCAGGCGGCCTGGGCGGCCACGATGTCCCGGAGCCGCAGC
>JALCRQ010000004.1 GCA_022652655.1 Oscillibacter sp. | reverse complement strand
AATGACTTCGGGAGCCAGGGACAGGATCTTCATGTAGTCCTTGTCGCGCAGCTCTCTTGCAACCGGCCCAAAGATACGGGTTCCCTTGGGGTTCTTGTCGTCGCCGATCAGAACGGCCGCATTGTCGTCGAAGCGGACATAGGTTCCGTCGCCGCGGCGGACGCCCTTGGCGCTGCGCACGATGACGGCCTTGACGACCTCGCCCTTTTTGACGGTGCCGCCGGGAGCCGCCTTCCGGACGGAGGCCACGATCACGTCGCCGATATTGCCGTAACGGCGGGTGGAACCGCCCAGAACGCGGATGCACTTGATTTCCTTGGCGCCGGTATTATCGGCAACCTTCAGATAAGTTTCCTGCTGAATCATAACTCGGCACCTCCTTACTTCGCTTTTTCAACAATCTCGACCACGCGCCACCGCTTGTCCTTGCTCAGGGGGCGGGTCTCCATAACTTTGACCTTATCGCCGATACCGCAGGCGTTCTCCTCGTCGTGGGCCTTCAGCTTGTAGGTGCGGCCGACAATCTTCTTATAAAGAGGATGGGCCACGCGGTCCTCAATGGCGACGACAACCGTCTTGTCCATTTTGTCGGATACAACCTTGCCGACCCTCGTCTTCCGGGAGGAAGTTCTCTTTTCTTCGCTCATCACTACTTACCTCCTTCTCACTGCTTGCTGGAAGCCTGAAGCTCCCGCAAAACGGTCTTGACTCGGGCAATGTCGCGCTTCGTCTCCTGGATCTTCAGGGGGTTATCCAGCTGATTGGTCGCGTGCTGCATCCGAAGATAGAACAAATCCTTCTTGAGACCGGCCAGCTTCTCGTTGAGCTGTTCGGCATTCATCTTACGAACTTCCGTTGCCTTCATCTCACTCACCTGCTTCCTGTGCCTCCGAAGCACGCTCCGCGGCAACGATCTTTGTCTTGATGGGCAGCTTGTTGCTGGCCAGACGCAGCGCCTCGCGGGCAATGTCTTCGGGTACGCCGGCGATCTCAAACATGACACGGCCGGGCTTGACAACTGCAACCCAGAACTCGGGGGAGCCCTTTCCGGAACCCATGCGGGTGTCGGCAGGCTTCTTCGTCACGGGCTTGTCGGGGAAAATCTTGATCCAGACCTGGCCGCCGCGCTTGGTGTAGCGGGTCATGGCGATACGGGCCGCCTCAATCTGGTTGCTGGTGATCCATGCGGGCTCAGTCGCCTGCAGACCATATTCGCCGTAGGTCACGGTGTTGCCGCGCATGGCCTTACCGGTCATACGGCCGCGGTGCACACGGCGATACTTGACTCTTTTCGGCAGAAGCATTATTCGGCTCCTCCTTCCTTAGCGGGTGCCGCGGGAGCTGCGGGGGCAGCTGCCGGACGGGGATTGCTGGTGTGATTGAAATCGGGACGGGGTCCGCGGTTGAAGCCGCCGCCCTGCTGGGGTCCGCGGTTGAAGCCGCCGCCCTGGGGCCCGCGGTTGAAGCCGCCGCCCTGGCCGCCGCGGTTAAAACCGCCGCCCTGGCCGCCGCGGTTAAAGCCGCCGCGGAAATCGCCATCCCGGCGAGGCCGACGCTCACGACGCTCCTGATAGGGCTTCGTGGTGTCCATGGTACGGGGCGTGGTGCGCAGAGTCTGGCTCAGGACTTCGCCCTTGTAGATCCAGACCTTGACGCCGATGCGGCCGAACGTGGTGGCAGCCTCGGCAAAGCCGTAGTCGATGTCGGCGCGGATGGTCTGCAGAGGAATCGTGCCGTCATGATAGTGCTCAGTCCGGGCGATCTCAGCGCCGCCGAGACGTCCGTCGCAGCAGGTCTTGATGCCCTTGGCACCGGCGCGCATGGCGCGGGCCATGGAGTTTTTCATCGCACGGCGGAAAGAAATCCGCTTCTCCAGCTGCTGGGCAATGCTCTCAGCCACCAGCTGTGCGTCCATGTCGGGGCTCTTGACCTCGACAATGTTCAGCTTAACCTTTTTCCCGATCATTTTCTCAACGGCTAGGCGATACTGCTCGATCTGCTCGCCGCCCTTGCCGATGACCACGCCGGGACGGGCGCAGTGCAGGAAAATCGTAACAACCTCGTTGGCACCCTCGCCGCTGCGCTCGATCTCGATCTTGGGCACGCCGGCGGAATACAGGGTCTTCTTCAGATAACCGCGAATTTTATGGTCCTCGACCAACAGGTCGCCGACCTTTTCTTCACTGGCATACCAACGGGAATCCCAGTCTTTGATGACACCCACGCGCATGCCGTGGGGATTAACTTTCTGTCCCATAAAAAACTGTCTCCTCCCTTTCTTATGCCTTTTCCGCCACGGCCAGCGTGACGTGAGCGCTTCTCTTGTTGATGCGGTAAGCTCTGCCCTGCGCCCGGGGCATCATCCGCTTGAGGATGGGGCCGGGGGTGGCGTAAACCTCGCAGACATAGAGCTTCGCAGTGTCCATGCCGAAATTGTTCTCGGCGTTGGCGCTGGCGCTCTTCAGCAGCTTCAAAAGAGGCTCCGAGGCAGCTTTGGGGGTCTGCATCAGGATGGCCGCAGCTGTGCGGACGTCCTTTCCGCGGATCAGATCGCAGACGATCTGAACCTTACGGGGAGCGATGCGGACATAGCGGAGATAGGCCTTGGCTTCTTTATTTTCCATGTTCAGCATCCTCCTTCATCATTTCGCCGCGGGAGCAGCCGTGGGCTCCTTCCGGGCGTGGCCGCGGAACGTCCGGGTGGGCGCGAACTCACCCAGCTTGTGGCCGACCATGTCCTCCTGAATATACACAGGCACATGCTTGCGGCCGTCGTGAACGGCGATGGTGTGTCCGACGAAGGAGGGGAAGATCGTGGAGCTGCGGCTCCAGGTCTTGAGCACCTTCTTCTCGTTCTTCTTATTCATTTCCTCGACCCGCTTGAGAAGCTCCGGGGCAACATACGGGCCTTTTTTAACAGATCTGCTCATATTTCACTTGCCTCCTTACTTCTCGTTCCGACGCTTCACAATGAACTTGTTGGTCGGATTTTTGCCCTCGCGGGTCTTGTAGCCCATGGCGGGCTTACCCCAGGGAGTGACAGGTCCGGGACGGCCCACAGGAGCCTTGCCCTCGCCGCCGCCGTGGGGATGGTCGTTGGGGTTCATAACGGAGCCGCGGACGGTGGGACGCCAGCCCATGTGGCGTTTCCGGCCGGCCTTGCCGATGTTGATGTTCTCATGCTCGATATTGCCCACCTGTCCGATGGAGGCCAGGCAGTTGGTGCGGATGATGCGAACCTCGCCGGAGGGCATACGGATCTGGGCGTCGCCGCCGTCCTTTGCCATCAGCTGAGCCGCGGTGCCAGCGGAGCGCACCAGCTGGGCGCCGTTGCCGGGATAGATCTCAATGTTGTGGATCACGGTGCCCACGGGGATGTTGGCCAGAGGCAGCGCGTTGCCGGCCTTGATGTCGGCGTTGACGCCGGACTCCACCTTGTCGCCCACGTTCAGGCCCACAGGAGCCAGAATGTAGCGGCGCTCGCCGTCCTCATACTCCACAAGGGCGATGTTGGCGCTGCGGTTGGGGTCGTACTCCAGGCGCAGAACCGTGGCAAACACGTCCTGCTTGTCGCGTTTGAAGTCGATGACACGGTACTTCCTCTTGCTTCCGCCGCAGCGATGGCGGACGGTGATGCGTCCGTAGCTGTTGCGTCCGGCGGACGGCTGCAGAACCTGCGTCAGGCTGGGTTCCGGTTTGGACTTTTTGTCGATGCCGTCGAATCCGGAGACCGTCATCTGCCGTCTGGAAGGCGTCGTCGGCTTAAAAGTTTTGATAGACATTTTCGCTTTACACTCCTTCCGTTATTAGACCATACCCTCGAAGAACTCGATGGTTTTGGAATCGGCCGTCAGCTGTACGTAGGCCTTTTTCCAGCTTCTGGTCATGCCGGGGCGGCCGGCGCCCTGGCGCTTTTGATGGCCCATCATGTGCAGGGTGTTGACGGACTTGACCTTCACGCCGAAGATCTCCTCCACGGCCTTTTTGATCTCAATCTTGCCGGCGGAGGGTGCGACCTCAAAGACGTACTTCTTCTCGGAGACGCGGGACATGGCGCGCTCGGTGATAATCGGGCGGACAATAACGTCGTATGCGGTTGCCATTATTCGAACACCTCCTCGATTTTTGCGAGCGCAGCCTGGTCGACGACCAGATTTCTGGCATTGAGAATGTCATAGACGCTCAGGATGGTGGCGGTGGTCGTCAGCACGCCGGGCAGGTTCCGGGCGCTGCGGACGATCACGTCGTCCTTCTCGGGCATGACGACGACGGACTTTCCGTCGGCCTTCACGGCCTTGAGGAACTTACTGAACTCAGCGGTCTTGACGGCGTCCATCTTGATGCTGTCGATCACGATCAGGCTGCCCTCGGCGGCCTTGGCGGACAGCACGGATTTCAGCGCCAGACGCTTGACCTTTTTGTTGAGCACATAGGAATAATCCCGGGGCTTGGGGGCAAACACGATGCCGCCGTGAGTCCACTGGGGAGCACGGGTGCTGCCCTGACGGGCGTGGCCGGTGCCCTTCTGTTTCCAGGGCTTCTTGCCGCCGCCGGAAACTTCGGCGCGGGTAAGGGCGCTCTGGGTGCCCTGTCTGCAGTTGGCAAGGTGATTTTTCACAACCTCGTGCACGACGGTTTCATTGGGCTCGACGCCGAAAACCGCGTCGCTCAGTTCCACAGAGCCGACCTCAGCGCCGGCCATGTTCAAAACTTTCATAGTAGACATGAATCAAGCACCCCTTTCTTACTTATTTCTTGCGGAAGCCTTCTGCGGGTTGCGTCCGGAAGCCTTCTGCGGGTTCTTGCTGATGTCGGCGCCGGCCTGCTTGGCCTTGTGGACCTTGACCGTGGTCTTGATGGTGACCAGTCCGCCCTTGGGGCCGGGGACTGCGCCGCAGACAACCAGCATGTTGAGTTCGGGATCAACCTTGACAACGCTCAGGTTCTGTACCGTAACCTGGTCGACGCCCATGTGGCCGGCGCCGATCTTGCCCTTGAAAATCCGGGAGGGATCGGTGGACGAGCCCATGGAGCCGGCGTGACGGTGAACCGGGCCGCCGCCGTGGCTGGTGGGAGTGCGCTGGGCGCCCCAGCGCTTGATGACGCCCTGGTAGCCGTGGCCCTTGCTGATGCCGGTGATATCCACGAAGTCGCCCGCATTAAAGGTGTCCGCCTTCACAATATCGCCCAGATTCAGCTCGGAGCCGTTCTCCAGGTTGAATTCATGCAGATGCTTTTTGGGCGCCACGCCGGCCTTCTTGAGATGGCCCAGCTCGCCCTTGGTGAGTTTCTTCTCAGCTACGTCCTCAAAGCCCAGCTGTACGGACGTGTAGCCCTCTTTTTCAGAGGTCTTCTTCTGAGTGACGGTGCAGGGCCCCGCCTCGATGACGGTGACGGGGATCACATGGCCGTTCTCATCGAAGATCTGAGACATACCGACTTTTTTTCCGATGATTGCCTTCATGTATGTTCCTCCTTAAAGGTTATTGGTCGGCTTAGATACGGCGTACCGCATTGCTCTGCCGACATGACCCGTCCGCCGCGCAAGCCAGGCGGACATCGGGCAGCAAACTTTTTTAGGTGCGGGTGCGGCGCGGTTTTTCCGGCCGGCTCCGCTCTCCGCCGGCGTGCCCGCTTTCGGGGCGCGTCCAAACGGAACAGGGAATTTACAGCTTGATCTCGATCTCTACGCCGGCGGGCAGCTCCAGAGCCATCAGGGCCTCCACCGTCTTGGGGGTGGACTTGGTGATGTCGATCAGGCGCTTGTGGGTGCGGCGCTCAAACTGTTCGCGGCTGTCCTTATATTTGTGGACGGCGCGCAGGATCGTGATGATCTCCTTCTTGGTGGGCAGGGGAATGGGGCCGGAAACCTCGGCGCCGGTGCGCTTGGCGGTCTCGACGATTTTCTCTGCGCTCTGGTCGATCACCTGGTGATCATAGGCCTTGAGCCGAATGCGGATCATTTGCTTCTGTGCCATAACTGTTTCCTCCTGATTTCGTACGTCGTTTTTGGACCAAGTCTCGACGACCTACGGCGAGAGCGGTTTTCTATACGCTTAACCGTGCGTATCATTCAGGCTCATGAAAAATACCGGCGCATAGTACGGCCGGTATCCTGCCATGGCGCAGCGATCTACGCAACGTACAGATCCTTCTCAGCCGCCCGATTATCGGACATACTCCCCGGAAGTTACCGGCGGTTTCAAAGCGCCGCAATCTCCCGGTTCATCGCAGTTGCGCCTTCCCGGGGCAGAGTTGTCCCGAACAACGCGCTTAATTATGATATAGGAAATCCCCCTTGCTGTCAAGGGGGATTTCTCAATTTATTACGAAAACATCAAATAAATTTTGGCAATTTTGGAAAACCTGCAAAAATGCGGATACGGGATCTTTTAGTATGCCACACCCCAGAGAATATCCGTGGTGCACTTCTTTCCGCACACCGGGCATACGCCCTCGGTACCGCTCTGCCGGAGGGGCATGCAGCGGGAAGAAACGCCGCCCCGCTCCTTCATGGCCAGCTCGCACTCCAGGCTGCCGCACCACTTGGAGCGCAGGAAGCCGCCCTTCCCCTCCGCGATGGCTCTGGCCTCCTCGGGGGTCTTGATGTCGAAGGTGTTGTCCTCCCGGTTTTTCAGAGCCATGGCGTAGAGGTTCCGGTGAATGGTGTCCAGCAGCTGCTCCACCGTCTCCTCCAGCGCATCCAGCGAAACGGCGGTTTTCTCGCCGGTGTCCCGGCGGGCGGCCACGCACTGGCCGTTTTCAATATCCCGGGGGCCGATCTCAATGCGCAGGGGAACGCCCTTCATCTCGTACTCGGCAAATTTCCAGCCGGGGGAATTGTCGGA
Organism: Oscillibacter sp.; assembly: GCA_022652655.1. Taxonomy (GTDB): domain Bacteria; phylum Bacillota; class Clostridia; order Oscillospirales; family Oscillospiraceae; genus Oscillibacter. Next base: position 75,079 of record JALCRQ010000004.1, on the reverse strand, counting down.
GTCGTCCAGCTTGACCCGGATGCCGGCCGCACGCAGCCGGCCGCACAGGGCGCCGGCGGCGTCCAGGACGCCGGGCTTATGGGCAGCCACAGGGATCACCGCCACCTGGGTGGGGGCAATGCGGGGCGGCAGGATCAGGCCGTTGTCGTCGCCGTGGGTCATAATGAGGCCGCCGATAATCCGGGTGGAGAGGCCCCAGGAGGTCTGGTAGGGATGGACCTGCTGATTGTTTTTGTCGGTAAAGGTGATGTCGAAGGCCGTGGTGAAGCCATTGCCGAAGTAATGGCTGGTTCCGCCCTGCAGCGCCTTGTGATCGTGCATCATGCACTCGATGGTATACGTGGCCTCGGCCCCGGCAAACTTCTCCTTGTCGGTCTTTTTCCCGCGGATCACGGGCATGGCCAGCACGTCCTCGCAGAATTTCGCGTAGCACTCCAGCTGCTGCTCCGTCTCGGCGACAGCCTCCTGGGGCGTGGCGTGGAGGGTGTGGCCCTCCTGCCAGAGAAATTCCCGGTGGCGCAGGAAGGGCCGGGAGGTCTTCTCCCAACGGAGCACTGAGCACCACTGATTGTAAAGCATGGGCAGATCCCGCCAGGAGTGGACGACGCGGGTCCAGTGGTCGCAGAACAGTGTCTCGGAGGTGGGCCGGACGCACAGGCGCTCCTCCAGCTTCTCATTGCCGCCCATGGTGACCCATGCGCACTCGGGGGCGAAGCCCTGCACATGATCCTTCTCCTTCTGGAGCAGGGACTCCGGAATCAGCAGCGGCATGGACACGTTGGTGTGGCCGGTTTTTTTGAACTCCGCGTCCAGAATGTGCATAATATTTTCCCAAATGGCATAGCCATACGGGCGCAGAATAAACATGCCCTTCACGCTGGTATAGTCGATCAGCTCCGCCTTGCGGCACACATCCGTATACCACTGGGCAAAATCCGTGTCCCGCGCCGTAATCGCGTCCACCTGTCTTCGATCCTGTGCCATCTCACTCAACCCTTCTCAACATTTAAAAGTCAATTCCGAATCATCCGGTATCCGGCCGCGCCGTTTCCCGCGGTTTCATCAGGTTTCTATTGTATCGAGACAGGCCCGGCTTGTCAACCTCCCTTCGGAAAAGCCCCGTGGGACGGCCATCCTCCGCTGCTGAATTTTGACAACTTTCGAAAGTTGTCTATTGAAGAAAAAGGGAGACCCGCTTATGATGGAACCATAAAAAGCAAGCTTTGAAGGAGTGATTTCCATGCAGATCCCCAACAGTTTGAAAAAATTCGGCATTGAACAGGCCGTCAGTTATCTCAGCAAGGATCCGGAGAAAAACCTGCCCACCCTGATGAACTGGGTCGACAAGCTTGCCGGTGATTCCTTCGCCCGCCAGCGCGACGCGATCCGGACGATCATCAATGATCCGGAGAACGTTTATTATCCTCTGGTCACCCATGTCATGCACGATGTGGATCCCGAGGTGCTGAAAACCACGTTTGTGAACTTCTTCCTCAGCGCCAACATCATCGGCTGGCCCAAGCAGGACGCGGTTCGCGAAAAATACAACTGCAACGTCCCTTGGGCCGTTCTGCTGGACCCCACCTCCGCCTGCAACCTCCACTGCACCGGCTGCTGGGCCGCGGAATACGGCGATAAGCTGAATCTGACCTATGACGATATCGACAGCATCATCACCCAGGGCAAGGAACTGGGTATTTATATGTATATCTACACCGGCGGCGAGCCTCTGGTGCGGAAGAAGGACATCATCCGTCTGTGCGAGAAGCACAGCGACTGCGAATTTTTGTGCTTCACCAACGCCACGCTCATCGACGAGGCTTTTGCCGACGACATGCTCCGGGTCAAGAACTTTATCCCCGCTATCTCTCTGGAGGGCGATGAGGCCGCCACCGACGGACGCCGGGGCAAGGGCACCTATCAGAAGGTCATCAAGGCCATCCATCTGCTGCACGACAAGAAGCTGATCTACGGCATCTCCTCCTGCTACACCAGTGCCAACTGGGATTCCATCTCCTCTGAGGAGTACTATGACAGCCTCATTGAGATGGGCTGCTACTTCATCTGGTATTTCCACTATATGCCTGTGGGCAACGACGCCGCCCCCCAGCTCCTGCCCACTCCGGAGCAGCGCACGGCGCTTTACAACCGCATCCGCCATTACCGCGGCACCAAGCCCCTCTTTGCCATGGACTTCCAGAATGACGCGGAGTATGTGGGCGGCTGCATCGCCGGCGGACGCCGGTATCTGCACATCAACGCCAACGGCGACGTGGATCCCTGTGTGTTCATCCACTACTCCGATTCCAACATCCACGAAAAGACCCTGCTGGAGGCGCTGACCTCTCCGCTGTTCCGGGCCTATCACGACGGCCAGCCCTTCAACGACAACATGCTCCGGCCCTGCCCCATGCTGGAGAATCCGGAAAAGCTGCCGGAGATGGTCAAAAAGACCGGCGCCCACTCCACGGATCCTCAGTCTCCCGAGAGCGCCGAGCATCTGTGCGCCAAGTGCGCCAAGTACGCCGAGTGCTGGACGCCTGTGGCCGATCAGATGTGGCACGGCAGCAAGGGCGAGGCCAAGTATCTGGCAAAGAAGCAGGCTGCCGAGGCGGCCGCCAAAAAGTAAACCTTCCGCTGTCCCGTACAAAACGGACGTCCCCCAAAAGGTTAAGCCCCATAGGTACACTTTGTGACCTATGGGGCTTAATGTTGTGTGCGGGGAACACCGGCAGGCGCCCGACCGGGTGCCTGCCGGTTTGCTCTTTTTAGTAAATTCTGCAAAAGCGAAACAAATAACCACTTGTTTTGTGGGCAAGAGGCAAATTGCTGAGTACCCAAATGAAAAAATGGCTGCAAACAATATATAACTTTTGCCGGCGCGGAAAAGGACCTGAGCTTGATGCAAAATGCACCGGGTGGTCTTGTCTCAGTTTGTTCCGTGTGCTTTGTACACACCTCTCCTGCGTTGTATTCGCATTTTCCAATAAGCATCTCGATTTTCTCTCCCATTGTTCTTTTGCCGCAAACTTATGGTATCATAACCGCGCAGCAAAGCGCTGTGCGCTTTGGCGCATTGCAATCGTCCGCCGCCTCGCCCCTTACGGGGCAACCGGCGGGGGTGACGGCATACCATAAATTGCGGACAATTTATGGTATGATAATTCAAACGAATAAACAATGGAGCCGACAAAACGGAAAAGCACAACGAGATTACCACTTTGGCGGATGAAAACTGCCTGCTCGCTGCGCCCAATCACGACCCGGAAACACCAGAACAAACAATAGAATGATAGGAGGCAACCATTATGACGATCATGGAAGCAATCAAAGCGCGGCATGCCGTCCGCAGTTTTACAGACAGAAAAATAGACTCCGAAACGAGAACGGCGCTTATCGCCGTTATAGACGAGTGCAATGCGGAAAGCGGGCTGCACATCCAGCTCATTTGTGACGAGCCGAAAGCCTTTGACGGAATGATGGCACATTACGGAAATTTCAAAAACTGCTGCAATTACCTTGCGATTGCCGGAAGGCCCGGCAGTGATGAAGCTGTGGGCTATTACGGAGAAAAAGCTGTCCTGACCGCACAGGCTCTGGGACTCAACTCCTGCTGGGTGGCGATGAGCTATTCAAAGAGCAAGGTTCCCTGTAAGCTGAGCTCCGGTGAAAAGCTCCAGATTGTGATAGCGCTGGGATATGGCGAAACACAGGGTATCCCCCACAAGAGTAAATCCATGGGAGCGCTCTGCAGGACGGACGACTCAATGACCGCCTGGTTCAAAGCGGGGATGGAAGCCGCCTTGCTCGCGCCCACTGCCTTGAATCAGCAAAAATTCTGTTTCACGCTGAAAGATGGCGTCGTCAGCGCAAAGGCAGGGCTTGGTTTCTACGCGAAAATGGATTTAGGCATCGTAAAATATCACTTTGAGCTGGGCGCCGGGAAAGATCACTTCAAGTGGGCGTGATGCTCGATTAGCTATGATGGAAGCAATTCCTCGTGAATAAAAATCTCAGCCGGGAGATCGCTAAATCATCTCTCGGCTGGGATTTCATTTGACTTGGGGGAAGCAAGACATATCATGTCTATCCTTTTTGGCTGAACCAGGCGATCATGTGCCAGGCTGTGGCTGCAGCAGCAATGATCGCTGCAGCGCGATGCCATTGCAGCCATTTACCCTTGAGCTTTTTTCGCAGATAAAATGCGACAGCTGCGACAATAATAGCTGCCGTTGCAATGAGGCCGCTTACAAACACAACAGTTGGAATGGTGTAGGTATCACCGCCTTGCATCGACATTGTCTGTCCCGCAGTCAAGGCTGCGGCTGTATGGTAGACCGTACATACCAAAAGAATCCATCCCAGCGGGATATGTACTTTCATAAAAAAGCGATCGAGCGGTTTACAGGGGATCCGCTTTGTCAGGAATTTCGAAATGACGAAGAAAAATGCGACGGGAATCAGGTTCGGCGCGATCCACGAGAGTAATCCTAAAATACTGTGATCCATCATGATGCCCTCCTAAAACTATTCGCGGCAGGGATGCCGCTTTTGTTGATCGATTTATTGATAGATGATTCCATCTCTTTCTGAATGCTTGAGCAATAGTACGGCAATCACCAAGATAATTGCTTCGTAAATTACAAAGGCGTACCACACAAGGCCGCTTCCAAACAGCGCGGGCAGGGCGAGGATGACAATGGAGTTTACGACAAGGCTCCGCAGGAGGTTGATGATGTCCGCCTGCTTTGTGCGCTTCGTCGAGTAGAGATACGAGGAGATCATCGTGTTGAACGCCATAACCAAAAAGCCCAGCGCATAAATGGGCATGGTCTGCATGGTGTAATCCAATGTCTCGGTATCCGCGCCGAACAGCAGACAGACGTGTCTGCCGAAAACAAGCAGAAGCACATTGATGAGCGCGCTGCCAACAAAGTTGATGATGAGTCCCGCATGAAAATAGTATTTGAGGTCTTTTTCGTTTTTCGCACCGTAGCAGTTGCCGATCAGCGGCTGGAGGCCTTCCGATGTGCCGAAGAAGATTGCCACGGAGAAAGAGGCTACATACGAGATGATGGAGTAGGCATTAACGGCAATATCGCCGACTTGCGTAATCAGGACTTTGTTCATCCAAAGAGTCGTGATAGGCGTCGCGAACTGCGCGATGCATTCCGGCAGACCGCGCATGGCGACCTTTTGAAACAGCGGCAGCTGGGGCTGAAAGCGGCGAATGCGCAGATGGCCGCGCTTCAGAATAAAATGAAACAGCAAAATCAGCATGGTGACCGTCTGGGAAACGCCGGTGGCAATGGCTGCGCCTTTGAGTCCCATCTGCAGCGGGAATACCAGCAGCCAGTCGCCGAAAATATTCAGCGCCGCGCCAAATACCACGGCGAAGCTCACCAGCACCGGCGAGCCGTCGTTGCGGCAAAAGCCCTGAAATGCGGTGGACAGCCCAGAGGGGATGATAAAAACGGCGTACCAGAACAGATAATCGGTCGCCATGGCGTAATAGGTGTCGGTCGCGCCTAAAAGCCGACAGACAGGGCCGGTCAGGCAGGTGCCGATGACACATAAGACTGCGGAGATGACGGCCGCGCCGGTGAGTGCATGGAGGAACGCAGCGTTCGCGCCCTCATCGTCCTTCCTCCCGAACCGAATGGCGACCACGGTGACGCCGCCGATAGTCGTGAGCTGAAAGAGCGCATTCACAACCATAACAAAGGGCATCATCAGGTTGACCGCGCCCAGCGCATCGGTGCCCACGCCCTGCCCGACGAAGATTCCGTCCACGATGGTAAACAGGAAAAAGCTGACGCTCCCCAGCATGGTGGGAATTACATATTTGACTAAATTTTTTGATCTTGAAGCAGGCATTTGCCTTTCCTCCCAAACATAAAAATTGCGCCCGGTTATCCTTGCAATAACCGGGCGCACCCGACATCTTCTTCGACCGACCCGTTCCGACAGGCGGTTCTCTGATGAGTTACTATTTCTTTTATTTGCAGCACAAAGCGGCAAGCCCATGCGCCGTCCTTTTTTAATCGAACTGCGTGGTGTTGACGCAGAGGTCATAGCTGCTGCGGCTGTCCCAGCTCGCGGCCGCCGCTGCCGGATTCCTGTCCGATAGCAATGATTCCATTCATGGTGATTCCGTCCTTTCTGCCGGCAGCTCTTTGGTGTATTGTTTCATTTTAATACTTGCATAAGCTGCAACGATCAGCTCCGTGATGGGCATTGCAAACCAGATGGCGTCGGCTCCGCACGCAGCAGGAAGCAGGTAGATGAGAATGCCGCTGATGACAGCGCCCCGGGCCACTGACACAATAAATGAGGTGCCCCGTTTGAGCAGCGCCTGAAAATAGTAGGTGGAAAAAATGTTCAGCGGCAGCAGCAAAAATGAAAGCCCATAGCGGCGGATGATGGTAGGCGCAATGGAGAGCAGCGCAGCAGTGGGCGTGGTCAGAAGATGGATATAGAGATTTGGAACTGCCAGACTGAGTCCCGACCAGAAAATGCTGAAACAGGCAATGGTGATCAGCGCATAGCGCAGCGTTTCCCGGATGCGCCAACCGTTTTTTGCGCCGAAGTTCACCGAAATGATGGGCTGGGCCGCCTGTCCCGCGCTGTAAGCGCAGCACTGCGCAAAGGTTCCCACATACGCGAGAATTCCATAAACAGCCAACGCGTTGGTGTCGAAATAGCGCAGCACCTGCCGGTTGAAGAATACGGTCAGGATTCCCATGGCCACATCAATGAAGAAGGTGGAAAAGCCGGTGGAGCCGATCTCCTTCAGCTTCCAAAAGAAATGCTGCGGCCGCACCAGCGCCAGCGTGTTCTTTCTGCTGAAGAAGTGGGTCAGCATGATGACAAGGGAAAAGAACGAGCCCACCACCGTGGCGAGGCCCGCGCCCATAATACCCATGTCCAGCGTAAAGATGCAGAAGTAATCCCCGAACACGTTGAAGATGCCGCCAAAGAGTACCGCTTTTGTGGCGAGGGCGGGGTCGCCGTCATTGCGAAGGAAAGCGGACAGCAGCTGATTGAAGATGAACAGCGGTACGCCAAATTTGATTGGCAGCAGATAGGCTCGTGCCAGCGGCATCAGCGTCTCATTCGCGCCAAACAGCAAAAGCAGCTGCCGGTCAAAAAAGATCAGCCCCAGCCAGGAGATAAGTGCAAGCACGCCTCCTCCGGCAACGGCAGCCGCGAAGTATTCATTGGATCTTTTGATGTTGCCTGACGATTCACCCCGGAGTGCGCTGAACAGCACCGCGCCGCCAATTCCCACCAGCAGGCCGAGGCTGTAGAGGACGTTCCAGACCGGTGAAATGAGCGAGATGGCGGCGGTGCCCTCCGCACCCTGATACTTCCCCACCATGGCCAGATCCACGATTCCATAGATGGAGGAAATCAGCGCGCTGCCGAAGGCAGCGGCCAGATATTTGAAATAAAGCGGCTTGATTTTATCCTTTAACAGATCCATTGGCTGTTCTCCTCGTAAAATACTTTGCCGGAACCGTCGGCGAACAAAAATGTGCGCTCGGTTATCCATGCAATAACCGGGCGCACCCGACATCTTATCGACCAACCCGTTGCGACAGGCGGTCCTCCGATGGCCATATTCCGTTATTCGGTCTGAGAAATACGGTCTATTTCTTCTTTGAGCAATGCCACATGGCGATGCGTCATTTCCAAAAAGCGATCGTATTCCTCTTTGCCCATGCGCTCAAAAGCCCGCTGCTCCGCCTCGATCAGCGGCAGGATCACCCTGCCGGCCAGTGCATTGCCCTCAGCAGTCAGCGCAATGGATTTGTTTTTTCGATTCCCCGGAACAGGCTTCAACCGGAGAATACCGCGCCTGACTAAATCCTTCAGAGCTGAATTAACGGTCTGCACAGGAAAAAACCAGCTGGTGCAGAGCTCTTTTTGCGTGTAGGGAGTCTCCCGTTCGGCTATGGAATACAGGATCCAAAAAGCGGTATCTGTTAAGCCCGCAGACTTCGCATAGCTTCGGTAGCTTGTGTCATTTTCCTTTTGCGCCTGATTAAACTCTGCTACAGGCTTAGAAAGCTCTCCGCGCATTACCGATGCTCCTCTCACGCGTTTCATCCGGAATCGGACTAAACGAGTATAATCCGGTTTCGGATAAATGTCAATGGGCTGCAATGAATCGTCTGTGAACTTATCTTGGACTACATCAATCGGCATATGCCGCCCACCAGCGGGCGCTTTTTCAATGTGGCGATAAAATCTGTAATTTCCTACGCTTGTGCAGCCGCTTTTTGCGGGGCAAGTGCGAATAACGATAGTACGCTATTGACATTCAATTAAAAGTGTGCTATTATGATTTCGTTGTCGAACGAGGAAGGAAATTTTGAGATGGAAGTGTATACGCACAGCGGTTTTCTGATCAAGCAGATTCATGATCGGCTGGAAAAGCGTTCAAATAATGAGCTGAGAGCTCAGGACCTTACCATGATGCAGATCTCTGTCCTGCTGGCGCTGGAGGCGGCCGACGGCAAACAACGCTCTATGAAGGAGCTGGAACGGCATTTTGGGGTAGCGCAGCCCACCGTCGCCGGCATCGTTTCCCGGCTGGAGCAAAAGGCATTTGTCCAAGCGCATGGCGATGCAGAGGATAAACGCATCAAAATCGTCCACATCACGAAGGCCGGCGAAGCCTGCTGCAAAGAGGCGTCAAGTCATATGAACGAAGCAGAGGAATTGCTGCTCCGCGGCTTTACGGCAGAAGAACGCGAACTATTTCATCATCTGCTGAAAAAAGCGGCGAATAATCTGAAATAAGCAGCATCCGCCCCAGGGAGGGTGCCTGCTTTTTGGGTATAACGATAGCGTGCTATTAGAATGGAGAACACAATGGAGAAAGATCAATCACTGGACATCTTCGAAAAAGCGCCTATCCGCACGGCGGTGCTCAAAAACGCGCTGCCTGCCATGGCAGCCATGCTGATGGTGCTGATCTACAATTTGGCCGACACCTTTTTCATTGGGCAGACGCATAACGATATCCTGGTGGCGTCCGTGTCCCTTGCGACGCCGGTTTTTCTGCTGTTTATGGCGGTGGGAACGATCTTCGGCATCGGCGGCACGTCGGTCATATCCCGCGCGATGGGTGAGGGACGCAGGGAATACGCAAAAAAGGTAAGCTCATTTTGTATGTGGAGCTGCGTAGCGGTCGGTATCGTCATGGCAGCGCTGCTTCTCGTCTTTATGGATCAGCTTCTTCCGCTGATCGGCGCTGATGCGGATACGTTCGAGTACGCCAAGACATATCTGACGATCGTCTGCTATTCAGGGCCGTTTGTGCTGGTCGCAAACTGCTGCTCCAACGTCATCCGCGCAGAGGGGCAATCCGGCAAGGCAATGATGGGACAGCTTGTGGGGAACCTGCTGAATGTCGTCCTTGATCCGCTTATGATCCTTGTCTTTAACTGGGGCATCGCGGGAGCCGCGATAGCGACCGTGATCGGAAATGCAGCCGGCGCCGGATACTACATCCTATATTTTCTCAGGGGGAACTCCTCGCTCAGCATCAGCCCAAAGGATTTTACCGTGAGGGATCAGGTGGCGTCCGGTGTGCTGGCCATCGGAATACCGGCGGCGCTCAGCTCAATTCTGATGAGCGTTTCGAGCATCCTGATGAACAGCCAGATGGCGCAATACGGGAATATGGCGCTTGCGGCTGTCGGTGTTGCAATGAAGGTAACGATGATGACCGGCATGGTATGCATCGGCCTCGGGCAGGGCATTCAGCCGCTGCTGGGCTACTGCGTCGGCGCAAAGGACTGGAGCAGATACAAAAGCGCCCTTCGCTTTTCTCTGATCTTCGCTTTCATGCTAAGCAGCGTTTTGACCGTGCTCTGCTATGTTTTTACAGGCCAAATCGTCAGCGTGTTTCTAACCGATCTGTCTGCCTTCGAGTACGGCGTGACCTTCTCCCGGATTTTGCTCAGCACCAGCTTTCTGTTTGGTGTGTTTTATGTGCTCATCAACGCTTTGCAGGCCTGCGGAGCCGCAAAGGAATCCCTGATCGTAAACATCTCCCGACAGGGTCTCATCTATATTCCGGCCATGTTCCTGCTTGGCGCGCTGCTTTATGAAAACGGACTGATCTGGGCGCAGCCGGTGGCGGATGCTTTATCGCTGGTATTGGCGGTCTTTCTTTATTGGAAAGCCTCAAAAAGGATTATGGGCAGTACTGGGCTTCAGAAGAAAAACTTTCCACAATAAGCAATATTCTTAAGGTAAGTTACTTGCCGCCGACGTGTTCGAGAGCTTTTCAGCGGGGGCAGAACTGAAAGCAGGAATGATCTGGGCGCAGTATGCCGTATGATACAGCCCCAGGGTATTGACATGGAGAAAGCACAGTCCTCCAAATTGCTGGAGATTTTTTCGCCTGTCAATACGGCTGTTGCAATGGGTTGTAATGCTCCGTGCCCATTTTACCTTGCAGGCACCTCAAGGATTGGGAATTGGAAGATCCGACCGAAAAATCGATCAGGAGCCTGAGCGTATAATCCAGCTGATCCATTCTCAAATTGAAGATTTGCAAACACGTATTTTAAACGATACGCTATCAGGAAAGAGGCTGACGCTGTGTCAGCCTCTTTCCTTGCTGTGTGCATCCAATAGCTGCCTGAAAAAAGCTTTACTGCCAGGGTCGCTTCTTCACTTCATCTTTCAGATACAGCGATTTTTTCACCGAGGATAAAATAGATTACAAATCATTTAATTGAGCAAGCCCAATTAAGTTTTTTTGTAAGGTGACTCACTCTGCTGTTTGTGGTGCCGCCGCTGGAATTGGCTCCTCTCCCCGCCAGGAACGAGTCATCCAGCAGGCAATCACAACGGCGCAGACACCTGCCACCAGTTTGCCGACAATCATGGGGGTAATCATCTCCGGCTCTACACCGGCGGTAAAGCCCAGATGATCGCCCAGCGCGGCCGTTGCGGGCACCAGCCAGGCCACATTGATGACTTTGCCGCGGCGGCTCATATTTTTAATCATGCCGTACACGGGAACAGAGTTCGCCAGCGTAAAAATCAGGCCGCCCGCAGACACGGCATCAATGCCCAGGAGTTTTCCAAAGGCCAGGAGCGCCTTGTTCAGCAGTCTGGTCAGCAGCTCCAGCACCGGTAGAATGCCAATCAGCACAATGACTACGTACGCGACAATCTCCATGCCGGCAAGCATCGTGTCTGCGCTTTCAAAGAACGGGATCTTGACGCCGGTGAGATGGGTAAATGAGCCGATAATAATACCCACAATCGCCACCCAACCAATAAATGTACCGAACGCACTGGCGCCCTTATTCATGGCATTGGGGGCAAATTTCAGTCCCAGCACCAGCAGCAGTGAAAAAATGATAATCGGAATATTGTTAATCAGCACCAATTTGGTGTTAAATCCGGCCACCAAGCCGCCCACGATGCTGCCCACGGGAATGGTAATCAGGCCAATCAGCAGGCCCTGAAAGAAATAGGGGCGGTCGCATTTTTCAATGAGGCCCAGGCCCACCGGCAGAGAAAACACCAGTGTGCATCCCAGCATGGCTGCCGTAATGCAGCCGGACATTAGACCGATCTCATGATTCTGCGCCAGGGACATTGCCAGAGAATATCCGCCCATATCGTTGGCAATGATAGCGGCGAACATGGCGGGATCGGCATCCATCAGCCCAAACAAAGGCACCAAAACCGGCTGCAGCCAGGTTGCCAGCACAGGTGCCAGCACAACGATGCCCGCTACCGACAGCGCCAGGGGGCCCATGGCATTGAACCCGTCATCAAATTTCGAGCCTAGACCGAATTTGTTTCCCAGCAGCTTATCCACGCCGCCAATCACGACGCCGATGGCCACAATCCATAGAATGATATCGTTAAATGTCAAGGAAAACGCCCCCCTAATATTAAAATTGAGGTGTTCGCAAAATATCACGGGTCATAAGGCTCTATCAGGAAGATGACAGGACGCAGACCGTCGGTACAGGCGGTGACCATGCCTTTTCGGTCTTTGGTATAGCAGGTGGCGTCCTGGCGAACCAAAAGCACATCCTTGAACACATCCGCCCAGGCCCATGGGCAAAATCCCTCGGGACAGGTACGTCCGTCCGTAATGTAAGTGGCGCCCTCTGGCATTTTCCCGCATTTTTCCACCGGGCCGGGTGCATATTGTGCGATGAGATCTTCCATCAGCAGCCGCTTCAGCACAGTAATTTTTACCTGTTTGGACATTTCAGCGCTCCTTTCTCTCTGCACAGGAAATGAGATCCACACCGGTTCCCCCAAGATTGGAAATCAGAATCTGATGCAACGCAACAGGTGCATGAAATACCGCTGTGCGAATCAGTCCCATGCAGTCAAAAAGCTTCTCTTTCGGAATCGGTCCAGCCGTGCGAACCGCCAGCAGCGGCTCTGTGCTGTTTTCCACTCGCACAGTGGTGGTGAGCGTCCGCATCGGGCAGACAAACTCGCTGCGGGCATACTGTTCTCCCCGGCGGCAGGTGTATCCCTCCAATGACTGGATCTGGTCATCGCTGCCGGTGACTCGGATGTGGCAGCCCATAGGGCAGACCGTACAGATAATCTCCTGCTGACGCATTATCTCTCCGCCTCCTCTGCTTCTACACGGATCTCCTGATTGCCCAGTTCCGCGGCATCCAGATCCAAATGCTCCATTTCACCGGGGCTGACCCGAAGGACGGTTCTCTCGGCTAAAATCTGTTGACCGCAGACAGCCCGAAGGTTTGTTTTTCCACCGGGAGAGAGTACCCGGAAATAAAGCCGCACCGGGCAGCTGCCTGCATGGACGGCAATGTGTTGGGGGCAGACATAGCGAACTCCACGGCCCGGCAGGCAGTGGGCAAATCCCTCCGCCGCCGGAAGCGTCCCGGCCGCGTATTGGGCGGCAGCGGTGCCGGCCAGTTCGCTTTCCGTGGACACGTTGTCCGCAAGATCGTTGACATGCACCACGTTTCCGCAGGCAAAAACGGCAGGGCAAGAGGTCTGCATATACTGATTGACCTCGGGGCCGTTGGTGACGGGCGACATGACGATGCCCGCAGCTCGGGTCAGTTCGTTTTCCGGCAGCAGCCCCACAGACAGAAGCAGCGTGTCGCAGGCGATAAAGTGCTCTGTCTCGGGAAGCGGCTTTTTGTGTGCATCTACCGCCGCAATCCACACGCCCTCAATGCGGCGCTCGCCCACAATGCGGGTAACAGTGTGTTCCAGCAGCAGCGGAATTCCGAAATCATCCAGACACTGCACCTTGTTCCGCGTAAGGCCCGCCAGATAACTCATGATTTCAACCACGGCCTCCACCTGCGCGCCTTCCAGCGTCATGCGGCGCGCCATGATCATGCCAATATCGCCGGAACCTAAAATAACGATTTTTTTGCCAACCATCTCATTTTGGCGGTTAATCAGCCGCTGCGCGGTGCCGGCAGTATAAATTCCCGCCGGACGGGTTCCGGGGATCTTGAGATTAAACCGCGTGCGCTCCCTGCATCCCATGGCCAGCACCACCGCTCCAGCGTGAACCCGAATGACTCCGCTTTGCGGATTGCTGCACACCACGCTGCCATCCTCCGACAGCTTCAGCACCATCGTGTCCGTCATCAGCTCCGCGCCCGCCTCTTCAGCACGCTTGGCAAAACGCCCTGCATATTCCGGGCCTGTAAGCTCCTCATTGAAATAGGTCAATCCGAATCCGGCGTGGATGCACTGCTGCAAAATTCCGCCTGCTGCTGTATCCCGCTCAATAATCAGCACTTTTCCGGCGCCCTGCTTCTTTGCGGCAGCGGCAGCGGCAAGGCCTCCAGGGCCTGCGCCGATCACCGCAACATCATACTTCATTTCACGCATTGCCCTGTTCCCCCTCTCCGCGAATCTGACCGGTCAACATATAGGATCCCGCCAAATTCTTTTCAATCTCCGATGCGGGAATCCGCAGCTCCCGGGCGAGAATTTCAATGACCTTGGGACCGCAAAAGCCACCCTGGCACCGCCCCGTTCCGGCCCGAACCCGACGCTTCACCGCATCCACTGTACGGGCGCCCACAGGTCTGTGAATGGCCTCCACAATTTCAGCTTCCGTCACGGTTTCGCAGCGGCAGATCACCCGGCCATACAGGGGGTTTTTCGCAATGAGCTCCGCCCGCCGCGGGTCGCTAGCCTCAGAGAATTTTTCAATTCCCGTTCGCCGCGGTTGGAAGGTGAAGCTGCGCTCCAGCTTCACACCGGCGTCCTGAAATTGCTTCACTACATATTTGGCAATGGCCAGACTGGTGGAAATGCCGGTGGAGCGGATTCCGGAAATTCCAAAATACCCCTGGGTCTTCTTTCCAAACCCAATGTGGAAGCCCGCCGGAATCCGATTGGGCCGCAGACCGCAATACTGTGTGATGGTGTCCTGCACCCGGATGTTGGGAACCAGCTTTTTGCAGTCCCGTTCCACCCCTTCCAGTTCCTCGGCGGTGACACTGTGGTCTTCCTTGTCCTCCAGATCCTCCGCCGTGGGCCCCAGCAGCATATTGCCGTGAATCGTCTGCAGCAGCAGCTTGCCCCGGGTTTCCGGCGTGGGAATGGGATAGACAATATGCGAGGTTTTACAGGGTGTGTTCTTATCCAGAATGAAGAATTGCCCCTTCCGCGGCTTCACCACAAAGCCGTCGCACTCATCGACCATCTTTGCAATTTCATCGCAAAACAGTCCCGCGGCATTGATAACGTACTTGGTGCGGATGGTACCGCCGGTGGTTTCCACCGCCTGCACCTGACCATGTTCCACGGAAATCCCCACGACCCTGGTGTTCAGCAAGAATTGCACGCCGTTTTCCGCCGCGTTCTCGGCCTGGGCCACCACCAGTAAAAACGGATCAATGACGGCATCCCGCGGAATATATAGGCCTCCCAGCACATCCGGATTGATCTCCGGTTCCATTTTCAAAATTTGCTCAGGAGATACGTATTCCACATCATAGACGTGATTGGCGTAAGCATCCTCATAGATGTGGGGCAGGATATCCATCTGCTGCTGGGTGACTGCCGGCATAATGGCACCGCAGACCCGGAAGGGTACGTCCAGCTCCTTCACCACCTGCTCGATCATGGCGCGCTCCGACAGGCAAAGCTGAGACTCCAGTGTGTCAGGCGGGCAGTCAAACCCGCTGCAGATAATGGAGCTGTTGGATTTAGAGGCATCGCCGCCCACGTCATCCCGTTTGTCCACCACCATCACGCGGACATGGTATTTGGACAATTCTCTGGCAATAGCTGTACCCACGGCGCCTGCGCCGATAATCACGATATCTGTACTATAATACACGTTCGATCAACTCCTGTTTGGAATTTCCCAGTTTTTGCACCGCTCCACGGCCCGATGCCATTGTCCCAGACGTTCATCCCGCTCGTCCTTGCTCATGTGCGGCTCATAGCGCCGCTGCAGCTTCCAGCACTTGCGCACGTCATTGATGCTATTAAATTCGCCCACCGCCAGTGCCGCCAAAAAGGCCGCACCGTAAGCTGTCATTTCCGTTACCACAGGCACATCCACAGGGGTTCCCAGCAGGTCTGCCTGGAACTGCATCAGGAACTGGTTCACCACCGGGCCGCCGTCCACCTTCATAGTGGCAAAATTATAGCCGGAATCCGTTTTCATGACCTGGGCGTTATCGTAGACCTGGAAGGCAATGCTCTCCAGCGTAGCGCGGACAATTTGGTCGCTGGTGGTGCCGCCGGTAATACCGATTATCATTCCGCGGGCGTACTGATCCCAATGGGGCGCAGCCAGGCCGGCAAAGGCAGGGACAAAATAGACGCCGCCGGTATCCTTTACCGACAGGGCGATTTTTTCAGTCTCAGCGGAGTTCTTAATGATTTTCAGCTTATCCCGCAGCCACTGGATGGCCGCTCCGGCAATGTAAACGCCGCCGTCAAAGGCATAGGTGATCTCATTGTTGACCTGCCAGGAGGACACGGTGATGAGCCCGCCCTTGGAATATACCACCTCGTGTCCCAGATTGATGTACATGAAGCAGCCGGTGCCATAGGTAGTTTTGATGTCTCCCTTGTCCAGGCACCCCTGGGCCAGCATGGCTGCCAGGGCATCGGTGATGCACGCGGCCACGGGAATCCGCTGGCCGAAAAAGGTCTCCGGTGTGGTATAGCCATACACTTCACTGGAATTGGAAATCTTGGGCAGGATTTCCCTGGGGATGTTGTAAATGTCCAGCAGCTCCTGATCCCACTCACCCTTTTTCAGATCCATCATCATGGTGCGGGACGCAGTGCTGGTGTCGGTGATAAATGCCTTGCCGCCGGTAAATCGCCAGATCAGATAGGAGTCCAGCGTGCCTGCCAGAATGTCACCTGTCTTGATTTTCTCCCGGACGCCCTCCACATTGTCCAGAATCCATTTGATCTTTGTGGCGGAGAAGTAGGCATCCGGCCCCAGACCGGTCTTTTTCGTAATCATCTTGCCGTACTTTTCGTTTAACTCATCCGCATACGCCGCCGTCCGGCGATCCTGCCATACCAGCGCGTTATGGACCGGTTTCCCGGTATGCTTATCCCATACCATACAGGTTTCTCCCTGGTTGTCAATGCCGATGGAAACAATCTGTGACGGGCTGACCATCGCCTCTTTGAGAACGGCGGCCACCGCCGTCTGAATCGCTTCCCAGATTTCCTCCGGATCATGCTCAACCCATCCGGGCTTGGGGTAGATTTGTGTGTGTTCAACATTTTTGGTTGCAATGACTTGCCACTGCTCATCAATCAGCAGAGCAGTGCTTCCTGTTGTGCCCTGGTCGATTCCTAAAAAGTAACGCTTCATGATACTACCCTCCTTTAATATTGTCATAAAACATGAATAAGTTAAGACCACTTTGTACAATTAATGCTACATCCAGAGTCATCACATTGTCAATATAGTAAAGTTAGAAAAATATTATGACAATTTGTTTACTCTGACCAACTCTTTTTTCATTTTTTGTAATCGTGTGATATGCTTGACAAAGAAGTTTGCATCATTGATAATAAAAAAAACATATCAGTTGTCAAAATTGTCATCTTTAGCGGAGGGTATCATGAAGTACAGGCGGCAAAATGAAATTCTGAAGCTTTTGCTTCTGGAGCATAGTCTTAAAACCGAGAATCTGGCATCCCATTTCAACGTTTCGATTGAAACCATTCGCAGAGATATCAATACCATGGAGCAGGCAGGCCTCATCAAAAAGGTCTACGGCGGTATCAGCCTGGTATCTGATTCCATGCATATGACCTCGCTGGAAACCTGGAATGTTCGCCTGGCGCACGCCCACGCGGAGAAGGTGCACATTGTTACCCGGGCGCTGGAACTGATTCCGGACAATGCTGTGATTGCCCTGGATATCGGTACAACTACCTATGAGCTTTCCCGGCTGCTCAACGCAAAAAAGAATCTTTCCATCATTACCAATTCACTGCTGATTTCCAGCGAGCTGGCCCGCAACACTTCCCATAAGATCTACTGTATCGGCGGCCTGGTCATGCCCAACGAGGTGGTGACAAGCGGCGTGTTTGCCCGAAATTTTCTCAATAACTTTGCGTCGATCGACCTGTTTATCGGCAGTGCCGACGGCATTACTCTGAAAAGCGGGATCACGGAATTCAACGAGGCGGTCATTGATGTAAAGCGCCAGCTGATTGCCCGGGCGGACCGCACCGTGGCATTGATTGACCACAGTAAATTTGGAAAAGAAGCGTTGTTTGTCTCGTGGGATCTGCGGACAATCGATGTGCTTGTGACGGATTCGGAAGCCCCCAAAAAGGAATTGGAGATGATTCAGAAATTGGGAGTGGAAATCATTGTCGCTCCATGACTGTGTCAAGGTACGGCATTGATCCAGTGCTTTTCGGTCTATCGCAAAAAAGCGGCTCTCTCTGCCGGGGCAATATGAAGTAAACCCTAAATGTTAGACAAAAATGAATTGGGCACCCCGAACGGTCTGGATTCTGTATTTTACAGGACTCAGGCTGTTTAGGTTTACCATAATCATGTGGCGGCTGCAATAGTCGATGTGCAGGATCAGCGCTTCTCTGAAACACTCCATTCAGTTGGAGTAAAACCGACGCATGACTTGCTATCAAAATTCAAGGGGCTTCTGGATACCCAGAAGCCCCCTATTTATGAATGAAATTGGAATCGAATTTAGGAAGAATAATACCGACTTCACACGCGTAAAGCACTAATTACTTGCCATTTAGGGAATACAGAACAGGTGAGGCCATTCCCCTACGGGAGTAGTTACTTGGAATACGCTTCTTGACAAATGGTTCCTGAAACGATTCACCCACCGGTTCTCCCTCAAATTGATACCGGCCCTCAAGGTTAGGAGCAGGCTCCCAGAAATGCACCTTATAGACAGCTTTCACAATACCATTCACTACTGCAAAAACGTAGGGGTATTTTTGGGCCTTTTTAACGTTGATTTTCCATGCGTAGCGTGTTGCTTCATACAAACTGCCATTGCAGTATTCACAGTCGATGCGGTCCTGGGTGGTCTTAATTATCATATATGGGAAGTCTGGCTCGTTATATGGCTTGAGTGAAAGCAGAGATTCAAGTTGAATGGCGTTGGATACTCCGAAGTCTGCATTGTGCCCGAAGATGGCATTGGAAAGGCCAGGGTAACAATCAATTACTGCGGACTCAACCTGAAATGCGGTCGCTTCATCCATACCCCAGCGCTGTATGACATGAATAACCTCCAAACCGGCATTTCGGATTTCACGAATTCTCCGTATCTTGGCACTGTCAGAATCATCGGATTGCTCGTAGTTGACGCCCGCATAATCCTTCAGTGCATCATAGACATGAGCAAATACACGGTTTCCCTTGCCTTTACCAACATAGAATGTCTGCCCGTTCCGTGGGTCTATCAGACGATATACATAGAATTTGAGTTGTTCAGCTACTTCTGGACTAAATTGTGTGAGTGATGTCATCATCACTGAGAGCCCCCTTCGTTTTTCCTGTTATTTCAACGAAGACTCGTTGAGCCATAATGTGCGACAAAATAGCACAGTAGATTAAACGTTATACACGTGTATAGCGATAAATGACCACATCCGATTTTTCGGGAAGCCACGTGTCCTTATCAAATTTTTCTTGCCCATTTATGATAATTTTAGCCACACAGTTTTCTTTTTCTCCAAGGCCAAGCTTGGACATAGCCATTTCCTTAATTGCTATTTTCTTAAATCCTATTTGTTCCAGTTCAAGTTTTGCTTCTTCACAACTTTTTCCCAAGTAATACTTGTAGCTTTTATCAATTTTTATGTCGCCGGGATGTTGCAATGCAATTTCTGCGTCTGTTTTGGATTCAAAATATTCAATCACGACGCTATCACTGCGTTTATACCACCCGTCTTCCGCAGAGTCATTTATTGTAATGGAGAGAATGCTCCCTTCTTTGGCTTTTCCGACATCGGTATTTCTCACAGTGTTAATGTCTGTAAAACCCAGAGTTAAAAGCTTAGCCTGAATGTCCGCTATATTTTTGCCGACCATTTTCTTAAGCGATACTTCAACCGGAAGTTTGCTCTCCGCATCATCCGCATCAGAGGACTCTGCATTTACATATTCAATAATATTTTGATACCGTTCACTCTGCCCCCACTTTCTTCCTTCGTATGCACGAACTGCGTTTAAAGGATGACTGTAATTCTGGAAAAGAATAAACTCCAGGGTTTTATTCCATGCATTGCTGTTTACAAGTTCTTTGTATTCGTGAGCCTGAGCCATAAAAACTTCAACATTTGCATCCGCCATTATATCTTTGTCATATCCGGCAAAACGCATCATGACTTCTGTGGTTTTCTCTGACGAACCATCGCAAATAATAGCAGCTCTGTCAGCAGAAAATTCACTGCATCGCATCCAATAAGCAAAAGCAAGCTGAATGGGATATAAAGCAAGAGTCCCCAAACCAGATAGGAATTCTGATGCTCCGGTTAAAACAGTACGCCCCATAGTGGTGTATAGAGTATGGTGACAGGCAATGTGTCCGCATTCATGCGCCAAAACCGTTGGAATCAATTCATCTGGCAACGTTTCAAATAACCCAGATGTAATCACAATAAATGGCTTTGCATCGCCGTATGTATATGCATTTGGAGTCACATCCAACTCTACAAATAAATCCGGAATATTAATTCCCAGTTTCTTGCAGATTGGTGGTAGCATATGATAATACTTTGACATTTGGTTTTCACTCAAATGCAGATTTGTTGACATATTGACCAGCCTTAACTGCTGCTCACTCCAAATTTTCATAAAGGTCTTCATGACCTGTGAAAAGCCCGGGATTGCTTTAAGCGCTGCCATCGCAGCCTTGTCAGAATCATGCAAATACAGTTTAGAATCCAGTGCCATGTTATAAATCCCTCCCATTCAGCCATTAATGCACTAAAAATGCAACCTTATTGACCAATATCTGGATGTTCTTTAATAATTATAGGGCAACTATTAGGGGTGGTCAACAATTGCACTTGAAATATCTCTACGCCCTTTTATTCTCCTTGTCAATCTTTCTGGATAAAGTCTCATATTCAGCTTCCGCCGGGCAAAACAGTATACTTTCCTTTTTCAGAATCCAATATTCCTTTAGAGTTTTTTTCACAACTGAGGGAATTACCGTGCTCACGCCATGCTTGAAGTTTTTTTCAGCTATACGAATTCAATTTCCATGGACATACAGCTTTTCGCTCAGTTGTAGCAAACGATATCCGTCTGTCATAGATTACCTCCATATTTGCTATGCTTTCGCCCTGCGACTGAGCATGAGTTTATATCTCATTGCGTTCATCGAGTATATTGCAAATTTTGAAGGGTGTTTTGCATCTGCTCTTAAACGCCTACGTGGGGAGGCAGCACCAGCACAATAATGGCGTGTTACTGTTAAATTGAAAAAAAGACGGAGTACCTTAGTTCGGGTGCTTCGTCATTTTTTGGTGTATAACTGAATGAAGTCAGACAAAGTATCCTAATTGAATACTTTACGGTATTTGTCAGTTGGTCGGTGCTATTTAATTTCCTGTTCCAATGCGTCAAAGTCACTGGTTGAGAAGAACTCACCCAATGAAATCTCAAAAGCATCACAGAGCTTTTTTATTGTTACAGTTCCCGGATTCTGGCTTTCCCCATTGAGAATGCTCTTGATTGTTGCCTGCGGAACTGCGGCCAATGTGCTCAATCCGTTCGGCGTCAGGCCACGCTCCTTACAGAGCTGCCTGATTCGCTGCGCAACAGCTTCTTGTGTGTTCATACAGCTGCCCCCTCTGCTTAAATCATAGTTTTATGATATGTCAGAAGGAATTTTGTAATTAGTGATACTTCACTAATTACAAAATTTGTGATACACTCTTGGAAAAGTTCAACACAAGAAGGAGTGGTTCTGATGAAAAATCAATACCACCTGCTATCACGGGAAAGAACCGCATCGCAGAACTCTTGATTTCCCGCATTCTGCTGTTTCCTGACCACATGGATATTGAATGGAAGTATCATTTTAATTTGGAGTAATTTTACTCCAACTGACGCTAACGTTGAGGTGTTCCATTGAAGCAAAACCCTGCAATCATGGTTCCGCCGCTGCCGGTATCCTTGTGGTCATCGTTCTCATTCTCTGATCCAGCCGTGCTGAGGATCATCTCATTGATTTCGCCCGGAATTTCCAGAGTTAGACGCTTGCGGAAGTATGCCACGGCGCCGGAGGAACAGCTGCCGCATATTGCTCCGGCAATTACAAGCAAAGAAAACATTTTAAGACTGTTGGCATAAAACAAGCAGGTGGGCGGCATTCTGCCGTCCACCTGCTTGCCTGTCAATATCACGGTTCACAAATAGTACCTATGCGTATCAATAAACGGGACGTCCGTTTTATTATGCTCCCTTTTCATGCGTCTTTCAGCTGATCTCCTCAATGTGGGAGACGTATTCCAGCGACCGGAGGGCCTCGATGATCTCGCTGTGCTTCTTGTACTTTTTCAGTTCGGCGCTGGAAACCGTCAGGGACACGGTGTAGACGCTCAGCCCCGAATTGAGATAAGCAGAGTTGAACTCCAGATCGTCGATGCAGATGCCCAGCCGCCGCACAGTGGCGGCAAAGTCCTGAAGATCCCCCCGGTTCTTCAGCTCCAGATGGATCTCGAAATGGTTGGACTGATCCTTGAGATACTTTTCGATGGAGGGAAAGAGGGACAGGCTGGCAAACAGCGCCGCGAACAGAATCAGCGTCACGGTATACAGTCCGGCCCCCATCGCCAGTCCCATCAGCCCGCACAGCCACAGCCCCACGGAGGTGGTGAGGCCCTTGATCTGGCTTCTGGAGTTGAACAGGACGGAATTGCCGCTGATCATGGCTGCCCCAATGACCGCCGCCGCCGAGACGGCGGGAAAGGGTTCCAGTCCGAACCGCAGCAGATACAGATCCGTCAGCATGGCGGCGGTGGAGGCCAGCGACACCAGAATGAACGTCCGCAGTCCGGCGGAATGGCGCTTGCTGGAGCGCTCCCAGCCGATGACCGCCGCCAGAATGACAGAGAGAAGAATCCTCAGCAGGACGGAGCCGGTATTGAGCTCCGCCGACCAGCCTCCCAGAAGGGAGGCGATCAGATCTACATTTTGCAGCTTCATATGCGCTAAAATCTCCTTCCGTTTCCAAAATGACGGCGGTTGGCGCCCGCCGCCGCGTACTGCTCCTCCGCCGCCTCCAGAAAGGCCTCCTCGTCGTCGGAAACGGGCGGCTGGCGCTCCGGGAGCTCCGACTGGATTTTCCGGATCCGCTGGATCAGCAGCTCCGCGTCGGACTGCCGTGCGCCGCCGTCCGGCAGCTCCTCCGCGGGAACCAGCTCCTCCAGCCGGGTGGAGTAGGAGCCGGACAGGTACAGCGCCAGCTTGGCGCACCCGGGGCCGATCAGCTCATAGAGTACGCTGGACGCCAGGATAATCGTCTCCAGCGCGTTTCCGGTCTCTCCCCCCAGCGTCCGCGCCCCCAGAGCCGCAAGGCCGATGGCCACGCCCGCCTGCGGGATCAGGGCCAGCCCCAGATAATTTCGGACGGCCCGGGGCTTATGCACCAACGCACAGCCCAGGAACGCCCCGGCGTACTTTCCCAGAATCCGCACGAAAAAGTAGAAAACTCCCACGCCCAGCAGCGGTACGCCGCCCACCGCCGAGGACGCGCCCAGCAGCGTGTCCAGCCGGAACGACAGCCCCGACCGGACGAAAAACAGCAGCAGGATGGGCGGGCTGAAGTAATTAAGCTGCTTAAAAAGCTTATCGTCGTCCGTCAGATTGATGTAAACCGTGGCCATGGACATGCACCCCAGCAGCGGGGACACGCCCAGCAGAGCGCAGACCCCGCAGAAGGAAAAAATCATGGCCACCGAGATAATCAGCCGGTTGTCCGTGGAGCGCTTCCGGACCAGCAGGGGCTTCATCAAAACGCCGAACAGGCAGCCCAAGGCCAGGATGCCCAGATTCAGCAGGATGGGGGTGATCACATCCCGGAAGCGGACGCGGCCGCCCCCGCCGGAGATAGCGGCCAGAGCCACGGAGACGGCGATGCTGTATTCCATGAGACCCACCACGTCGTCCAGGGCGACCACCTGCAAAAGCGTGTTGACGAAATCGCCCTTGGCGCCGGTCTGCCGGATGGTCATCACGGTGGAGGCCGGCGCGGTGGCTGAGGCCAGCGCCGCCAGAACGATGGAAAAGGCCAGATTCAGTCCCAAAGCCCAGTACGACACGGCAAAGACGAACACGGAGGCCAGGCACGCTTCCAGAACGGTGATGATCACCACCCTGAGGCCATTCTTCTTCAGCACCGAGAGCTTGAAAAACTCACCGGTGCTGAAGGCAATGAACGCCAGGGCGATATCCGACAGGAAATCCGTCCCGCGGATGATGGCGGCCGGAATCAGCCGCAGGCAATAGGGCCCCAGCAAAATCCCGGCCAGAATGTAGGCGGTGACGTCGGGCAGCTTCAAAAGCTTTGTCAGACGCGTCATGATAAAGCCGGAAAACAGCATCAGCGCGATAGCGATCATGACCCCGGCAACCGGGGATTGACTCTGCAGCGTTTCAATGTATTCGGCCAAGTTCCTCCCCCCGTTCGCGATCGGTTGCCGGAAGCCGCGGCAGGGCGGTTTCCCTTCTCCCGATCAATTTTCTATTCCCTCTTGATTTCTGTAATTCTCATGATATCCTAAATTTAAATAAAAACAAATAATATATTTTTTGAGTATCATAAAAAAGGAGCATGATGTGCAATGCTGGGTACAAAAATGGCCACGCTGCTGGCCGTGGCGGAGCAGCAGAACTTCACAAAAGCGGCGGAAGCGATGTCCCTGACGCAGCCCGCCGTCAGCCATCAGATCCGGCAGCTGGAGGAGGAACTGGGCGCGCCGCTGATCATCCGGGGCAGAGGCAGTCTCAGGCTTACGCCGGAGGGGGAAATCGCGGTAAAATATTCCAGGAGAATGATGGCCCTTTACACCAACCTCCAGTCGGAGCTTCGGGATTCGGAGAAGAATCTGACCCGGCTGCGGGTGGGCGTCACCCATACCTCAGAGAGCAATCTGACAGCGGAGGCCCTGGCCAAGTGCAGCGAGCAAAATTATAAATTAAGCATTACAATTATTACAGATACCATAAAAAATCTTTATGATATGCTGGAGAATTATGAGTTGGATCTGGCCATTGTGGAGGGCATGCCCAGCAATCCGGCCTTCCGCTCCCTGATGCTGGACACGGACTACCTGGTGTGTGTGCTGTCCGTCAACAATCCCATGGCCAAACACGCCATGGTGACGCTGGAAGCCCTGAAGGCGGAGCGAATGATCCTGCGGCTGCCCACCTCCGCCACGCGGATGCTTTTTGAGTCCACTCTGCGCAGCATGAACGACTCCATCGACAACTTCAATGTCACGCTGGAGGTGGACAACATCGCCACCATCAAGGATCTGATCCGCAAGGACATGGGCGTGTCGATTCTGCCCAGAAGCGCGTGCATGGACGAGCTGCGGAAGGGAAAAATCGTGGCGCTGCCCATCGAAAACCTGAGCATGGCCCGGGAGACCCGGGTGGTTTACAACCGGGATTTTTCCCACCCGGACATTCTCCAGGAGATCACCAAGACCTACCAGGACGCCGCCCGGGCGTATCACTGAGCGCCGCTTTCCCGGAAATTAAAAAAGCCAGGCAGGACGGAACAAAGAATCCGTCCTGCCTGGTTTTTTTGAAAGAGCGCCGCGGAGCCTTTCCCGGAATCAGTTCTCCGTACAGGCTTCCGCCGGCCACAGAATATCCCGGGCCACCGGCTTGTAAAAAAGCCGCCGGATCTCCTCCGGATCCCGGGTCTGGCCCAGAATCCACATCAGCTTTGCCAGCACGGACTCGGTGGTCATGTCGAAGGCCTCCAGCACGCCCCGGGTGTTTTTGAGACGGTGGCCCACATGATAGACCGTCAGATCGCTGCCCTCATTCTGCACCTGGGTGGTCAAAACCGCCACCTTCCCCTCCTCCAGCCAGTGGAGGACGCTTTCATAAAAACCGTTGGCCTCCGGCAGGCCGCCCACGCCGAAGCTCTCGATAATCAGCGCGTCGTTCCGGGCGAACTGGAAATCCAGTAGCTCCCGGTCGGAGCCCGGCGTCAGCTTCAAAAGACCCACCCGGGTGTTGAGCGTGTCGTAAAAAACCGGCTCCCGGCCGCTCTCCTGGCGGATGTAGGTCAGCAGCACACCGTCCCGCAGGACGCCCAGATACGGGTAATTGATGGAGGAAAACGCCTGAAAGCTCTTGGAGTGGGTCTTTTGGGCCCGGGTGCCCAGGATGACCTTGCTGTTAAAGACGATGGAGACGCCCGGCATGTCGCTGGCCGCCGTGCGGAAGGCGTCCGTCAGATTGATTTTGGAATCTGTGGAGTCAAAGCCGATGGGCTTCTGGGCGCCGGTGAGGACGATGGGCTTGGGGCTGTCCTGCACCAGATAACTGAGCGCCGCCGCGGTGTACGCCATGGTGTCCGTGCCGTGGGTCACCACAAATCCGTCGTAATCGGCGTAGTGATCCCGCAGGCACTCCGCAATCTGCAGCCAGTGCAGCGGCGTCATATTGGTGCTGTCCAGATTCAGAAGCTGCAGGCAGTCTGTCCGGCAGATCCCGGAGATGGCGGGGATGTGTTCCAGCAGCTGCTTGGTGGTCAGCTCCGGCGCAAGGCCGTTCTCCGTAACCTCCGACGCGATGGTTCCTCCCGTTCCGATCAGAAGAATCTTTTTCATACGCGCTCCCCATCCTTTTTTAATACATTCCGACAGCCGTTTTATCCCAGATCCCGGTGATCCAGCGCGGCCAGTCCAAATCCGGCGGCGCGCCGGATCAGCTCCCGCTCCCCGTCCGTCCCGGCGGCCTCCAGCTTTTCCCGCAGCTCGCCGAGAAAGAGGCCCCGGAGGGAATCCTCTCCCGCCCGGGCCCAGAGCTCCTCCCGGATGCGGGTCTCGTCCCGAAGCTCCAGGGCACAGAAGCGGCCGCTCAGTGCCTCTCCCAGGGCGGTCAGATCCACACCGGCCTCCCCGGTGCTCCCCTCCAAAATAATCCGGTAGAGATCGTCCTCCGTCCCCTGCGGCAGCGCTGCCTCCACCGCCTCCAGCGGCGTTCGGTCCGTGACGTCCACCCGCAGAATTTCATACCGGTGGCGGGCAAACGGCGCAAAGCGCAGCGAAACGGCGCCGCTGTCGTCCGCACGGCCCAGGTAGACGCCCCGGTCGCCCAGTTCGTCGAACCCCCGCCCCTCGGGACAGCCCGGCCAGGCACAGAGCGTTCCACCCAGGCGCAGGGGCTCCGTCCGCTTGTGGATGTGCCCCAGTGCCAGATAGGCAAGACCGCTGGCCGCGATCTCCTCCTTCGTCAGCGGATCGTACCGCGCCTCCGCTGCGTTCACTTCCCCGTGGAGCACCATCAGGTGCACCCGTCCGTCGGCAGGCGCCGAAAAGCCCCGAAGCAGGCTGGTCTCCTGCTCCGGCGCGGTGAAAGCCGCGCCGTGCACTACGGCGTTCAGCGCCGGGAGCTCCACGCTCTCCACGGCGCCGGTGCGGAAGATATGGACGTTTTCCGGCCAGTCCTCCGCGGCGTAAGGGCTCTCCGCCCCGTACCAGTCGTGGTTGCCCGGCGCAATGAAAACCGGGACTGCCATCCGCTCCAGCCCCCGGCGCAGGGCTTCCGCCGTCTCCCGGTAGCAGCTGCCGGTATCCAAAAGGTCCCCCGCCAGCAGGACAAGCTCCACACCCTGGGCGCGCACATACTCCGCCAGGCGGTCAGGCAGCGCCCGGATCCAGGCCCGGCGGGAGGCCGCCTGCTCTCTGGAAAGCGCCGTAAACGGGCTGTCCAGATGAAAATCCGCTCCATGAAGAAACCGGAACAACCGCTTCCCCTCCTATCGCAGCATTTCCGGGCTCCCGCCCGGCAGAACCGCCGTCTTTAGGCCTGCTCCTCCGGACGCCAGCCCTTGCACACGTCCACCCATTTCCGGCATTTTGAATATTTTTCCAGCTCGTCCATGGTCAGCTCGATGGCACTGTTGCTGCTCCCGGCCGCGGGATAGACGGTGTGAAACCGCTTCATGGAGACGTCCAGATAGACCTCCACGTCCTCCGGCACCGCGAAGGGACACACGCCGCCCACGGCGTGGCCCACCCGCACGGCCGCCTCGTCAAAGCTCAGCATGGTGGCTTTGCCGCCGAACTCGTCCTTGTAGCGGCGGTTGTCAACTTTGGTATCACCGGCACAGACCACCAGCAGCACCCGATCCTGGAGCTTGAAGCTCATGGTCTTGGCAATCCGTGCGCCCTCCACCTGCAGGGCCTGGGCCGCCAGCTCCACCGTGGCGGAGGAGACGGGAAATTCCTGAATGCGATCTTCCACTCCATACTGCTTGAAATACTCTCTCACCTTTTCAATCGACATAACAGCTTCTCTCTTTCCACTTTTTTATTGGCCCGCCCCGGGGCAGCGCTGCCCTCCGGACAGCCGGATTTTCTGAAATTGGCGCTCAGCGCAGATCCACCCGCTCCACGGCGGTGCACAGGCCGGTGGAGCTGTCCAGGGTAAAGACGGCGCCCTGCAGCTTGCAGGGGCCCTCCGCCGCGGCGTAGCGCCCGGGCAGCCCGCCCAGGAATTTCTCCACCGACTGCTCCCACCGGATGCCCAGCACCGAATCCACTGCGCCGGTCATCCCCAGATCCGTGATATAGCCGGTTCCCTTCCGGCAGACCTGCTCGTCCGCTGTGGGAACATGGGTATGCGTCCCCCAGAGGGCGGACACCCGTCCATCCAGATAATAGCTCATAGCCAGCTTTTCGCTGGTGGCCTCCGCGTGGAAGTCCACCAGTGTGAAGGTGGCCCGTCCCTGCTTCAAAACGGCGTCCATGACGGTAAAGGGGTTGTCCGCGTTAAAGTCCAGGCCGCAGCGGCCGATGAGATTCACCACTCGGAAACTCACCGCCCCACGCTCGTAAATGCTCCAGCCCCGTCCCGGCGCCCGGCCGGTATAATTGGCGGGGCGCAGCAGCCAGGACGTATCGTCCAGAAACGGGGCGATCTGCTGGCGTCCGAAGGTGTGGTTTCCCAGCGTCACCACATCCGCTCCGGCATCGTAGATCCGTTCCGCCTGCTGGGGCGTCAGCCCCACGCCGGACACGTTTTCGCCGTTCACCACGGTGAAGGTGATTCCCTTGAGCCGCTGGAGCGACCGAAGATTTTTCTCCAGGTGGGCGAGGCCGTTTTCACCGACCAGATCGCCCACCGCCAAAATGTGCAGTTCCATAGTGCCTCCCGCAGCATACCGCTGCCCTTTGGGGATAGTATAGCAAATTCCGCGGAGGATGAAAACTCTTTTTCAAAAAAGAGCGGTTCCCGGTCTGTTCTTTCCGTGTCCGAATCGTGACGCCGTTCCCCGCCGCCCTGCTGTCACGGCGGAAAAGGCACGGAAAATTTCCCGGAAGCGGACAGTCTCCCGCCGGCGGACGCGCCCTGGGCTGTTTTAAAAAACTGTCGGGCGGAGCAAACGCTCCGCCCGGCGGTTTTGTTATTTTGCGTACTCTACGGCTGTGGTCTCCCGCAGGATATGGACCTTGATCTGACCGGGGTATTCCATTTCCTCCTCGATCTTCTTGGCCAGATCCCGGGCCAGGAGCACCATCTGATCCTCGCTGACCTGCTCCGGCTTTACCATCACCCGCACCTCGCGGCCGGCCTGAATGGCATACGCCTTCTCCACGCCCTGGAAGGAGGTGGCGATGGATTCCAGCTGCTCCAGACGCTTGATATAGTTCTCCAGATTCTCGCGGCGGGCACCGGGCCGGGCCGCGGAAATCGCGTCCGCCGCCTGCACCAGGCAGGCGATGACGGTTCTGGGCTCCACGTCGTTGTGGTGGGCCTCGATGGCGTGGACGATGTCGTCCTTCTCCTTGTACTTTTTGGCGAACTCCACGCCCAGGGCCACATGGGTGCCCTCCATCTCGTGATCCACGGACTTGCCGATGTCGTGGAGCAGGCCGGCGCGTTTGGCGCTCTGCACGTCGGCGCCCAGCTCGGCGGCCATCATGCCGGCGATGTGGCTGACCTCGATGGAGTGCTGCAGCACGTTCTGGCCGTAGCTGGTGCGGTAGTGCAGCCGGCCCAGCATCTTGATGAGCTCCGGATGCACGCCCCGGACGCCGGTTTCAAACGTGGCGCGCTCGCCCTCGGATTTGATGGTGGCGTCCACCTCCCGGCGGGCCTTCTCCACCATCTCCTCGATGTGGGTGGGATGGATGCGGCCGTCGGCGATGAGCTTTTCCAGGGCCAGACGCGCCACCTCGCGGCGCACCGGCTCAAAGCAGCTGACGGTAATGGCCTCCGGCGTATCGTCGATGATGAGATCCACGCCGGTCAGCGTTTCGATGGTGCGGATGTTGCGGCCCTCGCGGCCGATAATGCGGCCTTTCATCTCGTCATTGGGCAGGGGAACCACACTGACGGTCATCTCGGCCACCTGGTCTGCGGCACAGCGCTGGATGGCCTGAGCCACCACCTCGCGGGCGCGGGTGTCGCACTCTTCCTTCATGCGGGCCTCGATCTCCTTGATCTTCACGGCGGCGTCATGGGTCACCTCGGACTCCACCTGATCGATGAGATACTTCTTGGCCTCCTCGGCGGTGAAGCCGGAAATTTTCTCCAGCATCTCCGTCTGGCTGCGCTTGACGAGCTTGATTTCCTCGGTCTCTTTGTCGATGGCCGCGTGCTTGGACGCCAGAGAATCCTCTTTCTTCTCAATGGCCTCCGTCTTGCGGTCGATAGTTTCTTCCTTTTGCTGCAGCCGGTTTTCCTGACGCTGCAAGTCCGCTCTGCGTTCCTTTACTTCCTTCTCATACTCGCTGCGGTTCTTTAAAATCTCCTCTTTGGCCTCCAGCAATGCCTCGCGCTTTTTCGACTCCGCGCTGCGGATTGCCTCGTTGATAATGCGCTTTCCTTCGTTCTCCGCGCTTGAGATTTCCTTTTCAGATACCTTCTTACGGTAGCGAATGCCGAGAGGGAAGCCAACCGCACAGCCGACAATCAGCGTGATGAGCGCGATTACGATTGTCACTGGATCCACGATTGGACGACCTCCTGTCTCCGGGATTTCTCCCTGTTTGTTTTCATTGCGGCGGGCCGGACAGCCCGCGTTTTCAGAAAAGAACCGGAACATCCCCCTAGATCTTCCGATAAAATTCCTTTTTCAGTTTAAGCGTTTGCAGGCGGACTGTCAAGGAAAACTGTCTTTTTATGTAAATGATTTTTTACGGCAGCAAAATATAGGCCGCCGCCGCGTATCCGACGTAGATTCCGTAGTGCACCACATACCAGCCCCGCCACTCTCCATACACGCTGACGGAGGCGCCGCCGGACATGTTGGCCAGCACCGTGCCGCTGTCGGAGGGATAGCTCCGGAGATTCAGCGTGCCGGATTCCACCGCCACCGTCCCGTAGCGCACCTCCATGGGCCAGATAAAGGGCAGCCCGAAGTACTCCGTCAGCGACAGCACCAGGTTCTGCGCCAGGACGTCCATGTGGGACTCCACCCAGGCGGCGTCGGCATAGTTGTCGTGGTAGCCGATTTCAATGAGCACGGCGGGGAATTTCGGCTGGCGCACCTCGCCCAGGGCGGTGGTGGACTGGGTGCGCACCTTGCCGGGCAGCGGATAGACGTCCCGGAGGTTTTTCGCGAAAATCTCCGCCGCCCGCTGCCCCTCGGCGCTGCCCGGGTAATAGAACACGATGATGCCGCGGTTTTCCCCGTAGCGCCCCTCCCCCGACGCGTTGGAGTGCAGGGCCAGGTAGAAATCGTAATAGCCCTGGTTGGCCTGCCGGATGGACGAGGCCGCCGTCATATCCGGCGTGTTTCTGGTGAACTGAATCCCGTTGGAGAGCAGATACGGCGTCATGGCGTCCGCCAGCAGATTCATATTGTACTCCTCGGAGCCGCTGCCGGTCACATAGGCGTTCCACTCCTGTGTGGACGGGCTCAGATAGATGATGGGCATTTTGCTGTCCCCTTTCTGCCGAAAGTTCCGAATCCTTCTTTTTATTTATGTGGCAATCCGGCAGAAAATGTGCTAAACTTCTCTGGTCAGAAAAGGAAAGGACCGGTTGAACTATGAAAACAGTGCGCACCTATCCCAGCTGCACCGTCACGCCCAAGGCGGAGGCCTCTCTACTGCGGGGGCACCCGTGGGTCTACGGTGAGGAGATCACCTCCATGGAGGGGGAGTGCGCCAACGGGGGGCTGGTGGACGTGCTGGGCCGCCGGGACCGGTATCTGGGCACGGGGCTTTTCTCCCGGCAGTCCAAGATCCGGGTGCGGCTCATCTCCCGCAACGCCAACGACCGGTTCGACGAGGCCTTCTGGGACCGGCGGCTCCGCTGGGCCTGGGAATACCGCAAGTCCGTGCTGCGTCCGGAGGATCTCGCCTGCTGCCGGATCATTTTCGGCGAGGCGGATGCGTTTCCGGGGCTCACGGTGGACCGCTTCGGTGCGCTCCTCTCCGTACAGGTGCTCTCCGTGGGAATGGAGCTGCGCAAGGATTTTCTGCTGACGCGGCTGGTGCAGATCCTCCGGGAGGACGGGCAGGCCATATCCGGCGTTTATGAGCGCAACGATGAGGCGCTGCGGGAAAAAGAGGGGCTCGTCCAGGGAAAGGGCTGGTTTCGCCTGCCCGGAGAGGAGCCTCCGGCATCCGCTGTGACGGAGATCACCGAAAACGGCATCCGGTACCTGGTGGATGTGGAAAACGGCCAGAAAACCGGCTTTTTCCTGGATCAGAAGTTCAACCGGCAGGCGGTGGCCCGGCTGGCCCGGGGCCGCACCGTGCTGGACTGCTTCACCCACACCGGCTCCTTTGCCCTGAACGCGGCCGCCGGCGGGGCGGCCCATGTCACCGCCGTGGACGTCTCCCAGGCCGCGGTGGAGATGGCCCGGGCCAACGCGGAACGCAACGGCTTCGGTGAAACGGTGGACTGCCTGTGCGCCAACGTGTTTGACCTGCTTCCCCAGCTGGAGACCCAGCCGCGGAAATACGATTTCATCATCCTGGACCCCCCGGCCTTCACAAAGTCCCGGAAAACGGTGTACAATGCCATGGCGGGTTATCGGGAGATCAACTACCGCGCTATGAAGCTGCTGCCCCGGGGCGGCTACCTCGCCACCTGCTCCTGCTCCCATTTCGCCACGGAGGAGCGGTTTGTCCAGATGCTCCGGGACGCGGCCCGGGATGCGGACGTACAGCTGCGGCAGGTGGAGGCGCGCCAGCAGAGCTGCGACCACCCCATTCTCTGGGGCGTGGAGGAAACCGAATATCTCAAATTTTACCTCTTTCAGGTGGTCTGAACCGGGAGAGGTCTCCGGCTGCCCCCGCAGGGCAGCCGGAACATTTTTGCGCAGGACGGAGGGAGATAACAGTGGACAGACGGGAGGAAAAATTTGAGCAGATGACGGCCCGGCCCGTGGGGCCGCTGATCTGCTCTTTATCGGTGCCCTGCATCATCAGCATGCTGATCACCGCCTTCTACAACATGGCGGACACCTTTTTCGTGGGCAGGCTGGGCAGCAACAGCGCCACCGGCGCCGTGGGCGTGGCGTTCTCCCTGATGGCCATCATTCAGGCCATCGGCTTTTTCTTCGGCCACGGTTCCGGGAACTACATCTCCCGGGAGCTGGGCAAGCAGAGCAGCGAGGGTGCCTCCCGGATGGCCGCCACCGGCTTTTTCCTCTCCATGCTCTGCGGCGCCGCGCTGCTTCTTCTGGGAGAGCTCTTTCTGACGCCCCTCAGCCGTCTTTTGGGTTCCACGGAGACGATTCTGCCCTACGCCAAAAGCTACATCCGCGTCATTCTGCTGGGGGCGCCGTGGATGACCTCCTCCCTGGTGCTGAACAATCAGCTCCGCTTTCAGGGCAGCGCCGTCTATGGCATGGTGGGCATTTTCGTGGGGGCGGTTTTGAACATCGGACTGGATCCCCTGCTGATCTTCGGCTTTCACATGGGGATCACCGGAGCCGCTCTGGCCACGGTGATCAGCCAGTTTCTCAGCTTCTGCCTGCTGCTGGTGGGCTGCTCCCGGGGCGGCAACCTGCGCATCGACCTGCGGATGGTCCGGTTTCGGAAGGAGTATTTTGTGGAAATTCTCCGGGGCGGACTGCCCTCCCTCACCCGGCAGAGCCTTAACTCCGTAGGGGCCATTGTGCTCAACCACGCCGCCGGACTGTACGGCGACGCCGCCATCGCCGCCATGACGGTGGTATCCCGGGCCATGATGACGGCCGTGTCCGCGCTCATCGGCTTCGGACAGGGCTTTCAGCCCGTGTGCGGCTTCAACTACGGGGCCGGGCTGTGGGACCGCGTCCGCCGGGGCTTCTGGTTCTGCGTCAAGGCCTCTACGGGGCTGCTGATCGCCGCCTCCGTTCTGGGCGGGATCTTTGCGCCCCAGATCGTGGGCGTATTCCGGGACGACCCCCAGGTCATCGCCTACGGCGCGCTGGCGCTGCGGCTCCAGTGCCTGACCTTCGCCCTCAACGGCTGGGTCATGATGAGCAATATGATGATGCAGACCATCAACCGCACCGTTCCCGCCACGTTTCTGGCCATGGCCCGCCAGGGCATTTTTCTCATTCCCCTGCTGTGGCTCCTGCCCATCCGGTTCAATATGCTGGGCGTCCAAATGGCCCAGCCCATCGCCGATCTGCTGGTCTTTGCCTGTTCCATTCCCCTGCAGCTGCGGGAGCTGCGGATGCTGAAGGCCGGACCGCCGGCAGAGGCGAAATCCGGCCCGGGCCAGTCCGTCTGACGCCGCCCGATCCCGAAAAAGCCGCCAAAAACCCCGCCGGAACGCAGACGCTTCTGCGTTCCGGCGGGGTTTCCCGTCAGCCAGCACCGGTTCGGTTACCGCTGATACTCAAATTCAAAGCCGTTCATGGACACCGTGTCGCCGTCCTCGATGCCCATCTCCTCCAGCCGGGTGAAAAGTCCCGATTCCCGCAGGGCCTTGTCGAAGAACATGCGGCTTTCGTAATCGGAGAAGTTGATGTTGCCCATCAGGCGCTGGAGCTGCGGGCCCTCCACCATCCAGGTGTGGCCGTCCGCCGTCCGCCGGATCTCCATGGGCCCGGACAAATCGGTATCCGGCGCCTTGGGCACGTAGTCCGCCTCGAACACCTTCACCGGCGGCAGCACGGAGAGCATCTCGCTGATCTTGTTCACCAGCTCGCGGGTACCCTGATGGGCCGCGGCGGAGAGGACGAAAAACGGGTACCCCTGCGCCTCCGCCCGGGCCCGGAGCTTTGTGAGATTCTCCGGATCGGTCAGAATGTCGGCCTTGTTGGCGACCACGATCTGCGGCCGGGACGCCAGTTCCCCGCTGTATTGCCGGAGCTCGGCATTGATGGCGTCGAAATCCTCCGCCGGATCCCGGCCCTCGCTGCCGGACACGTCCACCACGTGAACCAGCAGCCGGCAGCGGTCGATATGCCGGAGGAAATCGTGGCCCAGGCCAGCGCCCTTTGACGCGCCCTCAATGATGCCAGGGATGTCGGCCAGGACAAAGGAGCGGCCCTCATCCACGTATACCACGCCCAGATTGGGGCTGAGGGTGGTGAAGGGATAGTCCGCGATCCGGGGCTGGGCCCGGGTGACCACGGAGAGCAGCGTGGATTTTCCCACATTGGGGAAGCCCACCAGTCCCACGTCCGCCAGCAGCTTCAGCTCCAGGATCACGTCGTGGCTCTCCCCGGGCAGTCCGGCCTTGGAAAAGCGGGGCACCTGCCGGGTGGGGGTGGCGAAGTGCATGTTGCCCCAGCCGCCCCGGCCGCCCCGGCAGAGAACGAAGGGCTGGCGGTCGGAGAGATCCTTCATGATCTCCCCGGATTCGGCATCCCGCACCACCGTGCCCAGGGGCACCCGGATCACCAGATCCGCGCCGTCCTTGCCGGACTTGCGGGAGCTCTGCCCGTCTATCCCGTTGGGGGCGACATATTTGCGCTTGTAGCGGAAATCCATCAGCGTGGACATGTTGTCGTCCGCCTGCAGAATCACGGAGCCGCCCCGGCCGCCGTCTCCGCCGTCGGGACCGCCGGCCGCCACGTATTTTTCCCGGTGGAACGCCACCACGCCGTTGCCGCCGTTTCCGGAGCGAACCGTGATGCGCACTTTATCAAGAAAGGGAGAAGCCATGGAAACACCTCCGTTTGGATTGCCGGCGGGCGCGGCCGCGGGCCGCGGGCCGGATCGAATCGATGCTAGTGTGTCTGAATTGGGGAAAAACATGCCGGCACAGCCGGCACGCGTCTCCCCGCCTGAAAAAAGAGGCCCGAACAGAAGTTGTTCGGGCCTCTCCGCTCTCTGAATTACTGCGCCTCAACGTGAACCTGCTTGCGGTCCTTGCCGAGATGCTCAAAGCGCACAACGCCGCTGGCGGTAGCATACAGCGTGTCATCGCTGCCCTTGCCGACGTTCACACCCGGATGAATGTGGGTGCCGCGCTGACGAACCAGAATATTGCCGGCCTTGACGAACTGGCCGTCCGCCCGCTTGGGGCCCAGGCGCTTGGCCTCGGAATCACGGCCGTTCTTCGTGGAGCCGCCGCCCTTTTTGTGGGCAAAGAACTGTAAACCGATACGAATCATAATCTCGAACCATCCTTTCTTTCAAGATGATGGAGAGGGCTCAGCCCTCTAAAACTTCAAGGTTGCTGGGATACTCCTCATGGAGCTGGGCGAAGTAGACCAGAAGTCCGCTCAAAAGCGTCTGGCATGCGTACTCGTCCTCCCGGGACAGTCCGCCCGGCAGACGGAACGCAAGCGCGGCGTCCGCTTCGCTGATTTTTACGGCAGCGCACAGGCCCAGCACATCGTTGACGGTGGCCTCCACCAGGCGAATCGCGCTGGTTACGGCCGCGCAGACGATATCCGCGCCCGCCTCGGCATAGCCGCTGTGGCCCACGGAGTCAAACCCGGTAATCCGGTCGCCCTCCATGTGAACGGTCACCGTAGTCATGCTTTAGACCGAGATCTTGCCGATCTCAACCTTGGTATACGGCTGACGATGGCCCTGACGCCTGCGGTAGCCCTTCTTGGCGTTGTACTTGAAGATCCGGATCTTCTTGCCTCTGCCGTTCTTCACGACCGTAGCCGCCACGGAGGCACCCTCCACAGTGGGAGCGCCGAACATGTTCTTCGCGTCGTCCAGAACCGCCAGGACGCGGTCGAAGGTGATCTGATCACCTGCGTTCTGCTCCAGCTTTTCGATGTAAACGACGTCGCCCTCGGCCACCGTGTACTGCTTGCCGCCGGTTTCGATGATTGCGTGCATACTTTGCACCTGCCTTTCCTTTATAACGGACTCGCTGTCGGGGGCGGGGACGGTTGTCCCGCTTATTGCCCATTCAAAGCGGCTTCCTAAGTATAATCGGACGGCAGCCCTTTGTCAAGGATCTTTTTCTCCTTTTATATGAATTTCCGGCCTTTTTTCGAGGAACCTTCTTGACAGGGAAAGGACGGCGTGTTATAGTATTTTCCAATCACAAAAGGTGTTGAAGAGGACGCTGTCCGGGAAGGACGCCAGAGAAGGGCCGCAGCAGCTGAAAGCGGCCCCCGCCGGAATCGGAACAGCCACCGCCTCGGAGCCGCCCGCTGAAAGGGAAACCGATTAGGCCGGGACGGGACCTCCCGTTACAGAGGACACGAGCGGCGCTCCCATGGGGCGCAAGCAGGGTGGAACCGTGGAATACGAATTCGTATCTCACCCCTGAATTTTTCAGGGGTGAGCTTTTTTGTCCCTTTTCGGACGAAAACCGCCGCCCCTCAGGACAAGGAGGAACGAAACCATGTCTGAAGAAAATCAATACAGCTTTGAAAATCCCGAATACCGCAAAACCTACTGGCATACCTGCTCCCACGTGATGGCCCAGGCCGTCAAGCGTCTGTGGCCAGAGGTAAAGCTGGCCATCGGCCCCTCCATCGCAGAGGGCTTCTATTACGACCTGGACTCTCCCTTCCCCTTCACGCCGGAGAAGATGACGGAGATCGAGGCGGAGATGCGGAAGATCTGCAAGGAGAATCTTCCGCTGGAGCGCTTTGAGCTGCCCCGCCCCGACGCCATCAAATTCATGGAGGAGCGGAGCGAGCCCTACAAGGTGGAGCTCATCAACGACCTGCCCAAGGACGCCATCATCAGCTTCTACAAGCAGGGGGAGTTCACCGATCTGTGCGCCGGCCCCCATCTGGACCGCACAGGCCGGATCAAGGGCAACGCCATCAAGCTGACCACCTGCAACGCCGCCTACTGGCGGGGCGATTCCAACCGCCAGACCCTGCAGCGGATCTACGGCGTGGCCTTCCCCAAGAAGGATGAGCTGGACGAATACCTGCAGCGCATTGAGGAGGCCAAGCGCCGGGACCATCGGAAGCTGGGCAAGGAGCTGGGGCTGTTCGCCTTCTGCGACGAGGCCCCCGGCATGCCCTTCTTCCTGCCCAAGGGCATGGTGCTGCGCAACACCCTGGTGGACTACTGGCGTCAGGTGCACAAGAAATGGGATTATGTGGAAATCTCCACTCCCCAGATCATGCGGCGGACGCTGTGGGAGACCTCCGGCCACTGGGATCACTACAAGCAGAATATGTACACCACCGTCATCGACGGCGAGGATTTTGCCATCAAGCCCATGAACTGCCCCGGCAGCATCCTGGTCTATGAGCAGGACGCCCACTCCTACAAGGAGCTGCCCCTGCGCTACGGCGAGCTGGGCATCGTCCACCGCCACGAGCTGTCCGGCGCCCTCCACGGGATGTTCCGCGTCCGCTGCTTCACTCAGGACGACGCCCACATCCTGCTGGCCCCGGATCAGATCAAGGACGAGGTGGTTCGCATCGCCCAGCTGTTCGACGAGGTATACTCCCTCTTCGGCCTGCCGTACACCATTGAGCTCTCCACCATGCCTGAGGATCACATCGGCACCGTGGAGGACTGGGACGTGGCCACTCACGCTCTTTCTGACGCCATTGAGAGCATTGACCGGCCCTACGTGATCAACGAGGGCGACGGCGCGTTCTACGGGCCCAAGCTGGACTTCCACATCAAGGACTGCCTGGGACGCACCTGGCAGTGCGGCACGATTCAGCTGGACTACCAGCTGCCCGGCCGGTTCGGTCTGGAATACACCGGAGCCGACGGCGAAAAGCACTGCCCGGTGATGATCCATCGCGTGGTGTTCGGCTCCATCGAGCGGTTCATCGGCGTTATCACCGAGCATTTTGCCGGCGCGTTCCCGGTGTGGCTGTCCCCGGTGCAGGTGAAGATCCTGACCATCACCGACCGCGTCAACGGCTACGCCCAGCAGGTGGCGGCGGAGCTGGGCGCCCAGGGCTTCCGGGTGGAGACGGATCTGCGCAACGAGAAAATCGGCAAGAAGATCCGCGACGCCCAGGGCGAAAAGGTCCCCTATATGCTGGTGCTGGGCGACAAGGAGGCCGAGTCCGGCCAGGTGGCCGTCCGTCAGCGCGAAAAGGGCGATCTGGGCGCCATGCCGGCATCGGAGTTCGCCGGGATCCTCCGCCAGGCGGTGGATTCCAAGGCGCTGAAGTAAGCGTCCTCCCCTGCCGCAGAAAAATTGCAGATCAGATAAAACGGGCCGCGCCGCCGGGCAATTCCGGGGCGCGGCCCGTCCGCGGTTTCCGCCGTTTCCTCCCGCCGGACAGGCAGGCGGAGGCGGCGGAAACTGTTACTGTTTTGTTGTTGAAAAGGCATCTGGAGTGCTCTACCTTAGATGGTACAAGCGGCCAGCAGCGCAAAGAGTACACTGGCCGGAAAAGGAGCATTTTAAATGGCTGAAGTCAAAGAGCCGGCGCAGCCCGGAACGAGCGGCGAGGCCCACGCCGGCAAGATAGTCTACGGCGAGGATTCGGCGGCGGAAAATTACGCCGGCCGCCCGGGCCCGGCGGAAAAGAAAAAGAAGCCCCGCAAAAAAGTGAAAAAATGGATCATTTTAATTGTGGTGCTGGCGGCTGTGGCGGCGGGAATCCTGTTTCTCGCAAAATTCCTGGGAAAGTCCTCGGCCAAGGAGGACAAGGTCATCACCAACGACGTGCAGTACGGCTCCATCACCAGTACGGTGACAGGCAGCGGCCTCACCAAGGCCAAGAACAGCCAGACCATCACCATCACCACCGCCGGAACCGTACAGGAGGTCATGGTTGCCGAGGGCGACCGCGTCACGGCGGGCACCCCGCTTTTTACCATCGACTCCCCCGCGGCCCGCACCGCCGTTCAAACCGCGCAGAACACCGTGAACGGCTATGAAAAGCGGCTCCGGGGCCTGCAGAAGGACATTGCCGGGCTGAACCTGTCCGCGGCCTACGCGGGCAAGCTCATGGACACGGCAAAGCTTCAGAAGGGCGACACCATCAGCAAGGGCGACAAGGTGGCCACGCTGGCCGACGATACCCACATGCGGCTCAAGCAGTATTACTCCTACGCCTACCGGGGCGAGATCCGCGCCGGGCAGAGCGCCTCCGTTTCCCTGCCGGGCCTGATGTCCACGCTGACGGGGCGGGTGGAAGCCGTACATATGGTCAGCCGCATTACGCCCGAGGGCTCCAAGCTCTTTGAGGCGGACATCGTCCTCACCAACCCCGGCACACTGAGCGTGGATATGACGGCCTCCGCCACGCTGAGCGCCAAGGGCGAGACAGTCTATCCCTACGAGCCGGGCAAGCTGGAATACTACCGCTCCGGCGACCTTAAATCCACAGTCAGCGGCACGATTCTCTCCAGCAGTCTGGTGGACTACATGAGTGTCAGTGCCGGACAGGTGCTGGTACGGATCGACGGAGAGGACAGTGAAAACGAGATCTTCACTACCGAGCAGCAGCTGGAAACGGCTCAGCAGGATCTCAAGAAGGCACAGGACAATCTGGCCAACTGCAGTGCTGTTGCGCCCATCGACGGCACGGTGATGGGGCTTTCCATTGCCCCGGGTAACGAGCTCACCGGCACAGCCACGGCGGTGGTCACCATCGCCGACACCTCCGTCATGCTCATCAACGCCACCGTGGACGAGCGGAACATCTCCTTCGTCAAGGTGGGAATGCCGGTGGACATCAAGGACCTCAGCGACAGCAGCTATATGGGGACGGTGGAATCCGTATCCCTGGCCAGCAAGGTGGAAAACGGCGTGGCCAGCTACCCCATGGTCATCTCCGTGGACAATGCGGACGGCTCAGTCATCAACGGCGGCAACGTCAACTACTCCCTGGTGGCCAGTCAGAACGACAACTGCCTGCTGCTGCCCATCCAGTGCGTCAAATACGTGCAGATGGACGACGGGAGCAGCAATACGGTGGTGTTTGTCAAGAGCGGTTCCAAGCCGGACGGCGCCATCGACCTGCCGACCTGGCCGGACGATGTGCCGAAAAAGGGCTACTACCCCGTACCGGTGGAAACCGGAATTTCCGACGACAACAATATCGAGATCAAATCCGGCGTGGATGAGGGCGCCACGGTGTTCACTGCCAAGCAGGTCACCAGCTCCTGGGGTTAAGCCATGCTGATTGAACTGAAAAACGTCTACAAAATTTACAGTGAGGGCCTGGAGAGCGAGGTTCGGGCGCTGGACGGCGTCAGCCTGACCATCCAGCGGGGCGAATTTGCGGCCGTGGTGGGACAGTCCGGCTCCGGAAAGTCCACCATGATGAACGTGCTGGGCTGCCTGGATATTCCCACCCACGGCACCTATCTGCTGGACGGCGTGGACGTCAAGGAGCTCTCCGACCGGGAGCTGAGCCATATCCGCAACCGGCAGATCGGATTCATCTTCCAGCAGTACAACCTCATTCAGAGCCTCAACGTGGAGGAAAATGTGGAGCTTCCCCTGATCTATCAGGGCATCGGCGCGGAAAAACGCCGGGAGATGGCGATGGCGGCGCTGGAGCGCGTGGGACTTCTGGGCCGGGAGCGGCACAAGCCCTCCGAGATGTCCGGCGGCCAGCAGCAGCGGGTGGCCATCGCCCGGGCCATTGCGGCCCGTCCGCCCATCATCATGGCCGACGAACCCACCGGCGCGCTGGACTCCCACACGGGCCACGACGTGCTCCACTTTCTTCAGGAGCTGAACAAGGAGGGCAGCACGGTCATTCTGATCACCCACGACAACGGCATCGCCGCCACGGCCCGCCGGGTCGTCCGGCTGGCGGACGGGAAGATTGTGGACGATCACTCCCAGGAGGTGGATTGGCTGTGAATGTTCAACAGGCCATCAAGATGGCGTTCAAATCCATCCGCGGCAACAAGGGCCGCTCCATTCTGACCATGCTGGGCATTATCATCGGAATTGCGTCGGTGATGACCATCGTATCCGTCATCAACGGCTCCAACCAGCAGACGCTCAAGCAGTTCGAGGCCATGGGCAAAAACAAGGTCAGCGTCTCCGCCAGCCGCTACGATGGCCGGGACGTTTTCGACGATCTCTACCGCTACTGCAACTCCCTGGGCAGCGATCTGGTGCTGGGCGTCACACCCAGCACCCAGTTCAGCGCCACCGTGGTATACGGCGCGAAAAACAGCGCCGTCATGCAGAAAAACCAGCAGAGCATGTGGAACAGCGGCCCCGGCGACAGCTCCTCCGGCAGCCAGCAGGTGGCCGACCTGCCGCCCTCGCTGTACTTCGGCTCCGATCAGTACGCCGTGTGCAACAACTTTGAACTTGAAAAAGGCCGGGATCTCTCGCAGCTGGACATCAACCGCTACGCGCCGGTATGCGTGCTGGGCGCCCGGGCGGCCAAGATCTTTTTCAACTATGCGGATCCGGTGGGACAGACCATGCAGGTCAACGGCCTGCCCTACACCGTCATCGGCGTCTATGCGGAAAAGGACGCCGACTCCCAGTGGTCTATGGACAACATCATCGTCTTTCCGTATACGGACCGCCGCTACCTGGCGCCTGACACGCAGATGACCGATTTCATGGTCAAGGCCAGCTCCGGCGACGCCACCACCCAGGTGATCTCCCTTCTGACCAACTACCTTGGCGGGCGGATCAGCAATCAGGCCGGCAACTTCTCCGTATACAGCGACAACCAGTCCCAGCAGAGCGTGAACCAGTGGGCCACCCAGATGAGCCTGGTGCTGGGCGGCATCGCCGCCATCTCCCTGCTGGTGGGCGGCATCGGCATTATGAACATCATGCTGGTCACCGTCACGGAGCGAACCCGGGAGATCGGCATCCGCCGGGCCATCGGCGCAGAGCGCCGCTCCATCGTCGCCCAGTTTCTCATTGAGGCGGCCATGCTCTGCGGCATCGGCGGAATCATCGGGATTCTCATCGGCTTCATCGGATCGCTGATCGCCGGGACGCTGCTGCTCCACCTCACGGTCTGGCCCTCCCCGCTGATCACCATGGGTGCATTCGGCCTGTCCGTGCTGCTGGGCATTCTCTTCGGCATCTATCCCGCCGCCAAGGCTTCCAGGCTGCAGCCTGTGGAAGCGCTGCGCGCGGAGTAAGGGAGGAACACCATGAAACGACATACAAAACTCACCGCGCTGATCCTGGCGGCGTGCCTCACCGTCTCGCTGCTGGCCGTTCCGGCCGGGGCCGCATCCGCCGTAACGTCCTTTTCCGACGTGACGGACGCCGGCGTGGCGGTCTCCGTGGAGACGCTGCGCCTGCTGGGCGTGCTGGACGGCTATTCCGACGGCAGCTTCCGGCCCGGAAACACCCTGACCCGGGCACAGTTCTGCAAAATGGCCGTCTACGTGCTCAACGCCGGCGGCGAGGCGGGCGCCTACCGGGCCACCACTATCTTTCCGGACGTAAAGCCCTCCCACTGGGCAGCGGCCTACATCAATCTGGCCGCCAAGGGCAAGAAAATTATCGCCGGCTTTGCCGACGGGTACTTCCGCCCCAACCGCACCGTGACCTACGGCCAGGCCGTAACCATTCTGATGCGGATCCTGGGCTACGCGGACGCGGATATGGGAACGGTATGGCCGGACGGCTATATCGCCCAGGCGGGCGTCGTGGGTCTGACGGACGGCGTCAGCCTGTCCGGCGGCGACGCCCTGAATCGGGGCAACGCGGCAAGGCTCTTTTCCAACCTCCTGCGGTGCAGCATGAAGGATGACTCCGCCTATGCCGCCTCCATTGCCAGCATCAAGGAGGACGTCATGCTGGTGGATTCCAGGGCCCTGGCGCCCAACGGCACCAACACCGCCATGCAGACCGGCGCGGGGGACATCTACGAGATGGCCAACAAGCCCTCCAGCGGACTGCTCAACGGCCGCAAGGGCATTCTCCTGCTGGATAAAAAGACCGGCAAGGTGCTGACCTTCGTCCCCTACAGCGTGGGCTCCAACCAGACGGTCACCGTCTCGTCCGTGACCTCGCTGCAGCTGACCGATACCTCCGGCAGAAAATATGCCGTGGCCAAGGACGTCATGGTCTATCGGGACGGCGCGGAGGAAAAGTGGAGCACGGCCTACGCCTGGCTGACGCCCGGCACCACGGTGACGCTGTACCTGGGCTCCTCCGGCAATGTCGAATACGTGCTGGCGGGCAGCGGAAGCGTGGCCAGCGCCGCGGTGGTGGCGGCCTCCCGGGGCTCTACCGAGGGTTTCTCGGCTCTGGCCGGCGGCTCCGGCTCCTACCGGATCTACAAGGACGGCGTCGCGGCGGACGCGGGAGACGTGCGCCAGTACGACGTGGCCACCTATTCCAGCGCCACCAACACCATCCGCGTGTGCGACACCCGCATCACCGGCTATTACGAGGCCTGCACCCCCAACCGCAGCGCGCCGGAGAAGGTCACGGTCCTGGGCCACGAATTCCCCGTGCTGGCTTCGGCCTACGACACGATCTCCAAATTTGACCTGGGCAGCCAGATCACTCTGCTGCTGACCGAGGACAATCAGGTGGCCGGCGCGGTTTCCGCCTCCGGCAGCTTCGGCGCCGACGGCAACGCGCTGGGCATCGCCCAGTCCGTGGGCACCTCCTCCGCCACCGTAAAGCTGCTG
The DNA here is from genome assembly GCA_022652655.1 of Oscillibacter sp. Taxonomy (GTDB): domain Bacteria; phylum Bacillota; class Clostridia; order Oscillospirales; family Oscillospiraceae; genus Oscillibacter. Next base: position 30,445 of record JALCRQ010000004.1, on the reverse strand, counting down.
TGCGGCATCACGGTGAAGGGCGACGTCTCCCTGTCCGGGGCCGAGGCCGGCAGTCTCTCGGGACAGCTGGTGCGGGTCTCCTCTGGCTCCAGGGGCACCCTGAATCTGAACAAGGTCACCGGCGGCACCGGCGGCGAGCTGAACGTCCTGAAAAAGACGCTGGGCTCCCGCACCCTTCGGGACAACGTACTGATCTACCGGCAAAGCGGCGGGACCCTGACGCCGGTGGCGCTCTCCGCGCTGAACGCCGACGTGATTCCGGCCTCCGGAATCGTCTGCTCCGTCACCGACTGGGCGAACCGGGTCAGCGTGCTGGTGGTGGGGAACGTGTCCGGCAGCCAGTATCTCTACGGCCTTGCGAAATACGAGAAGGTCACCGTGGGGGACTCCTTCGGCACGCATGTCACCGGCTCCGTCACCCTGGACGCCGGCGGCACCTCCCACGGGCCCTATCAGACGGGCTATCCCATCGAGGACGGCACCTTTATCGGCATCACCGCCGCCGCGGACAGCGACAGCCTCTCCGGCTACACCACCCTCACCAAGCTCTCCAACATCTCCAACAGCGCGTGGGTGGGCTCCTCCGCCGTGACGGCGGGCGGGAAAACCTGTTCCGTTCCCTCCGGCGTGCTGTGCTACAACCGGGCGTCCAAGACCTGGATCACCCTCTCCCAGGCTCACGCCTACGCCTCCGTCAGCAATCTCTACGTGGACGACTACAGCGTCGTTCGGGTGGTGGAGGTGGGATAACCCCCTCAAATCCGCAGCACGGCAATTTTTCGTGGGAGGCCGGCATTACTCAGGAATGCCGGCCACCCCCAGAAAACGCCGAAACGGTTTGTCCGGCGCAGGCAATTTTGAGAAAACAGCCGGGGGTTCGCCCAAAAAAGCTGTGAAAGTTTCACTAATTTTTTTTGGGGGCTTGACAGGCGGGCGGAATCGTCGTAAACTTGCGCCAAGTTCAAAATTAAAACCGATGACGCAGACGAGTAGGCAAAACGAGTTTCTCCAAGAGAGCTGCCGGCGATGGGAACGCAGCAGAAACGACTTTGGTGAATGGACTGCAGAGGGCGGGCTGAACGCGAAAGCCAGTAAGCGCCGACGGGCTTTTCCCCCGTTACCACGGAAAGGCGTGTGGAAGCACGTCGCTTGAGAGGGCGAGCAATCGCCAATTTGGGTGGCACCGCAGAAGTTTTTAAGACTTTTGTCCCAGGAGAACAAACAGGTTCTCTTTGTGGATGAGGGTCTTTTTTTGATGCCCGGCACCCCCCTTCCGAAAGAGACCGACGGCATGAAAGGAGCACCGTTATGAAGTACGATCACGACATCCCCTACAAAATTTACCTGAAGGAATCCGAAATGCCCACGGCCTGGTACAATGTCCGGGCGGACATGAAGCAAAAGCCCGCTCCCCTGCGCAATCCCGCCACCGGCGCACCCTGCACCTTTGAGGATCTCCGCCCGGTTTTCTGCGACGAGCTGATCCGCCAGGAGCTGGACAACGACGACCGGCTGATCCCCATCCCCGACGAGATCCGCCAGTTCTATCGGATGTACCGTCCCTCTCCCCTGGTCCGGGCCTACTGCCTGGAGGAACAGCTGGGTACGCCCGCCAAAATCTACTACAAGTTTGAAGGCAACAACACCTCCGGCTCCCACAAGCTCAACAGCGCCATCGCCCAGGCCTACTACGCCAAGCAGCAGGGGCTCAAGGGCGTCACCACCGAGACCGGTGCCGGCCAGTGGGGCACGGCCCTCTCCATGGCCTGCTCCTATTTCGGGCTGGACTGCAAGGTGTTCATGGTCAAGTGCTCCTACGAGCAAAAGCCCTTCCGCCGGGAGGTCATGCGCACCTACGGCGCCTCCGTGACCCCCAGCCCCTCCGAGACCACCCAGGTGGGCCGGAAAATTCTGGCGGCCCACCCCGGCACCACCGGCTCCCTGGGCTGCGCCATCTCCGAGGCTGTGGAGACCGCCGTCTCCACCCCGGGCTGCCGCTACGTGCTGGGCAGCGTGCTCAGCCAGGTGCTGCTCCACCAGTCCATCATCGGGCAGGAGACCAAGGCCGCCCTGGATCAATACGGCATCAAGCCCGACATCATCATCGGCTGCGCCGGCGGCGGCTCCAACCTAGGCGGCCTCATTTCCCCCTTCATGGGTGAAAAGCTCCGGGGCGAGGCCGACTACCGCTTTATCGCCGTGGAGCCCGCCTCCTGCCCCAGTCTCACCCGGGGCGTCTTTGCCTACGATTTCTGCGACACCGGCCACGTCTGCCCTCTGGCCAAGATGTATACCCTGGGCAGCGAGTTCATTCCCTCCGCCAACCACGCCGGCGGCCTGCGCTACCACGGCATGAGCTCCATTCTCTCCGAGCTCTATCACCAGGGGCTGATGGAGGCCCGGGCGGTGGAGCAGACCCGCGTATTTGAAGCGGCGGAGCAGTTTGCCCGGGTGGAGGGAATCCTCCCCGCCCCCGAGTCCAGCCACGCCATCCGCGTCGCCATCGACGAGGCCCTCCGGTGCAAGGAAACCGGCGAGGCCAAGACCATCGTGTTCGGCCTCACCGGCACGGGATACTTCGATCTGGTGGCCTATCAGAAGTTCAACGACGGCCAGATGACCGACCACATTCCCACCGACGAGGAGCTGCAGGCGAGCTTTGCGCTGCTGCCCAAGGTACCCGGACAAAAGTAAGCGTTTTCGGCGCCGCGGCGCCGTCCACTCCGCAAAAAAAGCCATGGAACGGACAGTTCCATGGCTTTTTTATATTCGTCGGAGGGGTTTATTTCTCTCCCCTGGCGTCGGGCAGGAGCTTAAAATGCCGCCGCGCCTCCAGCACCCGCTTGCCGCTCTCCTCCTGCAGATCTCCCAGCACCATGCGGAAATTGGTGCGGAACAGCAGTCCCACAAAGTCCAAAAGCGCGTCCCGGGTGGTCTTGTCCAGTTCCTTCATGGCCCGGACGATTCCGCCGACGGCCTTGAGCCGGTCCGCCCGCAGATCGGTGAGCGTGGCCGCTCCGGAGGCCGCCAGCACGCTGAACAGCGCGTTGACGAATGATTCCCGCTGGACCTCCGGCAGCGCGCGAATCCAGGCGGCCAGCTCTCTGTCCGCAATGCGGCTCTGCTCGCTCATCTCCCGCAGCGTCAGGAAATGGTCCCCCAGCACCAGCCAGGAAAAGCCGTCATGCTGCAAAAAGCCCATCTGGCTGCTGTCCACCACGGAGTACGCCTCCTCGTGCTCCAGCAGCATCCCCACCACGGAGGATTTGGGCACGATGGAGTGAATCCGATCCTCAATCTGCCGGTGCTGGGGGCTTTGCAGCACATCCCGGTAAAAGCCCGGCCCGTCGTTGGAGTAGATGGCCCCGATCCGCCGCTGAACCGCCGCGGGGCAGTACATCCCGCCGTAGACCGCCAGATTTCCGCCCTTGGAGTGGCCCCCCAGCCGCAGCTTTTTCCTGGGAAACTGCCGGGCCACGGCCCGCACATATTCCACGGCCTTTTTCTGCGCCGGGATCTCCGGCAGGCAGCCCAGCAGAAAATCCTCCTTCCAGCCGGCGATGGTGTCGTCCGTCCCCCGGAAAGAGAGGTAGACGGCTCCGTCCCCGGTCTCCGCGCTCAGCGCCGCGAACTGCTCGGATTTCTCCTGATCCAGCTGATCGGTAAAGCAGCTGAGCCTCATCTCGCCGAACCGGCGGCTGGCCGCCATTTTTTCCAGCATCACCGGAATCGCGGCGGGCACCAGCACGCCCATGTCCACCCGGCCCTCCGCGTCGGCCCGGGCGCGGAAGAACGCCTCCGCCGCCTGCCGGAGCTCCACGCCGGCTCCCGCGCCGGGTTCCGGAACAATTCCGGAAAAATCCACAAACGACAGCTCCGCCAGAATCAGGTTGTCCACCGCGCAAAACGGCGCCTGCCGCAGCGTCAGGTCGCCGCGCCAGTCGAGATAATCCAGAATATTTGCCATAGCTCTCTCCTTTTTATCCGGTGGTAAAATGGGATTTCTTTTATTATAGCCCGAAAGATTCTCTTTGAAAAGAGGTCTATTGGGGACGGGCCGTTCATAGTCTTTAGCAGAATCGCGGCCCGGGCTCCGGCCCCGCCGCAGATCACAAACGAGGTGTACGCTATGGATGCAAACAGCCGCAACGAGGTGGAGCTGGAGGGGATCGCCGACGCCGCTCCGGAATTTTCCCACGAAAATCACGGAATCCGGTTTTTTCAGTTTCTCCTCCGGGTTCCCCGTCTGTCCGGGCAGGCCGACACGCTTCCCGTGCTGATTCCGGAACAGCAGCTGCCGCAGGTGACGCCGGGCACGCCTCTGCGGATCACCGGGCAGCTTCGCTCCTTTAACAACCGCAGCGGCTCGGGCAGCAGACTGGTGCTGAGCGTTTACGCGCAGTCCGTATCTCCGGGCACAGGGGAGTTTTTTAACCGCATCCTTCTCTCCGGCGTGCTGTGCCGGCCGCCGATCTTTCGCCGCACACCGCTGGGCCGCAGCATCTGCGATCTGATGCTGGCAGTCTCCCGCAGATACGGCCGGGCGGATTATCTGCCGGTCATCGCGTGGGGACAGCTGGCCACCGTTCTCAGCCGCGCCGGCGTGGGCCAGCGGGTCTGCCTGGAGGGGCGGATTCAAAGCCGGATCTACATCAAGACGACCCCCGACGGCCCCGTGGAGCACACCGCCTACGAGGTTTCCATCATGCATCTGCCGGAGGAGGAACCCGTCCAGAGCGCACAGTGAAAGTCCAGCGTTTCGCGCAAGTCACAGAAAAAGGGGAGAGGAGAAAAGTATGGAATCCATTTTGAAAGCCTGTTCTGCGTTTTCCGACTGGGCATGGGGAGCTCCGCTGACAATTCTCCTGCTGGGCACCGGAGTCTTTTCCACCATCATCACAAGAGGCAGCTTTTTCTACCGCTGGAAATTCCACTTTAAGAACACCTACGGGAAGATGTTCGACAAAGCCGACGGCGTGGGAACGGTTTCCTCCTTCGCAGCAGCCTGCACGGCAATGGCCAACACCATCGGCACCGGAAATATCGCCGGCGTCTCCACGGCCATCGCCGCCGGAGGCCCGGGCGCCGTCGTCTGGATGTGGATCACCGGCCTGCTGGGCTGCTCCACCAAGGCGTGCGAAATTATTCTGGGGCAGCGCTACCGCGTCAAATTCAAAAATGTGGACGAATACGTCTGCGACCGCTCCTTCGCGCTGAAAAATGCGTTTCATCTCAAGTGGCTGCCGCTGATTCTGGCCATTCTCACCAGTCTGGCCGCGCCCTGGACCTGCCTTGTACAGACCGAAGCCGTCACCTCGGCCTGTCAGGAAGCGTTTCATATAAACAAGGTCATCATCCTGGTGCTGATCGGCGTCACCTGCTCCCTCGTCATCTTCGGCGGGCTGCGCCGCATCTCCAGCATCATGGAAAAGGTCGTCCCGCTGATGGCGGGGATCTACATTCTGGGTGTGCTCACCATTATGGTCACCCACGCCTCCCAGATTCTCCCCACCTTCGCGCTGATCGTCAAGTGCGCCTTTACGCCTGCGGCCGCTGTGGGCGGCTTCGCCGGAGCCACGGTGCGCGAAGCCATGCGCTTCGGCGTGGCCCGCGGCCTCTACTCCAATGACGCCGGCGCCGGCTACGGCATGATCGCCCATTCCCCTGCCAAGACCGATCACCCCGTCCGCCAGGCCTCCTGGGGCTGGGGCGAGGTATTTTTCGATACCATCGTAATCTGCACCATGTCCGCGCTGGCCATCCTGATGACGGGCGTCTACTACAACCGTCCCGGGATCTCCCAGTCCAGCTATGTCACGGCCGCGTTCAGCTCCGCGTTCGGCGGCATAGGCGCGGGATTCGCGGCGCTGTCGGTGACGGTTTTTGCCTGGACCACCATCATCGGCATGTACTACGCGTCGGAAAACACCTTCAAGTACCTCATCGGCGACAACAAGTACACCCGGCTGGGCTGCTATCTCTACATGGTCTACTTCATCGTGCCCGTGGTGGTCTTCTCCGATTTCGACGCAGCCCTGTTGTGGAGCGCTTCGGATATGCTGGCAATTTTCTACATCATCGTCAGCTGCCTGCTGATTATTCTCAAGGGGAAGGAAATCAACCGCCTTTTCAACGACTTCACCGACCGCTATCTCCCCGCGCTCAAGCGCGGCGAGCACCCGGAGCCGGTCTCCTATGAGACCAACTACTCCAGTCAGTCTCTGCTGCAGTAACCGCACACCAGTCAAACCCAGGCGGGAGCCGGGCCGCCGGCCCGGCCCTCCCATAAAATTCAATCTTCGACAGGAGGGTTTCCTATGACCATGAACGAATTCAACTACTGCAAGCTGGAAATTTTTATTCCGGAATCCCATCTCAACGTGCTGCATGAGGCGCTGCGGAAGGCAGGCGCGGGGCACATCGGAAAATACGATTCCTGCATCTCCTACACCCATACCGTGGGCCGCTGGCGTCCGCTGGAGGACGCTGCTCCGTACATCGGAACCGTGGGGGAAGTCAGTGAGGAGCCGGAGGTAAAGGTAGAGGCCTACTGTCCCGCGGAAAAGGCAGAGGAGGTCCTGGCCGCTGCGGTGGCCGTACACCCCTATGAGCAGCCGGTCATCAGCGTCATTCCCCTGTGGCGGACCTGCTTTTAATCGTCTTTTTTGGAGCGGCCCGCCAGGCTCTGGCGGGCCGCTTCGGACAAATATGCGCCTGAACGTGAAAAAGGCCGCCGATCTGCGCGGCGGGAAAATGCAGGGGGCGGATGACAATGGACATCAGCGGCACATTCCTGTACCAAAATATCCGGACTTCCGGAAAACAGCGTTTCTTTGATCTCAGCATCCTCTACATACTGGCAATTTTCGGAATTTTTGCCGTTTGCCTGTCCCTGTGCGTCAGAGAGCTGGGCTCGGGTTTCGCCGGCGGCTGGGCGGGGCTGTTCGCGTTTGTCTTTGCCGCGATGGCGGGCGCCCTTTCGTACGGCAATTACCGCTATCTTTCATACGGCCTCAAAATATACCGGCATCCGGAACGCGCCCGGTTTCTCTCCCTTCTGGGGAACGAAAAATCTTTTGCGGAGCTCTGCGCCGAAGTTGAGGCGGAGCGGGACGTCTCTCTTTTGTCCGGAATCAAAAATGTAACGGTTACGGACAGCTATCTCTATGTGAAACAGAGGGGATATTTTGAGCTTTACCGCCGCAGCGACATTCAGAGCCTGGAGCTGGACGGCGACGGCCGGGTGCTCTGCTTTACCCACCGCCTGGGCGGCCGCAGGGAGCTGACCCGCTTCTGGGACGACCAGGCCGTGCCCAGGCTTTTGGAGATGCTCTGCCTGCGGCAGGCGGAACCCGGCCCCGCCGCCGATCCGGCTGAAGCCCGAAAGCTGTCCTAGGCGTCCCGGGGGGCGGGATCCGGCCCCCGCCGGCGGTTCCCCGGCCCGGCGCGCAAAAAGCCGGCGTCCCAAACGGGCGCCGGTTTTTTCATCTGCCGTTACTGACGGCGGGCGCTTTGATAATCGTCGCCCCTCCGGTAAAAGGGGCAGCGGTTCACCTCCGAACGGAGAAACCGCTCCATCTCGTCCTCATCCAAATCTGCGGTGCAGTACCAGCAGTCGTTCTCCTCGTCGCAGTCGTAATAGACGCATTCTTCACAGGCGCTTGCTCCGGCCACAGCTTCTCCTTCCTCACAGCAGGACGTCGTACAGTCCGTCCACATCCAGGTGCTCCCGAACCACCAGCTCCTCAATCGCCGCCCGGCTCTCGGGAGGCGCCGCCCAGCACATGCCGCACCCCGCCGTAATCGCCCGGGGAACGGGAATCAGCCGTCCCGGCGCCGCCGCGGAGCGGCAGGCCTCCTCCATCGCCATGGCGCCTGCCGTGGTGCGGAACGTCACTACCAGTTTCTTTTGTTTTTCCCGCATATCAGCGTGCTTCCTTTGCCAGGGCCTCCACGGCGTCCGCCGCGGTGTCCGTTTCTTCTTCCGTATTGTACCATGACCAGGAGAACCGCACAGCCCCCTGCTCCTCCGTCCCCAGGGCGCGGTGGAGTCTGGGCGCACAGTGCGCCCCGGGCCGGGTGGCGATCTCCCAGCGCTCCGTCAGCTCGTCCGACACCTCGGCGGAATCGCACTCCCCCAGATTCAGCGTCACCACCGGTGCGCGCTCAAAGTCGGAGAAGTCGCCGTAAACCGTCACGCCGGGAAGGCCGTGCACCCGCTCCCAGAACCGGCGGGCCAGCGCCTGCTCTCTGGCGCGGATGACGTCGATTCCCGTCTCCTCCAGAAAGCCCAGAGCCGCGTAAAGCCCGGCAATGCCGTGGCCGTTCAGCGTCCCGGCCTCCAGCCGGGTGGGATAGGCCTCCGGCTGCGTCTCGGAGTAGCTGTGCACGCCGGTGCCGCCCACCTTCCAGGGCCGGATGGGCAGCTCGCCCCGGACGCACAGTCCGCCGGTGCCCTGGGGACCCAGTAGGCTCTTGTGGCCGGTAAAGCACAAAACGTCGATGCCCCACTGTTCCATATTGATGGGAAACACCCCGGCGGTCTGAGACGCGTCCACCACAAAAAGGAGGCCGTGGGCCCGGCAGAACGCGCCGATCCGTCCCAGATCCAGCAGATTTCCCGTCAGATTGGAGCCGTGGGTGCACACGACGGCCCGGGTTCCGGGCCGCAGGAGGCGCTCGAAGTCCCCGTAGTCGATGCAGCCCTGCCGGTCGGCGGGCACGAAGTCCACCGCCCCGCCCTGACTGCGGAGCCGATAGAGGGGCCGGAGCACGGAGTTGTGCTCCAGATCCGTGGAGATCACGTGATCCCCGGGGCCGAACAGCCCCGCCACGGCAATATTCAGCGCCTCCGTGGAATTGGCGGTAAAGCACACGTGATCGGCCCTGGGACAGTGAAACAGAGCCGCCAGCCGCTCCCGGGCCCCGTAGATCACCCGGGCCGCCGTCAGCGATTCCTCGTGGGTACCCCGGCCGCTGTTGCCAAAGCTGCCCATGGCCGCCAGCACCGCCTTCCCCACGCAGGGGGGCTTGTGCAGCGTGGTGGCCGCGTTGTCCAGATAAATCACGGCTTGATAATCTTGGACGCGCCCGCCAGCTTCTCCACGATGGAGTACATGTTGGTCACGCCGCCCACGGCCAGCTCATCGGTGAGGCCGTAGAAGTTCAGGCAGGTGCCGCAGGTCAGGATCTCCACGCCCTGGGCCTCCATGCTCTTGAGATCGTCCAGGGATTCGGAGCCCTTCACCGTGAGATGGGCGCCGCCGTTATAAAAGAGGATGGTCTTGGGCAGCTGGGGCAGCTGGCTCACCGCATACAAAAAGCCCTTGAGAAGCGTGCGGCCCAGCTTGTCGTCCCCCCGGCCCATGGCGTCGGTATCCACCGCCACCACAAAGCTGCCCCGGGCATCCGGCGTGCAGAGCGTCTCGTCCTCAGCCACCACAACCTGCACCGGCTCCTTTACCTCCATGGTGACCACGAACTCCCCGTCGCTCACCTTTTCGGAGTGGATGGGCAGCTTATAGCCGCCGGCCAGACGGTTGAGGTTCTGCACCGCAATCTCATTGTCCACGCGAACCTCCAGCACGCCGGGCTCTTTCATATCCCGCAGAGCGTGGGTGGCCTTGACAACCGGAACGGGGCACTGATCCCCCATGGAATTTACAACAACTTTATTCATGGATCTTTCCTCCGTCTCCCCGCCGCCGGCGGGGGATTCTTTTACCCTCATTGTAAGGGCGGCACCTGAAAAAAGCAAGGGCTGCCTCTCCGTTTTACAATCGTTTTTAACGATTGTAACTATCTTTGATCGTTTTCCTGAATCAAATTGAAGCATCGCCTTTCCCGCGGGCTTTGCCGGGCCGGAGCCGCCGGAAAACGCCCGGGGCCGGGCCCCCATTCAGCGCGGCCCGGCCCCGGAGCTCCGTCTCTATTTTTGGCCGGTCACGGCCCGCAGCACCTTGCCCGCCACCGTTCCGGCCACAGACGCGCCGCCGCCGCCGTTTTCCACCAGAACGGTAAAGGCGTAGGGCTTGTCCGCGTCCCGCAGAAAGCCGGTAAACCAGGCGTGGGGGGATTTTCCGTCTCCCACCTCCGCGGTGCCGGATTTGGCGCACAGATCCATGTTGGGAAACCGCTCCCTGCCATAGGTCTTGTCCACGTTGTCGGCCATCATGTCCGCCAGCACCGCCGCCGTGGAGGGGTCGATCAGCGTGTCCGTGGTTTTGCGGGTCCGCAGGGAGTTTTTAATCCCCAGCGGGCTCACCGTCTTTTCCGCCAGATAGGGCTCCGCGGCCTTTCCGCCGCCGGCGACGGCCCCCATATAGACCATCAGCGCGCAGGGATTCACCAGATCGCGGTACTGTCCCACGCCGGCCCAGCCCAACTGATCGTCGGAAAGATTTTTGAAATCAAAGGTGCCTTTGGCCGTGGGAAGGCCGCTGACAGAGTAGCTGTCGGTCAGTCCCGCCTTTTCGGTGTACGCCCGCAGCGTATCCGCGCCCAGCTCGTCGGCAATCTCCGCAAAGGCCACGTTGCAGGAGTTGGCCAGGGCCTGGCCCAGGGTCTGCTCCCCGTGCCTGCCCGCACAGGTGATGACGTTGCCGTTGATGGTCACGGAGCCCCTGCACGTCCAGGTTCTGTTCTGATAATCCGGGAGCTTTTCAATGGCGGCGGCCGCCGTAACGGTTTTGAACACCGAGCCCGGCGTAAAGGTGGAGGAGAGCACGCGGTTCAGGTACGCGCCCTGATAGCGGTCGCTGGTGGTGAGATCCGCCGGGACGTTCATGGGATCGTAGGACGGGGCGGACACCATGCAGAGAATTTCCCCCGTCTTGTAATTGTACACGCACACCGCACCCCGGCGGCCGTTCAGCGCCTGATAGGCCACGTTGTTATAGTAGGCGTCGATGGTGAGGTAGAGGCTGTTGCCCCGCCGGGCGTCAAAGGCGCCGCCCAGCAGGTTGAAGCCGGTGAGATCACCGGCAAAGGCGTTCAGCGCGCCGGTGGCGATATTGCCCTGCAGGTCGCCCACCGCGTGGAGCGTGGCCTTCCGGACGTCCGCGCTGGCGTAATAGGTGCGTTTGCCGTCCGCGCCCACTGAGCTGAGGACGTCGCCGTCCCGATCCAGCACGGTTCCGCTGGCCAGGACGCCGTCGCTGTTGTAGAGATGGCGGTTGAACGCGGCGGAAACCCAGCGGTTTCCCCGGGTGGCCCAGCGAAACACGAAAATTCCCATGCCCACCACCAGAGCCAGGGCCAGAATCCGGCAGATCACCGCGCGGTGCTCAATCTTCTTCATCCGGCGGCACCTCCCCGTCTTCAAATCCGCCGTCCGGGCCGTCGAAGGGATTGCCCGCCGGCTCCGTGCGGCGCCTGGCCTCCTCCAGCAGGCGGCGGCGCTTGCGCATGCTGATGGCGAAGCTGGCGTTCTCCCGGGTGTCGGTGGCCTTGAGGTAGGCCAGAAGGCCCCAGGCAGACACCATGGCGCTTCCGCCGTTGGAGACGAAGGGGAACGTCACGCCGGTCAGCGGCAGCAGATCCACCGCGCCGAACACGTTGAGGCAGGTCTGAAACACCATCAGCGACGCCGCCGCGCAGGCGGCGATGGTATAAAAGCTGGAGCGGCCCACCCGGCAGGCCCGGGCGGCGAACACCGCCAGGACGACGATGGAGGCCACAGCCAAAAGCGCGATCAGCAGTCCCCACTCCTCGCAGACCATGCCGAACACCAGATCGGTGTCCGCGGCGGGCACCTTGTGCAGCCAGCCGCTGCCCGCGCCCATGCCCACCAGTCCGCCGGAGGCAGCGGCCGACATGGTGCGGGTCTGCTGGAAGCCGGTGGTGGACACAGCCTGCCACGCGTGGCCCCAGGAGGCGAAGCGCCGGAGAATATAGGGCTTGAACTTGAGAACAATCCCCGCCCCGAACACCGCGCCGCCGCAGATCAGGGCCAGCGTGGCAAAATCGCCGGAGCGGAGATAGGCGATCACCAGAAACGTCACAAAGAAGATGGCAGCGGTGCCGAAATCGCTCATCAGGCCCAGAAGTCCGATGCAAAGGCCGGTAAGCACGATAAAGAGCGTCAGGTTCCGCTTGCGGAACAGCCGCTCCAGCGTGGCGGAGCCGGCAAAAATATAGCAGATTTTGGCAAGCTCGGAGGGTTGGAGGGACATGCCGCCCAGGGAGATCCAGTTGGTGGCGCCGAACTTGGTATGGCCCAGCACCAGCGTGATGCCCAGAAGCCCGATGGCACCCGCCGCCATCAGCCAGCGGAGCTTCTGCGTCCGACGCAGATCCCGCAGGAAAAGGCCCAGGATCAAAAAGGCCAGAAGGCCCAAAGCCACAGCCGCAAACTGCTTGGGCAGCGCCCGGGGCGCCGAGGAGGCCGTCACGGCCAGGGAGAGGGTGGAGAGGAAAAAAGCGATGGTCTCCATCTCAAACCCCACGCAGCAGGAAATGCGCAGCGCAGCAAAGTAGACCCACATCAGCGCCGTAAGCCCCAGAAACGTCAGCGGTGTCGCCACCGTGGCCGTCTTCCCCTGGGCCAGGATCAGCTGCAGGCAGGTCAAAACCTGAAACAGCGTCAGCCACAGGAACGACGGCCAGATGGCCGCCGGCCGCTCCGCCCGGCGGCGCTTTTCCACAGCCTGCTGCTCATCCACCGTCTGTGGGAGAAACAGCAGCGGCACGCCGCCCAGCGTGATGGTGTCCCCCATCTTCACCGGGGCGGACTCCTCCACCTGCCGGCCGTTCACCAGCGTGCCGCCGGTGGAGCGGAGGTCGTACAGCGTCCACTGCTCGTCGTCGCTGCGGCAGATGGCGGCATGCTGGCGGGAAATACTGGGATAGTTGAGATAGACGTCCGCGGTTTTCCCCCGGCCGATGATATTCTCCCAATGGGTCAGCAAAATAGGTGCGCCGTTGGGCAGGCTCAGCTGCCCCCACACCTCCGGCGTGTGGGGCACCCGCAGCAGCGACCGAATGGCGCGCAGCAGGATCAGGAACGCCAGCACCGGAAAGACAAAGCGCACCGCCGCGGAATACCAGAGCCCGGCCGACGGATTCGCCGCCAGAAAGGCCTCCAGCGCATCCAGCGCCGTCTGCAGCTTTTGTGTAATCAGGCTCACTCGTCCACCTCCGAATCAGAAGCCCCGCTTTCTGTCTGGGGCAATTATAGCATTTTTCCCGGGCTGTGTACAGTCCCGGAGGTGTTTCTTCCCCTTCGTGTCCAAAATGACGGATTTTCACTTGACCAATTCATAAAAATATTTTAAACTTACAAAATAGGCTTCAAACAGGCTGTTACCGCGGGAAACCCACCCGCGGTTTTTCCGAATGGGGCGCCCCGGTTTTTTCCGGCGCGGCCCGCCCAAAGCTCTGCAATCCATTCCGAAAGGCCGGTCATCATGAAATACCCCTACAAAACCCGGGTCGGCGGCGCGACGGTGACAGTGTTCGTTCCGTACGACTGCGGAAACCACTGCCCGTTCTGCATCAACAAAGGCGAATACGCGGATCTCACAGGCTTCTCCGTCGACGCGATCTGCAAAAGCATCACGCAAATGGACGCCCTAACGCCCGCATGCGACTTTGTCTTTACGGGGGGAGAGCCTCTGGCCAACCTCCCCTCTCTGCAGCGGATGCTGGACTGTGTTCCCGCCACCCACAAGATCTACATCAACACCACGCTGCCGGTGTCGGAGCACTGCTCCCAGGAGGATCTTCTGGCCTTCGCGGCGCGCAACCGCGGCAAAATCACCTGCATCAACGTCTCCCGCCATCTCCAGCACTATGTGCAGGAATCCAACGACGAGCTGCTCTCCCGGCTGCCCGTTCCCTTCCGGGTAAACTGCGTGCTCTACCGGGACTACCCCGCGGAGCGGCTGATCCCCTATCTGGAGCGGTTTCGGAAAATCCCCGGCGCCGCGGTGCAGTTCCGCTTCGACTATACCGCCACCACGCCGGAAAACCTCTACCGCCGGAGCGGCGACCGGATTCTGGACGATCTGAGCCGGGTGGCCCGCTACACCGGGCTGGAGGGCTGCCGCATGCGCTGCGGCTTTCACTTCGACTACCGGGGGATGGCCCTGACCTATCACAAGACCCTGCCCTACTCCACCATGGTGGAACGGGACCCGGTCACCGGCGTCACCTACGCCATCCTCTACGACATCCTGATCAAGCAGAACGGCGAGCTCCACGCCGACTGGGACGGTACGCCCCTGGATCCGGAGGCCTACCGCGCCGCGGTATTTGAGCCCTACGATCTCCGGTGGCTGGAGAAAATCGCGTAAACCCGGCTGAAACCGATTTTAAACGACAGAGCGGCCCCGGCTTAAAAGCCGGGGCCGCTCTGGTTTATTTTTCCGGACGCCGGGTGGTCAGGACGCCGGTCAGGCCGAGAATCGCCTCCAGCACGCCGCCGCCCACCGCCAGCGCCTTATCCGAGGCTTCGGCGCAGTACTCCGGCTTTCCTCTGGGATCCACATCCCCCGCCTTCATCCCCCGGGTCACTGGGGTGCCGTCCGCCAGGATGCCCCGGAGAACGCCGCCGATGGTGCAGCGCATGGGCGCCCCTCCGACCTCGCCTGCCGCGTCGCCCTGCTCCACCCGGTCTCCGATCTCACGCAGCGGGTGAAACACCCCATCGGCCGGGGCCCGGAGCACCCGCTCCCCCGCAAAGCCGCCGATGAGCCCCGGAATCCCCGTGTTGGGGATGGCAGTGCCCCGGAGAATGACCCGTCCCAGGGTATGGCCCCGCATGGTCTCCACCACCGCGCGGCAGTCCGCGCCTGCGGTGAAGCCCGGCCCCACGCCCACTACCACGGGAGCGTCGGTGATGGCGGTCCCCAGGTTTCTCTTGGCCAGGATGGCGTCCACCACGGCGTCAGGCCGCAGCGCCCGGATGCACGCGCCCTCCGGGTCGGCCAGCACCGGGATCCGTCCCCGGCTGAGGATCTCCTCCGCCTGCCCGGCATCCCGGGCCAGCTCCGCCGTCACATCCTCCACGGTGTACGCGCCCATGGGAATGGCCTGGGAAAAGCAGACCGTGCGCCGGATGGCCGTGGGGTGCGGCAGATCGGTCATCACCACCCGCATCCCCGAGCGATACAGCCGCAGCGCAATTCCCGTGGCAATATCCCCGGCGCCGCGGATTACAATCAGCATCTCACCGTCTCCCCCTTTCGAAGCGACCCGCACACGGCGGGCGCGTCCAGCAGCGCGGCCACCCGCCGGGCCGCCGCCAGCTCCTCCGGCCCGTCCGCCTGATTGAGCAGATATATCTCCCCCAGGCGTTCCGCCCGCAGCACCCGGGCCGCCATCTCCGGCGTCACCGTTTCATCCTCCGCCGCCCCCGCCAGGGCCGCATAGCGCTCCGGCCGGTGGGCGCACTCCGCGATGGGACGGCCGATGCCCAGCACGCCCGCCGCGCACACAACCCGCTCCGCCTCCGGCGGAACCGCGGGCTCCCAGGGAGCGTGGGCTTTCAGCGGCCGGCCGTGGGCGCCGTCCGCCTCCACCAGCACATAGTCCGCCAGGCGGGCCAGCCGGGCCATGGGAATCCCGGGCGCCGTCAGCTTTCCCGAATCCCCCGCCGGCAGTCCCGCGCACACCAGCCGATGCGCCCGGAGCAGCCGGGTCAGGACGGCTTCATCCGCCGTGTCCGTCCCGAAAATGCCGGCAAAGGGATAGATCTTCGTGGTCGTACACAGAATCACCGCGGCTCCCCCGGCCGACAGCCCTTCTCCCAGGGCACACAGCAGCGTCGTCTTTCCGCCGCTGCCTACCACGGCCGTGATCCCCGGCAGGATTCCCAGCTGTTCCGCCAGCTCCATGGACAGCGCCTCCCGTTCTCTTTTCCCGAGAATAACACACCCCCGGGAGCATCGTCAAGTGTTCCCCCGGTTTTTTCGCCTGCCGGAACTGCGTCCGGCAGTTGACACCGGGCGGCGGCGCCGTTATACTTTTATTGGAAAAAACGGTCGGATTTTGCCGTCTCCGGTCTGCCGTGCAGGCGGTTTTGCCGCATTTTTTCTCCTTGAAAAAGCGCTTTCCTTCCGCGGACTGCGGGGCAGAGCGGGTCAGGTTGTGCAAGATGGTTTTCAGTTCGCTCTCTTTTCTGTTTATTTTCCTGCCGCTTCTGCTGGCGGTGTATTTCTGTCCGCTGTGCCGCTCCCGCCGGAGCCGCAACGGGATTCTGCTGGCGTTCAGCCTGGTTTTTTACGGCTGCGGTGGCTGGAGGGCGCTGCCCCTGCTGGCCGCCTCCGTTCTCATCAACTACATCTTCGGCCTGCTCTCCGCCCCCGGGCGGCCGGAGCGGTTTCGTAGCGCTGCCTGCGCCGTGGGAACCGTGTGCAATCTGGGACTGCTGTTCCTCTTCAAATACCTGGGCTTCGTGACGGAAAATCTGGCCCGGGTCCTCCCCGCGGTGCACCGGCAGAGCCTTCTTCTCCCCGTGGGCATCTCCTTTTTTACCTTTCAGGGGCTTTCCTATCTGGCCGACATCCGCCGCGGCACGGCGGAGCCGGAACGGAGCCTTTTAAACGCCGCGCTGTACCTGTCCTTTTTCCCCAAGCTCACCATGGGCCCCATCGTCCGTTTCGGCGACATGGCGCAGGAGCTGCACCGCCGCCGGGAGACCGCCGATGAAGCCGCTCTGGGGCTGCAGCGGTTTTTATTCGGGCTTGCCAAAAAAGTCCTGCTGGCCAATCAGTTCAGCCGCATTGCCGACGCCGCCTTCGCCCAGTCTCCGGCGCTGCTGAGCACCTCCATGGCCTGGCTGGGCGTGATCGCCTACACCCTGCAGATCTACTTTGATTTCTCCGGGTATTCGGACATGGCCATCGGGCTGGGGCGGGTGTTCGGTTTTCACTTTCCGGAGAACTTCAACTACCCCTATATTGCCCGCTCCGTCACGGATTTCTGGCGGCGCTGGCACATCTCGCTGAGCACCTGGTTCCGGGACTATTTGTACATCCCCCTGGGGGGCAGCCGGGTACCCCTGGGCCGTCAGATTCTGAACCTGCTGATCGTGTGGACGCTGACCGGCTTCTGGCACGGCGCCAGTTGGACTTTCATGCTCTGGGGCTTTTACTACGCCCTGCTCCTCATCGGCGAGCGGTATCTCTGGGGCGGAGGACTCCGGCGTCTGCCGGTCTGGACCCAGCATCTCTGCGCTATGGCTGCTGTGCTGTTCGGCTGGCTGATTTTCCGCGCCTCCGGAGTGCCCCAGATTCTCAGTTTTCTGAAGATCATGTTCGGCGGTGCCGCTTCCGGCGCTCTGGGCGGACAGGCCGTCTACGAGCTTCTGGAATACCGCTGGGAGCTGGCGGCGGGAATCCTGGCCGCCCTGCCCGTCCGGGACGCGCTGCGCCGGCGGCTGGAGCGGCGGCGGGACAGCCGCCTGTGCGCCGCGATCCTCTGCTGGGGGCCTACGGCGCTGGCACTGGCGCTGGGCGGCCTGGCCGTCCTGCGTCTGGTGGAATCCGGATTCAATTCCTTTATCTATTTTCAGTTTTAAAACCGGGAGGCAGTCCATGAGACAAATCGCAAACCGTGTATTTCTTCTGCTTTTTGCGCTGGCCTTTCTCACCGTCCCCCTGCTCACGCTGGCCCGCTGGAAGGACGGCCCGTCGTTTTACGAGCAGCGCATGCTGACGGCCATGCCGGCCCTCTCGGCGGACGGCGTCTGGTCGGGGGACTATTTCACGGCGGCGGAACAGGCGCTTTCGGATCACGTCTGCGGCCGGGACCGTATTCTGCGGGCGGACACCGCGCTGGATCTGGCGGCGGGACGGCCCAAGGTAAACAATCTGGTGGTCGGTTCTGACGTGCTGCTCTCCGTCAACGGTTATTCCCGCTGGAGCCTGGCCTCCCTGGACAGTCAGGCGGAGGCGGCCGCCCGGCGGTATGCCTCCCTGCGCAAGCTGATCGGCTCCCAGGGCGGAACCTTTTACTACGTGGGCGTTCCCCTGCAATTCACCTACTTTTCGGACCGCTATCCATCTTATATGGAAAACCGCGTCTGGCATACCGACGCGGTTCGCGCCGCCTTCTCCTCCGCCATGGAGCAGGAGGGCGTTCCGTTTATCGATGTCTATTCCGCCTTTGCGCAGGAGGGGAAGCCGGATTATCTCTACTTTCGGACGGATCATCACTATACCTTCGAGGGCGCTTTCGCGGCGTACGAACTGCTGATGGACCGCGTTGCCCGGGAAAATACGGCACTGTCTCTCGTCCCCCTGGGGCGGGAGGATTTTGACTTCACCACGCTGCCCAATCCCTTTCTGGGCTCCTCCAACCGCCGGCTCTATCACCTCTGGAAAAGTTCCGACGGACGGGAGGACCGGGTTGAGATCGCCGTTCCCCGGCAGAGCATCCCCTTTTCCCGGGAGGATTCCGGCAAGTCCTCCGACGCTTCCGTTTTTTCGCTTCCGACGGATTCTGCCGGGCTGATCGGCTACGACGTATACATGGGCGGTGACCGGGCTGAGACCGTCATCCGGACGAACCGGCCGGAGCTGCCCAGCGTCCTCATCTACGGAGATTCCTTCACCAATCCGCTGGAGACGCTGCTGTGGACGGATTTTGACGAAACCCGCAGTCTGGACTTCCGCTATTACTCGGAAAAGACGCTGGGGGATTACATCCGGCAGTATCGTCCGGACGTCGTGATCTGCGTCCGGGATGAGAGCACGTTCCTCTCTGAGAGCGGCAACGGCGCCTGGCGGTGAGCGCCCTGTCTCCTCAAAAAAATATGCCAAAAGTCCGGGCGGCCCTATGGGCCGCCCGGACTTTTCTGAAAAGGGGATTCTCCCCCAAGCTACTCCATATACTGCATGTACTGCAAATAGGTTCTGCGAACCTCCGCGGCGTTTCTCCGGCTGATGGGCACCAGAAGGCCGGTGTCCATCCGGAGCTCTCCCTGGAGGAACGTGCGGATATGGTGCAGATTGACCAGATAAGACTTATGCGTCCGCACAAAACCGGGCTGCCCCAGGATGGGCTCCGTCAGCTTTTCAAACGGTTCCCGGAGGTACACGCTCTCCAGGATCCCCCCGTCCTCCGAATAGACACGCATAATGCGGTCCACGTGCTCCACGCACACCACTTTGGGGTAGGGCAGCAGTTCCGTTCCGCCCCGGGTCCTGACTGAAAGGCAGGCGGCGCTCCTCCGGTTGATCCGCTCGCAGGCGCTGTCCAGCGCGTAAAACAGTGCCTGGGGATCCAGCGGCTTGAGCAGGTATTGCTCCGGATGCACGCTGATGGCGTCCAGGGCAAAATCCGGAGAGGCCGTGATATAGATAATGGCGCTCTCCAGTCCCGCCGCGCGGATGACGCGCCCCACATCCACGCCGTTGTATTCCGGCATCATCATGTCAAGGATAAAAAAGTCGAACCGTGCGCCTTCCTCCAGGCGGCGGATCAGGGCTCTGGGGGAGGAATAAAGCTCGGTTTCCAGTGTCTGGTGCCTCAGCTTTTTACCGTAGTGCTCCAGCAGCTTATTCAGCATTTTCAGCTCTGCATCCTGATCGTCGCAGACAGCGGCACGCAGCATGGCGTTCCCCTCCCCATGGTACAATTCTGAGCTTTCTCGCCCTCCGCAGTGTCAGACAGGAGCAGTTCAGCCGCGTCAGGGCGCTGAATTGTTTTTGATGCGCAGGTACAATGCCTGCAATTTATGGTACTCCGTCACCCCCGCCGGTTGCCCCCGCAAGGGGCGAGGCGGCGGACGATTGCAATGCGCCAAAGCGCACCGCGCTTTGATGCGCGGGTACAATGCCCGCTTTGCGGCCATTGTACCATAAATTGCCTGCAATTTATGGTACTCCGTCATCCCCGCCGGTTGCCCCGCAAGGGGCGAGGCGGCGGACGATTGCAATGCGCCAAAGCGCACCGCGCTTTGATGCGCGGGTACAATGCCCGCTTTGCGGCCATTGTACCATTCTGCCGAAAAAAATGCAAGGATTGGAAATTTTCTTCTTGGACGCCGGGCTATTCCTCCGGCGGCACCGCGGCCTGAAAGGTTTTCCAGGTATGTTCCTGCGCTTCCACTCCCGCCCAGGTCATCTGGGCTTTTTCGCACTCCGTCCAGGTGAGATATCGGAAGTAGAATTCGACCTCCAGATGGCAGGGAATGATGTCCCGGATGATCTTCTCGATCTGCTCCGCGCCCTCCGGTTCCCCCGCCACATCCGGGAAATAGACCTGGATCTTCCCCGCCGTCTCCATCTCCCGGGCCTTGGCCCGAATCCCGCAGCCGCTGATGGTTCGGCCGATGTCCTCCGGTGTCAGACTGTCGCCGGAAATCTGAAAGAGGCTGGCAATGGCTCTGCGCCGCAGGGCGGTGGTGGGTGCGGCGGGCCGTCTGGCAAAAAGGGCTTCCCGGCGGGAGAGGCCCTGATCCTCCGCAGTAGCGACGGCGGCCTCCCGTTCGACGCAGGCCAGGCGCTCCGCCAGCGCGTCCAGGCCCGATCCCAGCGCGTGCAGGGCGCAGGTGCTGACTGCCCCCTCCGCGAAGCTGTAAAGCGCCAGCGGTTCCAGCAGATTTTTGAGATACGTCTCGTACTGTTCCGCCATCTTCTTATGCCTCCTCCATCTGGGTAACTGTCAGCGTCCCCAGCGTGGGCAGGATCGTATCGCCGCCGGCAAAATCGGCGGCAGGAGCCAGCAGATGACAGTTGCTGACGCCCTCGATGCCGTAAATCAGGCTGTTCAGACCGGCCATGCTCACCGGCTGCCCCAGGAGCTTCCCCGTAAACAGCTCTCCCAGCGCCGCCCGGATGGCCGTCTCCGCCGCTGCAAACTCCGCGCCCTCTTTCAGGCTGATCTCCGCCGAAATATTGACCGGTGAAAGCGTAGGGGCCTTGACCTGGACATCCACCGCGATCTCCCGCTTTTGGGCAAGGTCACTCTGAATGGCGCTCAGCAGCGCTGCGTCAGGCTGTCCCGCCGCAGTAGCCACATAGACGTCCACCGTGCCGATTCCCCTGGCCCGGCCGATGGCCCTGGCGGTGGCCGCGCCGCTGTGGCTCATGGCCGTCTGCTCATACCATGCGGCGTTGGCTCCGTTGGGAAGACGCCGGTAGCTTTCCAGAATCCTTCTGCGCAGGGATTCGTCGTCCTCGTCGTCGCAGCCGCCGGCAAAAGCCGCGGGATTGGTCACCGCCGTAATGCCGGCGGGATAGGCCCCCAGCAGCGTCACCGTGCCCGCCACGGCGTTGCCCGAGCTCCCCGCCTCCACCGCGGCTGCCGGCGCCTCCACGCTGAGCTTTCCCGCAGGCAGCACCGCGCTCTGGACAGTTGTAAAGCGCGTTCCCGCCGCCGTCATGCAAATGGTTCCCGCCTCGACGGTCAGATCGGCCGCCGGAGCGGAGGGGGCGCTGAAGCGCAGCGTCCCGGACGCCTTTCCGGCCGGCGCGCGCGCAAGGCCCCGCAGCTCGGCGTGATTGTCCAGATACGTCCCGGACGCCGTCTGGGGGAAGCTCTGATCCAGCACCCAGTCGGCCTGGATGGCCAGTGCCTGCAGCTGCGCCGCGGCGGCATAGAGCCGTACGCTCAGATCGCAATCGTCCCCGGGCGTCCAGCCCGCCCGCTCCGCGAAAGCGGCCAGCAGCTCCTGATAGATTTCCTCGACTGTTTTCATTTCCGTCTCATCCTCTCCCCGGGGCGCTCAGCGAACCGCCAGCTCCACCGCGTACTTCTCATCTCCGCAGGCGAGCTCCACCGTCAGGGGCAGCGCACCGTCCCGGGGCTCACCCAGCGTCACTCCGGTGACGCTGAGTTCCTCCAGATCCGCCAGCGATTCCGCCGCGTACTGTTTTGCCGCCGCGGGCCGTTCTGCCGCGCTCAGCCGTCCCAGCTGCCAGAGTCTGCTGCCAAAATCCTCCCAGAACGGCAGCGCGCCCCGATGGGCGCTGAGGCGCAGCAGCGCCTGCTGAAGCAGCTCTTCGGACGCGCTTTCGCACCGGGCAAGGCCGCCGGTGCCGTCCGGCACATAGTCGCCGTTTCTGATCTTAAGCATTCCCATTCCCCTCCTACTGGGCGGCGGCCGCGTTGCAGCCGTGGCCGTTGATGGTCAGCTCTCCGCTGATCTGCACGCTGCCGCGAAGCCGGATGGAGCCGGAGAGTTCCAGTGAGCCGTCGCTTTTGAGATAGACGGACGCCCCGCCGGGAGCGTACAGATATACCTCACCGGGCTTCATGGCCGGCGGCGCGTCCCTTTGGGCGGCTCCGGCCACGCAGGTCTCCTCACCGCCGGGGCCGCCCTTGATCACCAGCACCGTCTCGCCGCTGCGGGGCTGCCAGATGTATCCGCCCGGTCCGAAGACCGGAACCCTCCGCACCTCGCCCCGGGTCAGCACCCCCGCCGCGCCTCCGGCGATGGAGGTCACGCCCAGATCGGCGTCCGCGGAGGGCGGCACGGAGCGAATCTGTTTTGATAGCCACATTGTTACCCTCTCCTTTTCATCGTCAAAGTGGTGGTTTCCCCCTCCGGACAGCAGGCGTTTTCGCACTGGGTCACGGCGTACTCCCCGGACAATCCGCAGCCGGAGAGGCTGACCTCCGCCAGATCCCCCGGCGACACGATCCGGCTGCCGGGCAGGACGGCGGTGAGGATCTCCTCGTTCTCCGCCGACCGGGCAATCTGATACGCTCCCGTATACCGCATAGCCGCCCAGGTGCTTTGCCCGGGCGTGTAAAGAACGCGCCTGCACTGTCCGCCCCGGGCGATAAACTCCTTGTTTTGCACGGTCTGAGATGTGTTTCTGGTCTTGTCGATTACCAAAACCTCGCTGAGAACGCCGTAGTGGTTCTCCCGCTTCGTCACGCTCAAAAGGGTTGTCCCGTCGTTGAGGACGATTCGGTTTCCGGCGCTCCGGGGCGCGGCGGCCAGCTCTCCGTTCCGGCGGAAGGTGGGCGTGAAGCCGCCGTAAACCCGGCAGAACTCCTCCAGTGCATTCCACTGACTGGTCCCCGCCGCCACCGTATAAACGGAACCGGCCCGGACGTCGGCGCACTGGACGCAGGAGATACCGTACGGCGTCACATGCGCCCGGACAATATCCCGCAGCGCCGCTGTCTGGTAGGTTGCGGGCCGGGATTCGTTGTCCAGCAGCCGTGCGGCAAGCCCCCGTCCCGTGATGGTCACGGTGCGCCCCGCGGCGCTCTGACGGATTGTGTACTCATCCACGATTCCGTGGAGCAGCAGACTCTGCCCGTTCAGTGCCAGGAAGCTCTCCGCCCGGTGAAGGGGAAGCGCCAGCTCCGCCATGTACGCACAGGTGGCGGAAAAGCTGTCGCAGGGCACTCCGCCGGTGTGCACAATATCCCACTCCAGCAGCTCCGGCAGTTCGTAAATCTTGTGATCGCAGGTAATGATGCGTCCGGTCACGGGATTCTCACCACCTCTCCCGGATAGATGAGGTTGGGATTTTTGATCCGGGGGTTGGCGGCAGTCAGCGCCGGGAGCGTGACGCCGTACCGCCTGGCGATTCCCCACAGGGTGTCGCCCTTTTTGACAGTATACGTACTTTGCGCCGCGGCCGTCCGGGCCGGTGCCGCCGCTGCGGCGGACGCGGTTTGGGTGAGCCTTTCCGCCGCCCCGTCCTGCCAGAATTCAAATGTGTAGCGGACGTAGTCCGGCAGGGGCTTCTCCCGAAGCTCCAGGGAGACAAAATAGGCGCTGCGCGCCTCCCAGACGGGATGCACCAACATTCCCGGCCCGTCCTGACAGAAGACGGCGGTGAGCGCGCTGAACTCCCGGTAGGCCCCCTCCCCTGTGAAAGTGCCCTCCCCCCGCATGACGCGGCAGGCCAGGCCCAGATCCTGGAGGCAGTACCGGCCGAAGGGGATTTTGTGCAGCGCCGTCTGCCGCTTCCAGATGATCTCGTAGAACTCGGGATTGTAGGGCCAGGTGTAATTTTTAAAACGCATGGGGCTCAGATTCATGGAAAAGCCCCTCCTTTCCGCCGCGGAAGCGGAGGCCGGCCCCCCGGCTTCCCTCCGCGGTGTTTTCAGTACAGCGGGTAGGCGCCCGGGCGTCCCGCTCCACGCACTCGGACAGCTCGCCTGCGGCGCGGCGGAGGGAAACTGCGGAGCCCGCCTGGGCAGCTCCGTCCGGCATCTCCGGGGAAGCGGCCTGCGCACCGGCGGGCTCCGGATCGGCTCCGGCCCGGGCGTACCACTCAGCTCCGCCGCTTTGCGGCTGGGCGTACCGGCGGTTTCCGGCCGAAAGCCCCGGAAATTCCCGAAGCCGGGCCGCGGACTCCGCCGCCCGCTCCGTTTCCGCCGCAGATTCAGCCGTCCGCTCCGACGGTTGCCCCTCCTCCCGGCGATCCGCCCCGTCTCCGGTCAGAAGTCTCCAGAAGCGCGCCTGACGCAAAAGCTCCTCCTCGATATAATTCATCTCTCTCCTCCGCCGGCGGGCGGCTTCTCCGGCTTCTCCGCCGTCCCGCGGCGCAGCGCCGTAAAGCGTTGGGGGTCAAATCCGGCGTTTGCCGCGCCGCCTGTCCAGGAAGCACCCTCGCCCCCCAGACGTGCCAGCAGCCGTTCCATCTCCGGAAAGGTCAGCTCGTCCAGCACCTCCTGCGTGCCGGCGAAGGCGGGTTCGCCCCGGGAAAAGCACGATTCCGCCAGCACCTGCGCGTTGCAGAGCGCCGCCTGCTCCAGTCCGTCCCGGTTCTCCGCGCACACCGCCCGCCGGATATTCAGCAGCCGCCCCGCCGCAGGCGGACGCAGTTCGTCCACGCGCCTCATACGGACGTCTCGATCCGCCGGCTGGCCGTCACGGTGATTTTCTCGGCCACCATGGCGTCCAGCTGTCCCGTCTCGGCGATGCTGCTCCACTCGCAGCCGCTGTAAATGATCTTTCGGTCGGGCTTGCAGATCACCAGGGAGAAGTCCTCCAGGTCGTAAAAATTGATGCCGTCGGAGACGGCCTCGTCGGTGGCGTAAAGGCGGGTCAGCTCCAGAGTATACCTCCGCTGGCCGTTCAGCGTAGCCACAGGCTCGCTCTCGCCGAAGGCCTCCACGCTCTGGCTGGTCTTAACGGCCCTGGCGGTGTAGCTCTGCACCACGGCCACCTTTTTGCCGTCCAGCTCCAGATAGATATCCGCGCTGGTGGGAAATCCGGTTATCTCCATATCGCTTCTCTCCCTTCTCAGACGGTGATGTGGGCCGTCAGGCGGATCTGATTGAGTCCGTGGGCCACGGTGAAGCTGAACTCCGCCTCGCACACGGTGGGATTGTCGGCGGAGGCGCTGACCCGGACGTCCCCGTAGCCGTCGATAATCTGGGCGCTCACCTTTTTCTCCAGCTCCACGATGATCTGTGAGCGGATTGCACCCCGGTTCTGCGCGGTATTTTTGGTTCGGGTGAACTTGCTGCGCAGGGAGGCGCGGATGGCGGGAATCACGTCGTCCACAATGAGAATGGTGTTGGCCTCCCGCCAGGTGGCGTCGGCCGCGCCGCCGGTGGTGGTTCTGGTGGTGATGCCGCGCACCGGAGAGAGGATTCCCCCCACGCTCTCCAGCGGCGTCACGCCGCCCCGCACCAGCGTATCGATGTCGCTGTCGGAGTAGGCTGCGGCCAGGCCGCCCAGGCCGCTGAGCGCCGTGCCGTTAAGCGGGATGGCGGGGTCGCTTTCCGCAGCCGCGGCTCCGGCGGCAGCCGCCGCGGAAAAGACGCCGGGCAGGGTTTCTCCCGCGCTGTCCAGGGCGTCCGGCCCCACCAGGAGCACCCGCTCGGAATTAAGTGCCGCCGCCCGGGTCACCAGCTGGCTCACATTCTCGCCGCTGCTGCCCACCACGGCAATCCGCTCCTTCCGGGCGGCGGAGGAGGCGGTCACACTGTCCCGCAGGGCCTGCTGCACCGCAAGCTCCGGGCTGTCGCACACGACGATGCGGACTTTTTCCTGAAGCTCCAGCACGCCGAAGGCCGCCTTGTAGTCGTCCAGGGTGCCGGTATCCGCCGTCCGGACGGCCGTGACCTCCGTGGCGCCGTTGCTGAACAGCAGCCGGAGCAGCTCGGACATGCCGGGACTTCCGGCAGCGTCCTCGCCAAAGGCGGCAATGCCGGCTGCATAGCCGGTGACGCTGACGGCCTCGCCCACGGTTCCGCGAACCGCCTTGGCCGCGGCGCCGATGACCTTGCTGCCCGCCGCGCCGGAGATCACGGAGGATGCGTCGTAGGACGAATAAACGCCCGGGCGCTCATGTATCATGGTACTCAAGTTTTCAAAACTCCTTTCAAGGTAAACTCCAGAAGGGTGTCCGCCTCCGGATCGGTCTGGGCCGTAAAGTAGGCGCCGCACTTCAGTTTTCCCCGGCGGAGGAACAGCTGGTTCTGCCGGTCCCAGCAGACCGCCTCCCAGCTCTCCTCCCCCGGCCGCAGTCCGGAGGGCAGTCCGCCGGTCTCCAGTGCGTCGGACACCGCCTCGCACGCGCTTTCGCACGCCGCCGCGCTGTCGGCCCGCACATCCAGGGAGATCAGCACGTCCATTTTCCGGCCGTATAGCTCCCGCATGGTGCCGGCCTGCCGGTCGTATGTCTGCCCCAAATAGCCGCCCAGAGCCATGGGCCGTCCGGTGAGCTCCGCCACGCCCACAGCCGTCACCGGCCCGCTGTACCGTTCCGCCGCGCCGCCGTGGGCGGCCGCCGCGCAGAGGCCGGCATCCGTCAGCGTCCTGATCACGGCGGCGCGGATTTGACCAAGTCCGTTCACTGCGCGGCCTCCTTTTCGTATCGCAGGGCCGTCCACCAGTGGGACAGCTCCCTGCCCAGATAAACGGGCTGGCAGCTGACCGCCCGGAAGGTATCGCCGCCGTCCGTCACCGTCTCGTTTTCCCGGATCTCCTCCCGGGTCAGCAGAATCCAGCGCCGGTCGTCCACGGTTCCCAGGCTGGTGACTGAGAAGGGCGTCTCCTTCTGCCGCTCCGCCAAGGGCTGCAAAAATCCCTTGAGCTGCCGGCTGCCCGCCGTGCCCAAGACCGTCAGCTCCCGACCGTACCGGCTCAAAATTGCGTCCAAGGCCTCCGTCAAGCCCTCACCCCCCGGAACGCGAAGTCGTCCGCCGAGGCGAAGGGGGCCATCAACCGCTCCGCCGAGGCCCGCAGGGCCCGGGCGGAGGCGGCCAGCTCCGATTTGGCCGCGGCGGTGACGGAAACCGACCCCGCCGTGAAGGAGGAGAACCCGTCGGAGCTGCCTCTTGCACTCAGCAGATCCGCCGCGGCGGAAAAGGCGGCGGCGCAGACGAGGGCTCCCTCGGCCGCCGCGGGGTCCGCGTCCGCCGTCAGCCGCTCCGCCCACGCACGCTCGTCGGCGGTGCACAGCGCCTCCAGCAGCTCCTCCTCCGCCGCCAGCGCGCCGGAGATGCTCTTTGCCAGAGACAGGGTCTTTTCATGTATGGTCATATCCGTCTCCTTGCCGTCAAGTTGTGGCCTGCGTTTGTTTCTCCTGTCAAATAGTCAGTACCTTGGAGGCGTCCGCGAACAGCTTGGCAAATCCGGAGATGGAGGTAATAGCCGCCCGCTCCGTCTGCCGGTCGATGAGCTTGTCGTACTCCACGGTGACGTCGGAGCCGTTGATCATCTCCAGGGCATAATTGCGATCCAGCCCGATCAGCTTGCCGGAGGGCATGGCGGCGGTGCGCAGCAGCGTGGCCCCCAGAGGCGTGGTCAGCTTGCCGGTTCCCTGGAAATTGAGTCCCGTCAGCGGGTTTTGGAACTCGCTGAGCTTTAAAAGGGCCAGCATCACGTCGCCGCCCACCAGGATGGTATTCATGGTGTAGGGGTCGAACCGGTTCCAGAACTCCAGCAGGGCGTTGTAGGACAGCGTCCCCTTGGTGCCGGAGATGGGCGCGGTGCCGATGGTGTAAGCGGCGGCGGCGTTGTTGTTTCCGTCGCCGTTCTGGATGACGTCGATGGCGTCCTGGAGGTGCATCCGCCCGATGTACGCGCCGATGCTGCGCAGGGTTACGGAAAAGAGGTCCAGCCGCTGGAACCGGATCGCCTCGTAGGAGGCCACCAGCATCCTTCCCCGCTTGTGCAGGCGCACCAGATTCTCCTGGGTGTGCACGTTGGTGGCGGGAATGGTGCCGCCCTCCTCCACACGCTTGAGCTCCTTCTCACTCTCTGTGGGAACGGAGGCGATGGAGCGGTAGTCCATGCCGCTGAAATTGGTTACCGTGGCCGTAATGGCGGGCAGCACGTTGTCCTGCTCCATGCCTTGGCGGACGACCCGGGAGACGAATTCCGGGAACAGCACGGTGGAGTTGGTGGTGTGGAAAAATTTCTCCACCATGTCGGAGCCGGCGCCCTTCACCCGGATGTCGAAGCGCTTGAGCTGGCGCTGAAACGCGTCCATGCCCTCCAGGGGAGTGCCGCGGTAGCGCTCGCTGGGATCCAGTTCCTCCAGGGTCTGGGTAAAGGACTTGTCGGCCCGGCCGTACATGCCCTTTTCCAGTTGCAAATTTTCAAACTGATAAGCCATATTCCATTCCTCCTTACAGTACAAATGTGACCGTCTTGGCGGCGGTGTCCGTGTGAACCGTCAGATAGGTTTTGCCCGTGGACGCAGCTTTGACGCCGCCGTTTTCGTCCGCCGTCAGCGTCGTCCACCCCACGGCGGGGGCGGTGCCGGAATAGGGGACGCTCACCATGCCGCCCAGCTGGACGCTGCAGGCCTCGCCTCCGTGGGCCACGGAGACCGCTACGCCCGCAAACGCGTCAGAATCGCTGCAGGCCGCCGCCGTGTCATTGGCGCTGATTTTTACCACCTGCCCCTCGCTGACGCCGGAGCAGGCGAAGGTTGCGCACCACTGTCCGATTGCCTCATAGGAAAGTTTCATACCGTACCTCCTGATAAAAAATTTGATCGTCCTCAGACGAGAAAAACAGCCTCGCTGCCCGGAGCTTCGGGAGTCTGGGGGCTCCGGAGCTGGGGCTGGACGGGAAAGAGGCTCCGCGCTCTGGCCCGGTAGCCCTTTTGAAGCGCCAGCAGCTCCGGCTCCTCCAGCTTCCCGGCAATTTTCCGGAACAGCTCTCCGTCCAGCGTGTCGTCGCAGAGCATAGCCAGCCGCACCACCTCGCAGCGCAGCGCCTGAAGGTAGCTGCGGCCCAGCTGCACCTGATATTGGAGCTCCCGGAGCTCCTGCCCCCGAACGCCGGTAAATTTCTTCACAACGCCGGCCTTTCTCTGGGCCGGCACCGCCACAAAGGACCACTCGTAGGCGTCGGTAGGCTCCTGCAGCTCGGCGTAGCACAGCTTCCCCCCGTAGGTCCGGCCCCTAACGTGTTCGCACGCGCCGCTCTCAGCGCCGCAGATGGAGCAGACGCTCCGGGCCACGCTGCACCCCACGCTGACTTCTTTTTTGATTCCGCCCTCGATTTCGGCGATGAGCGGAGCGTTTTTCTCACTGCGCAGCAGATAGGCCCAGGCCTTGAGCCAGCAGGAGCCGTCCCCCGCCGCCGTTCGGATCTCCGGCTCGCGGATCAGCTCCGTGCGGTAGATTCGGGCGGTCTGCCCCTCCGCCGACCACTGGTGGTCGAAGATTCCGGTTTTCCCCACAAACAGCCGGCCCAGGGCGGCCAGCGCCTCCTCTCCGAAGCGCTCGAAGTCCCGATCCACCTCGTTGTCGCAGAGCCTCGCCGCAAAGACGTACACCTCCTCCGCCCGCAGCGGCGTTTTGGCGAAGGCGTTGATCTGGTTCAGCTCCTCCTCGCCCACGTCGCAGGAGGCGGCGGTTCCCTGATTTTTCTGGATATTCATACCTTTTATGCAGCTCCTTTTCATGTTGTCCTATCCGCCGGACGGAACCGGTTCAGCTGTTTTTTCCCCCCCCCGCTCCGGCGGCGCGGAGGCCCCAGCCTCCGCCTGGTCGTTCTCGATCCGCAGCTTCCGCGCCTGCTCCGCGTCGGAACTCGCCCTTGCGGCACGCAGTCCTGCCTTTGGGCAGTCCTGCTCTGCCTTGCAGGCGGTTCCTCCTTTTTGCGCCGCACCCGCTTTGCTGGGCTGCGCCGCAATTTTTTTACTTTTCCGCCCGGTCGTTCTCGATCCGCAGCTTCCGCGCCTGCTCCAGATAGAGGGCGGCCTTGGCCTCCTCCACCTCGTCCTGCAGGTTGATCTCGTCCCACTCCACCTCAGGGCGGCAGGTATAGCCGTGCATCCGCAGCCACAGCCGGCAGATGCGCTCCACGGCGGGCGTCAGCGTCCGCCGGATGGCGGTGATTTCGGTGGTAAGCATGTCGGCCTGCTGGGAACTCATCCGCTCCGTGGAGGTCCACTGCAGCCCCAGCATAAAGGGCGGGATCCCCGTCTTGGCCACGATTTGTTCCAGAATCTGCCGTACCGGCACCTCGCTGTCCAGGATCTGGGCGTCCGAGCCGATCACCCGGATGCTGACGTCCCCCACCGCCACAAAATCCCGGACGGAGCCGGATTTTCCA
>JALCRQ010000003.1 GCA_022652655.1 Oscillibacter sp. | reverse complement strand
TATCCTCGACCTTGTTTTTTAATAACAACGTGTCCGCAACCCCTCCCAGAGGTACCCCGGACGACCAAGTCGATAAGTTCTGATAGAAAAAGAAAAGGGATCCAGCCCTGGGCAGCTATATCGCTCCATGGCGGGAATCCCTTGTTTTAAGCCTTTGCAAGCCTTATTTGCTGTTCCTTGATAGCAATACTACCGTCTCGACGTGCGCTGTGCCGGGAAAGAGATCGACAGCCGCGGCCCGGACAGCCTCATAGCCCAGCCGGCCGAACAGCCGCGCGTCACGGGCCAGGGTGGCGGGATCGCAGGAGACATACACCACCCGCTCCGGCTCCATGCCGGCCACCGAGGCCACCACCTCCGGGGCCAGCCCTTTTCGGGGCGGATCCACCGTGATCACATCCGGCCGCAGCCCGTCCTCCCGGAGCTTCGCCGCGATTGCCGCCGCGTCGCCGCAGAAAAATTCCGCGTTGGAAATGCCGCTGCGCGCCGCGTTCTCCCGGGCGTCGGCAATGGCCTCCGGGACGATCTCCGCGCCGATGACCCGCTTTGCCGCGCCGGCCATGCACAGCGTGATGGTGCCCGCGCCGCAGTAGAGATCCAGCACCGTCTCACGGCCCGTCAGGCCGGCAAACTCCAGTGCCTTGCCGTAGAGAACCTCCGCCTGCTCCCGGTTCACCTGGTAAAACGACGGCACCGACAGCCGGAAGGATATCCCCCGCAGGGTGTCCATCAGAAAATCCTGGCCCCAGAGCGTCCGGTACCGGCCGCCCAGCACCACGTTGCTCCGCTCCGTATTGGTGTTCAGCACCACGCCCAGAACGCCGGGCACCGCGGCCCGGAGAAGGCCCGTCAGCTCCGCCTCCCGGGGAACCTTCCGCCCGTTGGCAACAAGGCAGCAGAGGCTCTGCCCCTCTCGGTTCACCCGGACGTAAACGTGGCGCACCAAACCCTTCCCGCTCCGCTCGTCATAGCCGGGAATCCGGTAGCGGCGCATCCACTCCCGCACAGCTCCCGCCGCCGCGTCGGCTGCGGGCTGCTGGATGCGGCACGACGCCACCTCCACCACGCTGTGGGTCCGGGCGCGGTAAAAGCCCACCGTTCCCGCCGCGTCCACGGGATACTGGCACTTATTGCGGTAGTGCAGCGGGTGCTCCGCCCCCAGAATCTCCTCCACCGGAACCGTCAGGCCGCCGATGCGCTCCAGCGCGTCCTGCACCCGGCGGCACTTGGCCCACAGCTCCTCCTCGTAGCTCATATGGCGGAACACGCAGCCGCCGCACTGCCCGAAATACGGGCAGTCCGGCTCCCGGCGGGCGGGGGACGGCGTGAGGATTTTCACGAGTTCACCCGCCGCCGCGTTCTTCATCACCCGGGTGATCCGCAGCTCCGCCGTCTCGCCCCGGACGGCGCCGGGCAGAAACACCACTTCCCCGCCGATCCGGACGATTCCCAGGCCTTCGCTGGAATAGCCCTCCACCGTCCCGGTACAGATTTGATTGAGCTTCAGTCTCTCCACTTACGCTTCCCACTTTTCAAGCAGTTTTTTGAGCTGATCGGCAAACCAGGCCAGAGACTTGTTGTCCCGGCCGCGGCTGCGCTTGATGGACTCCGTAAGCATCTGGCCCACCGCCACCAGGCGCTGATAGGCAGGGCTCGCCTTCACCGCGCCCTCGAAGGCCCGGACCTTGCGCTCCGGCAGATAGCCCGGCTCCAGCACGCATCCGGCCGCCAGGTCGTAAACCTCTGTATACTGGGCCGCGTGGGCGCCGAAGCCCAAAGACGCCACGGTCTGGGCGAAAAACGGCGCCACCTCCCGGTCTCCGTGAACCACGAACACCTGCTGGGGCCTGGGCTCCCTGAAATCGGAGATCCAGCTGATGAGGTGATCCCGGTCGGCGTGGGAGGAAAGGCCCGTGTAGTTGACGATCTTTGCCCGGACGGCGATCTCCTCGCCGAACATCTTCACCGTCTTGGTGCCGTCCAGCAGATGGCGCCCCAGGGTTCCCTCGCCCTGATAGCCCACAAACGCCACGGTGCACTCCGGCCGCCAGAGGTTGTGCTTGAGGTGGTGGCGAATGCGTCCTGCGTCGCACATGCCGGAGGCGGAGATGATGACCTTGGGAACGCCGTCCTCGTTGAGGGCCTTGGACTCCTCAATGCTGGTGGTCATATGCAGATTGGAGAAGCTGAACATGTGGGTCCCGTCCGCCACCAGGCGGAGGGCCTCCTCGTCCAGATAGCCCCGCAGGTCGCCGGTAAAGATCTGGGTGGCCTCCCGGGCCAGGGGGGAGTCAATATACACCGGGAAGTCCGGCTCGGACTTTACCATCCGCTGATCCTTGATCTCCCGGATGAAATAGAGCAGCTCCTGGGTGCGGCCCACGGCAAAGGACGGGATTACCACATTGCCGCCCCGGGCCATGGTTTCGTCGATGATCTGCGCCAGATCGTCGGTATAGCTCCACGCCTCGCCGTGGTTGCGGTCGCCGTAGGTGGACTCCATCACCACATAGTCCGCCCCGGGGATATGGGTCGGATCCCGGATAATAGGCTGATTGACGTTGCCCAGATCGCCGGAGAACACCACGCGCTTTTCAACGCCGTTCTCGGAAAGATCCAGAATCACGGAGGCGGAGCCCAGCAGGTGCCCGGCGTCCACGAAGCGCACCTGCACGCCCCGGCAGAGCTCCACCGTCTGCCCGTACTCGCAGGTTTTGAGATACTGCTCCGTGCTCTGGGCGTCCTCCACGGTGTAAAGCGGCTCCGTGGGCGGCGCGCCGGCGCGCTCTCCCTTGCGGGTTTTCCACTGTGCGTCCTGCTCCTGAATGTGGGCTGAGTCCAGCAGCATAATCCGCATGAGGCCGGCCGTCAGGCGGGTGGTGAGAATCTGCCCACGGAAGCCCTGGCGGACCAGAAGCGGAATCCTTCCGGTGTGGTCGATGTGGGCATGGGTCACCAGTACGAAATCAATCTGTCCGGGTGCGAACGGGAACTCCGCATTGTCGATTTCGTCCCGCCCCTGCTGCAGTCCGCAGTCAATGAGAATCCTTTTTCCATTGACCTCGATGCAGTGGCAGCTGCCGGTCACGCACTGGTCGGCGCCGAAAAAGCTGAGTTTCATTGCAATATCCTCCTTACGCAGAATCAATCCGCGGATACGGCCGCCGGGGCGCAGCGCCTGGGGTGCGACGTCCCGGGGCTTTTCCCCGTTTCCCCTACTATGAATCTGAATATAGCACAAATCCCCACCGGGAGCAAGCAGGCGGTTTGGGGCGCCGGAGGTTCCTTTCGGGGCACTTTTTCTCTCCGGACAGTCGGTTTCGTTCTCCGTTTTCTTCCAAATTGTGAACTTTTCAGCCGCCGCCCGTTTTTTCTTTGCAATCCGGAACGAGTTGTGCTATGCTACACTTGCTTTGTATATGTGTATTTTTCCAAATGTTATGTGATTCATCCGCCGGATTCTCCTCCCGGCTCTCCGGCGGATTTTGAGAAAGGATGTTTCAACCACCATGGGTCTGATGAAAAAGTTGTTTGGTGATTACAGCTCGAGAGAACTGAAATCGATTTATCCCACCGTTGACAAAATCGAGGCGCTGGCCGACGAATACAAGGCCTTGACAGATGAGCAGCTGCGCGACAAGACCGCGGAGTTTAAAGACCGCCTTCAGAAGGGCGCGGCGCTGGACGACATTCTGCCGGAGGCGTTCGCCGCCGTCCGCGAGGCCGCGGACCGGGTGCTGGGCCTGCGGCCCTATCGGGTTCAGCTGGTGGGCGGCATCATCCTTCATCAGGGCCGGATCGCCGAGATGAAAACCGGTGAGGGCAAGACGCTGGTGGCCACGCTGCCCGCCTACCTCAACGCGCTGACAGGGAAGGGTGTGCATATCGTCACCGTCAACGACTACCTGGCCAAGCGCGACAGCGAGTGGATGGGCAAGGTCTACCGTTTTCTGGGCCTCACCGTGGGCCTGATCGTCCACGGCCTGACCACGCCCCAGCGTCAGGCCGCCTACCAGGCGGACATCACCTACGGCACCAACAACGAGATGGGCTTCGATTATCTGCGGGACAACATGTGCATCTACGCAAGCGAGCTGGTGCAGCGGGGCCACGCCTTTGCCATCGTGGACGAGGTGGACTCCATCCTCATCGACGAGGCCCGCACGCCGCTGATCATCTCCGGCCAGGGCGACAAGTCCACCCAGCTCTACGATATGGCGGAGATGTTCGTCTCCCGCCTGAAGAAAAAGGTGGTGGCCGAGGTAGGTGACAAGGAGGAGGACGACGTCAACGAGGCGTCCGACTACATTGTCGATGAAAAGGCCCGCACCGCCGCGCTGACCGCCAACGGCATCCGCAAGGCGGAGGAATTCTTCCATCTGGACAACCTGGCGGATTCGGAGAACTCCACCCTGTCCCACCACATCAATCAGGCCATCCGGGCCCACGGCGTCATGAAAAAAGACATCGACTATGTGGTCAAGGACGGCGAGGTCATCATCGTCGACGAGTTTACCGGCCGGCTGATGTTCGGCCGCCGCTACTCCGACGGACTGCACCAGGCCATCGAGGCCAAGGAGCACGTGTCCGTCAACAGCGAGAACAAGACGCTGGCCACGATCACCTTCCAGAACTATTTCCGCCTGTACGGCAAGCTCTCCGGCATGACGGGCACCGCCATGACCGAGCAGGAGGAATTTGCCACCATCTACGATCTGGACATTGTAGAGGTTCCCACCAACCGCCCCAACGCCCGGAACGACCATCACGACGTGGTGTACAAGACGGAGGCGGGCAAATACCGCGCCGTCATCGCCCAGGTCAAGGAGTGCCATGAAAAGGGCCAGCCCGTGCTGGTGGGCACCGTCTCCATCGAGAAAAACGAAACTCTCAGCAAGCTGCTGGCCCACGAGGGCATCGCCCACAATCTGCTCAACGCCAAAAACCACGAAAAAGAGGCGGAGATCATCGCCCAGGCCGGCAAATTCGGCGCCGTCACCGTGGCCACCAACATGGCCGGACGCGGCACCGACATCATGCTGGGCGGCAACGCCGAGTATCTGGCCACGGCAGATCTGCGCAAATCCGGCCTCAGCGACGAGCTCATCGCCGAAGCCACCGGCTACGCCGAGACGGAGAACCAGGAAATTCTGGACGCCCGAAAGCTCTTTGCCGACCGGCTGGCCCTCCATAAAGAGCAGATCACCGACGAGGCCGAGCGGGTCTGCCAGGCAGGCGGCCTCTTTATCATCGGCACCGAGCGCCACGACTCCCGCCGGATCGACAATCAGCTCCGCGGTCGTGCCGGCCGTCAGGGCGACCCCGGCGAGACGCGGTTCTATATCTCCCTGGAGGACGACCTCATGCGTCTTTTCGGCGGAGAGCGTATTCAGGCCATGATGGAGAAAATCTCCCTGGACGAGGATACGCCCATCGAGAGCAAGATGCTTACCAAGGCCATTGAAAACGCCCAGACCACCGTGGAATCCCGGAACTTCCAGTCCAGAAAGTCCGTCCTCGAGTACGACGACGTGATGAACAAGCAGCGCGAGATCATCTACAAGCAGCGCCGCCAGGTGCTGGACGGCATGGACATGAAGGAAAACATCCTCTCCATGACCCGCTCCGCCCTGGAAAACCACGTGGCCATGGCCTTCGGCGAAAAGCAGGCCCTGGAGCTGGCGGACTGCCGGGAGATGCTGCGGGGGCTGGAGGGGCTGTACTTCCCCAAATACACCTTCAAGCCGGACGAGGCTTTCGTCTCCGGCAAGACGGCGCAGGACTATACGGAGCTTTTCTATGAGGCAGCCGTCAAGACCTACGACGCCAAGGAAGCCGAGATCACCTCTCCCGTCATGCGGGAGCTGGAGCGCGTCATCATGCTCCGCGTCGTGGACGAGTACTGGATGGATCACATCGACGCCATGGACGATCTCAAGCAGGGCATCCGCCTGAGAGCCTATGCCAATACCGATCCCATCATCGCCTACAAGCAGGAGTCCCTGTCCATGTTTGAGGAGATGGTGGCCGCCATTCAAAACGAGACTGTGCGCCGCATGTTCTCCGTCCGTCTGCGGAAGGACGAGGAGGTCAAGCGAGAGCGCGTGGCCAAGGGCATGGTGGAAAATGTGGGCGGCGACGGCACCGCTCCGAAAAAGCAGCCCACCCGGGTCAACAAAATCGGACGCAACGACCTCTGCCCCTGCGGCAGCGGCCTGAAGTGGAAGAAGTGTACCTGCAAGGAGTATCACCCCGATCTGTAATCGCCTTTTACCGGCGCTTTGCCTTTTATCCCCCTGTTCACCTGCCGGTGGGCAGGGGGCTCCATTTTGAAAGGAGACGACATGAACAAAACCGAGCGGCTGCTCCTGGACGTCAAGCGGATGCTGCTGGGCGTGGGACTGATTCTGCTGGCGCTGGCGGCGCTGGCCTTCGGCTATGTTTTTTTCCAGAACACCTCCGGCGCGGCCGTTTGCGTTTACGGCGGGCTCGTGCTGCTGGTGGTGGGCATCTTCCAGCTCCTGGAGGGCTGGCTGCCCGGCAGGGAGCCTGCGGGCGCCCCGCAGCACAATGATCCGGAGGACTGATATGTCTTTTTGTTTTCACCGGCAGGGCGATCTGCTCGCCCTTACCTCCCCCCTGCTGGACGGCTGTCCCGGCGTCGTCCACGGCTTTTCCACCCGGAAAGGCGGCGTCAGCGCGCCGCCCTTCGATACGCTGAATCTGGGCCCCGGCCGGGGCGACGAGCCGGCGGCGGTGGCCGAAAACTACCGGCGCTTCTGCGCCTGCATCGGGGCGGACCCCCGCCGGGCCGTCCTCTCCAAGCAGGTACACGAAGCCACCGTCCGAATCTGCGATAGCGGCGACGCCGGAAAGGGGCTGTACGCCCAGCGGGACTATACCGCGGACGCACTGGTCACCCGGGAAAAGGATCTTCCGCTGACGGTCTTTTCCGCGGACTGCGGTATTCTTCTCCTGTACGACCCCGCCGCCCACTCCGCAGGCGCCGTCCACGCCGGATGGCGGGGCTGCGCCGCGGGAATTGCGGAGAAAACCGTGGGCGTCATGACGGACGCCTTCGGGACGGAGCCCCGGAATCTTCTGGCCGCCATCGGCCCGTGCATCGGGCCCTGCTGCTTTGAAACCGACGCCGACGTGCCGGACGCCATGCGCGCATCCCTGGGGCGGGAGGCGGAGCCGTATCTCACCCGCCGGGGCCCCAAGTGGCACGTGGATCTGGCGGGGCTGAACCGCCGGTGGCTTCTCCGGGCCGGGCTTCTTCCGGAGCACATCGACGAATGCGGACTGTGCACCGCCTGCCGTCCCGATCTTTTCTGGTCCTATCGGAAAATGGGAGACGCCCGGGGCGCACAGGTGGCCATGATCGCCCTGTGCTGACCGGGGCGGAACCCGGCGGCCTTTCCGGCCGCGAAATGAGTGTGGAAGTATAAAATGAATCGTCAAGCCATTGTAAAAATTTTATCTGTGCTGCTCCTGCCGGCGATGCTTCTCACCGGCTGCGGGGGCGGTCTCTCTGCCGGCTCAGGCTCCTCCCCCTTCTCGTCTCAGGAGCAGACCGATACCGAGTCCCCGGCGCTGCCCTCCGGGTTTGCCCTGCCCTATCTGTCCGGCGCGACGCTGGACCCCGTCACATGCCCCGACGGCATTCAGCAGACCGTGGCGTCCCTGCTGTACGAGGGACTGTACGAGCTGAACCGAAAGGCGGAACCGGAACCCCGGCTGTGCAGCGTCTCCAATTACGACGCCGCCTCTTTCACCTGGAGCTTCACGCTGCGCAGCGGCGTCACCTTTTCCGACGGCTCGCCTCTGACGGCGGAGGACGCGGCGGCATCGCTCCGGCGCGCCTGCGCCAGCGGGCGCTACGGCTCCCGCCTGGCCGTGATCAAATCCGTGGGCACCGCCGGCGGCGCCGTCCTGGTCTCCCTGAACCGGGCGGACACCGGACTTCCGGCCCTGCTGGATATTCCCATCGTCAAATCCGGCACCGAGGATACGTCCGTCCCCGTGGGAACCGGGCCCTACTGCTTTGTCTCCGACGGCAGCGGCAAATATCTCTCCGCCAATGCCGCCTGGTGGGGCGGGAACACGCAGCCGGTGAACCGAATCGGCCTTGTAGCCTGCGAGGAGGAGGACGCTGCCCGGTATCAGTTCACCTCCCACGCGGTGCAGCTGCTGGTCTGCGACCTGACGGGCACGCAGCCTCTCAGCGCCACCGGCAGTTTTGAGTTCTCCGACGCCGACACCACGATTCTCCAGTATCTCGGGTTCAATCTGCGCCGCCCGCTCTTTGCCGACAGCGCTCTCCGCCGGGCGCTGAGCCTGGGGATCGACCGGAACGCCATATCCCGGGCCTATCTCTCCGGCCATGCCGCGGCGGCTCAATTCCCCGTCAACCCGGTCTCCTCGCTCTATCCCGCCAAACTGGAGGACGAATACTCCCTAAGCAGCTACACGGCGGCCCTGCAGGCCGCTCTGCCCGCCGGCGGCAGCCGTGAGCTGACGCTGATCGTCAACAGTGAAAACTCCTTCAAGGTCTCCGCCGCAAAATTCATTGCGTCCTCTCTCAGCGCCTCGGGTCTGCGCATTACGGTGAATGCTCTGGTATGGAGCGACTACCTGGCAGCCCTCTCCTCCGGAAACTTTGACCTTTTCTACGGTGAGGTCCGGCTCAGCGCGGACTGGGACTGCCGCGCGCTGCTGGGCACCGGCGGCGCCCTGAACTACGGCGGCTACACCAACGCCACCATGGATCTTCTCATCAATCAGTACGCCGCGTCTGTCGACCGCGCCGCCGCCATGGAATCGCTGTGCCGCTATTTCAAGCAGGAGGCGCCCATTCTTCCCATCTGCTTCAAGCGCACGTCCGTCCTCACCCAGAAGGACGTTGTGCAGGGGCTCAGCCCCACCGCGGCGAACCCCTTCTTTAAATTGGGCTCCTGTACCGTTCATCTTGCCAAATAGAAAAAAGCCCCTCTCCCGCGGGAGAGGGGCTTTTTTCTATCCTGCGATCTCATACCGGAGCCGGAACAGCCTGAGGACGGGGGCAGTCTTTTCCCCCGCCGCCTTTTCGGGGGAAGTCCGACCAGATACACCCGACGGCTGCCTGCCAGATCCCGCCGGAGCCTCCGCCTTCGACCCGTCGGCAGGGTTTTGCGGCGCCGCGGGGCCGGCGGCCCGGGGAGCCGCAGGAATCTGCCTGCCGGTGTGGTCAATGGTAAAATCCCTGCCGCACTTTCCGGGGTAGATCAGCTGTGAGACGGGCACGATGGCGTACCCCTTGGCAATCAGGCTCTCCAGAATCCCGGGCAGCGCCTCCGGCGTATGCTTGGCGGCATTGTGGAAGAGGATAATGCTCCCCGGCCCCACCGAGTTCTCCACCCGCTTTTGAATTTCCTCCGCGGAAATGCCCTTCCAGTCCAGGGAGTCAACGTCCCACTGGATGGGCTCCATGCCGCATGCCCGGATCGTCTCAATGACGTGGCTGTCGTATTCGCCGTAGGGACAGCGGATCAGGGTCGGGCTCTTGCCGGTGACGGCTTTGACGCTTTCGCAGCCGGCGCGCAGATCCGCCGTGATCTGCTGAGCGGAGAGGGCGTTGTAGTGGTCGTGGTGCGCCGAATGGCTCATCACCTCGTGACCTGCCGCCGCCAGCGCCTTCACGGAATCCGGATATTTCTCCGCCCAATCCCCCACTACAAAAAACGTTGCCTTGACGTGATACTTCCCCAGCGTATCGATGAGACTCTGCGTATCCTCGTTGCCCCAGGCGGCATCGAAGCTGACCGAGCAGATTTTTTGCTGCCGGTCCACACAGTAAATCGGCAGGGGCCGGTTTGCAGCATACGCACCGGCCAGGGACGGATAGGCGAGCAGGTACCCTGCCATGCCCAGCACCAGCACAAGAGACAGGATCAGAGGGGCTTTCCCCCTCCAGACGACCAGTTTCATACGGCACTCCTCCTTAATCAGGAGTCCTATATGAAAAAGCGGCAGGAAGTATGCCCGGCGCGCTGCCGGGTCAGACCCGGAAATTTCCAGCGGGACACCCGTGTTTTCAGTTTGGTTTTATTTTTCTTTTTTATAATAAACCCAACAAACGGTAAATCAGCGGATCAGTGGGAAATCTCAAATCCGGAAAGGGTTGATCGGAAGCATGAACGAAGAACTGCAAAAAGCCGCCGGGGAG
Organism: Oscillibacter sp.; assembly: GCA_022652655.1. Lineage (GTDB taxonomy): Bacteria > Bacillota > Clostridia > Oscillospirales > Oscillospiraceae > Oscillibacter. Next base: position 81,853 of record JALCRQ010000003.1, on the reverse strand, counting down.
GCCGCGCCGAAAACAGACGGCAGCGTCAAAAAGAGACGGTGGAACTTTCACCGGAGCGGCGCCGCTCCCAGAAAAAAGATGTCGAAACGCCGGAAAATTCTGTTGATTCTCGCACTCCTTCTGGCGGCCGCGGCCGTGTTCCTGCTGATTCGCAGGCACGCCGCCAAGTCTGCCGCCCAGGACGTATCCTATACGGAAAAAGCCGCGGAAACCCGAACCATTACCCAGGCGCTGACCAGCAGCGGCACGCTGGAAGCCGCCAATTCCTACACCGTCACAACGCTGGTGGAGGGCAACATCACCTCTGCCGACTTCAGCGAGGGCGACACGGTGGAAAAGGACACCGCCCTCTATCAGATCGACAGCTCCGACGTCTCCAACAATATTGAAAAAGCGCAGCTCTCTCTGAGCCAGGCCCAGCGCAGCTATGAGTCCGCGCTGGACAACGCCCATGTCAAATCGCCTGTTTCGGGCACCGTCTATTCCCTGGACGTTTCCGTGGGCGACGAGGTAAAGCAGGGGCAGACCATCGCCACCGTCCGGAACAGCTCCACCATGAAGCTGACCGTTCCCTTCCCTGCGGACGACGCCAAGAAATTTTACGCAGGGCAGACTGCCACCGTGACGCTGGACAACAGCTTTGAAACCCTCACCGGTACGGTGGAGAGCATCTCCGGCAGCAACATCGTGCAGACCGGCAACAGCATTGTCCGCAACGTCACCGTCAACGTCAAAAATCCGGGCGGACTGAGCAGCAGCCAGGCGGCCACCGTCTCCATCGCCGGAATCAACTGCGCCGCCTCCGGCACCTTCCAGTTCCGCACGGACAGCACCGTCACCGCCTCCGTAGCCGGTACCGTCACGGCCGTCAACGCCCGGGAGGGCTCCTCCGTAAGCAGGAATCAGACCATTGTCACCCTGGGCGGAAGCACCCTGGAGGATCAGATTCAAAGCGCCAAGGATCAGCTGTCCAACGCCAATCTCTCCATGGAGAGCACCCAGGATCAGCTGGACAACTACACCATCACCTCCCCCATTGCGGGCACCATCGTCGACAAGGAATACAAGGCCGGCGACAAGGTGGAATCCGGCACCACACTCTGCACGATCTATGATCTCAGCTATCTGGAAATGACCATGAACATCGACGAGCTGGACATCAGCAAGGTCTCCGTGGGGCAGAGCGTATCCGTCACCGCCGACGCCGTGGAGGGCAAGACCTACACCGGCACCATCACCAAGGTGTCTGTGGCCGGCACCACCACCAACGGCACCACCACCTACCCCGTCACGGTGCGCATCGACGAAACCGACGGGCTTCTGCCCGGCATGAACGTGGACGCGGAGATCATCATCAGCGAGGCGGACAATGTGCTGGCAATCCCCAGCGCCGCCGTCAACCGCGGCAGCACCGTGCTGGTGACCGAGGACTCCCCCAGCGCCTCCAAGGCGCTGGATCAGGACGCGCCGGACGGCTATGTATACGTTCAGGTGACCACCGGCATCAGCGACGACAGCTACATTGAAATCACCGACGGCCTGCAGAGCGGCGACACCGTGGCCTATATCAAGGCGGCCGCCTCCAGCTCCACCCAGTCCAACAACTCCATGATGATGGGCGGCGGCACGGGAGGCGGCGGAATGCCCTCCGGCGGCAGCATGCCTTCCGGCGGGGGAATGCCCTCCGGCGGCGGAGGAGGACCCCAGGGATGAGCGCGCTGATTGAATTTCAGGAGGTGTGCAAGGTCTACCGCATGGGCGATTCCGAGGTCTGGGCGGCAGACCACATCTCCCTGGTCATCCACCGGGGCGAATTTGTGGCCATCGTGGGGCAGTCCGGCTCCGGCAAATCCACGTGCATGAATATCATCGGCTGTCTGGATGTCCCCACCTCCGGCACCTACCTTCTGGACGGCCGGGACGTGGGAAGCATGAACAAAAACCAGCTGGCTGAGATCCGCAACAAGCTGCTGGGCTTCATCTTTCAGCAGTACAATCTCCTGCCCAAGCTGACGCTGCTGGAAAATGTGGAGGTGCCCCTCCTGTACGCGGGCGTCCCCAAGCCGGAGCGGCACCGGCGGGCACAGGAGGCCCTGGAGATGGTGGGGCTGGGCGACAAGCTCCGCAACAAGCCCAGCCAGCTCTCCGGCGGACAGCAGCAGCGCGTCTCCATCGCCCGGGCCCTGGTGGGAAAACCCGCGGTCATTCTGGCGGACGAACCCACCGGCGCGCTGGACTCCCATACCGGCCGGGAGGTGCTCCGTCTGCTCCAGCAGCTTCACGACGACGGCAACACCATCGTCCTCATCACCCATGACAACTCCATCGCCACCCAGGCCCAGCGGATTATCCGCCTGGAGGACGGCGCCGTGGTCTATGACGGGGACGCCCATGCGCCGGAGGCTGTGGTCACCGCCGGCGCCATCGGAACGGGAGGCGCGTCATGAGCTTTTTTGAGTCGTTCGGCCTGGCCATCAAAAATATCCTCTCCAGCAAAATGCGCACCTTCCTCACCATGCTGGGCATTATCATCGGCGTCACCGCGGTCATCGTGATCGTGGGCCTGGGCAACGGAATGCAGAACTACATGAAGGACAGCTTCTCCGAGCTGGGCACCAACACGCTGACGGTCTCCATCCCGGGCCGGGGCTCCTCCAGAAGCGTCTCAGTGGACAGCATGTACCAGCTGGTGGCGGACAATCCCCAGCAGCTGGACAAAATCTCCCCCACCGTCACCATGTCCGGCACCGTCAAAATTGAGACGGAGACGGCGGATTCCACCACCGTCACCGGCGTCTCGGAGGATTACTTCCAGATGAAGGGCTACGGGATCTCCCAGGGCCGCGGCCTTAACTACGTGGACGTGGCGCAGCGGAAAGATGTCTGCGTCATCGGGCAGTACCTCAATCAGGCGTATTACGCCGGCGGCGCCGTGGGCCAGACCATTAAATTCAACGGCACCAAGCTCACCATCGTAGGCGTCATGTCCCAGAAGTCGGACACCATGGAGGAGGGCGGCAGCGACGACTGCATCTTCCTTCCCTACTCCACGGCGGCACGGCTCTCCTGGACGGGCACGATCTCCTCCTACCTCATCACGGTGGTGGATGAAAATCAGGCGGCCGCCTGCAAGACGCTGGTGGAGGATTACCTCTACGGCATCTTCAGCGACGAAAACGCCTACAGCGTCACCAGCATGGCCGAAATGCTGGATACCATGAACAGCATGATCAACATGGTCATCACCATTCTGGCCGCCATCGCCGCCATTTCGCTGGTGGTGGGCGGCATCGGAATTATGAACATCATGCTGGTGTCTGTGACGGAGCGCACCCGGGAAATCGGTATTCGCAAGGCCCTGGGCGCCAAGGAGCGCTCCATTATGCAGCAGTTCGTCATCGAGGCCGGCACCACCTCCGCGCTGGGCGGTATTCTGGGCATCGCGCTGGGCTTTGCGCTCTCGTCCGCGGCATCGGTGATCATCTCCACCCTGATGGACAGCAGTATGTCCGTCACTCCGTCCATGGGCTCCGTGCTCATGGCGGTGGGCGTCTCTGTGGGCATCGGCGTAATCTTCGGCTATCTGCCCGCAAAAAAAGCGGCGCGTCTCAACCCCATCGACGCCCTGCGCTACGATTAAGAGAGGAAGGAACGCAAAATGAAAAAGCGGTTTTTTACCCTGCTTGTGACGGTGTGCCTGCTGTGCGGCCTGTGCGTCCCCTCCGCGCTGGCCGTCCGGACGGACGAAACCGGCGTGGAGCAGACCATCCGGGCACTGGGAATTATGGTGGGCGACACTGCGGGCAATATGAATCTCACGCAGAACGTCACCCGCGCCCAGTTTGCCAAAATGCTGGTGATGGCCTCCTCCTACAAGGACAGCATCGGCGAGGGCGGCTCCGGCTACTCCCTGTTCTCCGATGTAAAGAGCAGCTACTGGGCCTCCGAATATATCAAGATCGCCGTGGACAACGGCTGGATCGTGGGCTACACCGACGGGACGTTCCGCCCCTATCAGACCATCACCCTGGAGCAGGCCTGCACCATGGCCCTGCGGATTCTGGGCTATGACTCCGCCTCTCTGGCCGGCTCCTATCCCTCGGCGCAGCTGAACAAGGCCGCCGCCCTGGGGCTTCGGGATCAAATTGCGCTGTCCAAGGGCTCGTCCATGACCCGGCAGGACTGCATGTACCTCTTTTACAACCTGCTGACCGCTCAAACCGGCGACGGCAAGACCTACGCCGCCACCATCGGCTATACGGTCACCAACGGGCAGGTGGACTATGCCGCCATCGTGGAAGGAAGCCTCAGCGGCCCCTACGTGTGCACCGGCGGCGCCCCCGCCCTCTCCTTCACGCCCACCGCGGTCTATCTGGACGGCGCCGCCTCCTCCCTTTCCGCCATGAACGAGTACGACGTCTACTATTACAGCGCCAACCTCCGGACGGTCTGGGTCTATACGGACCGCGTCTCCGGCACGGTGTCCGCCATCTCCCCCAGCGCCACGGCTCCCACTTCAGTCACCGTGGCGGGGACGGAATACAAGCTGGGCACGGCCTCCGCGGTTTATAAGATCTCCGCCATGGGCGGCACCGCCGTGGGCGACACGGTGATGCTGCTGCTGGGCATGGACGGCAGCGTGGCGGACGTGGTCACCGGCGCCAATATCGACACCACCTATTACGGCACCGTGCAGTCCTACTCCAGCGCCTCCTCCGTCAGCGGCAGCGCCCAGGCTCAGACCAAGGTGGTGGTGGCCTGTACAGACGGCCTGCTCCACACCTTCACCGTCAATAAAATCGCCTCCTATTCCGCAGGCGACCTGGTCAGCGTCAGCGTGGCCGGCACCGGCACCACCATCACCGCCCTGTCCACCCAGACGCTGGAGGGCACGGTCAACAGCTCCGCCACCGCGCTGGGCGGCGTGGAATTTGCCTCGGGCATCCAGATCCTGGATACCGATTCTGAGGGCGGCTATGCCAAAATTGCGGCCTCGCGGCTGGCGCTGTGCACCCTGGACTCCTCGTCGGTGCGCTTCTACGTGCTCAATGAGAACGGGCAGATCAGCCGCCTCATCCTCCGGGATGCCACCGGCGACATCTGGAGCTACGGCTACATGATCTCCGCCAATGCGGCAAGCTCCGGCGGGATCACCGTTTCCGGCAGCTACACCTATCTGCTGAACGGACAGCAGAAAACCCTCTCCGCCAACGGAACCACCTATCCTGTAAAGTCCGGTGGCTTTGCAGTACGCTTTAACGCCGACGGCTCCATCAAAACCATGCGGAACCTCTCCTCCGTGACGCTGACCACCCTGGGCTCCCTCACCGCCTCCGGCGGCAGCCGGGAGTATCGTCTGGCCAGCGGCGTGCAGGTCTATCTGTACAGCGGCGGAAACTACTACGCCTCCACCCTCTCCGCCGTCAACACCGACAGCTATACGCTGACCGGTTGGTACGACAGCTTCGGCTGCCCCGCCGGCGGACGGATTCGGGTCATCATCGCCTCGGCCGGATAAGGAAAGCGGCCCGCGCACGGTGGGGGGCGCGGGCCGCCGCTTTTTTATTTGCAGTCCTGCGGGACGGGGCTTTTACATCTCCGCCTGTATTTTTTTGCTTTGTTCAGGCCTGCCGCGTCTGTGCGTCCAGCTCGGCAAAAAGCCCGCTGCTGTGAAGCTCGTCCAGCATGCCGCTTTCAAACTCCACGTTATACGGCAGGATCATGTAGGTGTCCGCCGCGATTCTGGAGATCCGGGAATCCAGGCCGTAGGCCACGCCGGAGAGCACGTCCAGAATCTGCCGTCCCAGATTCCGGTCCGCAGAGGCGATGTTGATGACCACGGTGGTGAAATTCTTCATCTCATCCGCGATCCCGGGGAGATCCTGGACGCATTTGGGCTGCGTCAGCATCACCTTCAGGTTTGCCGTCGTGCGGATGCTGACCTCCCGGCCGCTCCGGGGAGCGGTTCTCTCCGTCCGGCTGTCAAATTCCGGAAGATCGTCCTCATCCTCGTCCTCATAGGGGGAGATCCAGTCCTGGATCGTCTTTAAAACATTCATGCTCCACGCCTCACAAAATTGAATTCTTCTGGATTATAATCCATTTCGTGGGAATATGCAAATCGAAATCCCCCGAACCCAGCCCGAATATTCCGGTTCTTTCAAAAAAATTTATGGCAAACGGCAAATTGAGCCGGTTTTTTCCGTGCAACTTTGAAATTGTACCCCGCCCCGCGATCTGCTATGATAGCGGCAGAACCGTGCTTTGAGCCAAAAATGCCGCAGACGCCGGTTCAAAACCGTTCGGTGCGCAGGCTGCCGGGACGCAGCCTGGCGTTTCTGACATAAAGGAGCAAAAATTTTATGAAAAAGCACTTCCTTCCGGCAGCGGCCCTTCTGGCGGCGGTCCTTCTGACGGCGGCGCTGCCGGCCGGCTGCGGCAGACAAGCCGCCGCGTCCTCCTCCGCGCCGGGCCCGCAGTCCGGGGGCCAAGCAGTCTCCTTCCGGCTGAACGGCTACGACTGTCAGGTCACGCTGCCGGAGGCGTGGAAGGATTTGTGCGGCACCGCGGTGTACGACGACGGTACCGGCATTGACTTTCTGTCCCTGTCCAACCGGGACTGGGGCGGCGTCGCGTTCGGGATCGTACTGGTGAAAGACGGAGAGAGCCTGCCGGACATCTGCGACGGCGCCCCCGTGCTGCTCTCCGCAGACAAGGCCCACGGTGTTTCTTTTTATCGGCTGCACCCGTATACGGACGTGGAGTACGACGCGGAAGACGCCGGGCGGGAATCGGAGTACCGCACCCTTGTGGAGGGCGAGGAGGCCGTCGGCGCCTCCTTTACCTGGAAATACACCGGCAAAAGCGCCGCAAAAACCCCGGAGGCGGCCGCCCCGCAGTCCGCTTCCTGGAAGGAGGCCTACCAGGCGCTCCTCTCCAAGGCCGCCCCCTGCCAGTACAGCATTTACGACGCGGACGGGGATGGGATTCCGGAATTATTACTGAAATCCGGCACGTGTGAAGCAGATTACCTTGACACTGTTTACACCTTTAAAAACGGCGCCGCCGCGGTCTGCGGCAGCTTTTCCAGCGGAAACGCCGTGGCCTGCGGGCTGAACGGCTCCGGCAGGCTGGTGGTGCAGAACGCCCACATGGGCTATGAGGCCATCGACGTCTACACGCTGAAGGGCGGCTTGCTTCAGGCGCCTGTCCGTGTGTTTGAAGGGGAACTGAAGGAGGGGCAGGAGTACCACCCGTTCACCTGTCTCCCCGAATACCCGGACACCGACTCCACGGGCCTTGGCTGGACGGCAAACGCCTCCGACGCCAATCAGTCGGTGCTGGACTCTTTGTCCTGACCGTTTCCCGGGAAACCGTCGCCCGGTCCGGGGCAAAGGCGGGCCGCTTCTCCGGGCAGCGGCGGAAAAGTCGAATCCGCTGTTGTTTTTGCCATACCCACATGATAGAATAATATGATAAAAGATGAATATATCTCACCTTCCGTACGGCCCTCCCGAACGGGGCGGCCGGTGCCGCGGAAAATTCCCGTTGGATTGTGAGCTTTCCGCGGCCGCGAACAGAGAAAATCAACAAAAACGGGAGTGTCACTATGGAGTTTTCCCCTCTGAAGCTGCAGGATCTGGAACAGGTGCGGCCCTTTTTCCAGCTCACCAAATCCCGGACCTGTGATTTTTCCGCCGGCGGAATGTTCATGTGGCGGGATTATTTCCGCATGGAGTTCTGCATTGAACATAAAACCCTGTTTACAAAACTGAAAAACGCCGCCGGGGAGACCTTTTTTACGGTTCCCATCGGCGGAGACGAGGGACAGGGGCTGGATCAGATCCGCACGTACTGCCGGGAGGCGGGACTTCCCTGCCGGCTGTGCACCGTCCCCGCGGAGTATCTCCGGAACCTGGCCGATCACTTTCAGGAGCTCAACATCCTGCAGCAGCCGGAATACGCCGACTATTTGTATCTGGCTGCCGATCTGGCGAATTTTCAGGGCAAGAAATTCGGCGGTCAGCGCAATCACCTCCGCAAGTTTCTCAACACCAATCCCGGCTGGACGTTTCAGGAGCTGACGCAGGCGGATATTCCGGAAATCCTGCGCTTTCTGGAACGCTGCTTCCGCCTGGACGCCCTCTCCTTCCAAAGCGCCCGGGAGGAGGAGAAGATGACGCTGGAGGTTCTGAACAACTACGCGCTTTACGGGATGACCGGCGCGGTGCTGCGGGTGGACGGCGAGATCATCGGCTTTACGCTGGGCGAAATCATCCGGGACACGCTGCTGCTGCACATTGAGAAGGCCGACCGGAACTACCCCGGCGCCTACCAGATGATCGTCAATCAGTTCGCGCTGCGCGCCGTGGAAAAGGGAATCGTCTATATCAACCGTGAGGAGGACATGGGCGACCCGGGTCTGCGGTATTCCAAACTCTCCTACAACCCGGTGACAAGTCTCAAAAAATACGTGGTGGAGGTAATGGCTTGAAGATTGAACCGCTGCGGCCTGAGGATTTCGATGAGCTGATGGGGCTTTTTTCCAGCTGCTTTGCCGCGGATGCGTATTATGCCAAGCTGTTTCCCGACGTCCGTACCAGGGCGGCGGGAATGGAGGCGCGCTTCTCCCGCTCCCTGCGGTTCTGCCTGTCGCACCGCTGGGCGCTGGGCGTCCGGGAGCAGGGCGTCCTGGCCGCCTTTTTGCTGTATTTCGACTATCAGGCCGTGCGGGCCGCGGATTACGCCTCTTTTCTGGATATTTTTGACGGAAAAATCAAAGGCGGAACCGTGTCTCTCCCCCATGAAAAACAGATCCACGAGCCGGTGCGCAGTCTCAGTGAAAACGTCCTGTATCTGGTTTCCCTGGGCGTGAAGGCGGAATACCGCCGCCGGGGAATCGCCGGGGAGCTGCTGGATGCTCTCATCGACGACTATCCCACCTACTGCCTTGCGGGAGACGTGTCCAACGCCGCGTCGCTCCCGCTTTACTGGCGGCGGAATTTTTCCGTACAGGAAATCGAGCCAGGGTACTCTCTGGTCATCCACCGGCCCTCCCAGTTTATGAATGAGCTGCAGCTGGACGACCCTGTCCGTCTGCTCCTGCCCTCCGCGGAGATTCTGGATGCGCTGGGCGCTCCCTACAAAATGATCGCCCACCGGCCGCTCCCGGGATATGAGATCGGCCAGTCCCAGGGCGTCTCTTTCTTTGTCCGGCGTCCGGGACAGACCTGCGGTGCCGTCCTCACGGAGCTCAGCTATGATTCGCTGCTCCTCTATCAGCGCTACATCAACGTGGCCCACTATACCGAGTGCGCCCGGGACGGGATGCTGTTTTACGAGCAGACGCTCCCCTACGACGGGCCGCTGCTGGAGGATCAGACACTGGCGGCCATGCTGCCCTCCCGGGTCAGTGAGTGGGCGGTGGTGCCGGACAGCTTCTTCCTGGTGCCGGTGGAGTACCGCAGCGCCCAGAAGCTGGAGGCCGGTTCCGCCCTTTTCGACACGAAGGCCGCCTCCCTGCTGCGGGATCTGGATTTCCGCACCCATTACGAGGCCGGCATCCCCTCCCGGCTGGATCAGGTGGACGAGCGGGCCGCTCTGAAGCAGCGCATCCGCCGCTATTATCTCGGCAAGCTCAAGGTACAGATTACGGAGGAAATCGCCGTCAACCGCTATCGGGAGGAGGGCGCGGTAATCGGCCAGCCGGCCTATGTGGATCTGATTCTCTCGGTGGATCTGCACAGCCGCTGCGGCGTCCTGCTGGTGTACTCCCTCTCCTCCCCCTTCCTGCTCAGCCATTTCATGGACAATGTGATCCGGAACTGCCTGATGGCGTACGACGGGTCGGAATGGGTCAATCTCTATGAATTTCTCGGAGCCCGGTACGCCGTTTCCAAACGGGGCTCCCCTAAGTTTTTTATCACCGTCCCCAAGGACAAAAGCTGCCTTTCCAGCCAGCAGATCGCCTCGCTTCTGTATGCGGAGACCATCTATCCCGACGGGGAAAATCTGGGCCGCATTGTGGATCCCGACATTCTGGAGCGGGTCAACTCCCGGGACGGCATGGGACAGTATGACCGGGGCTTTGTCTGCGCCAGCACCAATGTGCTGCTCCAGTTTTCGCCGGAGCTGCGGGCCTCGCTGAAATGCAGGCTGTGCGAGGCCGCCATTACGCTCTGCTACATGGAGCTGATTCTCTTTGAGGAGGCCGCCATCCAGATCGCCGATGCCCAGATCGTGAACATCTTCAGCGGTGACGCCGATCTCTCCCCGGTGGAATTTCTCAGACAGGCGGATAAAATCTACGACGATTACGCCAAAACCGTGGATTTCTGGGATGTGCAGGTCAACTTTCCATCCTCCCGGAAATCCATCCAGATGCTGCGCAGCTCGTTTGGAATCGACCGCCTGCTGGAGCGCATGAAACGGGATCAGGAGCAGCTGCAGACGGTGTTCAATACCAAGAGCAACATCATCGACCGGCAGGAGACCAAGCAGACAAACAGTGCCCTGGCCATTATCTCCGTTCTCTCCGTGCTGGACATGTGGAACACGGGAAACGACTTCCTCTCCGGCTGCGGCAGCACGCTGGGCCGCACGCTGCTTCTGGCTCTGCGGGTCGGCCTGTGCGGGATTTTTGTTCTCCTGACGGGGTATGTGGCCACCCATCTTTTTACTCTGCGCCGCCGGCGCGGAAAGGACGATTCCCCGCCGCAGGGTCGGAACAAGCCGTCATAAAAAGGGACCCCCGGAGCTTTTCGCTCCTCCAATAAAGATGTTTTAAGGCAGCACTGTGCATAAACAGTGCTGCCTTATTTTTTTGAAGCGGATCCGATTGTCCGACAAATACGAAATCCGTTCTATCGTCAAGGGGCAAGAAGGCGAAGCAAGACTGCCCCACAAACCGGAATTTACCTGTCCCACTCATATGCTAGTTTAGGTCCGCCACCGAATTCAATCAAGCCGCAGTACGCAAAGCCCTCCCTTAAAAGAATATGCTGCATAACTTTATTTTCATCTTGCGTATCAACTCGTATGGCATCGACCTCATTCTCACGGCAGTAGTTTTTTATTGCAGAGAACGCTTTTTCAGAAAGTCCGCTGCCTCTGCTTGCGGCATTAAAAGCCATTCGATGCACCACAGCATACCTTCTGTCTGTTTTCCATGAACCGTTAATAACGTGGTAGGCGGGTTCATCCCCAATGATAATGCAGCAATAGCCTATCAGTTCATCACCATCTGTAAACGCATAGCCTATCCCGTTTTCTATGTCACCTTCCAGTGTATGAAGCGTTGGATAATCGGGGTGCCATTGTTCGAAACCCATCAATTTGTGATATAATCTTGCATCTTCAATGCATTGATAGCATGATTCCGCTTCATCTCTTCTTGCTTTTCTCAGAACGATGTTTTCTTTGTTCACAACCGCTTTCTCCTCCACAACTTCCGATTTGTCAATCTGTCCAATCCTTCGCCGTATCCGCCAAAGGCGAAGGATCCCCATTTCTCAAAAAAGGAGGCAGCGGCTGTGTAAATACGCCGCGGCTGCCGCCTTGGAAAACATCCTTATCCACCGGGTGCATTTTGCTCTGGGGCTTTTTATGCCTTTTGAAAGACGGGCCCAGGCCCTTTTTCAGGGGCGGTGAAGCGTCCCGTCAGTCCCCTCTCCCCGGGGCGGACGTCTCGCCGCTTCTGGCGTAGTAGAAAAGATACTGCTGGATCACACCCTCAAACCCCGCGTACCGCGTCAGGTCCAGCCCGTCGGGATAGTGCTCCCGCAGCGTGCGCCCGATCCACACGTCCACCGGGAAGCCCCGCAGGCGGTGGAAGCCAAAGAGCATCACGCACTCCGCCACCTTGACGCCCACGCCCGGCACCGCCAAAAGCGCCTGGCGCAGCGTCTCATCGTCGGAGCGCGCCAGGGCGGCAAAATCCAGTTCTCCCTCCGCGGCCATCCGCGCCGCGGCGTGTATGTAGCCCGTCCGGTAGCCCAGGGAACACAATGCCAGCTCCTCCTGCGGCAGCGCGGCCAGCCGCTCCGCCGCGGGAAAGGCAAAAAGGCCGCCGGGCAGCGGCTCGCCGCACCGGGCGCACAGCTTTTCCACCGACAGCCGAATGGCCGGGATATTCTTCCGCTGAGAGATAATAAACGTCACCAGCATCTCCCAGGGGTCCTGCCGCAGAATCCGGATGCCCCGGCCGAAACGGACGGCGGAGCGCAGATACCCGTCCTCCTCCGGAACCGCGGAGCGATACCGCCGATAGCCGGCCGTCAGGTCGAAATACCGGCGCCACACGGAGCGAAACTCCTCCTCCGTACAGTAAAAGAGCGTTCCGCCGGGAACCGTCTCCAGCCGCAGCACCCGGCGCCCCGCAATGAGACGCCAGCGCTCCGGTGATGTCCGGGTCAGACGGAAGCACTGCCCGCTGTCGGCAATTTGGGCGAGACTGAACTCCCGGGAGCTCACTCTGGCCGCGCCGATCTCCGGCAAGTAGATGTACTTCACAGTCTCTGTTCCTTCTCCCCGGCGTACAGCTGGTTATAGGTCTGGCGATAGACGCGGGCCGCCGCTTCGTCATGGCAGACCATTCTCACCCGCCGCATGGCGGGATGGGCCCGCAGAAACTCCATAATCGCCTTTTCCGCCACCGCGGCGGCCTGGGCCACAGGGTAGTGAAAAACGCCGGTGGAAATGGAGGGAAAATCCACCTCCCGGATTCCCCGGGCCTCCGCCGTCTCCAGGCTGGCGCGGTAACAGGAGGCCAGCGCCGCCGCCTCCCCGTGGGCGCCGTCCCGGTAGACGGGCCCCACGGTGTGGATGACGTACTTCGCCCGCAGCCGGTACCCGCCTGTCAGCCTGGCCTGCCCCGTGGGGCAGCCGCGGAGCTTCCGACATTCCTCCAGCAGCTCCGGACCCGCCGCACGGTGGATGGCGCCGTCCACGCCTCCGCCGCCCAGCAGGGATTCATTGGCGGCATTGACGATCGCCTCCGCATCCGAGGCGGTAATATCCCCCACCACAATTTCAAAACGGCCCATATGGCTCCCCTTTCGTTTCTGCTCCGCGGATGCTCAGGCCCTGGCCAGATAGGCTCCGCAGGCCCGGCCGGCCTGCTCCGCCAGGCGCTCCTCGTCCACCGTCACCAGACGGCCTTCCTGCACCACGACCCGGCCGTTGACCACCGTCGTGTCCACCGGGCCCCGCAGGCCCACGGTGCCCAGCACCGATTTGGGATCGTACAGCGCACCCGTCAGCTCCAGCCGGCGGGAGTCCACCAAAAAGAGATCCGCACACTTTCCCACAGCCAGCCGGCCGATGTCGTCCCGGCCCAGCAGCCGGGCGCTGCCCCGGGTGGCCAGCTTCAAAACATCGTAGCCGGAAGGGGCCGCGGCACTGGAGGTCAGGCGGTGGAGCAGATAGCACACCCGCAGCTCCTCCATCAGGGACGAGCCGTCGTTGGAGGCGGAGCCGTCCACCGCCAGTCCCACCGGCACGCCCAGCTTCAGCATCTCCGGCACCCGGGCCACGCCGGAGGAGAGCTTCATGTTGGAGATGGGACAGTGGGCGATGCCGGTGCCGGTACGGGCCAGCTCCCGGAGCTCCTGGTCGTTAAAGTGAATGCCGTGGGCGTACCAGACGTCGCTTCCTGTCCAGCCCAGGGAGGCCATATATTCCAGGGGCCGCATGCCGCAGCGCTCCTGTGTGAAACGCTCCTCGTCCTTTGTCTCCGCCACATGGGTGTGGAGGCGCACGCCGTACTGCCGGGCCAGCAGCGCGCTTTGGCGCAGCAGCTCCGCCGACACGGAGAAGGGCGAGCAGGGCGCCAGCGCCACCCGGCGCATGGAGCCGAAGGACGGATCGTGATACGCCTCGATGGCCCGGACGGAATCCGCCAAGATCTCATCCACCGTCTGCACCACGCTGTCCGGCGGCAGGCCGCCGTCCTTTTTGCTCAGATCCATGCTCCCCCGGGAGGCGTAAAACCGGATGCCCAGCTCCTCCGCCGCGGCAAACTGCGCCCCCAGCAGATCTCCCGCGCCCCGGGGAAAGACGTAGTGATGGTCAAAACAGGTGGTGCAGCCGTGCTTGAGCAGCTCTCCGCAGCCCGTCAGCGTGCTGAGCCGGACGGTTTCCTCATCCAGCCCCTTCCAGATCTCATAGAGGGCGGTGAGCCAGTCGAACAGCTCCAGGTTCTGCACCTGGGGCAGATTCCGGGAAAACGTCTGATAGAGATGGTGGTGGGTGTTGACCAGGCCGGGATAGGCGATGCAGTGCGTCCCGTCCAGCACGGTATCCGCCGCGCAGCGGAGCTCCGGTCCCATGGCCCGCACCACGCCGCCCTCCGCGTAGAGATCGACGCCGTTCAGCACCGTGTCCGCGTCGTCGCAGGTGACGACGGTTTTGAGATTTCGAATCAACAAGGTTGACATAAAGCATCTCCTTTTAGCCCCGGGCGGCGCCCGGGGCGGATGGATTTGGATTTCATTTTACCCGCATGCGGTTTACGGCGGCACTGTCCGGCGTGACGCGGACGGTGCGGTATGTGGTGTAGATCACCATTCCGGGCCGCGCGCCGGCGGGCTTCTTCACGTTTTTGACCGGCGTCCAGTCCACCGGCACGTTTCCGCTCTCACGGGCCTGGGAATAATAGGCTGCCAGCATGGCCGCCTCCTCCAGATCCTCCGGCGACGGCTCCGCCCCGCCGGTGCAGAGAATGACGTGGGAGCCGTGGATCTTCTGGGTGTGGAGCCAGAGATCCCGCCGGTCGGCGCTTTTCACGGTGAGCTGGTCGTTTTGGCGGTTGTTGCGGCCCACCAGTACCCGTAGTCCGCCGGCGGTGCGGAATTCCCGGGGCTTGGACGTCCGCTTCATCTCTTTTTTCTCCGACCGGAGGCGCAGATACCCCGCGTCCCGCAGTTCGGTGCGGATGTCCTGGAAATCCTGCTCCGTCTCCGCCTCCTGAATCTCCTCCAGCACGCTTTCCAGATAAGTGAGCTCTCCCCGGGCGATCTCCATCTGCTCCCGCAAATGCTTTTCCGCCGTCCGAGCCTTGGTGTACCGCTTGTAGTATTTGGCGGCGTTCTGCTGGGGCGTCAGCAGCGGATCCAGAGGAATCGTGACGGCATCCCCGCCCTCGGCGTAGAAATTCTCCGTGGTAAAGGCGGCGGGCCCCCGCTTCATGCGGTAGAGGTTCGCCGTAATCAGATCTCCGCACAGCCGCAGCTGGTCCCGATCCTGGGTGGCGGCGTAGTCCTTCTCCTGGGCCGCCAGCTTGCGCCGCAGCCGGTCCCGGGCGGCGGAGGCGGTTTTCAAAAGATCCGCGCCCCGCTGGCGCATCCGCTCCTGCCGCTCCCGGGTCACAAAAAAGTCGTCCATCAGGGCGGAGAAGCTGCCGTAGGAGACCTGCTCCGCCGCCGGGCCGTACTGCCGGATGGGCATGTAGGAAAAATCCAGAGGTTTTCCGTCCCGCATCAGGCACACCGGCGTAAACTGCCGGCCTTCGATCCGCTCCTGCAGGGCGCGAACCTCCGTCCAGAACCGCTCCGTGCCCGGGCCGTTCAGCTGGCAGATCCGCGCGTCCGTCGCGCCTGTCGTCCGGAAGGCCAGCTCCCGGGCGATCAGCGGCGAGAGGCCGAAATACTGTTCCAGCAAAAAGGCGTCCAGCTGCCGCTCCGGATTGGCGGCGCTCAGCCGCGCCCGGAAGTCCTCCTCCCCGGCGTCGGTAAAAAGCGTCCGTCCGTGGGACGGCGGCCGCTCATAGAAAAGGCCCGGGAGCACCTGGCGCTGCGGGGACATCTCCGCGTCCACCCGGCGCATGCACTCCAAAATCCGCCGCTGCTCGTCCAGCAGGATGAGATTGGCGTTCCGGCCCATGGTCTCCAGCACCAGCCAGCGCCGGTTCTGCCGGCCGAACTCGTCGGTCATATCGATCTGCAGCTCCACCAGGCGCTCCAGCGCAGGCTGCTCCAGCGCCGTAATCCGGCCGCCCACCAGATGCTTGCGCAGCAGCATGCAGAACATGGGCGGCTCCGCCGGATTGTCCCGGAGCTGCTCCGTCAGCTGAATCCGGGAGGAGCCCACTCCCGCGTTCAACAGCAGCCGCAGGTTGCCGCGCAGCAGCAGGATCACCTGATCCCGGGCGGGCTGCTGCACCTTGTCGATCCGCACGTCCAGCACCCGCGCCCGAAGCTCCTCCGCCTCCGCCTGAAGGCAAACCGCATCCAATGGCATATTTTACCCCTCGACTTCCATCATTTTTGCAAACAGTTCATTGATCCGCTCCCGCCGGCCCTGGAGATACAGCCAGCCCAGCAGCGCCTCCAACGCCGTGGCCTCGGCGTACTGCGCCCGGCTGGCGTGGGTGGGGACGGTGTGTACCTGAGCGTTGCGGCCCCGGCGGAACACATCCGCCTCCTGCTCCGATAAAAGGGCCTCCACCGCCCGGGCCCGCCGGGCCTGGCTCTCGGCGCAGACCAGCCGGATCGTCGCCTGATGCAGGCCCCGGCCGGTGGCCTTTCCGTGGGCGCACAGCCATGTCCGCACCAGCAGCTCATAGACCGCGTCCCCCAGATGGGCCAGACCGATGCTGCTGATGGACTGCAGTGCGTCGGGCGGCAGGCAGACGCTGAAATAGTCCTCCAAATTCATGTTCCCCGCTTTCCATAAAACGTTCCGGCCCGGACGCCGAATACCCCGGCGCCGGAAACGGCTTTGATCCGGATCAGTTTATCACCTTTTTCTCCGTTTGTCATCTCCGGATCGCGGCGGGCGGGCGCGGATTTCCCCGGCTGCGGCCATCCGGCCGCCGAAAAAACGCCCTCCGGCCGGGCCGGAGGGCGCAGACGCTTTATTTTCCCAGGGGATAGTCCGGCCGGAGCAGCGCTCCGTACGTGTCCGGACGGCGGTCTTTCAGATAGTAGACGCCGTTTTGGCGGTGGTAGGCCGCCTCATCCAGATCAAAGGTACACAGCAGCAGCGCCTCCTCGTCCACCGGCGCCTCCGCCAGAAGATGGCCCCGGGGATTGAACACCTTGTTGTTTCCGAACATCCGGCAGCCCTCCTCGCGGCCCACGCAGTTGAGCGCGGCGGTGAAGCAGCAGTTTTCCAGCGCCCGGGAGCCGAAGTAGGTGTCCCACATGTCCTTGTCCTGAATGGGGAAGGCGCTGGGACAGAGAATCAGCTCCGCGCCGTTCAGCGCCAGAATGCGGGACACCTCGGGGAAGCCCCCGTCGTAGCAGATCATAACGCCCACGGTGCCGAAATCCATGTGAAAAACGGGGTACTCCGAACCCGCCCGCATGGTGCGCGCCTCCCCGGCCCAGAGGTGCGTTTTGCAGTAGGTTCCCATCAGCGCGCCCTGCCGGTCGATCACCAGCGCGCAGTTGTAGATCACACCCGGAGCCGAACAGACGGCGGCAATGGGTGCGACGACATACATCCGGTGCCGCCTGGCGTAGGCGCTTAAAAAGCGGAAGGTTTCGCCCTCCGGCTCCTCCGCCATGGCCAGATAATCGCTCCCGGTCATGCTGGGGCTGTATCCGCAGAAGAACATCTCCGGGAAGCACACCAGATCCGCGCCTTTGGCGGCGGCCTCATCCAGATACCCCGCCGCCTTGCTGAGATTCGCCTGCTTGTCCCGGAGCACGCTCTCCATCTGTACGAGTCCGATTGTCACCTGTCTGCTCATCGCGACTTCACCCAACCCTTCGTTTGTACTTTGACGCATCCTGCCGGCGGCCGGATCCCGTCCGCCGGCTCTCTGCGCCCAGTATACCATCCGCTCCCCGGGGTTCTCAATATTCACACGACGCAAAAAGGCGGAGCGGCAGTGTACGCACGCACAGTCCTCTCCGGGGATTCCCGTGAAACGGCACACCGCCGGCGGCGCAAAACGCCCTCCGGCCGGGCCGGAGGGCGCAGGCGGGCGCGACGGCCCGGAAAATGCGGAAATCAGGCGGCGCTGGACACGGGCCGCTCCGCCGCGCTCAGCACGCCGGAAAACTTCTTCCAGTCCCGGTTCCACGCGCTGTACGCGGCGTCGCCCCGGTGGTCGGGCAGGCGATACCGGGACGAAAGATAGCTGCCCAGATATGCCGTCACCTTTCCGGCGCCGGCGCAGTTGAGATGAATCCCGCCGTCCACTGTATCTGTTCTCCAGTTGATCTCCTCCCGCAGCTCCAGGTTCAGATCCAGGTAGGGCACGCCCCAGGCCTCGGCCAGTCTTTCAACGGCATCGTGCCGGGAGCCGTTCCAGCTGGAACGGTCCGGGACGGACAGCAGCACCACCTGGGAGCCGTGCCGATGGCACAGCCGGACGCAGCGGCGCAGCTCGCCGCTGCAAAGCGGATCCATGGGAACGGTCGATTTCTCGGCCTTCATATAATCGCTGAGACTGTCGGACTGCACGGTTCCGGCCCGGGGAAAGAAGCCCTTGGTGACGGAATGGCGCGGTGCGCCCAGATTGCGCAGCTTCCGGGGATCCAGATTCCGGTGATAGGCGATGAGCGGCACGGCCTGCTCCAGCCGGGATTTCACCAGGCTGTCCAGCACCTGCGCCCGGGTGGTATCCCGGTAGAGGGCGCCGACCTCCAGAAAAACCACCGCCGGCCTCTGGGTCCGATAAATTTTCTTCAGGTACTCATACGTCTCGAAGATCCGCTGAGAGGGCTCTCCCCAGGTATAGCCGGTAAACCCGTACCGGTTCCACCACTCCATGGGCGCCACGGAGGAATAGACGCTGCTGGTGCCGATGGCCAGCACGTCGATGGTATCCCGGGGCTCGGCAAAAAAGCTGGTGGTGGAATAGTTGCGCAGCGCCGCACGGTCCCGCCCCATCTCCCGGGAGAGCAGCGAAAACCCTTCCAGCAGCAGCGCCCCCAGGAGGAAAAAGGCAGTAAGTCGGAGGGCGGCCCGTCCCCGGGCAGAGCGCTTGTTCATGCTCTTTTTCCTCCTTTTTAAAATTGGGCATAGATAAAATCCACGGAGCCGAAGCCCGGCCCGTAGGCGCCGGCGATCAGTACCGCCAGCAGGGCGGCAAAATAAACTGCCCAGCGCACGGGAATGGGACGGCGGGCGACGGCCTCCCGCAGGCAGACGCCCCGCTCCCGGAGCAGGCTCACGGCAAAGACGACAGCCGCGCCGGCCGCGGCGATGGCGGCCTGCCCCAGAGGCAGGCCCTGGGCGGCCAGAACGCCCGCCAGGCTTCCTCCCCGGTAGGGGCGGAACACGGAGCGGAGCATAAAGGCCGCCGCCGGCAGGCTGTCCGCCCGGAAGATCACCATGCCGACATTCACCAGCACAAAGGTCCGGAGGATCTGGAAAATCCGGTAGCCTCTCTGCTCCCGGCTCAGCCCCAGGGCCGGCAGCAGCCGGAGAAACACCGGTTCCAGCAGCATGCCCAGCGCGGTAATGGCGTAGTAGTAAAGGCCGTAAACAATGTATTTCCAGGCCGCTCCGTGCCAGATTCCGTTCCCCAGCCAGACAGCCAGCAGCGCAAACAGGGCCGGCACGGCGGCGGCGTAATAGGCTCCCAGGTACTTCCGGGACCACCGGCTCAGACGCTGAAACCCGCGGCTCATGGAGAGGGGATAGAAGATATAGTCCCGCAGCCAGGCACCCAGGGTGATGTGCCAGCGCCGCCAGAAATCATTGACGGAGTTGGCGAAAAACGGCCGGCGGAAATTCTCGGCCAGGTGGATTCCGAACAGCTCCGCGCTGCCCCGGGCGATGTCCACGCAGCCGGAAAAATCCATGTAGATCTGAAAGGTGTAGAGCACCGCGGTCAGCGCCGTCACAATGCCGCTGTAGCTGCGGTAATGATCAAAGATATTGCCCACATACCGGTCCAGCCGATCCGCCAGGACGACCTTTTGGAAAAGGCCCCAGAGAATGAGCTGAACGCCAAAGGCGAAGGTGCGGCAGTCGAAGCGGTTCCCCCGGGAAATCTGGGGGGCCAGCTGGCCGTAACGGGAGACGGGCCCCTCCGTGATCACCGGAAAGAACAGCAGGAACGCCAGCAGCTTTCCGTAATTCCGCTGGGCCGGGCAGACGCCGTGGGCCACGTCGGCCGCATAGCTGACGGCGGAGAGGGTATAAAAAGAAATGCCCAGCGGCATCAGCAGGTGCAGCCCGGGAATCCGGGCCGGGACGCGGAGCGCCGCGAGAAGCGCGTTGAGGTTGACTGCGGCGAAATTAAAATACTTGGTGAAAAAGAGGACGCCGAAGGCCCCGGCGGCCGTCAGGGCCAGCAGCCGCCCTGTCTGCCGCTGCGTCCGCTCCCGAAGGAGGCGCCGCTCCTCCCGGGGGAGCGCCGCTGCGGCCGCCCGGCCGCTCTCCTTTACGCGCTCCATGCGCAGCGCCAGCAGGTAGACGCCCAGCGCCGTCAGCGGCAGCACGCACAAAAGCCACCCGCAGGAAATCCAGTAGAATACCGCACTGGCGCCCAGCAGCACCGTCCACCGGAGCCGCAGGGGCGCCAGATAGTAGCACAGAACCGTGACGCCCAGAAAGGCCAGCAGATACAGCCACGAATTGTACTGCATAACCGGTTACTCCTCTTTCAGGATTGTCTCCACCATATCGCAGATCGTCTGCGCGGAGCGGAAATTCTCCGGCTTGATATACGGCAGCGTGACGGTGATCCCGAACTCGTCGTTCAGCTCGGAAACCAGCATCATAATCTCCAGCGACGCCAGGATGTGTCCCGCAAACAGGTTGTCCTCCCTGCGGTAATCCACCCCGGGCTTGACTTCCTCCAAAACCCGGATCACTTCCTCCAGATGTTCCATCAGCAGGCCACCCCCTCTTTTTGTTTTCCCAGCAGCACGGCGGCCCGGGTCTCCAGCTCACGCCGGTCGATCTTTCCGCTGGCGTTGTGGGGCATGGAGCTCAGCCGGACGGCGCGGGCCGGCAGCATGTAGGCGGGGAGCCGCTCCCGCAGGCGGGCCGTCAGGCTCTCCGCCGACGCCCGGCCCTGATAAAAGAGGGTCAGGGCGTCCGCCGTCTCATCGTACACGCAGGCGCAGACGTCCACGCCCTCCGCCCCGCCGGCGGCTGCCTCAATCTCACCCAGCTCGATGCGGTAGCCCAGGTGCTTGATCTGATGATCCTTCCGCCCCAGATAGACAAGCTCCCCGTTCTCCCCCCGGGCCACCAGATCGCCGGTGCGGTAAAGCGGCTCCGGCCACGCGGAATTCAGCGGATTGCGGACAAAGGCCGCGGCGGTTTTCTCCGGGTCGTTATAGTAGCCGCTGGCGAGAAACGGCCCGCCGATGTACAGCTCGCCCCGGTCGGCCTCGTTTCCCTCCTCGTCCAGGATAAGCGCCCGGCAGTTGTCGCAGGGCCTGCCGATGGGGAGATCCTCGTCATCCGCGAACGTCCGGTCCACGATGTAATAGGTACAGATATCCGTGGTCTCCGTAGGGCCGAACAGATCCGCGTACAGCGCGTCCGGCACAAACCGCCGCCAGTAGGCCAGCGTTTTGGCCGGCATCCGCTCCCCCGCGAAAAGGACCTTCCGGACAAACCGGGGCTTTTCGTAGGAAAACGCATCCCACGAGGCCATGACGCCCAGAGCGGAGGGCACCCAGTAGAGGGTGTTGACCCGCCAGCGGTTGAGATACTCGATCAGCGGCAGCGGAAACGAGAACAGCGCCGGAGGAATGATCTGCAGCCGGGCTCCCGTCTGCAGCGCGGTATAGAGATCGGTGACCGACATGCTGAAATAAAACGGCGTCTGGCTGCCGAACACGGTGGTCTCGTCCACGCCAAACGTGTCAGCGGCCCAGCGGGTATAGGCCAGCGCCGCCCGGTGGCTCACCACCACGCCCTTGGGCCGCCCGGTGGAACCGGAGGTATAGAGCACGTACAGGGGATCCTCCGCCGTCATTCCGGCGCGGATCTCATCCAGCAGCGGCTGGCAGACGGGCGTACGCCCCGCGTCCTCCAGCATCACCAGCTTTTCCTCCGGACAAAACGCCCGGGCGCGCTCCAGGTGCGCCCGATCCGTCAGGACGGCGGCAGGCCGCAGCGTCTCGAATATCCGCCCGATCCGCTCGAGAGGCATCCCGGTATCCAGCACGGTGTAAAAGTTCCCGCTGTACGCCGTACCCAGCATGGCGGCGGCGCACGCCGGCGTCTTGTCCAGATAAATCGCCGCCGGCCGTCCCCGACCGCAGGTCCCGGCCAGGTGCGAGCCGATCCTCTTTGCCAGGATCAGCAGTTCCAGATAGCTGAGCTCCGTCTCTCCGTCCGCCACGGCGGCGCGGTCCGGAAAGCGAAGAACCGTCCGCTCAATCCCCTGGAGAATATTTTTCATAGGGCGCTCCTTTGTGTCGGTTTTCCTTTGTATCAGTGTATTAATATACTGTTGTATTAACACAATGCAGTATAGTCAGCTTTCAGCCACCTGTCAAGGCTTTCTGAAAAATTTTCTTCCCTTTTTCAGGGCGGGCAGTTTCCCCCACCGGACAGGGGATTTTTCCCGGGGCAAGGTCTCGGGCCGGGGCTGGGCGGACGGCGCCGTCCGGGCGGCTCCTCCCTCCTCCAGCAGCGGAAAACGCAGCACCGCCTTAAAGAGATCGCCGTCCACGCTGAGCTCCAGCTTTCCCCCCTGCAGCTCCGTCAGGCTCTGTGCAATGGAGAGCCCCAGGCCGCTGCCCTCGGTATTTCGGGACCGGTCGCCCCGGACAAAGCGCTCCCGAAGTTCATCCGCGGAGAGATCCAGGGGATAGCGGGAGATATTTTTAAAGGCGATCAGCGCCTCCCCG
Organism: Oscillibacter sp.; assembly: GCA_022652655.1. Lineage (GTDB taxonomy): Bacteria > Bacillota > Clostridia > Oscillospirales > Oscillospiraceae > Oscillibacter. The sequence continues at coordinate 59,081 of JALCRQ010000003.1, read as the reverse complement.
TTCTCCTCCTCCGCGCTGAAATACACACGGGTGCCGCCCAGGGCGTATTTGCAGATATTGTTCATCAGATTGTCAAAAACGCGCCACAGGTGCCGCCCGTCCGCCGAAATCCGAACAGGCCCGTCCGGCTGCCGTGTGATGAGCTCCAGATTTTTCTCCTTCAGCCGCTGCTCGTACTCCCCGGCGGCCTGGGTGAGCAGCACGCCGATTTCACAGGGAGCCGCATGCACCTCCACATTGCCGGTGGATGCCTTGGACGCCTCAACCAAGTCCTCGATGAGCTTTTTCAGGCGCTCGGACTGGCGGTGGAGCACCTCGGCGTACTCCGTGATGGCGGGATTGTCCGTGGGCTCTTTGCCGATGAGATCGGCGTAATTGATGATGGAGGTCAGGGGCGTTTTGATGTCGTGGGAGACGTTGGTAATGAGCTCGGTTTTCAGCCGCTCACTTTTGAGACGCTCCTCCACCGCCCGGGTCATGCCGCCGGCGATGCTGTTGAGGTTCTCCCCGTGACGTCTGAAGTCCCCCCACATTCGCCGGGTATCCACCTGGTAGGCAAGATCGCCCGCCGCCAGCGCCTGAGCGCCCTTTTCCAGCTTCCGCAGCGCCAGGGCCAGATAGAGCACCAGCGCGCTCAGCGCCAGCTTTTCCAGCAGCCAGAAGGGAATCAGATCGCCGGTCCAGCTGATGGCTCCCAGCACAATCCCCTCCGCCAGCGTGAGCAGAAGCAGGAAAGTCACCGTCTTCCACAGCAGCGGCAGATTCCGGAAGACGGACGTAAGCCCCTGGCCCGCTGGCTTGGCGACGCGGTAGACGAGGGTATTTTTCCACATGCCGCCCAGCTTGGCGCGGACGGCCAGATTTGTGCAAAACCACGTCCCGGCGGCCACTCCCATGACATACAGGGCTGAGGACCAGAGCATCGCGGCAGCCGTGCCTCCGTACCAGATCTCATCAAGGAAAAAGGAGAGCGCCCAAACCGCCGCCAGGAAAACCAGCAGCGCCAGCAGATCCAGCGGCATCCGCGCAGGGGGCAGGGCCGCGATCTCCTCCCGGCCGGCGCGGTGCCCCGCGGCGCACAGGAGAAAGACAAAGCAGCCGATGCCCAGAGCCAGGGACGCCGCGCCGATCACATAAACCCAGTAGCGCAGGGCGTAGGCGGCGTTGATGGCCCGGTTTGCCAGGGCATAGGCGTCCGTTTGCGGAAAACGGCCGTCGATGGTCAGCTCCACGGTGTAGGTCTGCCGCTCCGCCTCCGGCAGGGAGTTGTTGTCCTTCTCGCCGCAGGGAACGCTCACACTCCATGTGCTGCGTGCCGCATCGTCTGCCGGAGAGGCCCACAGCCGGGTGCCGTCCTCCCGCAGAATCACCGCCGTAAAGTTTTTGCCCACGCAGAAATCCTCCGCGGCCTCCGCCCCGTTGTCCAGGTAATCGGTGAGCAGGTCAAAGGCGTCCCCGGTTCCCATGCTCTCAAAGGCGCTCTGCTTGATCTGATCCCGGCCCTGCGTATAGAAATCGCAGCGGAACAGCAGGATGGCGCCGGCCACACTGGCGGCCGTCAGCACAGCCATGACCGTCAGTAAAAACCAGGCCGCCGCCTTGGCCGCCATGCTGCCGGTCATCTGCTTCAGTCTCTTTTTCATTGCCCGCCGCCTCTCTCCATCTTATAGCCCTGCCCCCAGACGATCTTCAAATACCGCGGTTCCGCCGGGTTGATCTCCAGCTTTTCCCGCAGATGGCGGATGTGCACCGCCACCGTGTTCTCGCCGCCGCAGGGGGCGTCGTTCCAGACCCGCCGGTAAATCTCCTTGGGGGAGAACACCTGCTCCGGATTCTCCATCAGCAGCTTCAGAATCTCGTACTCCTTGGGCGTCAGCACCGCGCTCTCCCCGTCCAGGGAGACGGTCTTGCTCCGGTCATCCAGCTCGATGCCGCCGATGCGCAGCGTCTGGGGCTTCACCGCCCCGCCGCCCAGCAGCAGGTACCGCCGGAGCTGGGAGCGGACCCGGGCCGCCACCTCCACGGGATTGAAGGGTTTGGTGATGTAATCGTCGGCGCCCACGTTCAAGCCCAGGATCTTGTCGCTGTCCTCGCCCTTGGCTGTCAGGAGAATCACCGGCACGTTGCTCCGCTCCCGGATTTTCACCATGGCGGAAATCCCGTCCAGCTCCGGCATCATAATGTCCATCAGGACAAGCTGAATCTCCTGGCGGGCCATGACGTCCAGCGCCTCCCGTCCGGTATGGGCCTCCCAGAGCGCATACTCCGGATTGGTGAGATAGATCTTCAGGGCGTTGACAATATCCCGTTCGTCGTCGCAGATCAGAATGTTGTACATCAAACTCCTCCTCGCAGGTTTTATTATAGGGCGCGGAATCTTTAAGAATAAACAGGGCAGCTTCTTAAGAATTTCTTAAGACGGCGGGAAAAAGTCCCCGCCGGGGCGCGATGAGGCAGAAAAACAGCCTCCCCTCGGCGATCAAATCCGATGGGGAGGCTTCCCCGAAGCCGCGCGGCAGAGGCGCCGCGGGTCCGAGGGTTTTTTTCCGAATGTGCCGCCGGCTCATTTCCCGGCATTTTGGTCTTCCCGTTTGACAAATTCCTCAATTCTCCGGAACGTTTCCTCATTCAGGTCGTGCTCCACCTTGCAGGCGTCCACCTCCGCAATGGACGGCGCCACACCCAGGAGCGTGAAAAGCCGCGTAATGGTCTTGTGGCGGCCGTAAATCCGCGCGGCAATTTTCATGCCGCTGTCGTTCAGCGTAATATGGCCGTCGGGGCCCATCTGAATGTAGCCGTTTTCCCGCAGCTTTTTCATGGCGATACTGACGCTTGGCTTGGAGCAGTTCATCTCATTGACGATGTCAATGGAGCGCACCTGCCCCAGCCGTTCCTGAAGAATCAGAATGGATTCCAGGTAATTTTCGGCAGATTCATGAATGACCAAGGGGAAGACTCCTTTCCGCTCATTGCACGATGGCATGCCGTCAGCCCCGCCGACCGCCCCGCAGGGGGCAGGGCGGGAGACGATTGTGATGCGCCAAAGCGCAGATATAACTGCTGTTTCACAATGATTATACCACACTTTTCCAACGGTGTGAAGAAGGATTTGAGATCGCCGGCGTCCGGGATCGCCCGGGCAAAAAAAGCGAAGAAAAAGAGAAAACCCCTTGACATCCTTCCTTCCGGTATGCTACAATGACCATCGTTCCGGACCTGGGGGCATAGCTCAGCTGGGAGAGCGCATGACTGGCAGTCATGAGGTCAGGAGTTCGATCCTCCTTGTCTCCACCAAAACCCGACAGAAGAAATTCTGTCGGGTTTCTTTTTGTCTGCGGCCGCGTACGCAGCGGGTGCAGCGGCCTTCAGCGCACGGCTCCGGCCGTGCCTTTTTTGCGTCCCCGCGCGCTGCGGCGCCCCGGAATGGCCGCGGCGGGCAGCGGACTTTAACGCGACATTAATATTGCGGTTGAAATTCCAACGGCACTTTTACATCAGCTCCGTTAAGATAGCCCCCGTAAGAAGCCAAAGGAGGCCGTCTCATGGAAAGTGAATTTACAAATACGATTGCCGATGTCCGAAATCTGATCGAACAGCGGCGGTATGCGGAGTGCGAGGCCGTCGTGGCCACTGCCATGTTTGAACACCCCCACGCCGCGGAGCCGCACAACCTGATGGGGCTGCTGCTGGAGCAGGAGGGCCGCCATCCTGACGCCATGTGCCATTTCCGCGCCGCCTGCGCGCTGAATCCGACATACCGTCCGGCCCTCTGCAATCTGGACTGCTTCGGCAGTCTGTACCGGACCGCGGAGCCGGTCTATCAGGAATCCGAGTGCCAAAAAGCGACAGTGAAGGAGTGGTGAGCACATGTACATCATTATTGCCGGCTGCGGCCGGGTGGGTTCGGCGCTGGCTGCGCGCCTTTCCATGGAGGGGCACAACGTGGCGGTGATCGATCCCAGCGACGAAAACCTGGAGCGGCTGGGCAGCGGCTGCAACTGTGCCGCCGTCACCGGCCTGCCCATCGACGAGGATGTGCTGCGTCAGGCGGGAATCGAGCAGGCGGACGCGGTAATCGCGGTGACGCCGGACGACAACACCAACCTGATGGCGGCGCAGATCGCCCGCCAGCTCTACCGGGTGCCCCAGGTGATTACCCGGGCGTACGACTCCCGGCGGAAGCAGGTATTCGACTCCTTCGGCATCGACTTTGTGTGCCCCACCGACCTGGTGGCGGACAGCGTCTTTGCAAAGCTTATTCCGGGAGGAAAAAAAGCATGAGAATCATGATTATCGGCGGCGGCAAGGTGGGCTACTACCTGGCCAAAACCCTGGCGGCCGAGCACCACTCCATCATGGTGGTGGAATCCGACCCCGTCCGCTGCCAGCGGATCGTCCGGGAGCTCAACTCCAAATACATAGAATTTACCTGCGGCGACGGCACGGTCATGCACATCCTCGAGGAGGCGGGCATTCTCCGCGCCGAAACACTCATCGCCGTCACCGGCCGGGATCAGAATAATCTGGCCGCCTGCCAGCTGGCCAAAAGCTGCTTCGGCGTGAAGATGACCATCGCCCGGGTCAACAACCCCAAGAACATCCGGGTCTTTGAAAAGCTGGGCGTGGACAGCGTGGTCAGCAGCACCGACCGCATCGCGGGAATCATCAACCAGGAGCTGGACTGGAGCGAGGTCAACCTCCTCTTTAAGGCCCGCACCGGCGGCGTGCGCATCCGGGAGGCGCTGGTGAGCGCCGGCTCGCCCCTGCGCGGCAGACGTCTGGCGGAGCTGGGGCTCCCCCAGGGGCTCATCATCGTCTCGGTGCTCCGCGGGTCGGAGGCTATTATCCCCAACGGCGAAACCACGCTGGAACCCGGCGACTATGTGGTGGCCATGGGCGGCGCGGAACAGTTGGCCGAGGTCTGCGACGCGTTCACGCGGGAATAAAGGAGGAAATTTACCATGCAGCATCGTATCCTTACTCTGTTCCGCGGCGCAGCCAGCGAGCTCCTGACTGCCTGCGGCATGATTCTGGCCGGCCTGGCCATTACCGCCATTCTGGGACTGGTGTAACGCTATGCGAAAAAACGAACTGACGGGAGCACTGTATCCCGTATCCTATTATCTGGGCCTGGTGGCGATGACACTGGGCGCCCTGCAGCTGATTCCGGCGCTGACGTCGCTGGTCTATCGGGAATGGAATATTCTGATGGTCTTTTTGTGCACGGCGTCCATCGCCCTGATTCTGGGCCTCTCCATGATGATGCTGGGATTTTCCCGCCGGCGGGAGAAGCTCTCCTTCGGCGTGGGGCTCTCCGTCTCCGCCGGCGCCTGGGGGCTGGGAATGCTGCTGTGCGCCATTCCCTACCGGCTGTGCGGAAACTATCTCAGCTATCTGGACTCCTGCTTCGACGTGATGAGCGGACTCACCACTACAGGCCTCACCCTGGTGCAGAATATGGACCACCTCTCCAACGGCGTCAACATGTGGCGCCACCTGCTGACGTTTCTGGGCGGCCAGGGCATGATCGTCCTGGCGCTGACATTCCTGGCCAAGGACGCCGGCGGAGCCTACACCATGTACGTGGGCGAGGCGAAGGACGAAAAGCTCATGCCCAACGCGGTCAGTACGTCCAAGCGCATCTGGAGCATCAGCATGTTCTACCTTCTCATCGGCTCCGTGGTGATGAGCCTCGCCGCCTTTGCCGCGGGTATGCGGGGCGGCCGCGCCATTCTGCACGGGATATGGATCTACATGTCCGCATGGAGCACCGGCGGCTTCGGGCCCATGAGCCAGAATGTGCTCTACTACCACAGCGCCCTTTTTGAACTGGTCACCGTGGTTTTCTTCGTCATCGGCTCTTTTAACTTTGCGCTTCACCACGCCGTGCTCAGCGGCAACCGCAAGGAGCTTGTGCGCAATATCGAAACGGTGACCTTCACCGTCACGCTGACGCTGACAGCCAGTCTCACGGCGCTGGGGCTGATGCGCGCCCACGTCTATCCCAATGTGATGGCGCTGTTCCGCAAGGGCTTTTATCAGCTCATCTCCGGCCACACCACCACGGGCTTTATGAGCATCTACGCCAAACAGTTCTACTACGAGTGGGGCGACATCGCGCTGTTTGCCATTACCCTGGCCATGCTTTTCGGCGGCAGCGCCTGCTCCACGGCCGGCGGCTTCAAGGGAATCCGCACGGGCATCATCTTCAAAACCTTCCAGGCGGAGATCCGTCAGATGCTCCAGCCGGACTCCCGGCGCCGGGAACAGCGGATCCACCACATCCGGGACATCATCCTCACCGACAAGGCGGTGCGCAGTGCCTTCGTCATCGTTACGGCCTATATCATCACCTTTTCCATCGGGACGCTGGCGGGAATGCTGGCCGGGTATCCGCTGGCAATGGCGGCGTTTGAATCCGCCTCGGCCACCGGAAACGTCGGGCTCTCCATCGGCATTACCGCGGCGTCGATGCCCGCGTTTTTAAAGGTGACATACATTATCATCATGTGGCTCGCCCGGCTGGAGTTCATGTCCGTGCTGGCGCTGATCGCCTATGGTCTGAGAAAGGTGAAACGGTCATGCAGTCAAAAATACTGGTAATTCTGCTGCTGGTCCTGCCGCTGGCGTGCCTTCCGGCGCGCGCCGCGGCGGCGGAGGTCGGCTCCGCCGATCTCATTGAGGACGCCGCCCGGTGGGACGGCAAGACGGTCTCCTTTGAGGGGGAGGCCATCGGAGAAATACTCCCCCGGGGCGACCATGCCTGGATCAACGTGTCCGACGGCGAAAACGCCATCGGCTGCTGGGTGCGGGCCGATCAGGCCGAAAAAATCAGTCTGTACGGACGGTACGGCGTGCGGGGGGACACCGTGCGCCTGGAGGGCGTATACCATCGCGCCTGCGCGGATCACGGCGGAGATCTGGACCTCCACGCCGACACCCTGCGCGTCGTCTCCCGGGGCGCGGAGGAGCCTGTGCCTCTCTCCCGCCCGCTGGCTGCGGCGGCCGGCGTGCTGAGCGGCGGGGCAATCTTGCTGGCGGTGCTCGCAATCCGGAGATATCGGTGTTATAATTGTGAGTAATATTCATTCATCCGTCCGGGAAAGAGGAGGAATCCGCATGGAAGCGCCCGCAGCCGAACAGATCCTCGTCTGCCTGTCCCCGTCGCCGTCCAATGAAAAGGTGGTCCTGGCCGCCGATAAAATGGCCCGGGTCTATCAGGCCGAGCTCACCGCCCTCTATGTCGAGCCCATGGACGGAATCAGTCCTGAGGACCGGAAGCGGCTGGAGCGCAACAGCGCTCTGGCCAAATCCTGCGGCGCCCGGGTGGTCAACGTCAGCGGAGGCTCCGTCGTCGAACAGATCGCTCTCTATGTCACCGCCGCCCAGGTGAAGAAAATCGTCATCGGCCGACCGGCCGCCGAGCGGCGCCGGGGCCTGCGGGGCGCGGACATCGTGCAGCAGCTTCTGCAGCTGGTCCCCACGCTGGAGGTCTTTATCATTCCAGACAATCAGGCCCGCCCGCCCCGGGAGCGGCAGCGGCCCCGGCGCCGTCTCTCCGTGCGCTTTACGCTCATTGCCCTGAGCCTTCTGACCGCGGCCACCGCAATCGGCCTGCTGCTGTGGCAGTGGCGCTTTCCCGCGGCCAGCATCATCCCGGTCTATATTCTCTCGGTGCTGCTGTGCGCGTACTTTACGGAGGGACCGGCCTACGGCATCGCCGTATCCGTGCTCAGTGTGCTGGTGTTCAATTTTTTCTTCACCGACCCGCGTTTCACCTTCCGGGCCTATGACAGCAGCTACCCGCTGACCTTTTTCGTCATGCTGGCGGTGGCCATGCTGACCGGTTCCCTGACCACAAAGGTCAAAACCCAGGCCCGTGCCAACGCCCGCAAGGCCTACCGCACCGAAGTGCTGCTCACCGCCAGCCAGAATCTTCAGACGGCGGAGAACGACGGGGATATCATCTCCGAGACGGGCCGGCAGCTCCACAAGCTGCTGGGCCGGCCTATTCTGGTGGCCTCGGTCACCGACGGGGCGCCGGACAAACCGCTGCTGGTAACCGACGCGCCGGACGATTCCCCCTCCCCCCGGGCGGTGGAGGGCCTGCGGTGCGTTTTGACAGGCGAGGCCGGCGCTCCGGCTGCGGTGCGCGGCGAGGACGGGCTGTATTTTCCCATCCGGGGCCACGGCCGCGTCCGCGTGGTGGTGGGGGTGCTGCTGAATCCCGGCGAGAATATCGACGAGTTTGACCGCAGCCTGCTCCTGGCCCTGCTGGGCGAATGCGGAGCCGCGTTGGAAAAGCACCGGCTCTGGCAGGCCAAGCAGTCTCTGGCCGTGGCCGCGGAGCAGGAAAAGCTGCGGGCAAACCTGCTCCGCTCCATCTCCCACGACCTGCGCACACCGCTGACCACCATCTCCGGCAACGCCGACATGCTGATGAACGGCTCTGTGGTGCTCAGCGACGCCCAGCGCCAGTCTCTCTACGAGAACATTTACGACGACTCCACCTGGCTCATCAGCCTGGTGGAAAACCTGCTGTCCATCACCCGGATGGACGACGCCGCGCTGAAGCTCAACCTGCGCCCGGAGCTGGTGGGCGACGTGCTGGACGAGGCCGTCTCCCATGTGATCCGGCGCTCCGGCGGGCGGACTGTCCGCGTGGAGGCCGGCAGCGAGCTGCTGTTCGCCCGGATGGACGCGCCGCTGATCAACCAGGTGCTGGTAAACCTGCTGAACAACGCCATCAAATATACCCCCGAGGGCTCCGTCATCACGGCGTCGGCCCGGGAGGAGGGCGATCTGGTCTGGATCTCCGTGGCGGACAACGGGCTGGGCGTCCCCCGGGAGGCGCAGGCCCATGTCTTTGAGATGTTCTATACAGGCGAAAAACTCCGCGGCGACGACCGCCGCGGCCTGGGACTGGGGCTGGCTCTGTGCCGGGCCATTGTGGAGGCCCACGGCGGACAGATCACGGTGGGCGACGCGAAGCCCCACGGCGCCGTATTTTCATTTTCTCTGAAACGAGAGGAGGCAGATTTCAATGACAAAGCCCCTGGTGCTGATCGTTGAGGACGACAAGCCCGTGCGCAATCTCATCGCACTGACGCTGGAGTCCCAGGGCTACCGGCACGAGAGCGCGGAGACCGGCAAGGCTGCCATCCTCACCTCGGTTTCCCAGCAGCCAGACCTGATGATTCTGGACCTGGGCCTTCCGGACATGGACGGCGTGGATGTGATCGTCAAAACCCGCACCTGGTCGCAGATGCCCATCATCATCGTCAGCTCCCGCAGCGACGACTCGGATAAAATCGCCGCCCTGGACGCCGGCGCGGACGACTACCTCACCAAGCCCTTCAGCATCGACGAGCTGCTGGCCCGGCTGCGGGTGGCACTGCGGCGGCTGCAGTACCTGCGGGGCAGCGCGGCGGAGCAGGAGTTGGTTTTCACCAACGGCCCGCTGAAAATTGATTATGCCGGCGGGTGCGTTTTTGTGGACGGTCGGGAAATTCACCTCTCCCCCATCGAATACAAGCTGCTGTGCCTGCTCAGCCGCAATGTGGGCAAGGTGCTCACCCACAACTACTTTATCAAAGAGGTCTGGCAGAACGCCCTGCCCTACGACTCGCCGTCTCTGCGGGTCTATATGGCGACGCTGCGCAAAAAGCTGGAGGTGCCGCTGGGGCAGAAGCTCATCCAGACCCACGTGAACGTGGGCTACCGGATGCTGCGGCTTTCGGACGGAGGCACGGCCCAGGACTGAACCTTCCCGGGGAGGGCGGAATCAATCAGCGTGTACTTCTGCGCGTACCTTGCAGAAAAGCAACCCCCTGAGACTTTGAGTCTCAGGGGGTTGCTTTTGTATATACGGGGCGAAAAAGATATTCCACATCCTCGTTCTCTCAGACGCGGGCCCAGCGCAGCGGGTCGCGTCTGAAAAGGAGGGGCCATGGAGCGGACAAAGCAAAAACCAGTCCGAAGACTGGTTTTTGCTGCGGAGCGCAATGCGCTCCGACGTGGTACGCCCGACTGGATTCGAACCAGCGGCCTTTAGAGTCGGAGTCTAACGCTCTATCCAACTGAGCTACGGGCGCAAATCTTTTATTAGTATAACAGGGAAATCCCCATCTGTAAAGACGTCTGGAAAAAATTTTTCAAAAGTTCGTTAAAAAAATTGACAAGTTTCCTTTTTTACGGTAAACTGCATACCATAATGATTTATACAGTAAATGTAAGATATGGTAGAATTGCCGGAAAGTTTCAATTCTCCCTTCGCAGCAAGGCGCCCACCGCCGCCGCGCAACAGATTGTCCTCTGCTCCGACCCCCGCGGGGCAGCCGGCGGAGCGGCCGCCATACCGTAAATGAGCTGCAATCCATGGTGTAATACCCGAGATTTTTTCAAATAAGCAGGAGTGATCATTTTGAAAAAAGAAAACATTTCAGACGCCGTCATTCGCCGTCTGCCGCGCTACTACCGCCGCCTGACTGATCTTTACCACCGGGGGATCGTCCGCATCTCCTCCCACTCTCTGGGCGAGGAGCTGAATATTACGGCCTCTCAGATCCGCCAGGACTTCAGCTGCTTCGGCGAATTCGGCCAGCAGGGCTACGGCTACAACGTGGAGGAGCTGCGGGCGGAAATCGGTCACATTCTCGGCGTGGATCACAATCACCACTTGATTATGATCGGCGTGGGCAACCTGGGGCACGCGCTCCTTCTGAATTTCCCCTTCTCCCAGACCGGCTTTACCGTGGACGCCGCCTTCGACGTCTCTCCCGCTGTGGTCAACACCACGGTCAACGGCATTCCGGTTCTCTCCAGCGGCGAGCTGGACGAATTCATTGCCAATCACCCGGTGGATGTAGTGGTGCTCACGGTGCCCCAGTCCATCGCCCAGGAAACTGCCGACCATCTCATCGGCCTCGGCGTGAAGGGCTTTTGGAACTTCACCAATATCGAACTGACCAGCACCAGCCCCAGCGTGCAGTTTGAGAATATTCATTTTGCGGACAGCCTGCTGACTCTCAGCTACCGAATCCTCAACTGCTGACCGCCCCCGGCCGGAAAGGAGCCGCAATGAAGAAAAGAATCCGACTCTCCGCACTTTTTTTCCTGCTGCTGTCCGCCTTGGTGCTCACCGCAGTGGCAGCCGGCGGCGACGCCTCGGATCCCCTGGTGTCCCTGTCGCATCTGACACAGGTCTTCTCCGGCAAGGTGGACGCCCGGGTTGAGGAAAAGCTGGACGCCTCCGATCAGTCCCTTCTGGACGCCGCCTCGGCCAAGCTGTCCGGAACCGCCGCCGCGGAGACCACGGCCTCATCCTGGACGGAGCTCCGGGTCAAGTCCGGGGACGTGCTCTCCGGCTCCGCGGGGCTCAACGTCCTGGTGCTGGCCGGCTCCGTCAAGGTGACATTCGCCTCCGGCGCAGTGGTGGACGTGACCGCGGGAACCACGGTCCCCAGCGGCACGGCGCTGACGGCGCGGCACCGCTGCATAACCGCCGAAAACACCTCCGCCGCCTTTACCGCCGTCTCGAAAACCGCCGTCCTCAGCTATATGGGCCCCTACGCCCTGGCCCTTTCCTCCGCGCCGGATTACAACGCCATGGCCGGGGCGCTCAAGACCATGCACCTTTTCCGCGGCAGCTTCACAGGCTATGGCAGCGGCTACGACCTGGAGCTGGCCCCTACCCGGCTGCAGGCGCTGATCATGTTCCTCCGGGTACTGGGCGAGGAGGACGAGGCACTGGCCTTCTCCGGCTCCGCGCCGTTTTCGGATCTCGCGGCGGGCAGCGACGCCGCAAAATACGTGGGCTACGCCTATGAAAAGGGGTACACCAACGGATACACCGCCACCGCCTGGGCCCCGGCCAGAACCGTCAATGTCTACCAGTATACGGAGTTTGTGCTCCGCGCCCTGGGATACAGCTCCACCGCCAACACCGACCTCTCCGGCACGCTGGACCGGTCTGTGGACTGCGGCGTTCTGACCTCCGGCGAAATTTCGTCTTTAAAGGCCGCGCCGTTTCTTCGGGCGGATCTGGTCTACATCTCCTATTACGCGCTGGATGCCTCAGCCGCCGAGGGCGGCACGCTGCGCAGCATCCTGATCTCCAAGGGCGTCTTTACCGCCGCGGAGGCCTCGGCCGCAAAATCCCTGGTCAAGGGGAACAGAATCGGCTGACACCCATTTCACGGGACCGCATACTATGGATTGAGACTGATGCTTGTCGGTCTACGACTTCATAGGAGGTTCCGGTATGTGCAATAACAACGGCTTCTTCGGTGGAAATTGCTGCTGCTGGATCATCATCGCCATCATCATCATCTGCTGCTGCGGCGGATGGGGTGGCTGTGGTGGCGGCCCCGGCGGACCCGGCGGCCCCGGCGGACCCTGCTGCTGATCGGCAGCACACATCCATTCATAAAACCCGCGCAGCGGACTCCCCGTGTCCTTGAGACACGGGGAGTCCGCTCTTTTCCCGGAAAAGATCTTCCGCTTCCCCCTCTTGCGCCGGACGCTTTTTTGTAGTATTTTGGAACAAGACTTGGATACCACGACAAAAGGAGACTGCTATGACAACCCGCGATTTTCAGAATAAATCCGCCCTTCGGATTTTTCTCTCCTATTTCCCGCCCCACAAAAAGCTCTTTATTCTGGACATGTCCTGCGCCCTGCTGATCTCCCTGATCGACCTGGCGTTCCCGTACATCTCCCGCTGGTGCATGTACGAGCTGCTGCCCCAGAGCGCATACCGGACTTTTTTCGCGGTGATGGCCGTGGTATTCGCAGCGTTTGCCCTCCGCTCGCTGCTCTCCTATGTCATCTGCTACTGGGGGCACACCTTCGGCATCCTGGTGGAGGCCGACATCCGGCGGGATCTCTTTCACCACATGCAGGAGCTCAGCTTCCGGTACTTCGATCAAAACCGCACCGGCCAGCTGATGAGCCGCCTCACTGCCGATCTTTTCGATATTACGGAGCTGGCGCACCACGGGCCGGAGGACGTCTTTATCTCGGCCGTGACCATCACAGGCTCCCTTTGCGTCATGTTCACCATTCAGTGGCGGCTGGCCCTGGTCATTACCCTGATCCTCCCGGTTTTCTTTCTGGTGATCTGGCGCAGCCGGCGCTCCATGGGCGAGGCGTCTGTTCGGGTCAAGCAGAAAACCGCGGCCATCAACGCGGACATTGAATCCGGACTGTCCGGCATCAAAACCGCCAAAGCCTTTGCCAACGAGGATACAGAGCTGCGGAAGTTCGACGTCTCCAATGACAGCTTCAAGGTTTCCAAGCGGCAGTTTCACAAGGCCATGGGGCGGTTCAACGCCACCATGGAGTTTTTCCTGTGTATTCTCCCCGCCGCCGTCATCGCCGTGGGCGGAGGGCTCATCATGGGCGGGAAGATGAACACCATCGATCTCATCACCTTCAGCCTCTATATCACCACCTTCGTCACACCCGTGCGCAAGCTCTCCAACTTCGCGGAGCTGTTCGCCAACGGCACCGCCGGGCTCCACCGCTTCGTGGAGCTGATGCGGACGGAGCCCTCCCTCCGGGACGCGCCGGACGCCAAAATTCTGGCCCGGGTCCGGGGACAGATCGACGTGGAACACGTGAGCTTCGCCTATCAGGACGATCTGGCGGTGCTGCACGACGTGGATCTCCACATCCGCCCGGGGGAGACGCTGGCGGTGGTGGGGCCCTCCGGCGGCGGAAAGTCCACCCTGTGCCAGCTGATTCCCCGGTTTTACGACGTGTCGTCGGGGTGCATCCGCATCGACGGAACGGACGTGCGGGACGTCACCCAGGAGTCCCTGCGGCAAAACGTAGGCGTGGTGCAGCAGGACGTATTTCTCTTTGCCGACAGCGTGCTGGAAAACATCCGCTACGGCAAGCCCGGCGCCGCTGAGGCGGAGGTGGAGCAGGCGGCCCGTCTGGCGGAGATCTACGACGACATCGCGTCCCTGCCCGACGGCTTCGACACCTACGTGGGCGAGCGGGGCACCCTGCTCTCCGGCGGACAGAAGCAGCGCATTTCCATCGCCCGGATTTTTCTGAAGGATCCCCCGGTGCTGATTCTGGACGAGGCCACCTCCGCTCTGGACAGCGTCACAGAGGCCAAAATCCAGCACACCTTTGAAAAGCTGGCCCGGGGCCGCACCACCGTCATCATCGCCCACCGCCTCTCCACCGTGCGGAACGCGGACCGGATCGCGGTGATCGAGGACGGACGAATCGCCGAAATCGGCTCCCACGGGGAACTGATGGAGAAGAACGGCGCCTACGCCCAGCTGGTGCGCACCCAGGAGCTTCGGGATACCCACAGCGCCGAATAAGACGCCTCCGGTTCACGCCGGGCCTGCGCCCGCTGAACCACCGCCGGCTTAAAAAAAGAATACCCGGAGCCGTTTTGGCTCCGGGTAATTCTTCTGCAGGCGGTCAGGCCTCCTGAAAAATTTCCCGGTACAGATCCTCGCAGAAGGAGGTCCTCTGGGGCTCCCCCGGCAGAATCCGTCTGGTGCGGGTACCGTCCGCCAGCCGCTCCGCCCGCAGGAAGGTGCAGGGCTCCGCCTTCCGCCTGGCGTACAGCTCCCGGGCAAAGGGAAAGAGATTGGTCACCGCAAAAACAGACACGCCCGCGGCGCGCAGGGCCTCCGTCACCTGAAGGGCGATCTCCGCCCCCTCCCGCTCGTTGGTGGAGCAGAAGCTCTCGTCGCACAGCACCAGCGAGCCCCGGTGAAGGTGATCCACAATGCCGCTCATCCGGGACAGCTCCTCGCCCAGCTTGCCGTTGACAAGTCCCCGGTCCTCCTCCCGCTGGAAGTGGGTATACACCCCGTCCGCGGCGGGAGCCCGGAAGGACGACGCTGCTGTAAACATCCCGCACTGCAGCATCAGCTGCGCCTGACCCAGGGAGCGCAAAAAGGTGGTCTTTCCCCCCTGATCCGCTCCGGTGACAAGGCAGCAGCCGTCGGCCTCCAGGTCGTTGGAGGCAGGGGCGCTCCCCTGAAGGCCAAGGCACAGCTCCGTAAGTCCGGCCGCGCTCCAGTGCTCCGGCTGCGCCGAGAGCGCGGGAAAGCAGACCGCCAGGCCCCGGGCCTGCAAAAGCTCGTACAGGTTCATGCACCCGATGTAAAATGCCAGCTCCCGCCGCA
The DNA here is from genome assembly GCA_022652655.1 of Oscillibacter sp. Taxonomy (GTDB): domain Bacteria; phylum Bacillota; class Clostridia; order Oscillospirales; family Oscillospiraceae; genus Oscillibacter. The sequence goes on along the minus strand of JALCRQ010000003.1, from coordinate 43,920 downwards.
GCGTCCGCAGATACTCGCACACGCCGGATACGGCCCGCACCAGAATCCGGTTGCTGTCGGCCAGAGCCAGCTCCCGCCGGTGCAGCAGATCCGCGTTTCCCCGCTGATCGCCCTCCGGCACCTGATAGAAAGTCTCGCCGCTCAGACGGTCCCGCTCCTCCGGGCCGCAGCACAGGAGCCTGTGCCCCACGCTCCGCCCCGTCCGGCTCAGCCGGGCGCCGATCAGCATCCCCCCGGGAAACCGCAGCTGGGCCAGCAGCTGATCGGCCCCGGAGAAAAAGGCGTCGTCCAGGTTGCCGAGAAGGTCTTTGAAAAGGCCCTGAAGCCCGGGCGACGACACGCTCTCCCGGTTCTCCTCCGCCAGTGCCCGCAGTTTTTGAAGCGCCTCCAGAAGCCGGGTCAGCCGGGTCAGGCACCGGTCAAACTGACGGCTCACCGTCTGCAGCTCGCTGAAGTGCAGGTCTCCGTCCTCCTGGGCGTCCAGCGCCGCGCCGGCCAGGGCATACAGCCTGCGGATCTCCCGGGGATTCCGGAGACAGTCCCGAAGAATCCGCTGGCGGTAGAGAATCCGCTCCTCCTCTTTCAGGGGAGAGAGCAGCGCCGTCTCCGCCGAGGCGCGGATCACCGGGTCCTCCCCCGCCATGGCCCCGATGACTTCCTCCAGCCCCAGATCTTTTTTAACGTCCTCTGCGCCAAAGGGCAGCGGAGCTCCGAACCGCCGGCCGGCGTCCGCATCCATCAGACAAACTCTCATTGTTCCAGCCTCCCGGTGATTTTCTCACGGGTCAATCCCAGCTTTTCCGCCAGCGACAGCGCATAGGCGCAGCCGTTGGGCGCGTGCCGCGCAATGTGATAGCTCCGCTCCGCCGCGGTACCGGGCCGGATCTCGCTCATCACGCTGACCACAGCCGGTCCGCAGTCGGCCAGCTCGTACAGGAAAGTGACGAATACCGCCATGCAGCCGGTGTCCGTCAGCCGCTCCATCAGCTTTTCCCCCAGATATACGCCGTCGCCGTGAGAGGCGGAGGCAAAAATCTCATTGAGGATCACCAGGCTCCCCTGGGTGGTCTGCTCCAGAAGGCCCCGCAGCCGCGTGAGCTCCTGGCGCAGACCGTCCGCGCCGTCCGGCCCCGCCTTTCCGAAGTGCGTGCAGATCCGATCCGGAATCCGCAGCGCCGCAGCTCTGCCCGGCACCCGCACGCCCAGGGACGCCAGATAGAAGATCTGGCCCAGCATCCTGGCATAGGTGGTCTTTCCGCCCTGATTCGGCCCCGTGACGACCAGAATCCGCTCCCGCCCGTGCAGCGCGAAGCTGTTTTCCACCGGCTTCCCGCCGGCTTCCTGCAGCCGCATGGCCAGAGCCAGGTCAAAGCCGTCCTCTCCCCGGCAGCCGTCCCATCCGTCCAGCAGCGCGGGATAGCAGAAGGAGCCGCCGGCGCGGGCAATGCCGTCCGTGGCGTCCAGATACCCCAGGTAGAACGGAAGCTCCCGGGCAAAGGCCAGAATCCCGGGATCGGCAAAATCGCCGTACCGCCGGCCAAAGTCCGCCAGGCGGCGAAACGTCTCGGGGTGCTCCCGCGCCAGAAGGGACAGCACCGCATCCTCGTTCCGGACGTCCTGCTCGCCTCCCGGCGCCTGGCAGGTTCCGCCGCCGAAATTCTCCTGTCCGAACCGGTCAAACAGCGACTCCACCAGCCCGTCAATCTCCTGGGATTTCCCCGGGCCGCCTACCCGGAGCGTGTTGCCGTCCAGCAGGATGCAGTAATCCACCCCGCACAGCTCCCGCTCCAGCTTGGAAAGCTCCATGCTCATCTGGACGGTCCGGGCGCTGTTCAGATGCTGGCGGATGTGGAGCAAAAACGACTCCAGTCCCTCCGAATGGACGCTCCCGTAGGGAAAATCCTCCAAAAATGCGCGCAGCTGCTCCAGATACTGTCCCGCGGCGGAGAGAAGATCGCTGCACCGCACCCATGGAAAGTCCTCTGTCCGGTGGGCCGAGAGCTGCCGGCTCAGCGCCCGGAGCTGCTGGGCCAGTCCCGCGAACCGGTACCGCAGGGCGGCATCCTCCAGATCCCGCCCCACCTCCTGGCGGTAGCGGATGACAGCCGGGTCGGAAAGCGGGGTATAAAACGGCCACAGCTCCTCGCAGCCGCGGCCCGCCCGGGCGATGATCCGGCTCAGGCCCAGATCGTCGAAAAATTCCGGCGGGCTCTGCACACGCGCAGGCTGCGGGGCCCCCGCAGGAAATAAAATACTCTCAAACACGTTTCCTCATCCATTTCTATCTGATCTTTTTGCTCACCCTTCCGCGCAAAAACAAAAGAGCCGGTGATCTCTGCCCTTCAGCAGAAGTCATCAGCTCTTTCAAGCGGTTTTGGCAAAGCCAGGGGAGCACTTCTTTCCCCGGATTTTCAGATTGCGGCGCAGCGGACTGCGCGCGGGTTCTGATCGCAGTTATTGTAGCACAGCTGTGAAAAAATGCAAGAAAAAGCTCAGCTGAGCAGATGCTCGATGAGAATCTTAGCCCCCAGCAGAATCAGAATGATTCCGCCGGTGATCTCTGCCCGGCGCTTGTACCGGGCGCCGAAGACGTTCCCGATGACCACGCCTGCCACAGACAGGCAGAAGGTTGTCACGCCGATGATGGAGACGGCGGGCACAATGGAGACGCTGAGAAAGGCGAAGGTCACGCCCACAGCCAGCGCGTCGATGCTGGTGGCCACGGCCATCAGAAAAAGCTGCTTGTAATCCAGTCGGTCGCCGCTCTCACAGGCGCCGCCGGCGCAGTCATCCCCCTCGCCGAAGGCCTCTCGAACCATGTTCCCGCCGATCAGCGCCAGCAGGACAAAGGCGATCCAGTGATCCACACTTTGGATGTACCCGGCGAAACGGGACCCCAGCAGCCACCCCAGAAGCGGCATCAGCGCCTGAAAGCCCCCAAAATACAGCGCGATAATCAGGGCATGTCCCCAGTTCAGCCTCCGCATGGACAGCCCCCGGCAGACCGCCACGGCAAACGCGTCCATGGAAAGGCCCACCCCGATCAAAAAGAGCTCCGGTAAACCCATGAAAAAGTCCTCCGCATTATAAAATGACCGGAACCGGACGGCAGATCTCAATGGTATCCGGCGTCACGGTACAGTCCCAGGCCTGAATGTGTACGCCCGCAGCCGCCGCCCCACGCAGCGCCGCGCCGAAAGCCGGATGCGTGGCGTCGTTGGGAGCCATACTGCGGATATTTTCTAGTTGTATCACAAAAAACAGCGTTGCGTCAAGTCCCTCTCCTACGGCGCGGGCCAGCTCCCCCAAATGCCGGACACCCCGCTCCGTAGGGGCGTCCGGAAAAAAGGCCGCGCCGCGGCTCTCCAGCGTGACGCCCTTGACCTCCACCAGGTGAAGCCCCCGATCCGTGGTAAGGCAGAAATCCAGCCGCGACCCACCGTAGACATACTCCGGCCGGATGCTCCGCACGTCGGGAAGAAAACCGCCCGCGGCCGCCCACTCGCCGAACACCCGGTTGGGCGCCTGGGCGTCCATATTGATGAGGCGTTCTCCCTTGCGCACGGCAATGAGATCAAACCGGGTCTTTCGGGCGGGATTCTCCGCCCGCTCCAGATAAACCGCGGCGCCGGGCACCAGCAGCTCCCGGCAGCGGCCCGTGTTTTTCACATGGCAGATCTGCCGGCCGTCCTCCGTATCCACAATCGCGATAAAGCGATTGGGCCGTTCCCGGAACCTGCCCGGGATAACTGTTCCGTAGCGCACCGCGTCTCCTCCCCTTTTGTCGGATTGTCTCTTATTCTGCATCTTTCCGGGAAACAAGTCAATGTCTTTTGCGGCTCAAGGGGTTTTATCAATGGCACCGGGCAAATTACACTGCCGGCAGGTAAAATATTCTTCCCAATCGATTGTAATCCGCCCTCTTTTTTGTTATAATGGACAGCAAAGTTTGGCTTAAGGAGGAATCTTATGGACTATTCCAACCTGTTTGTCTGTCTGATGGGATTGGGAACCGTATTTTTCGGTCTGATCTGCATCATCGCGCTGACATACGCCATGTCGGCCCTGTGCCGAAAGGCGAATGGAAGCACCCAGGCGGCGCCGTCCGCGGAGTCTGCGCCTGCGGCCGTTCCGGCCCCGGCAGAGCCCAACCGGCAGGAAATGCTGGCCGCAGTCTCCGCCGCTCTGGCTGAAAATCTGGGAACCGACATCTCCGGCATCCGAATTCTGTCGTTCCGAAAACTGGACGGCTCCAAAAACTGAAGAAAAGAGAAGATAGGAGAAAAACCATGAAAAAATACAAAGTGACTGTCAACGGAACAGCCTATGAGGTAGAGCTGGAGGAACTGACCGGCGTTCAGAGCGCACCCGCCGCGGCCCCTGCACCCGCTCCCGCCGCACCTGCTGCCGCCGCTCCCGCCGGAGCGGAGAAGATCTCCTCCCCCATGCCCGGCACCATTCTCGCCGTCAATGTGAAGGCGGGGGACAGTGTCAAGCGCGGCCAGGTGCTGATGATCCTGGAGGCCATGAAAATGGAAAATGAGATCATGTGCCCCCGGGACGGCACCGTCGCCTCCGTCAACACCTCCAAGGGCTCGTCCGTGGAATCCGGCACCCTGCTGTGCGTCATCCAGTAAGGGACTGGAGGACACGATATGGAAGCAATTATCAATTTTTGTCAAAGTACGGGGTTTTACCAGTTTTTTGTGGCAGGCGGCTGGAAAAGCCTCATTATGATCGCCATTGCCTGCGTGCTCCTGTATCTGGGCATCGGCAAGAAATTTGAGCCGCTGCTGCTGGTGACCATTGCCTTCGGCATGCTGCTCACCAACCTGCCCGGGGCGGAGATGTTCCATGAAATCCTTTTCGCCGGCGGACATGTCCACTGGAACCTTTTTGGCGGTGCCGAGATCACCCAGGCCTTCCTCAACACCCTGGCCTCCGACGGCGTATCCCAGGCCGTGCTGGCCTCCGTCCATGTGGGACAGACCATCACCCCGGGTCTGGTGGACATCCTGTATCTGGGCATCAAGCTGGGCATCTACCCCTGCCTCATCTTTATGGGCGTGGGCGCCATGACCGACTTCGGCCCCCTGATCGCCAATCCCAAGAGTCTGCTGCTGGGCGCGGCCGCGCAGCTGGGCATCTTTATGACCTTTATCGGCTGCCGGGTTTTGCCGTTCCTCTCCTTTACCGCCAAGCAGGCCTCATCCATCGGCATCATCGGCGGCGCGGACGGCCCCACAGCCATCTTCGTCACCTCCCGGCTGGCGCCGGAGCTGCTGGGGCCCATCGCGGTGGCGGCCTACTCCTACATGGCGCTGGTCCCGGTGATCCAGCCGCCCATCATGCGGGCGCTGACCACCAAGTCCGAGCGCGCAATCGTTATGAAGCCCCTGCGGGAGGTCTCCAAACGGGAAAAGATTATCTTCCCCATTGTGGTCACGATTTTTGTGGCCCTGCTGGTGCCCTCCGCCGCGCCTTTGATCGTCTGCCTGATGCTGGGCAACCTGTTCCGTGAATGTGGTGTGGTGGAACGGCTGAGCAAGACAGTTCAGAACGAACTCATCAACATTGTCACCATCTTCCTGGGCGTCAGCGTCGGCGCCACGGCCACCGGTGCCACCTTTATCTCCGGCCAGACCATCGCCATCATGTGCATGGGCGTGGTGGCCTTCGGCTTCGGCACCGCCGGCGGCGTGCTGCTGGCCAAGTTCATGAACCTGTTCCTCAAGGAAAAAATCAATCCTCTCATCGGCTCCGCCGGCGTATCCGCCGTCCCCATGGCCGCCCGTGTATCCCAGATGGAGGGCCAGAAGGAGAATCCCGGCAACTTCCTGCTGATGCACGCCATGGGCCCCAATGTGGCCGGCGTCATCGGCTCCGCCATCGCGGCCGGCGTGCTGATGAGCCTGTTCGGTTAAGGAGGGAACTGACTGATGTCTATGGAATTTCTGAGCAACAAACCGCTTCTCATCACCGATACCATCCTGCGCGACGCGCACCAGTCCCAAGCCGCCACCCGGATGCGGCTTTCCGACATGCTGCCCGCCTGCGAGATTCTGGACTCCATCGGCTACTACTCCCTGGAGTGCTGGGGCGGCGCCACCTTCGACGCCTGCATGCGCTTTTTGAACGAGGATCCCTGGGAGCGGCTGCGGACTTTGCGCAAGGCGCTGCCCCATACCAAGCTGCAGATGCTCTTTCGCGGCCAGAACATTCTTGGCTACAAGCACTATGCCGACGACGTGGTGGACGCGTTCTGCGCCAAGTCCATTGAAAACGGCATCGATATTATCCGGATTTTCGACGCCCTCAACGATGTGCGCAATCTGGAGCAGGCCATCAAATCCACCAAGAAATACGGCGGGCAGGTGGAGGCTACCCTCTCCTACACCGTCTCCCCCATCCACAGTGAGGAGTACTTCGTCAAGCTGGCCAAGGAGCTGGAGGAAATGGGCGCCGACGCCATCTGCATCAAGGACATGGCCAATCTGCTTCTGCCCATGAACGCCTACTCTCTTGTCAAGCGTCTGAAGGAGACCGTCTCCGTCCCCATTCACCTGCACACCCACAACACCACCGGCACCGGCGACATGGTCTATCTGATGGCGGCCTACGCCGGCGTGGACATTGTGGATACCGCGCTCTCCCCCATGGCCAACGGCACCTCTCAGCCCACCACGGAATCCCTGGTGGCGGCGCTGAAGGGCACCCCCCGGAACACCGGGCTGGATCTGGGCAAGATGAGCGACGCCGCGGCCCACTTCCGGAAAGTGGCCGCCCGCCTGCAGACGGAGGGTTCCCTGGATCCCAAGGTGCTGCACGTGGACACCAACACGCTTTTGTATCAGGTGCCCGGCGGCATGCTCTCCAATCTGATCTCTCAGCTCAAGCAGGCCGGCAAGGAGGACCAGTTCTATGACGTGCTGGCCGAGGTGCCCCGGGTTCGGAAGGACTACGGCTATCCCCCGCTGGTGACGCCCTCCAGTCAGATCGTCGGTACCCAGGCCGTGATGAATATCATCGCCGGCGAGCGCTACAAGATGTTCACCAAGGAATCCAAGGCCATGCTCCGGGGCGAATACGGCAAGCTCCCCGGCGAGGTCAGCGAGGCGGTCCGCGCCAAGGCCGGCATCCGCCCGGAGGAGGTCATCACCTGCCGCCCCGCGGATCTGCTGGAGCCGGAGCTCCCCAAATACCGGGAGGAATTTAAGGATATTGCCAAGTCCGACGAGGACGTGCTCTCCCTGGCCCTGTTCCCCCAGGTGGCGCCCAAATTCCTGGCCTATCGGGACGGCCCCCGCCAGGAGCTGAAGGCCGCGGCGGCGGAAAAGCCCGCCGATCCCAACGCGGTGCGGGAGCTCTATGTGGAGGATTGCAGCCGCTGAGCAGCGGTTTTCCCGCGAAAATTCCCAGCGTTGATCAAGCGCCGGTCTGTGCGTACGCACAGACCGGCGCTTTTATCCGGTTGAAAGCCGGGGCTTTCCCGGCCGCTCACAGCAGCAGCTCCTCCTGGGTCCGCAGCCTGACCTCCGGCGGCGCAGAATCGCAGCCGGCGGCTCCCGCCGCGTATCCGGGGAAAAGCTCCAGCGGAAAATAAAAGACGCCCGGCGGAACTGACGGCTCTTTGAAAAGCTCCGCCAGATTCCCGCCCTTTTTCTTGGAAAGAGCCTCCCGGCGCACCCAGTCCCGGAAAAACGTCTCCGGATCCCGGGCTTCCGTCCGGCGAAGCAGCCGGGGGCTCACCGGGCGAAGCCGCTCCAGATCGACGCCCACCGGCCGGTCGTGCACGGCCGCGGCGGCCGCCCCGGCCGTATGGCTCAGGCTGAAACACGCCTCCGGGCAGGCGGGAAACCAGGGCTTCCCCGTCTTTGACAGCGCCACCTCCGGCAGTCTCTCCCAGCCGTACCGGCTTTGCAGCAGCTCCAGCAGCAGCGCATAGGCGCACAGCGCCTCCGCCCGTCCCGCCGTGTTCCGGCTCCGTTGAAGCCGCGCCGCCCGCTCCGGGGGGAGCAGAGCGGTCAGCGCCCGGTCTTCGTCCTCGCGCAGCGGGCGGATCAGCCGCGCCGCCCAAATTTCCACTGCCATGTTTCTCCCCCTCTCCCGGCTGATTTTACCCCCGGGAGCGGCTCCCTGTAAAGGCGGGAAAAAACTTTTTTATAAAATTTGCAAAAAAAAGAGGAAAACAGGCTTGTTCAGGGTATATCTAATAATGTTGCAAGCGCTGAGACATTTCTTGAAAATTGGTATCATTGAGACGCAAACTGGTAAAACTCTGGGAGAGGAGGCGCAAAAATGGCATTTCCGCAGTCATTTCTGGAGGAATTGATTGCCCGGAGCGACATTGTGGACGTGGTGGGCAGCTACGTGCCGCTGACCAGCAAGGGCGGCAGCTATTGGGCCTGCTGCCCCTTTCACTCGGAAAAGACGCCTTCCTTTCACGTCCTTTCGGACAAGCAGATCTACTACTGCTTCGGCTGCAAACGGGGCGGCGGCGTGATCAACTTCATCATGGAGGAGGAAAACCTGAGCTTCCCCGACGCCGTGCGCTTTCTGGCCAAACGCGCCGGAATGGAGGTCCCGGAGGAGGACGGCGACCGGGAGGAATCCCGGAGAAGGATGCGGCTGCTGGATTTAAACCGGGACGCGGCGCGGTTTTTTTATCAGACGCTCCAGGGGCCGGAGGGCCGCGCCGTTCAGGACTATCTGGACCGGCGGAAAATTACCCGCGCCACCGCGGTCAAATTCGGCATGGGTGCGTCGGCGGACAGCTGGGACGCCCTGCTCACCGCCATGACAAAAAAAGGCTATTCCAAATCGGAGCTGCTCAGCGCGGGACTGGTGGTTCAGGGGAAAAACGGACGTCTGTACGACAAGTTCCGCAGCCGGCTGATGCTGCCCGTCATCGACGTGCGGGGCGATGTGGTCGCCTTCGGCGGCCGGGTGCTGGACAAATCCGAACCGAAGTATATGAACTCCCCGGAAACGCCGGTATACAGTAAACGGAAAACCCTTTACGGCCTGAATCTGGCAAAGAAGTCCAAGCGTCCCAACATCATCCTCTGCGAGGGGAATCTGGATATTGTCACCCTGCACCAGGCGGGTTTCGACAACGCAGTGGCCTCCATGGGCACCGCGCTGACAACGGAGCAGACCCGGCTCCTCTCCCGGTATACCAAAGAGCTGGTCCTCTGCTACGACAACGACAACGCCGGAAAAATCGCCACGGAGCGGGCGCTGCAGATTCTCAACAACTCCGAATTCACCGTTCGGGTCCTGCAGCTCCCCAGACGCCTGCAGGACGGCGAATCCGTCAAGCAGGACGCCGACGATTTTATCAAGTACCAGGGCGCCGCGGCGTTTGAACAGCTTCTCTCCGGCAGCGGAAGCGGCGTGGAATTCCGCATGACGCAGGTCGCCGGAAAATATGATCTTTCAGACGACCGCGCGCGCATCGCCTACTGCGGGGAGATCAGCGAACTGCTGGCCGGCCTGGCCGGGGCGGCGGAGCGGGACGTCTACACGAAGCGGGCCGCCGAAAAAGCGGGCATCGACGCTGCCGCCATGGCCCTGGAGGTGCAGCGGGCGCAGAAGCGTCTCACCGGAAAGGCCCGCCGGGCCCAGCTCCGGAAGGATCTCAACCCCGCGGCGGAGCTGCAGCCCCGTGAGCGGTCGCTGCGCTTTGAAAATCTGGCGTCCGCCCGGGCGGAGGAGGGGGTTCTGCGGCTTTTTCTGCTGGACGATTCCCTGTTTCCGCCAAAGCCGCCTCTGCGCACCGAGGAATTTTCCTGTCCGCTGTACGGAAAGGTCTTTGAGCTTCTCTGGGCGCTGCGGGCAGAGGGCCGGGAGGTCAGCCTTACGGCGCTGGCCGGGGTGCTGGAGCCGGAGGAAATGAGTTTTCTCAGCGGGGCGATGCAGAATCCGGAAGTGCCCGAAAAGCGGGAACAGGCCCTGCGGGACTACATAGAAAAAATTCACGCGGAATATCAGAAGAAAACTTCTTCCAGCGACAGGCTGGCAATCCTGACAGAAAAGAACAGAAAGAACGGTCCGGGTGACGGGAGGAAAGCGCCATGAATAAACGTAAAAACACATCTGAGGAGCTGGAGCAGCAGGCCGACGCAATTTTGGCGGCGGCCGGCGCCGAGGCGGAAAAGGACGGGGTGGATTCCCCCATCTCCCACGACGGGGAGGAAAACGGCGAGGGCAAGGCCGGCCACGGCGTCCTGCGTCTGGACGACAAGACCGTCGCGTCTCTGCCGGCGGCGGCCATTATTGCCAATAACGAAAAGCTGCGGGAAATTCTGGCCAAGGGCAAGAAAAAGGGCAAGCTGGATTCCGGAGAGCTGATGGAATCTCTGGACGACCTCAATCTGGAGGGCGATCAGATGGATCAGCTTTACGATTCCCTGGAGGTTTTGAACATCGACATCAGCTCCGATGAGGACATTCTCCCGGAGCTGCCCGATGAGGAGCCCGCGGACAAGGAGCTGGCGGAGGTCGAGGAGGAGGAGCTGGTCGATCCCAACGCTCTGGTCAACAACTTCTCCATCGACGATCCCGTCCGGATGTATCTCAAGGAGATCGGCAAGGTTCCCCTGCTCTCTCCCGATGAGGAGATCAGCCTGGCCCAGGCCATGTCCGACGGGAACGAAGCCCAGAAGAAGCTGCAGGAATCCGCCAAACATAAAAAGGCCGGGGAACCCGGTCTCAGCGAGGAGGAGGAAGCGTCCCTGCGCCAGGCGCACACCCACGGCGAATCCGCGAAGCAAAAGCTGGCCGAGGCCAACCTCCGTCTGGTGGTGTCCATCGCCAAGCGCTACGTAGGCCGGGGCATGCTGTTCCTGGACCTCATTCAGGAGGGCAACCTGGGCCTGATCAAGGCCGTGGAAAAATTTGACTACACCAAGGGCTACAAGTTCTCTACCTATGCCACCTGGTGGATCCGGCAGGCCATTACCCGGGCTATCGCCGACCAGGCCCGCACCATCCGGATTCCCGTCCACATGGTGGAGACCATCAACAAGGTCATCCGGGTCTCCCGCCAGCTGCTCCAGGAGCTGGGCCACGATCCCACCCCGGGCGAAATTTCCCGGGAAATGGGGATGCCGGTTGAAAAAGTGCGGGAAATCCTGAAAATCGCCCAGGAACCGGTGTCTCTGGAGACGCCCATCGGCGAGGAGGAGGATTCCCATCTGGGGGACTTTATCCCGGACGAGGGCGCCTCCGAGCCCTCCGAGGCGGCATCCTTCACGCTGCTGAAGGAGCAGCTGATGAGCGTGCTGTCCACGCTGACGCCCCGGGAGGAGAAGGTGCTGAAGCTGCGCTTCGGCATTGAGGACGGCCGCACCCGCACCTTGGAGGAGGTCGGCAAGGAATTTAACGTCACCCGGGAGCGCATCCGCCAGATCGAGGCCAAGGCCCTGCGCAAGCTCCGCCACCCCAGCCGGAGCAAAAAGCTGAAGGATTTCCTGAACTGAGCTTAAAAATCATCAAAAAACCGCTCCCGGACGTGTTGGCCCGGGAGCGGTTTTTATTTAGTTTCGGGAACACTTCTCCGCGTCGATGGCCAGCACCAGCATCAGCGCGCCCAGGGCGTCCTCCGGCCGGGCCACGTCGATCACGTAGGTATCCGTCAGGTGAAAGAGCTCCTTGCTGATCACCGCCACCGGATTCCCGCCGTTGTCCGTGATGGAATAATCCCATTCCATAAAATCGCCGTCCACCTGCCAGCCGCTGCAGTCAATGTCGTAGCGGGGATGGAACAGCGTCAGCTCCTTGTGGACGGATCCAATGTACTCCTCCCCCAGATACAGCTCAAACGCAGGCAGAAACGTCAGCACCCGCTGCTTCACCGTGGCGATGTGATTTCCCTCCGTGTCCAGAATATGGAGGCAGTGCCCCCAGGCGAGCCTGCCCTCCACCGTGTAGACGGAATTGCCCTCCTCATCGTAAATGTCGTAGCTGTCAAACCAGGAAAAAAAGCGCTGTCGGAATAAAAGCCTCATATTGCCCTCTCCTCTCCCGTTGTGTCTGCCGGCTCAATAGCCCCGGCGCTTCAGATCGGCGACCAGGTTTACGTAAAACTCCCGGACATCGAAGCCCGGAATATTCTCCCGGTTGAGATCAATGACGTCGCCGTGGGAGATTCCCCGCCTCCCGGCGGGGGTCAGCAGGGTAAACCGGCTGCCCCACCGGGCGGAATCCACCGCCACCAGCCCGTCGTTTTTCCCGTCAAAGTGCCGAACCACGGGATAGGTGACGTTCAGGGGGAATTTCCCGCTCCGCGCCCGGGCGCAGAAGGACGATACGCTCTCATACACCACGCCGGGGGCGTCCGGTGTGAGCTCGTTCCGCCGCAGGCAGCGGGATTCCGTCAGGTCGGTCACCGCCGCCAGAAAGTCCGGGGCAGTATCGCCCAGCCGTTTGAGCGCCGCGTTATAGGCCGCGGCCATTTTCTGCCGGGCGGCATCCGGGAGCCTGTTCAGCAGGTATTCCGCAAAAATGCAGCCCCGGTGAGGCGTATTGATGGTGGTGAGCGTCGCCACCAGCGGCCCGCAGCCCTGATGGGAGATGGCGGCCCGGGCGTCCAGTCCGCCCTTGGAATGGGCGATCATGTTCACCTTTTCGCACCCGGTCTCCCCGGTGATCGCCCGGATGCGCTCCGCCAGCTCTTTTCCGGCGTCCTCCACCGACGCGGCAGACTGCTGGCAGCCATAATAGAGTTCCGCGCCGTTGCGGCGCAATTCCTTCGGAATACGGCCCCAGTAGTTTACATAACGAAAATCACGGAAAAACACGCCGTGCACCAGCACAATGGGATACCTGGTTTTGCAGACCTCGCTCTCCGCCCGCTGATCGTCCAGCTCCCACTTCTCCGTCTCAAACTCCGCCTCGTCCGCCGTAATGCGGATGATTTTCCGCAGATACCAGAGATTGATGATGGGAATGAAGCCGCAGAGGGCTGCCAGTACCCGGTGCCTGATCCCCAGCTGAACGGAAGTTATGTAAACTCGAATCATGCCGTTCCAGAATATGGTGGCCTCCAGAATCACCATGGGCACGGCGATGAGAAGCCAAATTGCCAGCCAAAGCCCGGCAAAAATGCCGCCGTCCCTGGAATTCCGAATGGCAGCCGGCAGCCAGAGCAGCATCCACGCGGCGTTGACCGTGGCGGTGGCGAGGAACAGCCGCAGCAGCTCGCATCCTGCCGTCAGCCGGCGGATGCGCTTTGTGGGGGCCGTGCCGCCTCCGGGGCGCACGTTGATGGAAACAAAAAGCGCCAGCAGCACTCCGCAGAGGATCCAGCGCCATGCTGCGCCGTACCCGCTGCACAGGAAGAAAATCAGTCCGCCGTTGGTGGCTGCCAGCAGGCCGAGAAAGCAGCCCGCCCGTCTCACATTTTTCACCAAAACACCTCGTTCTCCTTCGGCCGGATGAACTCCCGCTCCAGCATGGCCACATGGGACAAAAAGGCCGGGTCATCAAAATGCTTCGCGTGCCTCGTGCACCGCCGGACGCAGGCCTGGCATTTGATGCACACCCCCGGCGTCTCAAACACGTTCTTCGGGTCGATAGCCCCCATGGGGCAGATCCGGGCGCACAGTCCGCAGCCGCAGCACCGCCCCGGGTCGGTCACCGGCCTGGCTTTCAAAAATTTCGCCGGCAGCCCGTCCGTCCCCAGCGGAACGTAGTAGGGCGCGTCCGGATCGCCGGGAACCCGCACAGGGGCCGGCAGATCTGTAAAGCCATTCACCTTTTCAGCTGTCAGCTTTCCAATTTGTTCGCTTTCCCTGAGATCGTCCCAATCCGGCCGGCCGGTGCCCAGGGTGTCGGTGAAGGCGTGGCGGCAGGCGAATGCCGCAGCCGAGACGGTGCGGAATCCGTCTCCCTCCAAAACGGCGCACAACTCGCAAAGCGCGTTGTCATAGCCGCGGTTTCCGAAGGTCACCAGCCCGGCGGCCGGTGCTCCGCCGCCATGAAGGCGCTGCCTGAGAAGCGGTGCAAGCTTGTTGGGAACCCGGCCCGCATAGGTGGGTGTCCCCAGAAAAACCAGGTCTGTTTCTGTAAAGGAGTATTCCTTCTCATCCATTGCGATCAGCGTAATATTGATCTCCTGCAGCGGGCAGTCCAGCCGCTTCGCCGCGGCGCGGGCGGCGGAAATAACCAGCTTAGCCGTATTTCCCGTGGGGCTCCAGAAAACCGCGCAGACCCGTTTGATCTCCATGCCTGTCTCCTCTCCCGAATGTGCCCCGCCCCGGCGGGGCCGCTCCATGGCAAAACAGGCGCAGAGTTTCCCCTGCGCCTGTCTCTCGATTAAATGGAAAAATCCTCGTCCTTCAGCGCATCCGCGTCCAGCGACGCGGGGCGCGGCGGCACCCGCTTCAAAGGGTCGTAGCGGAACGCGCCGCAGTGTCCCTCCACCGGGACGACGCCCCGCTTCAGGCAGGCCACCTCCCGGTCGTTGATCTGCCGGCCCTTTTCGCAGTAGGCGCAGCGGGGATCCATATCCTTCCGAAAGAGCTTCATATCTCTGTGCTCCTTTCCCCGGCCCGCGGCTTACAGGGTGTATACCGCCACGGCGTCGTTTTCCGCGGTGGCCTTCACCTGCGTCACGGGATGGTCGTAGCCCTCGATGATTTTTACCGCCATGGGATCCTCCAGTTCCTTTTGGATTGTGCGGCGGAGATTTCGGGCGCCGTAGGTGAGCGAATAGGACTTGTGGGTGAGGTAATTCACCAGTGCGTCGTCGTAGGTGAAGGCAATGCCCTTCTCGCTGAGAGAGGTCGTCAGCTCGCCCAGCATGATTTTTGCGATGGCGCGGAAATTTTCCTCGCTGAGGCGGTTGAAGCACACCACCTCGTCCACGCGGTTGATAAATTCCGGCCGCAGGAACTGCTCCAGCGCCTTCATGGCTTTCTCCTTGTCCTGCTGACTGACGGTGCGGCCGAAGCCCACCGTCCCCTCCTTGGAGGCGCTGCCGGCGTTGGAGGTCATGACAATAATCGTGTTCTCAAAGTTCACCTTGCGTCCGTGGGCGTCGGTGATCTCGCCGTCATCCAGAATCTGCAGCAGAATGTTCAGCACGTCCGGATGGGCCTTTTCGATCTCGTCGAACAGGATCACGGCATAGGGCTTGCGGCGGATTTTCTCCGTCAGCTGTCCCGCCTCGTCATAGCCCACATAGCCGGGAGGCGACCCCACAATCCGGGATACGGAGTATTTCTCCATAAATTCGGACATATCCAGCCGGATCAGCGCGTCCGGGGTGTTGAACAGATCGCACGCCAGCTGTTTGACCAGCTCCGTCTTGCCCACGCCGGTGGGGCCCACGAAGATAAAGCTCACAGGCTTGTGCTTGGGAGAAATGCCCACCCGGCTGCGGCGCACCGCGGCTGTCACGGCGTCGATGGCCTGATCCTGCCCCACGATGTGGCTTTTCAGGCGCTCCGCCAGACTGCTCAGCCGCTGGAACTCCTGCTCCCGGATGCGGGAGGCGGGGATTTTGGTCCAAAGCTCGATCACATGGGCCAGATTTTCCATGGAGAGCTGGGGATCGCCCTTGGCCAGCAGGCTCTGCAGCTCGGTGTTCAGCTGGAGCTCCCTGCTCTTGAGAAACGCCATGCGCTGGTAATCCGTGTCGTTTCCCGCCTGGGACGCCTGTTCCTCCAGCATGACGCGCTCTTTTTCGTAGTCGTCCAGCTCCCGCTGCACCTCCATGCGCCGGGAGATGTCCGGATCCTTCAGGTTGAGATCCGAGCAGGCCTCGTCGATGAGGTCGATGGCCTTGTCGGGCAGAAACCGATCCGTAATATACCGCTCCGAGAGCAACACCGCCTGGCGGAGCATCCCGTCGGAGATCTTCACACCGTGGTACTTCTCATAATTGGGCGCAATGCCCCGGAGGATCTTGACGGAGTCCTCCACAGAGGGCTCATTCACTGTCACCGGCTGGAACCGGCGCTCCAGCGCGGTATCCTTTTCGATTGACTTGCGGTACTCGGTAAACGTGGTGGCGCCGATGACCTGGATCTCACCCCGGGACAGGGCGGGCTTCAAGATATTCGCGGCGTTCATGCTGCCCTCGGCGTCTCCGGCGCCTACGATGTTGTGCACCTCGTCGATCATCAGGATCACGTTGCCCAGCCGCTTCACCTCGTCGATGAGGCCCTTCATCCGGCTTTCAAACTGGCCCCGGAACTGGGTCCCGGCCACCAGGGCGGTGAGATCCAGCAGATAGACCTCCTTATCCCGCAGCTTGAAGGGCACATCGCCCTTGGCGATCCGCTGGGCCAGGCCCTCCGCAATGGCGGTCTTGCCCACGCCGGGTTCGCCGATGAGACAGGGGTTGTTCTTCTGCCGGCGGTTGAGAATCTGAATGACCCGCTCAATCTCCTGGGCCCGGCCGATCACCGGATCCAGCTTGCCCTCCCGGGCTTTTTCCGTAAGGTTCAGGCAATAGTTCTCCAGATATTTGCGCTTGCCGTTTTTCTCCGTCTTGCGCTCCTTGTCCCGGGCGGCCCGGGCAGTGCCGCCGTCGTCCTGGGCCTCGTCGCCGGAGACCTCGCCGCTGTTAAAGAGGCGGTTGAGGAAGGGGAACGTGGCCGTTTTGCCGTCCTCTTCCTCCTCATCCTCCGGGGTTTCCTCCTCGGGGCCGGGCAGATCCTCCACGTTCTCCACGCCGTTCATGGCCTGAAGCATCTCGCTGTTCAGATTGTCCAGATCCTCGTCGGAGATGCCCATGCGCTTCATCATCTCGTCCACCTGGGGCAGGCCCAGATCCCGGGCGCACTTGAGGCAGAGGCCCTCGTTTACGGTCTTGCCGCTGTCAATTTTGGAAATAAACACCACCGCGACATTCTTGTGGCATCTTGAGCAAAGTGTTGGCTGCATAATGTACCTCCAGAAAAGTTGGCGGCAGCTGTCCGCCTTTATAGGAACGACAGCACATCCAGGGGGGTATGCGTCGTGAAAATGCTGAGCAGGCAGGTGTCCGCCGCGCCTGAAGTATCAAATGAAACTCCCAGCCGCCGCAGAACCCAGATCGCTAAAAAGACGGCCAGGGCGCCCTGGGCCAGTCCCAGCGCCGCGCCGCCCAGGCGGTTGAGAAAATTCAGCCCCGGCAGTCTGGCCGCCAGATCCAGCGCCCGCAGCACCAGATGGCATACCGCCAGCAGCGCCAGAAAGGACAGCACCAGCAGCAGCGCGCGGATCACGGACTGCGCCACGCTCTGCGTCACCGCCGTAAGCATGGATACGCCGGTCTCCCGCACCCGCTCCCGGGCGCTTTCAGCCAGCGACCTGGCCGGATCTCCGTCCACCTTGAGCAGGTGCAAAAGCCACTCCGCTCCGTCTCCGGCAGCTGCGTCTCCGCCTGTGGGAGCACCGCTCTCCTCCCCGCCGGAAACAGGCGGGCGGACACTCTCCACCGGCGCGTCTCCGTCCGGGGTCTGAGCGGCGGGATCCTCCGCGGACGCGGAGCTGTTTTCCTTTTCCGCGCCGCCGGAAAGGGCGGCGTCCATGCGGGCCTCCACCCGCTTTTCAATCAGCGGCTGGACATATTTTGTGGCGTAAGGCGCGGCGGCGCCGGCAATGATGCCCGCCCCCACCAGCGCCGCCAGCACGGCGGCCAGGCCCGCGATACTGCGCACAAATCCCCGCCGGCCGCCCCGCACCGCGGAAAACAGCAGCCATACGGCGGTGATACCGTCCATTATAACAGCGTCAGCCACCTCTGCCTACCTCCCCGCCTGTAAACATTTTGTGAATCCGTCTCTTTTTTCCGAATCCAGCCAATTATGGAAGATACAGTTTTGCGACGTCGGAGGCGATCAGCAGCGCCGAGCCGTCCGCCCGCATGAGCACCTTCTTCGCGTAATCGGTTCCGGTCAGGCTGGCGTATTCCTTCAGCTCCGGCGTGTAGATCACCAGCCTGTCCGTATAGAGCACCGCAAGATAGCGTCCGGCAGCGGATACGTCCCGCACTTCGCTGTCGATGTCCAGCCTGGCCCGCTCCGTTCCGTCCGGATTCACCGTCACCAGGGTGCCGATGCTGCCGGAGCGGTAGCGGTTGAGCAGCAGCGCCGCGAATCCGTCCCCCTCCAGCGTCTGCTCCCGCAGATACCGGCCCGCGTAATCATAGGATCCGGCGACTTTTCCCGTCTCACTGGCAAAGGTCAGGCAGGTATCGCTGACGGTGGCCAGTTTTCCGTCCAGATTGGCAATGGACAAAACCAGGCCGTCGCTTACCTCGTAATCCGCCGAGGGCTTGGTCTGGTGCAGACCGTAGAGCACGATGTCGCTGAGAAACACGCTGTCCTTCTGTCCCAGCGTCACCGCGGCCAGAGACTTGCAGTTCTCCGTTACCACGGCGTCCATGACGAACCGCTGGGCCGAGTTGAACGCAAACTCCAGCTCCAGCTTGTCGTTGTAAACGGACACGCAGCCCTTGTAATTCTTCTTCTCCGATGTGACGGCCAGCCAGCCGGAGCTGTTCAGCGTCGCGGCGATATACGGCTCGTCCTCGTCCGCAGTAAGGTGCAGGCGCTGTCCGTTTTTATCCAGCACATAGAGCTCCGTCCCCCCTACGTCGTAGGCGGCAATCCGGCCGCCGCCCTGGGCGATGGCCGGAGAGCTCATACTGACGGCGGCGGAAAAGGTCTGCTTTCCCTCCCCGTCCAAAACCTGCAGCTCCCGGCCGGAGAGCACCACCAGGCTGTCCCCCAGCACCGCGAACCGGTTTTCCGCCGCGGCGTCGTAGGAGTAGCTCACCTCGCCGCTCTTTTTTTCCGCCCTGCCGTAGGAAAAGAAGCGGCGCAGCGCGTCGAATCCGGTGCCGTCCCAGTAGGCGGCCACCACCACAATGCCCAGAACCGCCAGCAGAATCGCGGCGAACAGCGCGGCCCGGCGGAAGCGGCGGTGTCCCCGCTTCTCCTCCCGCCCCGCGGACTCCTGCGTATAATCTTCAGTCATTCAGTCTCGCATCCTCATACCAAAGTCTTGTCAGGTACAGCCCCCCCGGGGGCACCGTGGGACCGGCGGCCGTCCTCCGGCCGCTGGCCAAGATGGCGGGAATGTCGTCCGGGGTAAATTTCCCCTCCGCCGCGTAGAGCACCGTTCCGGTAATGGCCCGCACCATGTTGTAAAGGAAACCGTTTGCACAGACCTTCAGCTCCAGGAGATCCCCGGATCGCGTGACGTCGCAGGAATAGATGGTGCGCACAGTGGTGCGGGTAGGCGTGCCCACATTCCGCACAGCCGCAAAATCATGGGTTCCCACAAACGCGTGGGCCGCCCGGTTGAGGAGTTCCTCATCCAGGCGTTTGGGATAGAAGTATGCCCGGTTTACATAAAACGGATTCTTCACCCTGGAATTGTAGATCCGGTACGTGTACTCCTTGCGCAGGCACGAGCCGATGGCATTGAACGCCTCCGGCACCTCCACCGCCTCCCGCACGGCAATGTCGTCGGGAGTGTGGGTGTTGATGGCGAAGGGCAGCCGCTCCACGGGAATCCGGGAATCGGTGCGGAAGCTGGCCACATACCGCTCGGCATGGACGCCGGCGTCGGTCCGGCCGCAGCCGGTGAGATGCACCGGCACGCCGGTGATCTGCTCCGCGGCCCGCTGCAGCGTCTCGCAGATGGTGACGCCGTTTTTCTGCACCTGCCAGCCGTGATAAGCGGTGCCGTTGTACATGAGTTTCAAGGCGATGTTCCGCATAGACGCTCCTTTTTAAAGGCCGAAGCGGCCCAGTACGATCACGGCGGCGGCAACGGCAGCGCCGATGCCCAGTGCCAGATAATCCCGGCGCACATAGCGCAGGACGTGCAGCCGGGTGCGGCCCTCGCCCCCGTGATAGCAGCGGCACTCCATGGCGACGGCCAGCTCGTCCGCCCGGCGGAACGCGCTGATAAACAGCGGCACCAACACGGGGATCATGGCCCGGGCGCGGTGAAAGAGGTTTCCGCTCTCCATATCGGCGCCCCGGGCCTTCTGGGCGGACATGATTTTGTCCGTCTCCTCGATCAGCGTGGGGATAAACCGCAGGGCGATGGACATCATCATGGCCAGCTCGTGCACCGGCACCCGCAGCTTTTTAAGGGGCCCCAGCAGCCGCTCCAGCCCGTCCGTCAGGCGGATGGGGCTGGTGGTATAGGTCATGAGGAACGTGCCCATGATCAGCAGCGTAATGCGCAGCACCATGGTCACGGCGTTCCGGACGCCGGCGTCGGTGATGTGGAAAATTCCCCACTCCACCAGATTCCGGCCCGGTGTAAACATCAGATTCAGCACCGCCGTGATGCAGATGAGAATCATCACCGGCTTGAGCCCCCGCACCAGCGACCGCAGGCCCACCCGGGAAATCCGCACGCAGGCGGCCAGCGCCGCGATGACCACGCCGTAGGAGATCAGGGACTTGGCACTAAACAGCGCCACGATATAGAGGATCACCAGCAGAATTTTCGTCCGGGGATCCAGACGGTGCGCCGGTGTGTCGCCGGGAAAAAACTGCCCCAGGGTAATGTCCTTCAGCACGTTTTCCCGCCCCCTCTCAGCGCCAGCAGCTCTTTTGTGAGCTCCTCCACCGTGTAAACGGCGGGGTCAATGGGGACGCCGCGGCGGTGCAGGGCCATGGCCACCCGGGTGATCTGGGGGACGTCCAGTCCGGCCGCCAGGAGCTCCTCCGCCCGGGCGAAAACCTCCCGGGGCGTTCCCTCCATCAGAATACCGGCGGATTTCAGAACCAGGATGCGGTCCACATTCTGGGCGATCTCGTCCATGCTGTGGCTCACCAGAATCACGGTGCAGCCCCGGTTGCGGTGATAATCCCGGATGTTGGCCATCAGGTTCTCCCGCCCGGCGGGATCCAGTCCCGCGGTGGGCTCGTCCAGCACCAGCACCCTGGGCCGCATGGCCAGCACGCCTGCCAGAGCGGCCCGCCGCTTCTGGCCGCCCGACAGCTCAAAGGGCGAGCGCTGCAGCATATTGTCCGAAATGCCCACCAGACGGGCGGCCTCTCGGACGCAGCTGTCCAGCTCCGCGCCGCTCTTGCCCATGTTGGCGGGGCCGTACGCGATATCCCGGTATACCGTCTCCTCAAAGAGCTGGTACTCCGGATACTGAAAAACCAGTCCCACCTCAAAGCGCACGCTCCGGATCTTCTTCGGCTCCGCCCAGATGTCCCGCCCGTCCAGCAAGATCCGCCCGGAGGTGGGCTTCAAAAGTCCGTCCAGATGCTGGATCAGCGTGGATTTCCCGGAGCCGGTGTGTCCGATGATCCCCAGGAACTCCCCGTCCCCGACTGAAAAGCTTATATCCTTTACAGCGCTCTTTTCAAAGGGGGTGCCGATTCCATAGGTGTGCGTCAGATTTTCAATTTGAAGAATATCTTTCAATGTCTCCGGTTCCTCTCGGTCAATTTGCGGAAAACGCCGCCTGTACGGCGTCGGCGCACGCCTCGACGCTCAGCGCGTCCAGAGGGACATCGACACCCTCCTGGCGCAGCGCGTAAAGCAGTGCCACGGTATCCGGAACGGTGAGTCCCATGCCCCGCAGCTCATCCACGCGGACGAACACCTCCCGGGGCGTCCCGTCCATGGCCACCCGGCCGTCGTCCATCACGATCACCCGGTCGGCGTCCACCGCCTCGTTCATGTGGTGAGTAATCAGGATGACGGTGATCCCCTTGTCCCGGTTCAGCGCGTGGACGGTGGAGAGCACCTCCTCCCGGCCCATGGGGTCCAGCATGGCGGTGGCCTCGTCCAGCACGATGCAGTCCGGCTCCATGGCGATAACGCCCGCGATGGCGATGCGCTGCTTC
This sequence comes from Oscillibacter sp., assembly GCA_022652655.1. GTDB lineage: Bacteria > Bacillota > Clostridia > Oscillospirales > Oscillospiraceae > Oscillibacter. Next base: position 22,096 of record JALCRQ010000003.1, on the reverse strand, counting down.
TGCCCGCCGGAGAGCAGGTGCGGCGCGTGGCGGACAAACTCGCTCATCCCCACGTCCCCCAGGGCGCGATCCACCCGGGTTTGAATCTCCTCGGTGGGAACGCCCAGGTTTTCCGGGCCGAAGGCCACGTCCTCCTCCACCACATTGGCCACGATCTGGTTGTCGGGATTCTGAAAGACCATACCCACCCGCTGGCGGATCTTCAGCAGAAGCGGTTCCTCCCGGGTGTCCATTCCCTCCACCAGAACCTGCCCGGCAGTGGGCAGAAGCACCGCGTTGAAGGTCTTTGCCAGGGTGGATTTCCCGGAGCCGTTGTGCCCCAGCACCACCACAAAGCTGCCCCGCCGGACGGTCAGCTCGACTCCCCGGAGGGCCACGCTCTCAGCCCCTCCCTCCTCCGCGGCGGGATAGGCATAGCGGAGTTGTTTCGTTTCCAGCATCGTTGACATCATGTTCTCTCAATTCTCCTGTTCGGGCACGTGTTCCGCGTTTCCCGGCAGCGGGCCGGAAAAGGGGCGCCCGGATCGTTTCCGGGAGCGTCGGCCGCGGCGCGGCGTCCGTCCCGGCAGGTCAGCGGAACCAGCGGCCCGTTGCGCCGCAGGGCAGCGCCATCCCGGTTTCCGTCACCGGGAGTCCCAGCTCGTCCCACGCGCACTTTCCGCCGTACCGCTCCGCCACCAGCAGATGCAGCAGGTACCCCAGCACCGACGGAGCAAGTCCGGTGGTGTAGGAGTTCAGCAGCACAAAAAGAGGCCTGTCCGACAGGACGCCCGCCACCAGCTTCAAAAACGGATAGAGGTTGTCCTCCAGCTTCCACACCTCGCCGCCGGGGCCCCGGCCGTAGGACGGCGGATCCATGATCACGGCGTCGTAGCGGTGCCCGCGGCGGATCTCCCGCTCCACAAACTTGCCGCAGTCGTCCACAATCCAGCGGATGGGCGCCGTCTCCAGTCCGGACAGCCGGGCATTCTCCCGGGCCCAGGATACCATGCCCCGGGCCGCGTCCACATGGCACACGCTGGCGCCGGCCTTGGCGCAGGCCACCGTAGCGGCGCCGGTATAGGCAAAGAGGTTCAGTACGCTGACGGGATGTCCCGCGCCCCGGATCTGCTCCATGGCAAAGTCCCAGTTCACGGCCTGCTCCGGGAAAAGCCCCGTGTGTTTGAAATTCATGGGCTTGACCTGAAAGCACAGCTCGCCGTAGCCGATCTTCCAGCTCTCCGGCAGTTTTTTCTTCTCCCAGTGGCCGCCGCCGCTTTGAGAGCGGAGGTAACGGCCGTCGGCCCGCTGCCATCCGGGATTGCGGTGGGGCGTCTCCCAAATGGCCTGGGGATCCGGACGCACCAGGATCTCTCGATCCCACCGTTCCAGCTTCTCCCCGCCTCCGCAGTCCAGCAATTCATAATCCTGCCACTGATCCGCAATCCACATAAAGCTCCTCCACAGGCTGATAAACAATAATTCATATTATTATACTGCGCCCGGCGGCGCCCCGTCAACCTACATGCCCGTAATTTCCCCGTCCACGGAAAAAGAGGCCGCCCCGAAGGGCAGTCTCTTCTCAATGGCTCAAACCCGCGCCTGCTTCGTCCCGCTCCGCCGACGGCGCGCCGCCGTTTTTGCCGGCGGACGGCGCTTCCGGCGCCTGCGCGGCCGCCAGACGCTCCCGGGCCACCGCCAGCATCAGCTTGATGCGGTTTTCCTGGTTGACCCGGGTGGCGCTGGGATCGTAGTCGATGGGTGTGATATTCGCCTGAGGATAGAGCTCCCGGATCCGGTTGATCATGCCCTTGCCGCAGATGTGGTTGGGCAGACAGCCGAAGGGCTGGGCGCAGACGATGTTCTCAAAACCGGAGCGCACCAGCTCGATCATCTCGGCGGTGAGCAGCCAGCCCTCGCCCATCTTGTCCCCCATGCCGATGATCCCCTCCGGCAGCCTGCGGAGCTGATCGAAGGGCAGTGGAGCGTGAAAGCCGTTGTCCCGCAGCGCATCCGCCATCATCCGCTCCGTTTTGGAGAAATAGCGCAGAATGACGCCGGAGAGGTGGCGTTCCAAAAAGGTGCCGCCGTAGAGGCGGGCCGTCTCGGAGGGATTGTAGGCGCAGTACTGGATAAAGCCCATCATGCCGGGCAGATTTACCTCGCAGTCCTGGGAGGCCAGGAATTTCTCCAGCTCGTTGTTGCCCAGGGGGGAGTACTTCACATAGATTTCGCCCACGACGCCCACCTTGACCTTGGGCGTCCGCCGCACCGGAACGGCGGCAAATTCCGCCGCCGCGGTGCGCATATTGGTGCGGATCTCCCGCCGGGAAATGCCCTTTCCCCGCCGGATTTTTTCACAGATATCCTCCAGCTGCTTTGCCTGCAGCGCCTCGGCCGCGCCGGGCTCCGTCTCATAGGGCTGGGTCTGGGCCCGCAGCGTCACCAGCAGGTCCCCGTAATAGATGGCGGCCAGCATCCCGCGGATCATGGGCAGGTCCATCCGGATGGAACTGTCCTTGTCCAGCCCGGAGAAGTTCAGACTTACCACGGGAACCTGCCCGTAGCCCGCCTTGCACAGGGCCTTGCGCAGAAGGAAGATGTAGTTGGAAGCCCGGCAGCCGCCGCCGGTCTGGGTGATGATCAGGGCGGTGTGATCAAGGTCGTACTTCCCGGAGTTCAGCGCGTCCAGGAACTGGCCGATGACCAGCAGCGCCGGATAGCAGGTGTCGTTGTGGACGTATTTGAGCCCCAGCTCGCACACCTGACTGCCGCAGCCCGTCAGCAGCTCCACCCGATAGCCCTGGTGCTCCATGGCGGCGGCCAGGATCCGAAACTGCACCGGCGCCATATTGGGCATCAGAATGGTATGTGTTTTTTTCATCTCCGGCGTAAAGCGCGGATATGTATAGTCCAAAGATTATTCCTCCTGTCCCCCGCGGGCCTCGCCCCGCTCCTCCAGAGCCGCGAACAGACTGCGCAGCCGGATCCGAACCGCCCCCAGGTTGGTGATCTCGTCGATTTTCAGCTGTGTGTACAGCTTCCCGGCGGACTGCAGAATCTCCCGGGTCTCGTCGGACGTGATGGCGTCCACGCCGCAGCCGAAGGAAATCAGCTGCACCAGATCCATATCCGGCTGGGAGCAGCAGTATTTCGCCGCCGCATACAGCCGGGAGTGATAGGTCCACTGATTGAGCACGGTGGTGGGAAACTTTTTCACCAGGCTGGAAACGGAGTCCTCCGTCACCACCGCCGCGCCGAAGCGGGTGATCAGCGTGTCAATGCCGTGGTTGACCTCCGGGTCCACGTGGTAGGGCCGGCCGGCCAGCACAATGATACGCCGCCCCTCCGCCCGGGCCTGGGTGATGATGCGCCGGCCCTCGGCGCGGATCTGCTCCATATGGTTGGTGTACTCGGCATAGGCGGCGTCCGCGGCCCGCTCCACCTCTTTGCGGGAAATCCCCGAAAAATACTTGGCCAGAATGGCGTCCATCTTGCGCACAAAATCCTTGGGGCGGTGCAGTCCCACATAGTCGTAGATGAACTGGGTCTTCTGCAGCTCCGGGCAGTTGCCCGCCAGCACCTCCGGGTAATAGGCCACCACCGGGCAGTTGTAGTGATTCTGCCCCAGGCCCTCGTCCAAATTGTAGGTCATGCAGGGATAAAAAATGGCGTCCAGCCCCAGCCGGGAGAGGAACTGAATGTGCCCGTGGGCCAGCTTGGCCGGGAAGCAGGCGGTGTCCGACGGAATGGTGCCCTGGCCCTTGAGATAGAGATCCCGGCTGGAAAACGGGCTGTGCACCACGGAAAAGCCCAGTCTGGTGAAGAAGGTGTACCAGAAGGGGTACAGCTCCCAGAGGTTCAGGCACAGCGGGATCCCGATCTTCCCCCGCGGGCCCGGCACGGGCTTGTAGGCCAGCAGCAGCCTGCGCTTGTAGGCATAGAGATTTCGCTCTCCGGTGTCCGCCTTGCCGGTGACGGGCCGGTCGCAGCGGTTGCCGCTGATCAGCGTCGCCCCGTCGGCGAAGGTGTTGACGGTGAGCTGGCAGTTGTTGCCGCACCGGCCGCACAGCTCGGAGCGGGTCTGCTGGGAGAACCGCTCCAGCTCCCCGGCGTCCAGCACGGTGCTGACCTGTCCGGTTTGGGCCTTGCCTCGGCCGTACAGCGCCGCGCCGTAAGCGCCCATGAGTCCCGCGATGTCCGGACGGATGACGTTGACGCCCATCTCTTTTTCAAAGGCGCGGAGCACCGCCTCGTTGTAAAAGGTTCCGCCCTGCACCACGATATTCCGGCCCAGCTCCTCCGGGGAGGAGGCGCGGATCACCTTGTAAATGGCGTTTTTTACCACGCTGATGGAGAGGCCCGCCGAGATATTCTCGATGGTGGCCCCGTCCTTCTGCGCCTGCTTGACCGAGGAGTTCATAAAAACCGTACACCGGCTGCCCAGATCCACAGGCCGCTGGGCGAACAGCCCCAGCTTGGCAAACTCCCGCACATCGTAGCCCAGCGCCTGGGCAAAGGTCTGCAGAAAGCTGCCGCAGCCGGAGGAACAGGCCTCGTTGAGGAAGATGTTGCTGATGGCCCCGTCCTCAATCTTGAAGCACTTCATATCCTGCCCGCCGATGTCGATGATGAAATCCACATTGGGCAGGAAGTGCCGGGCGGCAGTAAAATGCGCCACCGTCTCCACCACGCCGTAGTCCGCGTGGAAGGCGGCCCGGGCCAAATCCTCCCCGTAGCCGGTGGTGGTGACGGAGGCCACATGAAGCGCCGGATGCTCCGCGTAGAGCTTTTCCAGCACCTGGCGGATCAGGGGCACCGGATTGCCCAGATTGGGACGGTAGTCCGTAAAGAGAAGCCGGGCGTCCTCGTCCATCACCACCAGCTTCACCGTGGTGGAGCCGGAATCGATGCCGATGTGCACCGGGGCACCATAGTCCGTGCAGAAGGGCACCCGGGGCACGGCCGCCTTGGCGTGGCGAAGCCGGAACGCCTCGTACTCCTTCTGATCGGCGAACAGAGGGGGCTGGCTCCGATAGTGCATGGAGGCGCCCTTCTCCCGCAGTTTGTCCGCCACCCGCCGCAGGTCGAACTCTGTGTCGGAGTACAGCGCGGCGCCGATGGCCACATACAGGAGGCTCTCCTTCGGGCACACGCCCCGGACGCCCAGCGTCCGGTCGAAGCTCTCCCGCAGAACGCCGGAAAAGGTCAGCGGCCCGCCCAGATACAGGATGTTTCCCTTGATGGGGCGGCCCTGGGCCAGGCCCGCGATGGTCTGATTCACCACCGCCTGATAGATGCTGGCGGCAATATCCTCCGCCCGGGCGCCCTGATTGATCAGCGGCTGTACGTCGCTCTTGGCGAACACGCCGCACCGGGAAGCGATGGTGTAGGTCTTTTCGGCCCTTCCCGCGGCAGCGTTCATCTCGTCCGCGCTCATTTTCAGAAGGGTGGCCATCTGGTCGATAAACGCCCCGGTGCCGCCGGCACAGCTGCCGTTCATCCGAACCTCCAGGCCGTCGGTGAGAAAGAGGATCTTCGCATCCTCGCCGCCCAGCTCGATAATGACGTCCGTTCCGGGCATCAGCCTGTTGGCGGCCACCCGGGTGGCAAATACCTCCTGCACAAAGGGGACGTCCACACTCTCCGCCATCCCCATTCCGGCGGAGCCGGAGATAGAGAAAAGCGCCCGGCCATCCGGCACCCAATGCTCCGCCGTGCGGCGCAGCAGTTCTTCGGATTTCTCCAGGATATGACTGAAATGGCGCTCATAGGTGCTGTATATTACTTCGTCCGCGTCGTTCAGAACCACGCATTTGATGGTGGTGGAGCCGACGTCCAGTCCAACTTTCAAAAGGGTCTTCCTCCTTTGGAGCCAACGCAGGGAGCCCGCCGGTCAAAATTCGGGGACACTGCGGCACAATACTGTAGATTGTAGTCGATTTCCCGCGATTCTTCAACCGACATCTTTTGCCCATGTGTCCAGAATTTCATCTTTTTCACCTATTTTAACAAATTTTAACGGGCAGCTTCAAAAAGACCCACGCCCAAACGGCCAGAGACAGCCGGCTTGTCCGGGGCGTTTCTCAAAAAAGATCGGCCTCCTGCAGCTCCGGACAGACCACGACGCACCGCCCGTCCATGCGGAGATAGCCCGCCTCCGCAAAATATTTTATCAGGCGGCTGACCGTGCTGCGGCTGGCGGAAATCATCTGGGCGTATTCCTCGTGGGTAAAGTAATAGGGCAGCCGGATGCCCCCCTCCACATCCCGGCCCATCTGTACGCACAGACGCAGCAGAAGGCTGCGCAGGCGCTCCTGCGTGCTGCTGAAGGACAGGTCGTAGAGCAGGGCCATGGTGACCCGGAGCTTGTAGGCGATCTGGTAGGATATGTATTGATAAAGGGACGGCTCCCGCTCCAGTTTTTCCCGGAAAAGCTTGGACGGAATCCGCAGCAGCTCCGCATCCGTGTGGGCCATGCTCACCACGCAGTTCCCGTTCCCGTTCAGCAGCGTCACCTCGTTGAAAAGATCGCCCGGAGAGAGCAGCAGCAGAATCATGGTCTCCCCGGCGGGCGTGCCGAAATACTGCCGGATGCAGCCGCTGCGGATCAAATAGACAAAATCCGCGGTGCTGCCGCTGAGCTCCACAACCTCCCGCTTCCGGCAGTGCACAGGCGTACCCAGCCCGGAAAATTCGCGGAGCAGGTTTTCCCGGTACGTCTCATACGTCCTCCGTTGAATGAACATATTTTCCATTTTTATCTCTCCTTCCCGGACACGTTTGGGCCCATTTTGGCTTTTTGTATAAAATGCACAAAATTTAAATTTTTATTTTCCAGTCACACCCAGCCGGCAATTCATTTTGCAAGCTAAGAAATCCGACACTTTTCACCTGCATTTTTTAGTTTTGTCCGTTCCTCATTTTACACATGTCCGCAACAGATTCCATTTATACTCTATTTTTCACAAAAAATCAATATGTTTTTGTGAAAATTGCTTTTTGTGTCCCAGCGCACAGTTTTTTTCAAAAGAGCCTCCTATCATAAAACTACCGGTAAAAAACCGGCAAAATTCATAAAGGAGGTCATTTTCATGAGTTGTTGGCTGCAGACCAAAAGCTGGCCGGAGGCGGAGGAAGCCTTCCGCGAGAGCAAGGGTGTGGTCATCGTACCCATCGGCAGTACCGAGCAGCACAGCCTGCATCTGCCTGTGGGAACCGACACCTACGTGGCGATTACACTGGCGGAGGCGGCTGCGGAGAAGACCGGCGTTCTGGTCGCTCCCCCCGTCTGGTACGGCTGGAGCCCCCACCATATGGTGCGTTCCGGCACCATCACCATCCGCCCGGAGGTTTTGGCTGACCTCACCTACGACATTATGGCCTCTTTGAAGGCCCACGGCGGGGACAAGATCATTTTACTCAACGGCCACCGAATTGTAAATGTCATTTGGATGCAGATTGCCGCCGAGCGGGCGCAGCGGGAGCTGGGCGTGACGGTGAAGATCTACGATCCGGCCTACATGTCCAAGGACATCGTCGGCGAGCTGGGCTTCGGCCCCGTGGGACACGCCGAGGAGGTGGAGACCTCCCATATGATGTACCGCTATCCGGAGCTGGTCCATCTTGAAAAAGCAAAGGACAATCCCATCACCGGCCATCCTCTGTACTCCGTGGATCCCTGCTACACCCACGATACCCTCTGCTATGTGCCCAGCACCTTCGCCCAGGCGCAGAAATCCGCCGCCATCGCCGGCGGCGCCACCGGCGAGCCCACCAAATCCGACGCCCAGCGGGGAAAAATCTATCACGATCATCTGGTGGACAATCTGGTATCTGTCATCCGCTCTCTGCAGGAGAGCTGACAAACCGCCTTTAATGTGGAAGGAGAGAATGATTTATGAAAAAGCAAAAAGGAGTTGTATGGTTTTTTATCATCCTGATTTTGGGAGTTTTGATGGTAAATCCGCCTATTTTGCCGCTGGTCAATCAATACTGCGCGGCACACCCCATGACCTTCGGCTGGCCCACCCTGTTTTTATGGCTTGAGTTCTGGTATATCGTGATGATTGCGGATTTTCTGGTGTCCGCCATCAAGCTGAAAGCCTGGGACTGCTCCCAGGACAGCAGGGAAATCAAGCCCGTGAAACGCGGGTAAGGGAGGGATTGACATGAATATCGGCCTGATTATCCTGATCGTCTATATGCTGGTCCTTCTGGGCATTGCATTCTATGCGTCCAAGCGGGACAAGAAGAACATCAAGGATTTTGCCACCGGCGGCGGTCTGGGTATTTTTGTGCTGACCCTGACGTTCAGCGCCACCTACCACAGCGCCTACGCCTTTATGGGCGCCGGCGGATTCGTGTTCAAAAACGGCGTCGGCTGGTGGGTAAACGGTCTTTGGACCGTGCTGCCCGGCGTGCTGTTCTGGATCTGGGGCCGCCGGTTCTGGTTCCTGGGCAAGAAATACGGCTATATCTCCATCGCGGACTATGCCTCCGATCTCTATGAATCCAACGCCATGGGGATTCTGGTCACCGTCATCACCATGGTCTTTACCGTCCCCTACGTCGCCATGCAGGCCATCGGCTGCAGCTACATTTTCTCCACCATCAGCGGCGGGAAGCTCAGCTACACGGTAGGCGCGGTGCTGTTTTTCGTCATCATGGTGCTGCTGGTCTGGATGGGCGGCATGAAGGGCGTGGCCATCACGGACGCCGCCCAGGGCGTATTCATGTGGATCGGCCTGGTCATCGGCTCCCTGTGGGTCATCCGCGTAAACTTTCCGTCGGTGGCGGCGGGATTTGAGGCGGCCTTTAAGGTCAGCCCCGGCCTTTTCACCCTGCCGGGCCCCAACGGCGTGTGCACCATGCAGGACTGGCTGTCCCGCTGGATCGTCATCACCTTCGGCATGATGATGTTCCCCCACATCACCCTGCGTTTCTTCGCAGGCAAAAATCTGCGGGTCCTCAAATGGTCCGCCGTATTCTCCTCCGTTTATCTCACCTCCATTTACATCTTTACCCCCGCCATCGGCCTGGTGGGCAACGTGCTGATGCCCAACCTCGCCGCGGCCGACACCATCTTCCCGGAGCTGCTTTTGAAGTACACCCCCGTGGTCTTTGCCTCCCTGGTCATTGCCGGCGCCCTGGCGGCGGCAATGTCCACCGGCGACTCCCAGCTCCACGCGGTGAGCACCATGGTGTCCACCGACATCTACAAGAAGTACCTCAAAAAGGATGCCAGCGAATACAGCATGTATCGCGTCGCCAAGATCTTCGTGCTGGTATTCGGCGTGATCTCCGTCATTTTTGCCCTGGTGAATCCCGCCATGCTCAGCGACATCCTGACGCTGGCCAACGGCGGCGTGGGCTGCCTTGTGCCCTCCATCATCGGCGCGCTGTACTGGAAGCGCTCGTCCAAGGCGGCGGCCATCTCCAGCGTGCTGATCGGCGAGGCCGTTATGGTGCTCTTCACCTTTATTCTGAAGATCGCGCCCCTGGGCTTCAGCGCCGGCCTTTGGAGCATGGCCATCGCCGCGGCGGTGTTCCTGGCCGTGTCCCTGTGCACCCAGCCCTGTAAGCACACCGGCGAGGTCATCGACTCCATCAACGAGTTCTTTGCCGTGGAGGCGTAAGCGCCTGTCCTCCCCAACAGAAAGAAGCCGCCCATCCGGGCGGCGGCTTCTGGACTTTTCCGCCGGAGCCGTATATAATGACATCGGACGGCCTATGGCGCCGTCCGGCTATTAAAAAGAGGTGCCGTCCGTGGATCGCGTTCTGCTGCACTGCTGCTGCGCCCCCTGCTCGCTGAGCTGCATCGACCCCCTGCGTCTGGAGGGGATCGAGCCGGTGGCGTTCTGGTACAATCCCAATATTCACCCCTGGAAGGAATACGAGGCCCGCCGGGACTGCCTTCTGACCTACGCGCCCACCATCGGTCTTAAAACCGTGGTGCAGGAGGAATACGGCCTGCGGGAATTTACCCGCAGCGTGGCCGGTGATCTGGAGCACCGGTGCGCCTACTGCTACACCCACCGTCTGGAGGTCACCGCCCGGTACGCGGCGGAGCACGGCTACCAGGCGTTTACCACCACGCTGCTGGCCAGTATTTATCAGCAGCACGACCTGATCGCCGCCGCCGCGGAGCGCCTGGCCGGACAGTACGGGGTGTCGTTCCTCTACCGGGACTTCCGTCCCAACTTCCGGGCGGGAAATCAGCGGGCCCGGGAACTGGGGTTTTACATGCAGAAGTACTGCGGCTGCGTCTTTTCCGAGGAAGAGCGGTACGCAAAGCAGATTCAGCGCGACCGGGAGCGGTTCACCGCCCTCCTCCCCCCGCCGGATCAGCCCCGCTGAGACGGCCGGAGCCGTCCCCGTTTGGAGCGGGGGAATCAGATTGCAGGCACACCCAGCCGCGGGAGAATTTCCGCGGCTGGATTTTTTACCTCCGTTTGATAAATTTTTAAAAATTTATCAAACGTTTTTGCTGAATTTCTTCATCATTTTTTAGTGGTGTTGAGTGTCCTATTGTTGCTTTGTATAATTTATTGGTTAAAATTTGTGCAATAATTCTTAAATTCTAAAAACCTCCAAAATCAGAAATTTGACAGAGGCCGCCGAATTGCTATAATTTTGGTAAACAGGGATAAACCCGGAAAAGGAAGTTGCCATGGCCATTACGCAAAAAGAGATCGCGAGAGCGGCAGGGGTCTCTCCCGCCAGCGTTTCGCTGGTCCTCCGCGGAAAACCGAACCGCCTGTCCCAGGAGAGCCGGGCAAAAATTCTGGCCAAGGCGTCGGAGCTGCGCTATCAGGCCGCGCCCAAGGTGCGGAAGGTCTCCGCCGCCGGCGGGTGCATCGGTCTGATTGTCCCCAATATCTTCAACTATTTCTTTGCCGAAATCGTGCAGGGCGTCAGCGACTGCGTGCAGAAAAAGGGAAAGAAGCTGCTGCTGTGCACCACGGACGGCTCCGAAGACGCCGACCGGCGCGCCATCCGTTCGATGGAGGGTGCCGCTGTCAGTGCCCTGCTGATCACCGCCTCCGAGGACTGCGGCACCGCCATGTTCCGCGGGCTGCACTGTCCCGTCGTCCAGGTAGACCGGCAGAGCCCCGCCCTGGGCTTCAGCTCCGTGATTCTCAACAGCCGCAAGGGAGGCTTTCTCGCCACCCAGCATCTTCTGAGCCTGGGACACAGAAAGCTGGCCTGCCTGTCGGGCCCCAGACAGCTGGTCAGCGCCCGGGAGCGGCTGGAGGGCTTTTTCTGGGCCATGCGGGATCAGGGACTTCCCCGGTCGGAGGACGACGTCCTTGAGGGGGATTACCAGTATCAAAGCGGCTATGCCCTGGCAGACCGGGTTCTGGACGGGGGGTACACCGCGGTGGTCTGCGGCAACGACGTCATGGCCTTCGGCCTGATGAAGCGCTGCAGCGAGCGCGGCGTCCGGATTCCCGCCGACCTCTCCGTGGTGGGTTTTGACAATCTGCAGTTTTCTTCGCTGATCACACCGGCGCTGACCACCGTTTCCCAGTCCGGCTTTACCATCGGCTACCGCGCCTGTCAGATTGCGTTTCAGGAGTTGGAAAATCCCGGTGCCACCCGTCAGACCGTCCTGCTGGAGCCGGGGCTGGTCATTCGGGGCAGCACCGCATTTTTGGGAGGCACGCATGAATCATAAAATCGTCGTTTTCGGCTCCGTCAACCGGGATCACGTCTATACGGTGGATCACCTGGTGGAACCGGGAGAAACCATTTCCAGCAGCGAGGTACATATTTACTGGGGCGGCAAGGGGCTCAATCAGTCCATTGCCCTGGCCCGGGCGGGCGCGCCCACGGTGCTGGCCGCCAAAATCCACCCCGACGAGGATGCGGGACTGCGGGAGCTGTGCCGGGAGAGCGGCGTGGACGATTCTCTGGTGCGCCGCGCCGACGCCCCCACCGGACACGCGATCATCCAGATCGACCGGACGGGCCGGAACGGAATCTTCGTCTATCCCGGCGCCAACGGCACGGTGGACGCCGACGATATCGGCGCCACGCTGTCCCATATGGAACCGGGGGACCTGCTCCTGCTGCAAAACGAGATCAGCCGGATCCCCGAGATCATTGCGGCGGCGCACCGCCGGGGCGTCAAGGTCATTCTCAACCCCTCCCCCGTGTCTGAGGAAATGCGGTGCTGGCCGCTGGAGCTGGTGGACATTCTCATCGTCAACGAGACGGAGGGCGCGGCGCTGTCCAGGGAAAAGACACCTGAGGAAATTCTGGACTGGTTCAAAAAGCAATACCCGTCCGGCGCCGTCATTCTGACTCTGGGCGAGGACGGAAGCTATTATCAGGACGCCGGCCGACGGATTTTCCAGAGCGCGTTCCCTGTCAGCGCTGTGGACACCACCGCCGCTGGGGATACCTTTACCGGATTTTTCCTGGCCCGCATGCTCAGCGGCGCGGATACGCAGCTCTGCCTGCGGGCGGCGGCCAGGGCCTCCTCCATTGCCGTGTCCCGGAAAGGGGCCACCGTCTCCATCCCGACGCTGCGGGAGGTGCTGGAGGCAGAGGGCTGAGGCCGCCCCGCCGGATCCTCCCGTGAAGGGCTGCCGAGGCGAAAAAGTCTCTGATCAGCGCGGCAAAAGCTAAGGATTTGGTTGGTAAAACGCTTTACTTATCGAATTGAACGGAGGAGGCACCCCAGATATGTGGCGTGTGACCATTCGGGACATCGCGGCGGAGACGCAGCTGTCCACCACAGCGGTATCCCTGGTTTTGAACGACCAGCCCAACAGTATTCCCGAGCCCACCCGGCGGCGCATCCGGGAGACCGCCCGGCGGCTGGACTACGTCCCCAATCAGGTGGCCCGGGCGCTGGTGACGCAGGAGATCAACGCCATCGGCCTGCTCCTGCCCAACATCAGCAACGTGTTTTTCGCGTGTCTCGCCAAAAGTGTGGAGCAGGAGGCGCGGCACTACGGCTATCAGACGCTGCTGTGCGACCTGGACGGCAGTCCGGAAAATCAGCGCAGCTGCCTGCAGATGCTCTGTCAGAGCAATGTGAAAAGCGTCATCCTGGCCAGCGCACAGAGCCAAAGCCAGTGCGAGGCGCTCTTTTCCGCCATCGAGTCCTACGGCCTCACCGCCGTATTCGCCGATCAGCAGATCGACGACCTGCGGTTCGACAGCGTCAGCGTGGACAACCGCGCCGGTGCGCGTCTGGCGGTGGAGCACCTGCTGGGGCTGGGGCACCGGAGGATCGGATACATTCTCGGCCCCCGGGACTACGCCGACTCCCGCCAGCGGCTGGAGGGGGTCCTGGACGCCTGCCGGGCATACGGCACCGTCCCGGACGAGGCCCTGATGGCCGGCGGCGGCTACAGCTTTGAAGGCGGCGTCGCTGCGGGCGAGACGCTGATTGCCCGGGGCGCCACGGCGATTTTCGCGTTTAACGACATGATGGCATACGGCGTCTGGGAGGCGGCCAAGACCGCCGGCCGGCGCATTCCGGAGGAGCTCTCCGTAGTGGGCTTTGACGATCTCTTCTTCTCCCGGTGCATGCCGGAGCCGCTGACCACCGTCTATCAGCCGGTGGAGGAGATCGGACGGCGGGCAGTTCAGGTGATGATGAGCACGCTGCGGGGGCAGCGGCCCGTGCATGAGCAAATCATTCTGGAACCGAAACTGATCGTGCGGTCCAGCACCGCGGCATACCGGGCGCCGGAACCCTCCGGGGCGGCGCCGGCGGGCAGAAATTGAAGTGGGGGCGATTTTTTGGGCAGATATGTATTAAAGAGATTCCTTCAGATTATCCCGATCTTTTTTGTGGTGTCCATCGTGATTTTCGCCATCGTGCGAATGTCGCCGACGGATCCCATCACTGTGATTCTGGGCGGTAAAAAGGCCACGGAGGCTGCCATCGCGGCGGTAAAGGTCAAGTTTCACTTCGACCAGCCGGTGGTGGTGCAGTATCTTCTGTGGATGAAGGGCATTTTTACCGGTGATTTCGGCATCAGCTACAAGTATCAGCAGGCGGTGTCCGGCATGATCTTCGGCCGTCTGCCCGTGACCATGGGCCTCATCGCCATCAGCTCCGTCATCGGCATCGTCATCGCCATCCCCGCCGGCATCCTGTGCGCGGTGCGGAAGAACACCGCCGCGGACCGCGTCATCTCCGTGGTCACCATTATTCTGGTGTCCTGCCCCGTCTTTCTCACCTGCATGCTGATGATTCTGGTCATGTCCAAAATTAGCGGCGCCGTGTTCACCGGCACCTACACCAACGTGCGGGAGTATTTCCAGCGTCTGGCGATTCCGTCGGTGGCGCTGTCCTTCAGCATGATCGCCCTGATCGGCCGGGTCTCCCGCACCAGCATGATCAAGGAGCTTAAGTCCAACTACATTGAAACCGCCGAGGCCAAGGGCCTGCCCGGCCGCCGGATTCTCTTTCACCACGCGTTTAAAAACGCGGTTATCCCGGTGATCACCGTGGCCAGCATCCAGATCGGCGCCATGATCGTGGGCTCCGTTCTGGTGGAGAACGTCTTCTCCCTGCCGGGGCTGGGCAGTCTGCTCATCAACGGCATCAACACCAGCGACTACCCCATCGTGCAGGGAATCACGCTCCTGCTGGTGGGCGTGTTCCTCCTCATCAATCTGCTGGTGGACATTCTGTACGCGGCCATTGACCCGCGGATCCGGTACGAATAAGGGGGCTGCGAAATGAAAAAGAAAAATGTGGGCCGGTTTTTCACGGTTCCCATGGTGATTACCATCGCCCTGCTGGCACTGATTATCCTCTCGTCCCTCTTTGCGCCTGCGGTGGCGCCCTACCGGCCGGAGGCCCTGGATATGGACCGGGCGCTGCAGCTCCCCTCCGCCGCGCATCTTCTGGGAACGGACAATGTGGGCCGGGACATTCTCTCCCGCCTGATCTTCGGTTCCCGCATTACGCTTCTAAGCGCGCTGGCCGTGGTGGTGATCTCCGTGATCATCGGCGTGCCGCTGGGCCTGATCTCCGGCTACTACGGCGGCAGAATCGACAACGCCATCATGCGGGTGGAGGACGTGGTTCTGGCCTTCCCCGCCCTGCTGCTGGCCTTCCTGTTTGTAGCCAGCTTCGGCAAAAACATCACCAGCGCCATCATCGCCCTGGGCATCGTGTACGTGCCCATGATCTCGCGGCTGACGCGCTCCCTGGCCCTGATGGAGCGCAGCAAGGCTTATGTGGAGGCCGCGCAGAGCATCGGCTTTTCCGACGGGCGGATCATCTTCCGCCACATCCTGCCCAACTGCGTCTCCACTATCATGACGCAGCTGACGCTGGACATCGGCTACGCCATCCTGGATCTGGCGGCGCTGAGCTTCCTGGGCATGGGCGTTCAGCCCCCCACGTCCGACTGGGGCGTCATGCTGGAGGAGGGCCGGGCGTTTATCCAGCGCAATCCCATGCTGTGCCTGGCGCCCGGCTGCGCCATCATCCTCACGGTGGTGCTGTTCAACGTGCTCAGCGACAATATCCAGATGTATCTGGATCCCACGCAGAGAAAGCTCCCTCCCTTTAAAAAACTCAAGAAACTGGCAGGTGGTCTTGTTGAACGCTAACAGTATTGTCTCCATTGAGGATCTGAAGGTAAATCTTCTGACCACCCGCGGCGTGGTGTGCGCGGTCCGGGGCGTCAGCTTTGAGATCGGCAAGGGCGAAATCCACGGCCTTGTGGGCGAATCCGGCTGCGGAAAAACCATGACCGCCAAGTCCATCCTCCGGCTGCACGACGAAAAGCGCACGCTGTACGGCGGAAAAATTCTGCTGCGCGAGAGCGGCGGAGCCGTTGAAAACGTGTTTGACCTCCGGAAGGAGCAGCTGCAAAAGGTGCGGGGAAAAGAAGTGGCCATGATCTTCCAGGATCCCATGGTCTCCCTGAATCCCCTTTTGACCATCGGCGACCAGATCGGCGAAATGCTGCGCTTCCACACCGACCTGTCCCCCAAGGAGATTGAGGCAAAAACGCTGGAACTGCTGGAGACGGTGGGCATCCGGCCCGCCGGAGAGCGGAGCCGGCAGTACCCCTTTGAGTTCAGCGGCGGCATGGCGCAGCGGATTATGATCGCCATGGCCCTGAGCTGCAATCCCCAGCTGCTGATCGCCGACGAATCCACCACCGCCCTGGATGTGACCACCCAGGCTCAGATCCTGGATCTGATGAAATCCCTGCAGAAAAGCATCGGCATGTCCATTCTCCTCATCACCCACAATTTCGGCGTGGTGGCGGAGATCTGCGACCGGGCGTCGGTGATGTACGCCGGTAAAATCGTGGAGACCAGCACGGTGCGGGAGCTGTTTGACGCGCCCCGGCATCCCTACACCCAGTCCCTGATCCGCAGCATCCCCAAAAGCGGCTGCGCCGGCCAGCGCCTGGTGACCATCCCCGGCGCGCCGCCCAGCCTGCTGGAGCCCATTCACGGCTGCGCCTTCGCGCCGCGCTGCCGGTATGCTGCCCAGCGGTGCCGCACCCAGGAGCCGCCTATGTGCACTGCGGGCGAGGGCCACGAATATGCCTGCTATCTGCCCAATGCCGGAGAGGAGGCGGACCATGTCTGAGGAAATCATCCGGGTCGAGCACCTCAAGAAATATTTCCAGGTGCGCAGCGGCTTTTTCAGCAAGTCCCACAAAGTGCTCAAAGCAGTGGACGACGTCTCGTTCACCATCCGCAAGGGCGAGATTTTCGGCGTTGTGGGAGAGAGCGGCTGCGGAAAATCCACTCTGGCCCGCTGTATTCTCCGTCTGGGCGACGTGACGGACGGAAACGTCTTTTTCCAGGGGCACGACATCAGCCGCCTGAAGCCCGCCCAGCTGAAGGAATACCGCAGCAAAATGCAGATGGTCTTTCAAAACCCCTTCTCCTCCTTCAACCCCTCCATGACCATCCGGCAGACCTTTTTGGAGATCGGCCGCGTCTACGGCATGGAGCGGGCGGCCACTGAGGAGCGCAGCCGGGAACTGGTGCGGCAGGTCCGCTTGCCGGAGGACATTCTGCTCCGGCGGCCCAACGAGCTGTCCGGCGGCCAGCTTCAGCGGCTGGCCATCGCCCGGGCCCTGTTTCTGAATCCGCCGTTCATTCTGGCAGACGAGGCCGTCTCCGCCCTGGACGTCTCCGTGCAGGCTCAGATCCTCAATCTGATTCTGGATCTGCGGGATTCCCTGGGGCTGACCATGCTGTTCATCTCCCACGACCTGACGGTGGTGGAGCACCTGTGCGACACCGTACTGGTGATGTACCTGGGCTCCGTGGTGGAACTGGCGCCCACCCGGGAGCTTTTCGCCAATCTGCTGCACCCGTACAGCCAGGCCCTGGTTTCCGCCAAACCCCGGGAGCACCCCGACGCTCCCGCCAACCGGATCATGCTGGAGGGTGAGGCCAAAAGTGCCATCGACGGCGGCAGCGGCTGCCGCTTCGCTCCCAGGTGCCGGTATTTTCAGTCCGGCAAATGCGACTGCGACACGCCGGTGCTCCGGGAGGTCACTCCGGGACACTTCGTGGCCTGCCACCGATACGATGAAACGGAGGAAAAGCAATGAACAGACAGGAAATGATCGCCCTTCTGGGCTCTTTGAACAGCGTCTGGGGCACCTCCGGCCATGAACAGGCGGTGGGCGACCGCCTGGGCGAATATCTGGCCGACTGCACGGATGAGCAGTTTGAGGACGCGCTGGGCAACCGGTTCTTCGTCAAAACGGGAACCCATCCGGACTTCAAGGTCATGGTCAGCGCCCACATGGACGAAATCGGCTTTATCGTGCAGGACATCTGGGACGACGGCTACGTGGCGTTTCTGCCGGTGGGCATGCACGATACGCGCCTGCTGGTCAATCAGGTGCTCACCGTCCACACCGCCTGCGGAGACGTGGAGGGCGTCGTGGGAATCAAGCCGGTACACCAGGGCGGCCCCGCCGGCGGGGCGCCCACCTACACCGACCTCAAGCTGGATGTAGGCACCTTCAGCCGGGCGGACACGGAGGCGCTGGGGATCCGCCCCGGCGACCCCATCACCAACGAACGGGGCTGGCGGATGCTGGGCGACAACGTCTTCAGCGGCAAGGCTGTGGACAACCGGGCGGGCTGCGCCGCCATGATCGCCGCCATGCGGCAGCTCAAGGATCTGAAGCTGGACGCCACGGTGGTATGCTGCGGCTCCGCCATGGAGGAGATGGGCGTGAAGGGCTCCGGCCCCGCCGCCCAGCGCATCCGGCCGGATGTGGCCATCTGCCTGGACGTGTGCTTCGGCGCGGCGGACGGGGAGATCAACGCCAACAACCGCCGCAACGAGCTGGGCAAGGGCCCGGCACTGATGTTCTACGACTGGAACAACACCAGCTGCCTGGGCAACATCGTCCCCCAGCGGCTGCGCACGGCCATGGTGGACGCGGCGGAGGCCGCGGGCTGCCCCTATCAGATCGGCGTCACCATGAACTGCGGCACCGACGCCGCCATGATCGCCTATGCCGGAATCGGCATCCTGACCGGCGGAATCGGCATTCCCAACCGCTACATGCACTCCGCCGTGGGAACGGTCTGCGTAGACGACGTGCTCCACGCGGGAGAAATTCTGGCTCACTTCATCAAAGATGCAGCGATGCATTTTGAGATACAGAATTAACCATTTTATAAGGAGGAAAACCATGAAAAGCATGAAGAAAGTCCTTGCACTTGTCCTGACCGCTCTGCTGGCCCTGAGCCTTTTCGGCTGCAGCAACGCCGGGACCGAGACCCCCTCCGGAAGCGGCGCGGCCGCGGGAGGAAGCAAGACCCTCACTATCGGCCTCAACTCCGAAATTGCAGCCATGGACCCCGCGTTTGCCTACGATAACAACACCAACGCCGTGGTGGATCAGATCACCGAGGGCCTGCTGGCCTTCGACCAGAAAAACCAGCTGACCCCCTGCCTGGCAGAGAGCTGGAAGCAGACGGATGATCTCACCTATGTCTACACCATCCGTCAGGGCGTCAAGTTCTCCGACGGCACCGAGATGACGCCGGACGACGTGGTGTTCTCCATGAACCGCGTCAAGGACTCCACCACCGGCTCCTACCTCAACTGGATGTACGGAAACGTGGCCTCCATTGAGAAAACCGGCGACTGGGACGTCACCGTGAAGCTCTCCCAGCCCGACGCGCTCTGGCAGTATGTCCCCGCCACCACCGCCGGCCATGTGATGAGCAAGGCCTTCTGCGAGGCCAAGGGCAGCGAGGTCGGCAAGCCCGGCACCGGCCTTCTGGGCACCGGCCCGTACGTGTACAGCGACTGGACCCAGGGCAGCGAAATCGTCCTCAAGCGCAATGAGAATTACTGGAACGCCGAAAGCGTCAATGCCGACGCCGCCGACACCCTGGATTACAAGATCATCACCGAGGGCACCACGCTGGTGTCCGCCATGCAGTCCGGCCAGGTGGATCTGACCATGGGCATCACCGTGGATCAGCTGCCCACCATCGAATCCGACAAGAACCTCAGCGTGCTCACCAGCGATTCCTTCGGCGTGGACTACATCGCCTTCAACTGCAGCAAATCCCCCATGAACGACATGAACGTCCGCAAGGCCATCTATTACGCCATGGACAAGGACAAGATCGTCAACACCATCTGCAACAAGACGGTGGATCCCGCCACCTCCGCCATCTTCGGGCCCGCCGTGTGCACCTTTAATGAGGACGAGTGGGCGGCCTATCTCAAGAATCTTCCCGACTACAAGTACAACATGGACACCGCCAAGGAATATCTGGCCAAATCCAGCGTGCCCGGCGGCTTCGACTGCTCCATCATCTGCAACCAGTCCGCCGTGCAGAACTCCATCGCTCTGATGCTGCAGGCCGCTTTGAAGGAGCTGAACATCAACCTCTCCATCAACAAGGTCACGGAGGACGAGCGCGTGTCCATCTTCAACGGCGGCAACAACCGCGATTACGACATGATCTTCTGCCTCTGGTTCTCTGACTTCCCGGATCCCGCAGGCAACCTCAACTCCCTCTATCCCTCCACCGCCGGCGGTGAGGGCGGCTCCAACGCGGCCGTCTACGCCAATGCCGATGTGGATCAGCTGCTCAGCCAGGAGCTGGCCTCCAGCGATCCCGACGAGCGCACGGCCATCATGCAGAAGATCCTGGACAAGGTCACGGATGAGGTTCCCTACATGATCATGGACTACCCCAAGGTGCTGATGATTACGGATCAGCGCGTGAAGGACGCCTCCTTCGCGGCCATGTATCAGTACAGCCTGCTCTTTAAAGAGTTTGCCGTAAAAGACTAAAGATTAGGAGCACACTATGCACAAAAAGATTCTGTTCGCCGGCGAGTCCTGGATTTCCTACTCCCGGCATATCAAGGGCTTTGACTCCTTCTTCACCTCCCGCTACGAAGAGGGCGTGGCTTGGATCCGCGCCGCCATCGAAAAGGCCGGATACCAGTTCGACTATGTCTCCAATACCTATGCTGCCGAAAAATTTCCCCGGACGGCGGAGGAGCTGGCACAGTACGACGCCGTGTTTCTCTCCGACATCGGCTCCAACACCCTGCTGCTGACGGATCAGTGCTTCGTGCAGGGACAGCGGGGCCACAACCGGATGGAGCTGCTGCGGGACTTCGTTCTGGGCGGCGGCGGCCTGTGCATGATCGGCGGCTACATGTCCTTCAGCGGCATTGAGGCCAAGGCACGCTACGGACGCACGGCGCTGGCCGAGGTTCTGCCGGTCAAGTGTCTGGAGATCGACGACCGCGTGGAGGCCCCCCAGGGCTTTATCCCCCAGGTCACGGACGCCGCTCATCCCTCCGTCGCCGGCCTCACCGGCGAATGGCCGTACCTGCTGGGCTACAATGAGACAGTCCTGCGGGACGGCGCCAAGCTGGTGGCCACCATCGGCAAGGACCCCCTGATCGCGGCGGCGGAATACGGCAAGGGCCGCTCTCTGGTCTTTACCTCCGACTGCTCTCCCCACTGGGGCTCTCCCGCCTTTACGGCCTGGGACGGCTACGACCGTCTGTGGAAGAACGTCACCGACTGGCTGACCCGCGCCTGAGCGTCCACCTCTTTCCCGGCACGCGGCGGACAAACCGAATACGCCCAAAAGGCCCGGAGCAATCATGCTCCGGGCCTTTTGCCGTCCGCCCCGCCGACGGCGCCGCGGATAAAAACACTTGACGGCTGCGATCAAAAAGTCCTATGCTAGGGAACGGAAATCTCATATGCAGGGCTCTTTCGGGCCGCAGGATAAAAAGGAGCGCACGCAATGAACATCGAACTTCAGCAAAATATCTTTCAGGGCGGTCAGCCGGTGGAAATTGAGCTGCCGGACAGCTGGGATGTGGAGTATCACGCCCTTCCCGGCGACAGCTGCTCCCCTCTTTCCAAGCAGCAGATCCTGGAAAAGCTCCGCCGCCCCTACGGCAGCAAGCCCCTCTTTGAGCTGGCCCAAAACGCCCGGGAGGTCTGCATTGTCTTTGACGACATCACCCGGGGCACGCCTGTCCGGCCCATGGCGGAGGCCGTGCTGGAGGAGCTTCACAGGGCGGGAATCCGGAAGGAGCAGATCCGGTTTCTCTGCGCCACCGGCACCCACGCAGCCCAGAATCTCTGGGATCACACGCTGAAGCTGGGCGAGGAGATCACCCGGAACTATCCCGTCTACAACCACAATCCCTACGACAACACCGTGTGCATCGGGCGGACGAAACGGGGACTGGACATCTCCGTCAACGCGGAATTTATGCGCTGCGACCTGCGCATCGGTCTGGGCGCCCTGACCCCCCACACCATGAACGCCTTCGGCGGCGGCGTGAAAATGCTCTTCCCCGGTCTGGGCGGCATCGACTCTATCGCCCCCAATCACGTCCTGGCATCGGACTATCTCCATGCCCGCCATCTGGGCAAGAGCGCCATGATGGGCAATCTGGCCATGGACTGCATGCGCACGGAGCTGGAGGAGGTTGCCGCCATGGCGGGGCAGTTTTTCAAGGTGGACTGCATTTACAACACCCGCCTGGAACCGGTGGATCTGTACGCCGGCGACCCCGTGGCGGAGTACTACGCCGCCGTTCCCGCCGCCCGGAAGCTGTACGCCGTCACTCCGGCCCGGG
>JALCRQ010000002.1 GCA_022652655.1 Oscillibacter sp. | reverse complement strand
GAAAGTCCGGCGGCCGCGCTGACGGCCTCGTGGCTGCCCGGCGCGGATTTGCCCTGAAACAGGAGAAAATAGGCTCCCGTGCCGACAGCGGCAAGGCACAGCAGCAAAACCGCGTAGAATCCGGCGCCGCCCAGAATGTTTTTCGGTCTTTTATTCATGCTGATCCTCCTTTTGAGATCGGTATTGACTCCAGTATTGTCAAAAGAAGGGAATTTTATACAGCCGCAGATTTTTTTGTCTTTGACATTCCGACCGGACTGTGTTATACTGCCCACGAATTCGGTAGGTGAGGCTCCTGCAGGGATACGGACTGTTGCCGCGAAATGGTGGAAACACCATGAGAGGGTTTGAACAGGGTGCATCGAAAACAAGGTGTACCATAAGACAGTTTCATCGCCCTGCAAAGCCAAAGCTCATACGAAGACGCGTAAGACCGCTCTTATGCTCCCGTATGTCCGCCGGACATGCGGGAATTTTTTTGCGCGAAGGGGAGGCGTTTTTTATGGAGATCGGGCGATGCAAAGCAGAAAAAACGGCTGCCGTCGGCAAAAACGGCGCGGAGCGGCCCGGGCGGGTCTGATTCTGCGCTCCTTTTTCGATTTGCAGCCGCCGTTTCCGGGTCTTGTGTCCCGGAGACGGCGGATTTTTGCCGGATCGCGGCCCAAGGGGACGCCTCCGCAGAAATCCGCGGGGCAGGCTGCATTTTTACGCCCGGAGGGGAAAACGCCCCAGGCGATGAGATAGATGACTTGATTTTTACGGGAGGTGAACGGGATGGACGCAGGAAGCGGCAGCGGCACAGGCGGAAAGGGGCGAAGTAGATTCGGGCGCGGCGGCCGGCGGACCGGCAGATCCTGCGGGGCTCCTCCCGCTGTGCCCTAGACCCCGGCGAATGTGCCGTACTTCCTACTGCCGAAAGGCATACCCAATCAGAACGGAGGTACGGATCAATGAAAAATACAAAAAGAGCACGGGCGCAGAGCGCCCGGATTGCCCGGGAGAACGCGGTGCGTGAGCGGCTGAACCTGGCGGCCTCCCGGGAGGAGGAGCAGGTGCTGCGCCTGCTGGGCACCGGACGGGGCGGCCTTTCAAAGGCGGCGGCGGAGGCTTCCCGGGAGCGTTACGGCGCAAACACCGTCACCTATGGAAAAAAGCAGTCCCTGGGAAAGCGGATCTGCGGCGCCTTTATCAACCCCTTTACTGTGGTGCTTCTGGCACTGGCGGCGGTGTCCGTGTGCACGGACGTGGTCTTTGCCCGGTCCGGAGAGGAAAACTACGTGACAGTGCTGATTATCACCGCCATGGTGCTGATCTCCGGGATCCTGCGCTTTGTCCAGGAGACCCGCAGCGGCAACGCGGCGGCGCGGCTGGGCCGGATGATTCACACCACCACCTGCGTGGAGCGGGAGGAAACCGGCAGGGAGGAGATCCCGCTGGACGACGTGACGGTGGGCGACCTCATTCATCTGTCGGCGGGGGATATGGTTCCCGCCGACGTGCGGATTCTGACGGCCAAGGACCTGTTCATCAGTCAGGCCGCCCTTACGGGGGAGAGCGCCCCGGTG
The DNA here is from genome assembly GCA_022652655.1 of Oscillibacter sp. Taxonomy (GTDB): domain Bacteria; phylum Bacillota; class Clostridia; order Oscillospirales; family Oscillospiraceae; genus Oscillibacter. The sequence continues at coordinate 121,061 of JALCRQ010000002.1, read as the reverse complement.
GAAAAAGACGCCCGGCCCGCGGACGCGTCCGGCGCGGCGCTGAGCGAGTGTTCAAATCTGGCGTTTATGGGCAGCAACGTCATCAGCGGCAGCGCCGTGGCGGTGGCGGCTGCGGTGGGCAACGACACGATGCTGGGCGGCATGGCCCGGGTGCTGACGGCCAAGCCCCCAAAAACCAGCTTTGAAAAGGGCGTCAACGAGGTGTCCTGGGTGCTGATCCGCTTTATGCTGATCATGGTGCCTGTGGTGCTCTTTGTAAACGGCTTTACCAAGGGGGACTGGATGCAGGCGGCCCTGTTCGCCATCTCCGTGGCGGTGGGGCTGACGCCGGAGATGATGCCCATGATCGTCACCACGTCCCTGGCCCGGGGCGCGGTGGCCATGAGCCGGAAAAAGGTCATTATCAAAAACCTCAGCGCCATTCAGAATCTCGGCTCCATGGATATCCTCTGCACGGATAAAACCGGAACCCTGACCCAGGACAAGGTGGTGCTGGAGTACCATCTGGACATCCACGGCAGAGAGGACGACCGGGTTCTCCGCCACGCGTTTCTCAACAGCTTCTATCAGACCGGCCTGAAAAACCTCATCGACGTCGCCATTATCTCCCGGCAGCGGGAGCTGGCCGGAGAAGAGCTGGAAACCGCCTACACCAAGGTGGATGAGATCCCCTTTGACTTCAACCGCCGACGGATGAGCGTGGTGGTGCGGGACGGGAGCGGCAAGACCCAGATGATCACCAAGGGCGCCGTGGAGGAGATGCTCAAGTGCTGCGCTTTCGCGGAGTACAACGGAAAGGTGGAGCCGCTCAGCGGGGCAATCCGCACCTATGTGCTGGCCCGGTCGGACGAGCTGAACGCCGCCGGCATGCGGGTCATCGCCGTGGCCCATAAGACCAATCCGGCTCCGGTGGGAGAGTTCTCCGCGGCGGACGAGGAGGGCATGGTCCTGCTGGGCTTCCTGGCATTCCTGGATCCGCCCAAAAAGACCACCGCCGCCGCGCTCCGCGCGCTGCGAGATCACGGCGTGGCGGTGAAGGTGCTTACGGGGGACAACGAAAAGGTCACCTGCCGGATCTGCGCTCAGGTGGGTCTGGAGGCCGGACAAGTGCTGCTGGGCTCCCAGCTGGACAGCCTGGATGACGGGGAGCTGGCCCGGGAGGCGGAGAAAATCACCGTCTTTGCAAAGCTGTCCCCGGCTCAGAAGGCCAGGGTGGTGCGCGTCCTGCGCGAGGCCGGCCACTCTGTGGGCTACATGGGGGACGGCATCAACGACGCCGCCGCCATGAAGGCGTCGGACGTGGGCATCTCCGTGGACACGGCGGTGGACGTCGCCAAGGAGTCGGCGGGCGTTGTCCTGCTGGAGAAGGATCTGGGCGTGCTGGAGGAGGGGATTCTGGAGGGCCGGAAGACCTACGCCAACATGATCAAGTATATCAAGATGACGGCCTCCTCCAACTTCGGAAACATGTTTTCCGTGCTGGCGGCCAGCGCGTTTCTCCCGTTTCTCCCCATGGAATCCATCCACCTGATCCTGCTCAATCTGATCTACGACATCTCCTGCACCGCCATCCCCTGGGACAATGTGGACCGGGAGTACCTCCGCAGGCCCCGGAAGTGGGACGCCTCCTCCATCAGCAGGTTTATGCTCTGGATGGGTCCCACCAGCTCGGTGTTCGACATCGTCACCTATCTTCTGATGTATTTTGTCCTCTGCCCCGCGGCCGTGGGAGGCCGGCTGTTCGGCCAGCTCACGGATCCCGCCGCCCGGGCGCTGTATGTGGCCCTGTTCCAGACGGGCTGGTTTGTGGAGTCCATGTGGAGCCAGACCCTGGTGATCCACATGATCCGCACGCCCAAGCTCCCCTTTGTCCAAAGCCGCGCCTCCGGGCCGGTGCTGGGCCTGACCTTCGCGGGCATCGCCGCGGTGACGGCCATCCCCTTTACGCCCCTGGGCGCGGCCCTGGGGCTGACGCCGCTGCCCGGTGCGTACTTCGGCGCGCTGGGAGGGATCATCCTCTGCTATATGCTCCTGGCCACCCTGGTGAAGAATCTGTACGTGCGGCGCTGCGGGGAGCTTTTGTGACCCGCGGATAACCGAAAAAAGACAAAAAGAGCTCCGGACGTGTGCCTGACGGCATACGTCCGGAGCTCTTTTGATAACGGTTTTATTTGACAATCAGCGTCTGGCCGGTCATCTCCGCGGGCTTTTGCAGGCCCATCACATCCAGAATCGTGGGGGCGATGTCCGCCAGCCGTCCGCCGGAGCGCAGCTCGGAGCCGGCGCCCACCAGAATAAAGGGGACGGGGTTGGTGGTATGAGCCGTCATGGGACTGCCGTCCGGTTCCTCCATCTGTTCGGCGTTGCCGTGATCTGCCGTGACCATGGCGATGCCGCCCATTTTCAGCGTGGCGTCCACCACCTTCCCGACACACTCGTCCACGGTCTCCACGGCCTTGACCGCGGCGTCGTAGACGCCGGTGTGGCCCACCATGTCGCAGTTGGCAAAGTTCAGGATGATGACGTCGTAGGCGCCGGACTCGATCCGCTCCACGCACTTGCGGCAGACCTCCGCGGCGCTCATCTCCGGCTGGAGATCGTAGGTGGCAACCTTGGGGGAGGGAATCAGGCAGCGGTCCTCGCCGGGAAACACCGTCTCGCTGCCGCCGTTGAAGAAGAACGTCACATGGGCGTATTTCTCCGTCTCGGCAATCCGCAGCTGGGTGAGGCCGGTGGAGGAGAGGAACTCTCCCAGGCCGTTGGGCACGGTGACCCGGGGGAAAGCCACCTCCACATTGGGCATGGTGGCGTCGTATTCGGTGTTGCACACGAAGGTCAGGGGGAAATACTGGTGAGTGAAGCCGTCGAAGGAGGGATCCACCAGGGCGCGGGTCAGCTCCCGGGCTCGGTCGGGCCGGAAGTTGAAGAAAATGATGCTGTCATTGTCGGAGATGGTGCCGTCCTGGTCGCAGACCACCGGCTCCACGAACTCGTCGGTGACGCCCCGGTCGTAGGAGTCCTTCACGGCGGCCACGGGCACGGGATTGAAGGAGGCGCCCTCGCCGTAAACCATGGCGTCGTAAGCCTGCTCCAGCCGGTCCCAGCGCTTGTCCCGGTCCATGGCGTAGTAGCGGCCCATCACCGTGGCGATTTTGCCGATGCCCAGCTCCCGGCACTTTTCCACGGCCTCGGCCACAAAGCCGGCGCCGGAGGTGGGGGACACGTCCCGCCCGTCTAGAAACGCGTGGATATAGACCTGCTCCAACCCCTGATCCCGGGCCATTTTCAAAAGCGCCCACAGGTGCGCGGTGTGGGAGTGGACGCCGCCGTCGGAGAGAAGGCCCATCAGATGGAGCGAGGTGCCCCGTTCCTTGCAGGCGCGCATGGCGTGGAGATAGGCCGGATTTTCAAAAAAGCTGCCGTCGCTGACCGCGTTGGTGATCCGGGGCAGATCCTGAAAAACCACCCGGCCGGCGCCGATGTTGGTGTGGCCCACCTCGCTGTTGCCCATCTGCCCGGCGGGCAGACCCACGTCCAGGCCGGAGGCGCTGAGCTGGGTGTGGGCATATTCCGCGAAGAGCTTGTCCAGCCGCGGAGTGCGGGCTGCCGCGATGGCGTTCCCCTTCTTTTCATCCCGCAGGCCGAACCCGTCCATGATGATCAGAGTCGTAGGCGCTTTATTCATGATGCTCGATTCCTCTTTCACTTTATCAGTCGATAGGACGCTCAGTCCTGGTTTGCCGCGTTGATGATCTCCACAAACTGATCGGGTTTCAGGGACGCGCCGCCGATCAGGCCGCCGTCAATGTCAGGCTGGGAGAGCAGCTCCCTGGCGTTTTTGGGATTCATGGAGCCGCCGTACTGGATGGTGACGCTGCGGGCCACCCGGGCGCCGTACAGAGCGCGGATGGTGGCGCGGATGGCGGAGCAGACCTCGCCGGCCTGGGCGGCGGTGGCGGTTTTGCCGGTGCCGATGGCCCAGATGGGCTCGTAGGCGATGATGCAGCGGCGCACCCGGTCGGCGCTGACGCCGAAGAGCGCGCTTTTTACCTGCAGGGTGATCCAGTCCTCGGTGATGCCGCTCTCCCGCTGCTCCAAGGACTCGCCCACGCAGATGATGGGGCTCATGCCGGCGCCCAGAACGGCGTGCACCTTCCGGTTGACGGTCTGATCGGTCTCACCGAAGTACTGCCGGCGCTCGGAATGGCCGCAGATTACGTATTTGACGCCCAGATCCTTCAGCATGTCGGCGGAAATCTCGCCGGTGTAGGCGCCCTTTTCCTCGAAATAGACGTTCTCGGCTCCCACGGAGATGCGCAGGTCCTTGAACGCTTTAACAGCGGCGGAGAGGTTGCAGGAGGGGACGCAGATCAGCGTGTCGCACCACTTGGCGCGGGGCATAATCTTTTTCATTTCCTCGGCGAATTTCTTGGTTTCGGACGCGGTCATATTCATCTTCCAGTTGCCGGCGATGACAGTTTTACGATATCTGCGGTTCATGAAGTGACACTCCTCTTTTTTGTTTTGTCTCTCAATTATCTATAAAATTTCAAAAGTCTCAGCGCAAAGAAGGGACGCTGCTCCGGCGGGCGGGCCGCATGGGAGCAGACGCCGGGGGAAAACGTTACTTGTTCATCAGGCAGGCTACACCGGGCAGCTCCTTGCCCTCCAGAAATTCCAGGGAGGCTCCGCCGCCGGTGGAGATGTGGGTGATCTTGTCGGCATAGCCCAGCTTTTCAACGGCCGCGGCGCTGTCGCCGCCGCCTACGATGGTGATGGCGCCGGACTCCGCCAGGGCCTTGGCCATGGCCCGGGTGCCGCCGGCGAAGGCGTCAAACTCGAAAACGCCCATGGGGCCGTTCCAGACAATGGTGCCGGCGCTCCGCACCGCGTCGCAGAAAAGCGCCACGGTTTTGGGGCCGATGTCCATGCCCATCATATCGTCGGGAATGGCCATGGTGTCCACGGTCACGGCCGCGGCGCCGGGGGAAAATTCCTTTGCCGCCAGGGTGTCCACAGGCAGCAGCAGGCGAACGCCCTTTTCCTTGGCCTTGGCGATCATCTCCAGGGCATAGGACTCCTTGTCGGCCTCCAGCAGGGACTTGCCGATGGCGCCGCCCTGGGCCGCCGCAAAGGTGTAAGCCATGCCGCCGCCGATAAGAATGGTATCCGCCTTTTCCAGCAGATTGTTGATGACGCCGATTTTGTCGGAGACCTTGGCCCCGCCCAGCACCGCCACAAAGGGACGGCGGGGATCGTTCAGGGCCTTTCCCATGATCTCCAGCTCCTTGGCCACCAGAAAGCCGGAGACGGCGGGGAGACAGGCGGCCACGCCCACCGTAGAGGCGTGGGCACGGTGCACGGAGCCGAACGCGTCGGACACGTAGAGCTCCGCAAGAGACGCAAGGCGCTTGGCCAGCTCCGGATCGTTCTTCGTTTCGCCCGGCTCAAAACGGGTATTTTCCAGCAGCAGGATCTGGCCGGGCTTCAGCGCCGCGGCCTTGGCGTGGGCGTCGGGCCCTACTACGTCCTGCGCGAAGATCACGTCCTTTCCCAGCAGCTGGCTCAGACGAACCGCCACGGGACGCAGGGACAGCGCCGGATCCGCGCCCTTGGGCTTGCCCAGGTGGGAGCAGGCGATTACCGCCGCGCCGTTTTCCAGAAGATATTTAATAGTGGGCAGAGCGGCGGCGATGCGCTTATCGCTGGTGATGGCGCCGGTCTGCTTGTCTTGTGGCACGTTGAAATCGCACCGCAGAAGAACTTTCTTTCCATGGACGTCCACGTCCAGAACGGTTTTTTTGTTGTAATTCATATTGTGAGCCTCCTTCATACTTACGGCGCCGGAAAACCGACACCGGAGTTATTCAGCCGCTTCTGACATCTCTCCCGCCGGAGAGAGTCCCGGAAAACCAGCCTGCCGCAGGGCCTCGTATACGCATACGGCCACGGTGTTGGACAGATTCAGACACCGGGCGCCGGGGATCATGGGCAGCCGGACGCACCGGTCCCGGTATTCCTCCCGGAACGGCTCCGGAAGGCCCGTGGTCTCCCGCCCGAAAAAGAGCCAGCAGGAGGGAGTGAAAACCGCCTCCGTGTACGGCCGGGGGGCTTTGGCCGTGGTGAGCCACAGATCGTCCCGGGCCTCGGGATGCCGGAGGAAAAAGTCCTTCAGTCCGTCGTAGCAGAATACCTCTACCAGGTGCCAGTAATCCAGTCCGGCGCGCTTTACCGCCCGGTCCGAAATGTCAAAGCCCAGCGGGCGGATGAGATGCAGACGGGAGCCGGTGGCGGCACAGGTGCGGGCGATGTTCCCGCAGTTTTGCGGGATCTCCGGTTCCACCAGAACGACGTTGAGCATCCCAATCCCCCTTTTCAGCAAGCGAGCCTTATTGTACCCCTTTGCGTCCATAAATTCAACTGTAAAATGGAAAAAATCGCTTACTTTTGAAAGAAACCATGAGGAATTGAGACAAAATTATGCAAAGCGCCAAAATCGGTGAGAAAAAGCGGACCAATTCACACAAAAAAGGAAAAACGGACAAAAAACCGTTCAAACAGCCAAAAAGGGCGTACAAAATTTTCTGATCGCCCACTGGATTTTTCCCGGATCTTTGTTATAATGGCATTAAAGTCTTACCGGAAGGAGGGGATACCAATGGATCAGATGCGCGCCGTAATCTGTTTTCCGGACGGGGACGCCTCTTCCGGAAGCGAGACAAGGCCGCTGATGCTGGAGACCGTGCTTTTTTGCCCCGTCCTGGAGTGGATGGGTCAGAAACTGAAGGCCGAAGGCGTGAGGCGGTTTTTTGTTGTCTGCGGCCCGAAATTTGCCGAAGACGCCCGCAGGTGCTTCGCGCCTGAGGACGACGTGACGGTGTCGGATCAAATCCCGGCGCTCCGGGAATTTCTGGAGGGCGCGGGACGCGCGGCGGTTTTGCCCTGCGCCATGCTCCCCCTGGAGCTGGAGGGCGGAGAGAATCCCGCCTGCCTGACCGATGCCGGGACGCTCCGGGCCGGCTGGCATGATTCCTGCGGCGGCGCTGTGCCCGGCGGGGAGACGCTGCCCGGCTGGACCGCCGTCCGTGACCTGGCCTGCCTCCAGCGGGTGGAGCTGCGCTGCCGGGATCGGATTGTACAGGCGCATGCGGAGGCCGGCGTCCGGTTTCTGGACTCGTCCGCCGTCTATATTGACCCCCGGGTGAAGATCGGCCGGGGGACCGTTGTGCTGCCCGGAACGATTCTCAGGGGGAAAACCGTCATCGGCGGGGACTGCGAGATCGGGCCCAATACCATGATCCGGGAGTGCACCGTGGGCAGCGGCACCACCGTCAACGCCTCCCAGCTCAACGAGAGCACCGTGGGCAGCCGCACCAATGTGGGGCCCTTTGCCTACGTGCGGCCCAACTCCCATATCGGCGACGACATCAAGGTCGGCGATTTTGTGGAGATCAAAAATTCCACCATCGGCAGCGGCACCAAGATCTCCCATCTCACCTACGTGGGAGACAGCGACGTGGGCGAGCACGTCAACTTCGGCTGCGGCACCGTTACCACCAATTACGACGGCTTTAAAAAGTACCGCTGCACCATCGGCGACCGCGCGTTTATCGGCTGCAACACCAATCTGATTGCCCCGGTCAAAATCGGCGCCGGCGCCTATACCGCGGCAGGCAGCACCGTTACCAGGGATGTGCCCGACGACGCGCTGGCCATCGCCCGGGAGCGGGAGACGGTGAAGGAGGGCTGGGCGGCCCGCCGCCGCGCGCTCCATGAGCCCAAAAAGTAAACGCTCCGCCTGAACCATTTTTACACCGCGGCCCGCCTTTGGGCGGCAGGCGGTATTTTCCCCGGCATAGAAAAGAAAAATTAGAAATTAAAATACGGGAAGAGAAGAAAGAGGGCGCTCAAGATGATTTCACACGGCAAGGATATCAAGATTTTTTGCGGCAATTCCAATCAGAAGCTGGCGGAGGAGATCTGCAAGCTGATGGGCACCAAGCTGGGCGAGGCCGAGGTCGGCAAATTTTCTGACGGCGAGGTATTTGTCTCACTGTATGAGTCGGTGCGCGGCAGCGACGTCTTTGTGATCCAGTCCACCTGCAACCCCGTCAACGACAACCTCATGGAGCTGCTGATTATGATCGATGCGCTCAAGCGCGCGTCCGCCGGCCGGATCACCGCCGTGATCCCCTACTACGGCTATGCCCGCCAGGACCGCAAGGCCAAGGCCCGGGATCCCATCTCCGCCAAGCTGGTGGCCAACATGCTCACCGCCGCCGGAGCCAACCGCGTGCTGACCATGGATCTGCACGCCTCCCAGATCCAGGGATTTTTTGATATTCCTGTGGACAATCTCCTGGGCAACCCCATTTTCGTGGACTATTACGCCAAGAAATTCGGTTCCGAGTGCAACAACATGATGGTGGTTTCCCCCGACGTGGGCAGCGTTTCCCGCGCCCGGGCCTTTGCCCAGAAGCTGCACATGAATCTGGCCATCGTGGATAAGCGCCGCCAGATGGCCAACTCCTGCGAGGTGATGAACGTCATCGGCGATGTGGAGGGAATGGACTGCATCCTCTTTGACGATATGGTGGATACCGGCGGATCCCTGTGCAATGCCGCCAGGGCCATTATAGACATCGGCCATGCCAAATCCGTCCACGCCTGCGCGTCCCACGGCGTGCTCTCCGGCCCCGCCATCGACCGCATCAACGACAGCTGCATCACCGAGCTGGCCCTGCTGGACACCATTCCGGCCATCGACCCGGCCAGGAGCAGCAAGATCAAATATCTGACCGTGGCTCCCATGTTTGCGGAGGCCATTGAGCGGACGTATCAGGAGATTTCCATCTCCAAGCTGTTCCGCTGATCGGGCTTCAGCCCACACCGATGAAATCTGAGGGCGGGAAAGGAGACTTTCCCGCCCTTATGCCCCATACAGGAGAAGGAGAACACAATGCTGCTGGGAAAGAAGACCTCCGGAGTGGAGTGGCTGATCGCCGGCCTGGGCAATCCGGGCGAAAAATACGCCAGGACGCGGCACAACATGGGCTTTCTCACCGCGGATCTCCTGGCGGAGCGGGAACACGTGAAAATCGACCGCATCAAATTCAAGGCGGTGACTGCCCAGGTGACCTTCGGCGGGCACCGGTGCCTTCTGATGAAGCCCCAGACCTATATGAACCTGTCCGGGGAGGCCGTGCGGGAGGCCGCTCAGTTTTATAAGATTCCGGCGGAGCACGTGCTGGTGATCTACGACGACGTGTCCCTGCCTGTGGGAAAGATCCGGGTTCGCCCCTCCGGCAGCGCCGGCGGCCACAACGGAATCAAAAATATCATCGCCCAGCTGGGCACAGAGGAATTTCCCCGGGTGAAAATCGGCACCGGCGCCCCGTCCGACCCGGAGCGCGATATGATCGGCTGGGTGATCGGCGAGCCGTCCCAGCAGGACAAGAAGCTGCTGCTGGACGCCTTCGGCCGGGCTGTGGACGCCGCCGAGCGCATTATAGAGGACGGCGGGTGCCAGCGGGCCATGAATCAATTCAACTGAAAAACGGAGGACGGCCGGAGAAGGCCGCCGGAAAGGGGCAAAGCGCCATGCTGCTCATTACCAACGGAATCGTGAAAACCATGGCCGGACCGGAGATCCCGAACGGCCGGATCCTGATGGACGGCGGAAAAATCGCGGCCGTGGGAGCGGAGCTCTCCGCCCCCGCCGGCGCCCGGATCGTGGACGCCGGGGGCCGTCTGGTGACGCCGGGCTGCGTGGAGGCCCACTGCCACATCGGCCTGGACAACGAGGCCGTGGGCTGGGAGGGGCAGGACTATAACGAGATCGACGATCCCGTGACGCCGCAGCTCCGGGCCATTGACTCCATCAACCCCCAGGACGAGGCATTCGCCCTGGCCGTCCAGGGCGGCGTTACCACCGCCGTCACCGGCCCGGGCAGCGCCAACGTCATCGGAGGCACCTTCGCCGCCATCAAGCTGGTGGGCAGCCGCGTGGACGACATGATTGTCCGGGATCCCGCCGCCATGAAGTGCGCCTTCGGCGAAAATCCCAAGCGCTGCTACACGGACCTCAAGAAATCCCCCCAGACCCGGATGGCCACCGCGGCCCTGCTCCGGGAGACGCTGTTTAAAACCCGCCGGTATCTGGCCGATCAGGAGGCCGGGCGCAACCCCGCCTTTGACATGAAGCTGGAGGCCATGCTTCCCGTCCTCCGGGGCGAGATCCCCCTCAAGGCCCATGCCCACCGCGCCGACGACATCCTCACCGCCGTCCGCATCGCCCGGGAGTTCGGCGTAAAGCTGACCCTGGATCACTGCACCGACGGCGCCCTTATCGCAGACGAGCTGGCCGCGGAGGGCTATCCCGCCTTTGTGGGGCCTACTCTGGGCGGGAAGTGCAAGATCGAGCTGGCCAACAAGAGCTTCGACACGCCCCGGATCCTCCACGAGCACGGGGTGCCCATCGCCATCATCACCGACGCTCCGGTGATCCCCCTGCAGAACCTGCCCCTGTGCGCGGGCCTGGCCGCCCGGGCGGGGCTGCCCATGGAGGAGGCGTGGCGCGCCATTACCATCAATCCCGCCCGGCTCACCGGAATCGGCCAGCGGGTGGGCAGCCTGGAGCCGGGCAAGGACGCCGACGCGGTGATCTGGGATTCCGATCCGCTGACCACGGTGGGCGGCGCGGCCTGGATGACGGTGGTAAACGGCGAAATCGCTTACGCGCAGGCGGACGCCTGCTGATTCTTCAACAGATTGAACCTCCCGCCGGCAGCGCTCTGCCGGCGGAGGCAGTACGGGCACACCCCCGTCCTTCCGGGGCGGGTGTGGGCCCTCTGCTGCGTTATAATTTCCAATATTTGTAAAGTGAAGGCCCTTTATGGAACAATTTCTCAAAAAACTGAATACGATTCCCGAGGTGGCGGAGCTGGTCCGGCGCATCGAGGGCGGAGGTTGCCCAGTGGAGATCTCCGGCCTTGCGCCGGTGCATCGGGCGGAGGTGGGCGCGGCTGCGGCTGCGGCCGCCGGCCGGCCGGCGGTTTTTGTCTGCGGCGACGAGCGGGAGGCCCGGACGCTGCGCTCCGATCTTCAGGCGCTCACCGGCGCGGAGCCGGTGCTGCTGCTGGGGCGGGAGTGGCAGTTCCGCCCGGGAGCCGTCTTCTCCCGGGCCTGGGAGCAGGACCGGCTGGCCGCGCTGTACGCGCTGGCCCGGGGAAAGAGTGTCTTCACCGTGGCCACGGCGGACGCGCTGTGCGCCCGGACGCTGCCCAAAAAGCTGCTGCTTGCGGCCAGCCGGACGCTGAAAACCGGCGGCCGGGCGGAGCTTACCGCCCTGAGCGAGGGACTGGCCGCGGCGGGCTACACCCGCTGCGCCCAGGTGGAGGGCGTGGGCCAGTTCGCCATCCGGGGCGGGATTCTGGACGTGTTCTCCCCGTTGATGGAGCAGCCCGTCCGCTGCGAGTTTTTTGACGACGAAATTGATTCCCTGGGCGTCTTTGACCCCGGCACACAGCGCCGGGTCAAAAATGTGAAGTCCGCGCTGCTGCTGCCCGCCGCGGAGGTGCTGCCCCACTGTGCCGAGGGCGGCCCGGACGGCCTTGCCCAGCGGCTCACCGCCCTGGCGGCGAAGATCGGGAAAAAACCCAAAGCGCAGGAACTGGCCGAAACCCTTCGCTCCGACGCGGAGCGGCTGCGCTCCGGCGCGGCGCCCGGCGGCATGGACCGGTACCTGGCGGCGGTGTATCCCCAAATGGTCACCGGCGCGGATTATCTCCCCGCCGACGCGGCGGTGTTTATCTGCGAGAGCGCCCGGGTGGACGACCGGGTGAAAAACACCCTGCTGCAGATCCGCCAGGACGCCGAGGCGCTGACGGAGGCCGGCCTTCTGGCCGGAGAGTACGCCCGTCTGACGCTGACGGCGGAGGAGCTGTACACCCGGCTGTCCGATTTCCCCGTGGTGATGGAGGATTCCCTGCCCACCTCCCGGCTGCCGCTGAAGCCCCGGACGCTGCTGAGTTTGGGGGCCAAGCAGCTGTCCTCGTACGGCGGCAGTCTGGAGACGGCCTGTACGGACATGGAGCACTACCGCAAGGCGGGCTACGGCGTGCTGGTGCTCTGCGGCGGCGGAACCCGGGCCAGGAACCTGCTCTCCCTGCTGGAGGGACGGGAGCTTCCCGCGGTTTTGGACCCGGAGGGCGCCGCCATGCCCGCGCCGGGGGAGGTGCGCATCACCCTGGGCGCTCTCAGCGCCGGCAGCGAATTTCCGTCGCTGAAGCTGGCCGTCCTCACGGAGGGGCAGTTCCTGGCCCAGCAGAAGAAGCGTCCCAAGGCCCGGGCCAAAACGGCGGGCCAGAAGCTCCAGTCCTACACCGACCTGGCGCCGGGCGACCTCGTGGTGCATGTCCACCACGGCGTGGGCCGGTTCGCGGGGATTCAGAAGATGCCGGTGGACGGAGTGGAAAAGGACTATATCAAGCTGGACTACGCCGGAGGCGACTGCCTGTACGTCCCGGTGACGCAGCTGGATCTGGTGAGCAAGTACATCGGCAGCGGCGAGGATGCCCAGGAGCGGGCCCGGCTCAACAAGCTGGGCGGCACCGAGTGGGCCAAGCAGAAGTCCCGGGCCCGGGCGGCTGTAAAGGATCTGGCCCGGGGCCTTACGAAGCTCTACGCCCAGCGCGCCCGGCAGCCCGGCTTCGCCTTTTCGCCGGATTCCGCGTGGCAGCAGGAGTTTGAGGACGCGTTCGAGTACGACGAGACCGGCGACCAGCTCACCGCGGCGGCGGAGATCAAAAAGGATATGGAGCGCCCACGGCCCATGGACCGCCTGCTGTGCGGCGACGTGGGCTACGGCAAGACGGAGGTGGCCCTCCGGGCGGTGATGAAGTGCGTACTGGACGGCAAGCAGGCGGCGATTCTGGTGCCCACCACAGTTTTGGCCCAGCAGCACTACGCCACCGCGGTGAGCCGGTTCCGCTCTTTTCCCGTGACCATCGAGGTGCTCTCCCGCTTCACGTCCCCCAGGGATCAGAAGCGGATTCTGGAGGCCATGGCCCAGGGCCGGGTGGATCTGGTCATCGGCACCCACAAGCTCATTCAGAAAAATGTAAAATTCAAGGATCTGGGCCTGCTGATTATCGACGAGGAGCAGCGCTTCGGCGTCACCCACAAGGAGCGGCTCCGGGAGATGGCCCGGCAGGTGGATACGCTGACTTTGACGGCCACGCCCATTCCCCGGACGCTGAATATGGCCCTCTCGGGCCTGCGGGACATGTCCACCATCGACGAGCCTCCCGCCGACCGCCAGCCGGTGCAGACCTACGTGCTGGAGCACGACTGGGCCGTGCTGGCCGACGCCATGCGCCGGGAGCTCAGCCGGGGCGGGCAAGTCTACTACCTGCACAACCGGGTGGAGAGCATCGACCTCACCGCCGGGCGGATCCGGAAGCTGCTGGGGGAGGACGTGCGCATCGTCACGGGCCACGGCAAAATGGGGGAGCAGGAGCTGTCCTCCGTCATGCAGCAGATGGTGGACGGACAGGCGGACATCCTGGTGTGCACCACCATCATCGAAACCGGCATCGACATCCCCAACGTCAACACCCTGATCATCGAGGACGCCGACCGGATGGGCCTGGCCCAGCTTCACCAGATCCGGGGCCGCATCGGGCGCAGCGCCCGGCGGGGCTATGCCTATCTCACCTACCGGCAGGGGAAGGTTTTGCAGGAAAACGCCGCCAAGCGCCTCTCGGCCATCCGGGAGTATGTGGAGTTCGGCTCCGGCTTCCGGATCGCCATGCGGGATCTGGAGATCCGGGGCGCCGGAAACCTGTTGGGGCCGGAGCAGTCCGGCTATCTTATGAGCGTGGGCTACGATCTCTATCTCAAGCTGCTGGAGGAGGCCGTGCTGGAGGAAAAGGGCGGACAGAAGCGCGCTGTGCCGGAGTGCTCCGCGGATCTCACGGTGAATGCCAATATTCCGGAGAGCTATGTGGCTTCGGCGGAGCAGCGGATGGATCTCTACCGGCGCATTGCCGCCATCCGCTCCAACGACGACAGCGCGGACGTGCTGGACGAACTCATCGACCGGTACGGCGAGCCGCCCCGGAGCGTGCTGGCCCTGCTGGATGTGGCGCTGCTGCGCGCCGCCGCCATGGGCGCCGGCGTCAGCGACATCACTCAGAAGGGGGAAAAGCTGCGCCTGACGCTGGGGGCCTTCCGGCCCGATGCGCTGGCGGCGGTCTGTGCCATTCCCAAGTACCGCAGGACGCTGTCTCTCAGCGCGGGGAGCGCCCCGTCCCTGACGCTGACGCTGAGCCGAGGCGCGGATGTGCTGGAGACGGCCCTGACGCTGGTGGAGGATCTGAAGCTGGCGTCCGGACAGGGGGACGCCCCGAATTCGTGACTATTTTCCCCGCCGCCGGAATAGGATGGAGCATGGCCGCGGGGCCTGAGCCCCGCTTTGCCCCGGAGGTGGAGAGATGCGGCGAGAAATTTGCCTTTTTGCGGCGCTGAGCCTGTGCATATGCTGCTTTGCCGGCTGCGGGAAAAAAGAAACGGCGTCCGGCGGCCTGTACGGACGGGCGTCGGGTATCCCGGAGGATACGGCGCTGGCGCAGGTGGACGGGAGGACGGTCACGGCCCGGCAGTATTTCTACTGGCTGGCCTACGACTGCGACTATATTCAGGCGGACTGCGCCCGGGCCGGAACCGTCCCGGACTGGGACAGCACCTTCTCCGGCGGAACCCTGGGCTCTTACGCCAAGGGCCAGGCGCTGCGCACCGCCGCCCTTTACGCCACGGTGGAAAACTGGGCGGAGCGGTACGGCTGCACGCTGACGGAGGAGGACCGGGCGGCCTGGGACGCCCAGCGGAACGCGGCGGTGGAAAAGGCCGGGGGTGAAAAAGCGTATCTTGCCGGTCTGGAGTGGATGGGTCTTGACGACTCCGCCGCCCGGCAGATTTCGGAGGACTACTACCTTTACAGTCATCTCAATGAGCTCTACGGGAAAAAAGACAGTGCGCTGTGCCCGGCGGAGGGCGCCGTCAGCCAGTGGGC
This sequence comes from Oscillibacter sp., assembly GCA_022652655.1. GTDB lineage: Bacteria > Bacillota > Clostridia > Oscillospirales > Oscillospiraceae > Oscillibacter. The sequence continues at coordinate 105,988 of JALCRQ010000002.1, read as the reverse complement.
CGCGAAGGAGGGGCTGGTGACGGCGGCGGAGATCCGGTTTTCCGCCGGTGACGGCGGCGATTCTCTCAAAAGCGAAAAGAAAAAACAGGCGGAGGCCCTGCTGGCGAAGCTGAAGGCCGCCGCCGATCCCGCCGCCGCGTTTCTCGCCGCCGCGGAGAGCGGAGCCGGCGACCCGGAGCGGGCTGCGGAGAGCGGCGGACGCACCTTCGCCCCGGACGACGGCACCGTTCCGGCTGCGGTATCGTCGGCCGCCGCCGCGCTGGAGGAAAACCAGCTCAGCGGCGTGGTGGAGGCGGACGGCGCGTTTTATCTGCTTTTGCGCCGCCCCCTGGACGCGCAGGCCGCCTCGGCCGCCTATTTTGACCACCTTCTTCAGGCCGCGGCGGACGGCGCCAAGATCACGCTCTCCGACGCGTACGGCAAAATCGACGCCGGGGAGTTTTACCAAAAGCTGGCAGAGGAGCGGAAAAAGCTCCCGGCAGGCGGCCCCTCTGCTTTCAGCCCCGAAAAGAGCGGCGGGGAGGCTGCCTCCGGCTCCTGAGACGGAGCGGCGGCGGGCCGCCCCGGCCTTAAAAGATGAGGCGAAACAGGATCGTCCGGCCTTTGGTCAACTTGACCAAAAGCCGGACGATCTTGTCAAAGTTTTAACAAAATTGCTCAAAAGTGCGCGAAAGCCATTGACGGAAGGGAAAAAAGTCCCTATAATGCGTACAAGCAGGGGACTTGCCGGCTGGTTTGTCAAAAAATTATCAATATACCTCCTGGCCCGTCCGTGCTGAAAAGCCCCGTATTCCCCGCGGAGGCCGCTCTTTACCGCGGTTTCCTGCATGAAAAATATGATAATGAATGAAAACGGAGGAAAATCATGAAAGATCTGTATGTTGTGAATTGCTGCAGAACCGCCGTCGGCTCCTTCGGCGGCTCTTTGAAGAACACGCCCCCCTCCGAACTGGGCGCTATCGTCATCAAAGAGGCGCTCCGCCGCGCCGGCGTGAAGCCCGAGCAGGTGGACGAGGTCTACTTCGGCTGCGTGCTGGCCGCCGCCCAGGGCCAGGATGTGGCCCGTCAGTGCGCCGTGAAGGCCGGCATTCCTTACAGCGTTTGCGCCACCACCCTGAATATGCTCTGCGGCTCCGGCATGAAGAGCGTGGTGGAGGGCGCCCACACCATTATGGCCGGCGAGGCCGACATTGTGGTCTGCGGCGGCACCGAGAACATGTCCGCGGCTCCCTTCGCCTCCACCGAGGCCCGCTGGGGCGCCCGGATGGGCGATAAGACGTTTGTGGACACCATGCTCAAGGACGCCCTCTTTGACGCGTTCCATCACTATCACATGGGCACCACCTCTGAGAACATCGCGGACGTGTGGGGCGTCAGCCGCCAGGAGATGGACGAGTTCGCCGCCAACTCCCAGCAGAAGTGCGAGGCCGCTCAGAAGGCCGGCAAATTCGACGAGGAGATCGTCCCCGTTCCCGTGAAGGTCAAAAAGCAGATGGTGGACTTCAAGGTCGATGAGTTCCCCCGCCAGGGCGTGACCGCGGAGAGCATCTCCAAGCTCAAGGGCGCCTTCCCCGTGGGGCCCGAGTCCCCCAATCCCCAGATTGTCCACACCTTTGAGCCCCACTGCATCCAGGACAGCCCCGACAAGGGAACCCAGCGCGTCACCGCCGCCAACGCCTCCGGCATCAACGACGGCGCTGCCGCCATCATTCTGGCCTCCGGTGAGGCCGTGGCCAAGTACAACCTCAAGCCCATGGCCAAGCTGCTGGGCTGGGGCCAGGCGGGCGTCGATCCCAAGGTCATGGGCGTAGGCCCCGTTCCCGCCTCTCAGAAGGCGCTGAAGATGACCGGACTGACCATCGACGATCTGGACCTCTACGAGGTCAACGAGGCCTTTGCCTCCCAGTCCGTGGTGGTGGGCCGCGAGCTGCATCTGGATCCCAAGAAGCTGAACGTCAACGGCGGCGCCATCGCCATCGGCCATCCCGTGGGCTGCTCCGGCGCCCGGATCATCGTCACCCTGCTCCATGAGATGCGCAGGCGTCCCGATGCCAAAAAGGGCCTGGCCACGCTGTGCATCGGCGGCGGCATGGGAATTGCCACCATCTGGGAGAAGTGCTGAAGCTGCCGGAAAACGGCTGCGATGCGTTCACCGGTACGGCACAAAAAACTTTTCTGAATCAAAAAGGCGTCCGGAGTACTCTCCGGGCGCCTTTTTAAAAAATACCGCCTCCAGGCGCACTTTTTTGAAACCGCTGCCGGGCTGGAGCACTATTGATTAGCAGACGCTTCAAACACGGAAGGAGGGGAGAGCATGGCCGACACGCTGGCGGCGCGGCTGCGCCTGGGGGATTCCACGGCACTGGAGGAGGCGATGACCCGGTACGGGGCCTACGCCGCCAAGATCATATCCGTCTTTCTGGGTCAGACCCTGCCCAAGGAGGACATGGAGGAGGTGCTCTCCGACGTCTTTGTGGCGCTGTGGCGCAGCAGAGACCGGCTGGAAGGGGAGGTGGGGCCCTATCTGGCCGCCATCGCCCGGAATACCGCCCGGCAGAGGCTGCGCCAGTTTCACCCGGCAGAGGAGCTGAACGAGGAGAGCGCGGTGCCGGATCCTGCGCCGCTGCCCCAGCAGCGCGCCGAGTCCGCGGAACAGAGGGAGGCGGTGCGCGCCGCCGTGGATACGCTGGCGGCGGATGACCGGGAGCTGTTTATCCGGTTTTACTATCTGGAGCAGACCACGGCGGAGATCGCCGCTGTGACGGGAATGAAACTCTCCACCGTCAAGACCCGCCTGCGGCGTGGACGGGAGAAACTGCGGCTGTATCTTACAGAGAGGGGGTTTGCGTAATGGCCGAAAAATGGTTTCCGCCTCAGGAGGAGCTGGACGCCCTTTTGCGGGAGACACCGGAATTTGATCCGGAGGAGGTAAAACGCCGGACGCTTTCCAAAATTGAGCGGAACGGAACCCCTGGCGGGAAAAAGCCTATGCTCCGGGGACTTCTCATCGCGGCGGCGGTATGCGTTCTGTCCGTCAGCGCCCTGGCCGCCGCCAATACCGCCACCGGCGGACGGATCGCGGCCTTTTTGGGCCTTCCGGTCCGGGAGCAGGCGGAGCAGACGGAGAACAAACCTGCCGCCGCAGAAAAAGAGCCGGAACCCGTGCAAAAGCCAGCGGCGGCTCCCGCCGTTTCCGCTTTGCCGGAGGATTCGTCCCAGGAGCTGGACGGGCAGTTGGCCGGCGCGCTGAAAATCCCCGCGCCGCAGGTGAAGAAGCTGCGCCCCGCCGTGCAGAAGGTGGATCGCACCAGCGAGGCCCAGGGCCTCAGAATGACGGTGCTGCAGACCCTGGGGGATGGAAAGAATCTCTATGTCAAGGTGCGCTTCGATTTTCCGGAGAGCGTGCCGGCGGCGGACGACCTGCAGTTTGAGCGTATGGAGGCCCATCTGGACGACTCCGACAGATGGTGCTCCGTGGTGGGATGGAGCGTGCTGGAAAAATCCGCACATTCCGCCACCTACCTGGCCGAAATCAACGGCATGACGGATCTGAACGGCGGAACGCTGACGCTGACCTGCAATAATTACGGCCGGCAGCGGGATGCGGACACCGGGGAGAACGAGGGAAATTATTTCTTTACCCTGGAGGCGGGAAAACCGTCCACGGTTCTTGTAAACGCCTCCGGCGATTTGAGCACCGACGCCGATCCTGTTCCCGCGCCGGATCCCGCCACCGCCGATGAAAAGAGCGCCGACGGCGGCCGGGGCGTTGTGATTTACCGCTGGAGGGATGGGACTTTGCTGCTGACGTATGACGGAAGCCGCGGCCCACAGTCCGGCACCGTGCGCCTGCGGGACGGGGAGCCGCCGGAGGTGCTGCTGGGCGAAGAATATACCCATCCCCATTTCGACATTGTGCTGGCCGGAACATGGAGCCAGACGTGGAAGGTCTCCTATCAGGATCTGACCCGGAGCTGGACGGGGCGGCAGAGCCTCTTTGCCCCCTCCCTGTATTTGACCCACCTGCGGCTGGGCCTGCTCTCCCTCTCACTGGATTTCGGCGGGACGCTGGATCGCGGCGATCCCGACGCGGCCATTCCCATGACGGACGTTCCCCAGAAAATGGAACTGACGTTTCGCTGCCGGGACGGTTCCGCGTTCAAGAGAGTTTGTGCCGGGTACGGCAGCTATGAGATGCATTCGGAGGACGACGGGACCTACACCGTCTCGATGCAGCGGCCGTTGGATCCGCCGGTGGATCTAACGCAGATCACCGCCGTCATGGTGGGCGGCGTCACCTTCCCTCTGCAGTGAAAGATATGCCGAAAAGCTGTCCGGACACGCCCTGCGGCGCATCCGGACAGCTTTTTTCAGGCGGGGCATCACTCCCGGAAGATCTCCTCCAGCAGCGCCATGGCCTCCGGCAGCCTGGCGGGCTCCAGCCCGGCGTAGTTTACCACCAGTGTGTGGCCGTAGGCCGGATCCGGCCGGGCGGCGTACTCCGAGAGAAAGCCCAGGCGCACGCCCCGCTCCTCCGCCCGGGCCCGGAGGGCGCCGTCGGTGCGGGCGGTGGTCAGGCGCATGAGAAAGTGCAGCCCCGCGCCCCGCTCGGTGATGGAAATGCGTCGGGCAAAGGCGCTTTTCCGGAAGGCGTCCAGCACGGCGGCCCGGCGCAGGCGGTACTCATTCCGCATCCGGGACAGGTGCTGCTCGTACTGTCCGCCGGAGAGAAACCGGGCCAGCACGGCCTGCTCCGTGGCGGGCACGGTGCAGGCGTAAAACCCCAGCTCCCGCCGCCACCGGGCGAGAAGCCGGGGCGGCAGCACCATAAACCCCATCCGCATGGAGGGGGCGATGGTCTGGGAGAAGGTGTTGATATAGACCACCCGGCCGTCCCGGTCGATGCTCTGCAGAGGCGGAATGGGCCGCCCGGAGAAGCGGAACTCGCTGTCGTAGTCGTCCTCGATCACCGTACCGTCCCGCTCCTGCGCCCAGCGCAGCAGCTCCTGGCGGCGTCGGATGGGCATCACCAGACCGGTGGGATAGTGGTGGGAGGGGGAGATGTGGACGGCCTGCGCGCCGCTGCGCCGCAGCGCCTCCGGCTCCAGCCCCTCCCCGTCCAGAGGCACCGGCGCGCACCGGACGCCGCTTTTTTCGTAGACCTGCCGGATCCTGGGATAGCCCGGATCCTCCACCGCCAGCACGGTGTCCCGGCCCAGCAGCTGCGCCAGCTGCAAATAGAGGTATTCCGCGCCGGCGCCCACCAGGATCTGCTCCGGGGAGACCTGCATCCCCCGGTAGTCCCGCAGATCCTCCGCAATGGCCCGCCGCAGGGCCGGCAGGCCCTGATGGGGAATGGGGGCCAGCAGGGCGGTGCCCTCCTCGCTGAGCACCTGGCGGGTCAGCCGGGACCAGGCGGAAAAGGGGAAACGGGAATCGTCCACCCGGTTGGTTTTGAGATCCAGCGTCCAGCTCTTTGCCGCCTCCTCCGGCACGATGGGGGCGGGCGCACGGGCGGCGGGGGCCCGTTCCACCCGGGCTGCAAAGCAGCCCCGGCGGGGCTCTGCCAGCAGATAGCCCTCGGCCTCCAGCTGGGCGTAGGCGTTTTCCACCGTAATCACCGATACGCGCAGGTGCTCTGCCAGCGCCCGCTTGGAGGGCAGCTTTTCGCCTGCCTTCAGAGTGCCGGCGAGAATGTCCGCCCGAATCCGGCGGTAGAGATATTCATAGAGCGGAAGGTTGCCCCGCTCCTCCATTGCATATGTCAGCATCGGTTCCTCCCCGCGACTGAGTGCCGCTAAACTGACCCTATCAAAAATTCAAAAAGTGGATATTTCAATCATACCATATCCGCGCTAGAATAGCTACAGTAAAAACAGGGAGGAAACCGAAACGATGGAAAAGACACTGCAAAGCACCTCAAAGGCGCATCCTCAGGACAGGACGAAGCTGGTGGTGATGACGGGCCTTCTGGCGGCGCTGACCTGCGTTGCCACCATGGTCATTAAAATCGGCACGCCCACCGGCGGCTATCTCAACTTAGGGGATACGACGGTGCTGCTGGGCGCCTGTCTGCTGGGGCCTGTGTACGGTGCCGTGGCCGGCGGCGTGGGTTCCGCCATGGCGGATCTTTTAAACGGATATGTAGCCTGGATGCCCGCCACGCTGGTGATCAAGGCCGTTATGGCCCTGGCGGCGGGGCTCCTCTACAGGAAGCTGCGGGGCCGTCCGTGGGGCGTCGCCGTCAGCGGCATCGTGGGGGAGATTCCCATGGTGGCCGGGTACTGGCTGTATGAAAGCTGGATGCTGGGCAGCTTTGCCGGCGCCGCGGCGGGAGTTCCGGGGAACCTGGCGCAGGCGGCCTTCGGTGTCGCGGCGTCTACGCTGCTGATTCTGGCTCTGCGCAAAAGCGCGTATGTGCGCAGGGAGTTTTCCAATCTGTAAAGCAAAATACCGCGGAGCCTTTTGCCAAGGCTCCGCGGTATTTTTTTATGCGGGAAGGGGCGGGCCTTACAGCTCGCCGCCGTCCGGACTGTCCGGGGGCAGGAGCCCTGCACCCACGCCGGAGGTGCGCTTGGCAGTTTCAAAATAACCCAGCTGCGCGGACTGGTAGACCGGCAGGAAGAAGATTCCCACCGTCACCAGAAACGCGCCGGAAATCAGCATCTGGACGGGCGCGCTGATGGGAATCCCCGGTATGGACGGATCCAGCGCGGCAGCCGCGTAGTAGATGTTGAACACCAGATCCGGCAGACTGAGCAGCGCCGCCCAGCCGAAATAGCTCAGATCCAGCAGGAAAAGCTGCCCCTTGTAGCCCTGGGTCTGGAGCTTGCTCATCCGGATGGCGGCCAGGGGCGGCAGCGCCGGATTTTCGCACAGATTGAGCACCGCAAAGCGGTAGCGGTAGAGGGCGAGAATCCCCGGAACCGCCAGGGGGAGACATGCGGGAAAGAGCAGGGCGGCGGAGGACGTGCCGCCGGCCAGCATGGCGGACGCCGCCGTCAAAAATCCCAGAGACACGGGGAGAAACCAGAAAAAGAGGAGAATCCCCTCCGTCAGGTACAGCAGAATCGCCCGGCCCACGAAGGAAAAGCCGTTCAGCAGGGTGGAGTAGCCCATTCGCTCGCCCCGCCGGATGCCCAGGGAGTACAGATAGCAGCCCACGCCAATCACCAGCGCCAGCAGAGTGATGAGGACATTGACGAACAGCTCCGCGGGGTTGGAAAAGAGAGATACCGCATCAGAGCTTCCCATCGCGGCGGCGGAGAGCAGGTTCATCACCGCCACCAGGGCGAGATACAGGGCAAAAAATTTTTTCGCGGGGACCACCGAGGATTTTAAAAGCTCTTTCGCCTGAGCCTTCATACGTTTGCGGTCAATATATTCTGTCATGTGGGCAACCTCCATAAGATGAAGAAATAGGGAGGGGAACGGATCTCCCGTCCGGAAGCGGCGGTGCGGGCAAATCCGGAAGCGCCGGCGCGGCGCGTGCCGCCGGGGGCAATGATTTTGCAGTTATCATAGCACAGGACACCATAAATGGCAAGCAGCCCCATTTCCGCGTGAAAACAAAGTAAAAAAATGCGCTTTATTGTGAAATGGTCAACAAAGATACAGAAAAACCCCATTCACAGCCTAGACATTTTTTGTGCCCGGGTGTAAAATCCATATGACATTCGGCAGCGAATCCTGCCGGAAGAAAAAATGAGGTGAAGACAATGGCACAAGCGTTCTTCGGCGGCGTTCATCCGGGCGATATGAAAGCCGCGACCAATGAGAAGGCCATCGAACAACTGGCCCCGCCGGCGCAGGTGGTCATCCCCATGTCCCAGCACATCGGCAAGCCGTGCAGGCCCGTTGTGGCGGCCGGCGACCATGTGAAGGTGGGACAGCTGATCGGCGAACCCACCGGCTTTGTGGGCGCGCCCATTCATGCCAGCGTTTCCGGCACGGTGACCGCCGTGGAGCCGCGGCCCTATTCCATGGGCGGAAACATGATGTCGGTTGTCATTGAAAACGATGGGAAAGAGGAGCTCAGCGAGACCGTCAAGGCGCCGGAAAATCCCGACAGCCTGACGCCGGAGCAGATGGTGGAGATCGTCAAAAACGCCGGCATCGTCGGCATGGGCGGCGCCACGTTCCCCACGCACATCAAGATTTCCAGCGGTATTGGCAAGGTCAATACCGTGATTATCAACGGCGCGGAGTGCGAGCCCTACATCACCGGCGATCACCGCACCATGCTGGAGCGGCCGGAGCAGATCATCGGCGGCGCCGCCTATCTCGCCAGAATGTTCGGCGTGGATAAGGTACATATCGGCGTGGAGCTCAACAAGCAGAACGGCATTGACGCTCTTAACCGCGTCATCGCCGAGAAAAAGGCCCCGGCCGAGGTGCTGGGCCTGCGCTGCCGGTACCCCCAGGGCGCTGAAAAGCAGCTCTGCCAGGCGGTGACGGGACGGCAGGTGCCTCCCGGAGAGCTGCCCTCGGCCATCGGCTGCGCCGTATTCAACATCAATACCACCTGCGCCATCTTCCGGGCCATCACCCAGGGCATGCCGGTGGTTAAAAAAGTGGTCACCGTGTCCGGCTCCGGCGTCATTGACCCGAAAAACCTGGAGTGCCCTATCGGCACGCCGGTTTCCAACCTCTTTGACGCCTGCGGCGGACTGAAGGACGGCACCTATAAGCTCATCATGGGCGGCCCCATGATGGGCCTTGCCCAGTATACCGCCGACGTCCCCGTGGGCAAAGGCACCGGCTGCATGCTGGCCTTTGCGGGGGACGAGGATCAGACGGTGGAGCATCCCCAGTGTATTCGCTGCGGCCGGTGCGTCAGCGTCTGCCCCATGCACCTGGAGCCTCTGATGATGTACCAGTATACCGCCAAGGATATGCTGGACGAACTGGAGGACGCCCACGTGATGGACTGCATGGAGTGCGGCGCCTGCACGTATATCTGCCCCGCACGGATGCACCTGACCCAGATGTTCAAGGTGGGCAAACAAAAGCTGGGCGCCAAAAAAGCCGCGGAAAAGGCTGCCGCTGAGGCAAAGCGCGCCGCGGATGAGAAGAAGGAGGCGTAACGATGACCGACTATCAAAATCTCAAGCTGACCGCGTCCTCCTCTCCCCATATCCGCAGCGCCGAGGACACCCGTTCCATCATGCTGGATGTGATTATTGCCATGCTGCCGGCCCTGGCCTTTGCCTGCTACTGGTTCGGCTTCCGCTCCCTGACCGTGACGGCGGTGTCCGTGGCGGGCTGCGTTTTCTGGGAGTGGCTCTACCGGAAGCTCCTGAAGAAGCCCCAGTCCGTGGGCGACCTCAGCGCCGTGGTCACCGGCATTCTCCTGGCGTTTGTCTGCCCGGTGCAGATCGGCTACTGGCAGATCCTCATCGGCGGCTTTTTTGCCATTGTGGTCGTCAAGCAGCTTTTCGGCGGCATCGGCAAGAACTTCCTGAACCCCGCCCTGGCGGCCCGGGCTCTGATGCTGGCCTCCTGGGCAAGCTCCATGAATCGCTGGATCGCCCCCCACAGCTGGGCGGCCATTTTCTCCTCCAACGCCGACATCGTCACCGCCGCCACGCCCCTTTCCTATCTGAAGGGCGACGAGATCCCCGCCACCTTCCAGAAGCTGACGGAGACCTACCGGGTGACCGACATGTTTTTGGGCAAGATCGGCGGCTCCATGGGCGAGGTGTCCGCGCTGATGCTGATTCTGGGCGGCGGCTACCTGCTGGCCCGGAAGGTCATCTCCTGGCAGATTCCCGTGAGCTTTATCGGCACGGTGGCCGTGCTGACCTTCCTCTTTCCCCGGGGCAACAGCCCGGCGGAGTGGATGGCCTACAACCTCTTCGGCGGCGGACTGCTGCTGGGCGCGTTCTTTATGGCCACCGATTACTCCTCCTCGCCCATTACCGCCAGGGGCCAGCTGATCTACGGCGTGGGCTGCGGCGCGCTCACGGTATTCATCCGCTATTTCGGCTCCTACAACGAGGGCGTGTGCTACTCCATTATGATCATGAACTGCTTCGCGGCGCTCATTGACCGGAGTGTCCGGCCCTCCCGCTTCGGCGCCGTGAAATCCGCGAAAAAGGAGGCGGCTTCCAAATGAGCGAAACAAAGCAGAAGGTGGATATGGATCCCAAGTACATTCTCAAGCTGACGCTGACGCTGCTGATTACCTGCGTACTGGTGGCAGGGATTCTCGGCTGGGTCAACAGCATTACGGAGGGCCGCATCAAGGAGTTCAACAGGGAAAAGACCAATTCGGCCCTGAAGGCCGTGGCGGCGGACCCTGCCAACAGTAAATTCTTGCCCGTGAAGCTCACGGGCAAGATGCAGAAGGCCGCAGAGGGCTACGGCGCCACGCTGGACTCCGTCTATGCGGTGAAGGACGGGGGAGAGGACGCGGGCTACGCCGTGAAGATCCTGGCCGGCGGCTCCCAGGGCAAAATCGAGATGGTGGTGGGCGTGGACGGCGACGGCGCGGTTACCGGCGTGTCCATCGTCAACAGCTCCGAGACCTCCGGCATCGGCTCCAAGGTTATGAGCAATATGCCTCTGCCCAACGGGACCAAGGTCCTGGATCAGTTCGCGGGCAAGACCGCGGACGATCAGCCTCTGAAGGTCGGCGGCAACGTGGACGCCATCTCCGGCGCCACCGTTTCCACCAAGGGCGTGACCAAGGGCGTCAACGGCGCTCTGGCCGCCGTCGGCGCCATCGGCTGAAGAAAGGGGAGTGCTGAAAGAGATGAACATCGGAAGACAGTTTAAAGAGGGCCTGGTCACCAACAACCCCGTGCTGGTGCAGCTGCTGGGCATGTGCTCTACCATGGCCATCACCACTTCGTTTTTCAACGGCCTGGGCATGGGCCTGTCCGTTCTGATTATCCTGACGCTGTCCAATATCATTATCTCGGCCATCCGAAAGATCGTGCCGGACAAGATCCGCATCGCCATGTTTATCGTGGTCATCGCCTGCTTCGTCACCTGCGTGGATCTGAGCCTGCAGGCGTTTGTGCCCGACCTTTCCAAGGCTTTGGGCGTGTTCCTGCCCCTGATCGTGGTCAACTGCATCATCCTGGGCCGGGCCGAGGCGTTCTGCTATAAAAACGGCGTTCTGGCCTCTGCGTTCGACGGAATTTTCCAGGGCCTGGGCTACACCGTGGTGCTGCTCGTTATGAGCGTCATCCGCGAGTTTCTGGGCTCCGGAGCCTTCGGCGGCGGAGTGTTCAACGGCGGCAAGGGCTTCCAGATCTTCCCCGAGCAGTTCGGCGCGAAAATTCTGACGATGCCGGTGGGCGGCTTTTTGTGTCTGGCCTGCCTCATTGCCGCCATGCAGTGGGCGCTGACCAAGACCAAAAATAAGAAGGAGGAGAGCAAATCATGAGTGTCACAAGCCTTCTTTCCATCTCCCTGGGCGCCATTCTGGTCAACAACTTTATTTTTTCCCAGTTTTTGGGCTGCTGCCCGTTTTTAGGCGTCTCCAAGAAGCTGGATACCGCCGTGGGCATGGGCGTGGCCGTGACCTTCGTCATGGGCCTGGCCTCCGCCATCACCTGGCTGGTGAACCAGTACATCCTGATCAGATTCAACCTGCTCTACATGCAGACCGTGGTGTTTATTCTGGTTATCGCGGCGCTGGTGCAGTTTATCGAGATGTTTTTGCAGAAGTCCATGCCCACCCTCTATACGGCGCTGGGCATCTACCTGCCCCTGATTACCACCAACTGCGCGGTGCTGGGCGTCGCCCTGCTGAACATCCAGAGCAACTACAATTTCATCGAGTCCGTGGTCTACGGCATTACCGGCGGCCTGGGCTTCCTGCTGGCCATCGTTCTTTTTGCCAGCGTGCGGGAGCGCAATGTGTTTGCCGAGTGCCCCAAGTGCTTTGAGGGGTTCCCCATCGCGCTGATCACCGCCGGGTTGATGGCCCTTTCGTTCATGGGCTTCTCGGGCCTCTCGGCCTGGGGTTAAGGGGGAAGAAACGATATGAACAACATTCTTGCTGCGGTTTTGGTGCTGGGCATCATGGGCGGCGTGTTCGGCCTGATCCTGGCCATCGCCTCCAAGGTATTTGCCGTCAAGTCCGATCCGCGTCTGCCGGAGATCCTGGAGCATCTGGCCGGAGCGAACTGCGGCGGCTGCGGCTATGCCGGCTGCTCCGACTGCGCCGCCCACATTCTGGACGGAACCGCGCCTGTCAGCGCCTGCGCCCCCGCCGGGGCGGAGGGCGCCGCCGCCATCGCCGGGATTATGGGCGTCGCGGTGGAATCCGGAGTCCGCAAGGTCGCGTTCGTCCGCTGCAACGGCGGCAGCAACGCAAAAAAACGGTATGAGTACGAGGGCGTCCGGGACTGCATCGGCGCGTCCAAAATCGCCGGCGGCCCGCTGGAGTGCGAATTTGGCTGCCTGGGCATGGGCTCCTGCGCGGCAGCGTGTAAATTTGACGCCATGCACATCGGCCCCGGCGGCGCCGCCGTGGTGGACAGCGAAAAGTGCACCGCCTGCATGGCCTGCGCCGCCGCCTGCCCCCGCCATCTCATCACCGCCGTGCCCTACGACAAGCATGTGCGGGTGGCCTGCTCCAACCGGAACAAGGGAAAAGCGGCCATGAGCGTGTGCGCCGTCTCCTGCATCGGCTGCGGCCTGTGCGAGAAAAACTGCCCCTTCGGCGCAATTCACGTGACGGACGGCGTGGCCGTCGTCGATTACGACAAATGCAGAGGGTGCAAAATCTGCACCAAGGTCTGCCCCAGAGACGCCATTTCCCCCGCCGCCTCCAAGGAGGAGAAGGAGAAGTACAGAGCGGCGCAGAAGGCCCAGGCCGAGAAAAAGGCCCAGGCTGCCGCCGCCGCGCAGTCTGCCCAGCCGCAGGATCGGTGATACGACGGGATCCCGGGCTGAAAGGCCCGGGATCTTTGTGTAGTTTTCCAAATTTTGAAGTTGTATTTTTTGAAAAATACGATATAATGAGGATGAATAAGGCAGAATAGGAACACATGTGCTATGGGGTCGGGCAGACCCCGAGAAGTGCCGGAAAGACGGGGAGTTGCTTTTCGGACGAATGGCGTACGCGCCTGCAGTGTGTGTTCCGCATCCCGCTGCCGCATTGGGGAGACCTCCTCTATGCGGCAATCCCGATGGGACTGCCAATATAGAAGGAGGGCTTTTTATGTCCAAATCCAAGACCAGGGCCATCTGCCGTACGGCGGTCCTGGCGGCACTCTACGCGGTTTTGACCCTGGTGTCTATCCGCGCCGGAAACCTGCGCATCACCTTCGCGTCCCTGCCCGTCGTCGTCTGCGCGCTGCTTTACAGCCCGTGGGAGGCGGCCACGGTGGCTCTGCTGGGAGAGTTTCTCAACCAGATGCTGTCCTACGGCTTTACCGCCACCACCGTGCTGTGGCTCATTCCTCCCGCGCTGCGGGGCCTTCTCATCGGCCTGGCGGCACTCCATGCCCGGCGGGCGGGCCGTCAGCTCGCTGAGCGGCCGGCGATCTTTTACACCGTCTGCATGGGCGCGGCTTTGGCGACTACGGCCGTCAATACGCTGGTCATCTGGTTTGACAGCGTCATCTATCACTACTTTACATTTGCCTATGTGTTCGGCGACGCCATGCTTCGGTTTTTGACCGGCATTGTGACGGCGGCCGTGGTGGCCACGGTGGCCCTGCCGCTGACCCGTCTGCTGCGCCGCTGCGTTCCCGCCGCGGGCTGCGGCTCCGGGAACTGAGCCCACGTCCGGAAGGGCAGGCGGCCCGCCGGACCCGATTGTGCTTTATTGAAAAGGAGACGTCTGCCGCAGGCAGGCGTCTCCTTTTTCCTATGCCCTGGGCCGGAGCCGGCGCAGCAGGGCTTCAGCTCCCCAGGTGAGTACCGCAAAGAGGAACATCATACTCAGAAAAGAGAGCGAGCTGAGAAGGGAGGAGAGGGAAAAGCCTCCCCGGTGCTGCCCGCCGCCGTCCGGACCGGCTCCCTGGGGCCCGCCGTTCCCGTTCTGTCCGGAGAAATCATGGGGCCCGCCGTCGGGCTCGGCGCCGTGCTCCGGGGCCGTCTCGCCGGACGCAGCTCCGGCAGAGGCATCGGGCGTAGCCCCGGTGGAGGCGTCGGGCGCAGCTCCGGCGGAGGCATCGGGCGCAGTCCCGGTGGTGGCGTCGGACGCAGCTCCGCCATCGGAGGTGAGCGGGCCCTGCCGCTGCGCGAATTGGCCGCTCTCCGTCTGCTGCGCCGCTGTAAAGGGCATGGCCAGCCAGCGGGTCAGCCCGGTGGTTCCCAGAGAGAAGCAGCCGTAAAGAAAGAGCGCCGCTGCGGCTGCCGCGGCTGCCGTGCGCAGTCCCCGCCCCGTGCCGCGGAAGATACTGCCCAGCAGGGAGGCGTGCAGCCCCAGATGCACGCCGGTGAGAATTACGGCCCAGGCGGAGGCAAAATAGTGGACGCTTTTGAAGACGCCTCCCCCGCCGAAGGAAAAGACCACCCGGGAGATGAGGATGCCGCTGAGCAGAATTGCCCCGAGACTGACCAGCAGCAGGAGATCTACGATCCAGCAGATGCGGGTTCGCCGGGAGGTGCCGCGGTGAAAGGCCAGGCAGGTGGCCGCCGCGATCCAGCGCCTGCCCAGGATGAGATGAAAGACGATAGCCGCGCCCAGCGTCAGTCCGGCAATTTCGTGAAACGCCATGCCTCCGGCTTTGGCAAAGAGCAGAGCCAGGGTGATGACCATCACCAGATCCAGCGTCAGACGGAGCAGCAGTTTTCCGGGAAGAGGAAGCCGTTTGTCCATGGAACACCTCCAAAAAGGATTTCCTTTATTAAACAGGAGGAAACTGAAAAGAGCCTGAAATCCCCGGCGGTTTGAAAGCCGGAAGGCTGCCGCGGCGCCGAAAAGATGGGGCGCCGCTTTGTTTACAAATTGTTTATATCCGCACATTGACAACGGTTGCATCCGGTGGTAAACTCGCTTTAGCACTCATGGAAAGCGAGTGCTAAAACTCTTTGAGGTGCGTCATGGATTTAACCGATCGCAAAAAGCAGATACTGAAGGTTGTGATCGAGGATTACATCGCCAAGGCGGAGCCGGTGGGTTCCAAGGCCATTGCCGGTGAGATGGGCGGCAGCGTCAGCTCCGCCACCATCCGCAACGAGCTGTCCGACCTGACCGAGCTTGGGTATCTGGAGCAGCCCCACACCTCCTCCGGACGGGTGCCGTCCCCCAAGGGCTACCGGCTGTATGTCAACGAGCTGATGGAGCGCCAGCGCCTGTCCGTGGCCGAGACGGAGAAGATCAATCAGGCGCTCCACATGAAAATGGAGGAGCTGGACCGGGTCATCTCCCAGGCGGGGCGGGCTGTCTCCAATTTTGTCAGTTATCCCGCCTACGTGGCCGCCGCCAGCCGCAGAAAGCACGTGACGGCCCGGCACTTCGACCTGCTGCCGGTGGACGACCGGAGCTGCATTGCGGTGATGATGACCGGAGACGAGCGGGTCAAATCCCAGCTGCTCCGGCTGCAGCTGAAGGTGGATCCCGAACAGGTCCAGAGCCTGACGAAGCTGCTGAACAGCCGCTTTACCGGAGTGGATACCGAGGAGATGAACAAGCGGCTGATGGCCGTGTCCGAGGAGATCACGCCCCAGCTTTTCCTTCTTTTAAGTCAGACCGTGTCTTACGCGGCGGACGTTTTGGAGGAGGCCGGGCAGAAGGAGATCTACACTGCCGGCGCCAACCAGCTTCTGCGGCTTCCGGAGTTTCAGGATGTGGGCAAGGCCCACGAGCTGATGAGCTTTCTGGCCGACGACAAGGAAAACCTCCCGGTGCCGGATGAGAATAGCCCCATGAAGATCCTCATCGGGCCGGAAAATGTGAATCAGGCCCTGCAGGATACCAGCGTGGTGGTGGCCAGTTATGACATCGGCGACGACATGCGCGGGCTGATCGGCGTAGTGGGCCCCACGCGGATGGATTACGGCGCCGTGGCCGCCCGCCTGAGCGGATTTGCCGACGGGCTTACGCGGATGTTCGGAACAAAAAATTTACCCCCCAAGGGAGAGCAGGAGACCTGAGCGTCTCCCCCCGACGGGCGCGGCGCTTTGGCAGCCGGAGCGTCCCGGGCGGCGCCCCAGGCGCGGCTCTGCGCGATACCGCGGATGGAAGCACAGCTGAAAGGAATGGATACGAACGATGAACGAAGAAAAGAAGAATCCGGAGAATCAGCCGGTCAACGGCGAGACGCAGGCAGGCTCCCAGGCCGCGGACGCCGCCGCGGCGCCTGAAACGGAAAAAAAGAGCACGGAGCCGGCGGCGGAATCCGACCGGGAGGCAAAACACGAAAAGAGCGCCGGGGCCAAGTCCCGGAAGAAGGAAAAGACCTATACGCTGACCCGGGAGCAAATGGAGTCCGCCGAACTGGCCGCAAGGCAGCTGGCCTCCGTCAAGGATCAGTTTGTCCGGCTGACAGCTGAGTATGACAATTACCGCAAACGGACCGCCAGAGAGAAGGAGAGCGTCTATCAGGACGCCAAGGCCGACACCATTCAGGCGTTTCTGGCCGTCTACGACAATCTGGAGCGGGCTGTGAACGCGGAGGGCGGCGAGGATTCGCCTCATAAAAAGGGACTGGAGATGATCTTCGGCCAATACAAGGAGATCCTGGGCAAGCTGGGCGTTACCGAGATGGACGCTAAGGGCCAGCCCTTTGATCCCAACCGACACAACGCGGTGATGCACATCGAGGATGAGACGCTGGGTGAAAACATCGTAGCCGACGTGTTTCAGGCCGGGTTTATGCTGGGCGACCGGGTGCTGCGCTTCGCAACGGTCCGGGTTGCCAACTGAGCTCCGCGGGGCAGCGGAAAATCAGACTGTTTAAAAAATATTTTATATTTGTCTAATAGGAGGAACCATTTATGTCTAAAGTTATCGGTATCGATCTCGGAACCACCAATTCCTGCGTAGCCGTCATGGAGGGCGGCGAGGCAGTCGTCATCGTAGGCGCGGAGGGCAACCGCACCACCCCGTCCGTCGTGGCCTTCTCCAAGACCGGCGAGCGCATGGTGGGCCAGGTGGCAAAGCGCCAGGCCATCACCAACCCCGACCGCACCGTCTCCTCCATCAAGCGGGAGATGGGCAGCGACTACAAGGTCACCATCGACGGCAAGAATTACACCCCCCAGGAGATCAGCGCCATGATCCTCCAGAAGCTGAAATCCGACGCTGAGGCGTATCTGGGCTCGCCCGTCACCGAGGCCGTCATCACGGTGCCCGCATATTTCACCGACTCTCAGCGCCAGGCCACCAAGGACGCCGGCAAGATCGCGGGCCTGGACGTCAAGCGCATCATCAACGAGCCCACCGCCGCGGCCCTGGCCTACGGCGTGGATAAGGAGCAGGCCCAGAAGATCATGGTCTACGATCTGGGCGGCGGCACCTTCGACGTCTCCATCCTGGAGATCGACGACGGCGTCATCGAGGTGCTGGCCACCGCCGGCAATAACCGCCTGGGCGGCGATGACTTCGACGAGTGCGTCATGAAGTATCTGGTCTCCGAATTCAAGAAGTCCAGCGGCATCGACCTCTCCGGCGACAAGGTCGCCATGCAGCGGCTGAAGGAGGCCGCCGAGAAGGCCAAGATCGAGCTTTCCGGCGTGGCCACCTCCAACATCAACCTGCCCTATATCACCGCCGACGCCACCGGCCCCAAGCATCTGGACGTGACGCTGACCCGCGCCAAGTTCAACGAGCTCACCTCTCACCTGGTGGACGCCACCATGGGCCCTGTGCACCAGGCCATGTCCGACGCGGGCCTCCAGCCCTCCGACCTCTCCAAGGTCCTGCTGGTGGGCGGCTCCAGCCGGATTCCCGCCGTGCAGGACGCCGTGAAGAAGTTCACCGGCTCCGAGCCCTTCAAGGGCATCAACCCCGACGAGTGCGTGGCCATGGGCGCCGCGCTGCAGGCCGGCGTCCTCACCGGCGACGTCAAGGGCCTGCTGCTGCTGGACGTCACGCCTCTGAGCCTGGGCATTGAGACCATGGGCGGCGTGTTCACGAAGCTCATTGACCGCAACACCACCATCCCTGTGAAGAAGAGCCAGATCTTCTCCACCGCCGCGGACAATCAGACCTCTGTGGAGGTCAACGTTCTCCAGGGCGAGCGGGAGATGGCCTCCGCCAACAAGTCCCTGGGCAAGTTCCACCTGGACGGCATCGCGCCGGCCCGCCGCGGCGTGCCGCAGATCGAGGTGACCTTCGACATCGACGCCAACGGCATCGTCAACGTGTCCGCCAAGGATCTGGGCACCGGCAAGGAGCAGCACGTCACCATCACCTCCTCGTCCAACATGTCCAAGACGGACATTGATAAGGCCGTCCGGGAAGCCGAGCAGTATGCCGCCGACGACAAGAAGCTCAAGGACGAGGTGGAGACCCGCAACCAGGCCGATCAGATGGTCTATCAGTCCGAAAAGACCCTCAGCGAGATGGGCGACAAGATCCCCGCGGACGACAAGACCAAGGTTCAGTCCGGCATCGACAAGCTGAAGGAGACCCTGAAGGGCCAGGATATCGAGGCCATCAAGGCCGCCACCGAGGAGCTCACCAAGGATTTCTACGCCGTCAGCGAAAAGCTCTATCAGAACGTCAATCCCCAGGGCCAGGCCGGACCTCAGGCAGGTCCCCAGGCAGGACCTGACGCCGCGGAAGGAGCCCAGCAGGGCCAGTACTACGACGCGGACTACAAGGTCGTGGATGACGACGACAAGAAAAAAGGCAATCAATAAAAGACTGTAATGCTGCGGAGCCGCTTCCCCAAAAGCGGCTCCGCAAAGCCCTGTATGTTTCCGGCCCGGGACGCTGCGCGGCGGGACGGAATGGAGAGGAGGAGCCGGGGAGGCGGGGCCGCTTTCAAAAAGCGGAACGCGCCGATCCTGCGACGATGAATGGCAGATCAGAAACGAGACTATTATGAGGTGCTGGGCGTTGAGCGCGGCGCGTCCGATAAAGAGATCAAGCGGGCGTATCTGAAGCTGGCGAAGGAAAACCACCCGGACCTCCATCCCGGAGATCAGGCGGCAGAGGCTCGCTTCAAGGAGATCAACGAGGCGTACGAGGTGCTGTCCAACCCGGATAAAAAGGCCCGCTACGACCAGTACGGCCACGCGGGCGTGGATCCCAACTTCGGTGCCGGCGGCGGCGGTTTCGGCGG
The DNA here is from genome assembly GCA_022652655.1 of Oscillibacter sp. Lineage (GTDB taxonomy): Bacteria > Bacillota > Clostridia > Oscillospirales > Oscillospiraceae > Oscillibacter. The sequence goes on along the minus strand of JALCRQ010000002.1, from coordinate 86,786 downwards.
GGCCGAGGGCTTTGACTTCGGCGACCTGGGCGATCTTTTCGGCAGCTTCTTCGGCGGCGGTTTCGGCGGCGGGCACCGGAGCAATCCCAACGCGCCTCAGCGCGGGGAGAGCATTCGGATGTCCCTGGCCATCACCTTTGAGGAGGCGGCCTTCGGCTGCGAAAAGGCCGTCACCGTGGAGCGGTACGAGGAGTGCGAGACCTGTCACGGAAATGGCTGCGCCCCCGGCACCACGCCGGAGGTCTGCCCGGACTGCCACGGCACCGGCACCGTCCAGGTGCGGCGCCAGACGCCTATGGGCGTTTTCGCCACCACCTCGCCCTGCAGCCGCTGCGGCGGCCGGGGCCGGATTATCCATCAGCCCTGCAGGGACTGCCGCGGCGCGGGTCTGGTGCGCAAGCGCAAGACCATCGAGGCCAGTGTTCCCGCAGGAATCGACAATGGGCAGACCATCTCCATCCGCGGCCAGGGCAACGCCGGCAGAAACGGCGGCCCGGCGGGAGACCTGCTTATCACCATTACCGTGCGCCCCCACGAGCTTTTCCGCCGGGAGGGCACGTCCGTGCTGTGCGAGGCGCCCATTACCTTCTCCCAGGCGGTGCTGGGCGCGGAGCTGGAGATCCCCACCATCGACGGCAAGGTCAAATACAACCTGCCCGAGGGGACGCAGAGCGGCACCACCTTCCGTCTCAAGGGCAAGGGGATTCCGTCGCTCAACGGCCGGGGCCGGGGCGACCAGTATGTCACGGTCTACATTGAGACGCCCCGCAACCTGAACCGGGAGCAGAAGGAAGCCATGAAGAAGTTCGCCGAGGCCCTGGGCGAAAACAACTATGAGGAGCGCAAGACGTTCTTTAAGAAATTCAAGAAGTGATTTTATGTATCTTGCCGATTACCACATCCACTCCGACTGGTCGCCCGACGGCCAATTCTCCATGGAGGACATGGCGGAGGCCGCCGTCCGGGCGGGACTCAGCGAAATCTGCTTTACAGACCACATCGAGCTTCTGGCCATCCATACCGCCACCCGCAGAACCTTTGATTTCTCCGTCCCCCTGGAGGCGTACCGCCGCGTCCGGGAGAAGATGAAGGGCCGGATCACCGTCCGGTTCGGCTTTGAGCTGGGGGAGGCCCCCCGGGATTTTCCCTACGCGGAGGAGGTGCTCCGCCAGCTCCCCGAGACGGATTTTATCATCGGCTCGGAACACCAGCTGGAGGGGATCTACGAGGGCGACGACCTCTATTTCTGCGCGGCCCACGATCCGGTGACGGCCCGGGAGCAGATCCTGGAGTACCTGGAGCTGGTGGAGAAGCTGGCAAAGTGGGGCAAATTCAGCGTGCTGGGCCATCTGACCCTGCCGCTGCGGTATATGAACGAAAACAACGGCCTCCACATGACCTTCGACGGCTTTGAGGCCGAGGTGGAGGAGGTCTTCCGGGATTTGATCTCCCGGGGCTGCGGCATTGAGGTCAACACCAACCGGGGCAACGATCCGCTGCCCGGAAAGAAGTGGCTGGAGCTTTACCGCCGCTGCGGCGGAGAGATTGTGACCCTGGGCAGCGACGCCCACTCGCCCAAGTACGTGGGCTGCTGCATCCGGGAGGGGCAGGAGCTGCTGCGCGCGTGCGGCTTCACCGATTTTTGCACTTTTGAACGGATGAAGCCGGTTTTTCACCGGTTATAAAAGCGTTTGGCGGGTTTTGCGGTTGCAAACCCGCCAAAATGCGGTTAAAATACAAGAAGACAAACCCGCCGCCGGGGCGCTCCGGAGGGCGGAAGAAAGGGAGAACAAGATGAAGGTTGCACTGGGTTCCGATCATGGCGGCTACGCGCTGAAATGCGAGATCATGAAGCTGTTGGACGAGAAGAAAATTGCGTACCGGGATTTTGGCTGCTATTCCACGGAGAGCTGCGACTATCCGATTTTTGGAGAGGCGGCCGCCCGGGCCGTGGCCTCCGGCGAATATGAGCGGGGAATCGTGATCTGCACCACCGGTATCGGTATCTCCATCGCCGCCAACAAGGTGCGCGGCATCCGCTGCGCCCACTGTGCCGACACGCTGGAGACGGAGCTGTGCCGTCAGCACAACAACGCCAACATGCTGGCGCTGGGCGCCGGCTTCACCGGGCCCAAGCTGGCCTGCGCGATGGTGGAGACGTTTTTGTCCACGGAGTTCCTGGGGGGCCGCCATGCCCGCCGGGTAGGAGAGCTGGACGCCATTGAACCCTGAGGAGAAAGCTGGAGAGCCGCAAAGGCGGAGGTGACAGGATATGTCGGGTTCCAGGGGATACAGCAGCTACCGGGGGCGCAGGCCCACCGGGAAAATTGCCGCGGCCGTCATCCTGATTCTGATTATTTTGGCGGCGGTGGGATTTATGATCGTGCAGAAATATCTGGTCTACGACGAGTCGGGCACGCCGCAGCTGCAGCTGCCGGAGCGGCAGGCGGCCTCCTCCTCGGCGGACGGGGCGGTCTCCTCGGGAGAGCTGAACCTGACCATTGACCAGCCTAAGGAAAAGCCCGTCCGGGCCGTCCAGCTCACGCAGACGCCGCTGACGGACTGGACCGCGGGTTCCGGACAGCTGACCGCTGTCTCGGCCGGCGCCGCCTGCCTGACGGTAAAGGACGCCCAGGGCCATGTCTATTATGATTCCGCGGCGGCCGCCGCGCTCAGCGACCGGGCGGTGAGGACGGAGAGCTCCACCGCCGCCGCTATTGCCGCCATGACCGCGTCGGACACCTATACCATTGCCCGGCTGGACTGCCTGCGGGATCCCGTGGCTGCCAAGACGGATCAGGCCGGCATGGCGCTTGAAAATACCGGCGGCTACATTTTTTACGACGGGAACAACGACAACTGGCTGGATCCCGCCAAGCCGGGTACGGTGCAGTATTTAAGCGCCCTGGTGCAGGAGTGCGCGGCCCTGGGGTTTGATGAGATCCTGCTGACGGACGTGACCTATCCCACCCAGGGCAAGGTGAGCAAAATTGCCTACACCGGGTCGGCGGAGGATCCGGCGGAAAATCTGACGCCGCTGGTGCGGAGCCTGCGGACGGCCCTGAGTGATTATCCGGAGGTGAAGCTCTCCGTGGAGCTGCCTGCCGCGGCTATCACCGCCGGCGGCGACGAAAAGGCCGGCATATCCCTGAATCAGCTGGCCGCGGAGACGGACCGCATCTATGCCCAGACCGAGGCGGGGGAGAGTTCGGCGTTCACCGCCGCAGTCCAGGCCGCCGCGGGTGAGAAGAAGACCGGATTTGTTCCGGAGCTGGCGGCGGGTCAGACGCCGCCGCAGGACAACGCTCCGTTCCTGCTTTTAAGCTAGCGGGGCGGACAGATTTCAAAAAAGCATCCCCTGCCGCATATGCGGCAGGGGATGCTTTTTTTCGGGGTTTCCGGCGGGAGGGCTTACGTGGTCTTGTTTTCCCGGGATTCCCGTGTGAGCCGCTTGATGACCTTCAGGCGGGAGAACTCCTCCCGCTCTTTTTCCTCCAGCGCCTCGGTGATGCTGCGGATGGTTTTTTCGTAGTCCGGAATGACCACATTCTGCAGGGCGTTGGCCCGCTTCTGGGTCTTTCGGATGGCGTCCGCCAGCCGGTAGATGGAGATCTCCACCTCCGCCAGTTCCCGGATCAGATCCTTGACCCGGTGGAATTTTATGTAGCAGTCGTCCACGGCGGAGGAGACGGCGGAAAAGCCGTACTCGGGTCGGGGCGCGGGGGAGACACCGATGATATGCGGCAGCTCCACACCCATGATGGAGCGGTACTGGATTACCAGAGAGTCATCCACATCCACCGATTCGGCAATCCGGTCGCACATGCCGTTGCGGGTGTTGGCGGTCTGCAGCGACGCGTAGGCCTCGGAAAAGACGGCGTCGATCTGGGACTGAACCAGCTTGGCGTCCTCCATCATGGCCATCATCTCCCGGATGAGGATGTTCCGCTTTCGGTCCATCAGCTCATATCCCGTCCGGGCCAGGGCCATGCCGCGCCTGGCCGCCATCAGATTGCCCTTAGTGGGCAGTATGCCAGCCATAAAAATGCGCTCCTTTCCCGCCCGTCAGGCTTGCGCCGCTCAGGCCAGATCCTTCCACGAATTTTCCACATAGTGCTCGGCGATGGTCTTGTCGTCCACCCGGTCCAGCTCGCTTCTGGGCAGAATGCTCAGGAGCTTCCAGCCCAGATCCAGCGTCTCGCCGATGGAGCGGTTGTCCAGGTCGCCCTGGGTCAGGAACCGATCCTCAAAGAGCTTGCCGAACCGGAGATACTGCCGGTCGGTCTCGGACAGCTCATCCTCGCCGATGACGGCGGCCAGGCTCCGGGCGTCCCGCACCTTGGAGTAGGCCGCAAAGAGCTGGTTGGAGAGCGCGGGGTGATCGGCCCGGGTAAAGCCTTCCCCGATGCCGTCCTTCATCAGGCGGGACAGGGAGGAGAGAATGTCGATGGGGGGGTAGATCCCCTGGTTTTCAAGATCCCGGTTCAGCACGATCTGGCCCTCCGTGATATAGCCCGTGAGATCGGGGATGGGATGGGTGATGTCGTCGCCGGGCATGGTGAGAATAGGCACCTGCGTCACGGAGCCGGGACGGCCCCGGATCATGCCCGCCCGTTCGTACAGGGAGGCCAGGTCGGAGTAGAGGTAGGCCGGAAAGCCCTTCCGGGACGGGATTTCCCCCTTGGAGGAGGAGAACTCCCGGACGGCCTCGCAGTAGGCGGTCATATCCGTCATCACCACCAGCACGTGATAGCCGTGGCTGAAGGCCAGGTATTCCGCGGCGGTGAGGGCGCACCGGGGAGTGAGAATCCGCTCGATAATGGGATCGGAGGCCATGTTGAGGAACATGACCACCCGCTGCAGGGCGCCCGCGGCCTCAAAGCTCCGGCGGAAGAAGTCCGCGGTGTCGTTTTTGATGCCCATGGCCGCAAAGACGATGGCGAAGTCGCTGTCCTGGTCGGCCACCTTGGCCTGACGGACAATCTGCGCGGCCAGCTCGTTGTGCTTCATGCCGGCGCCGGAGAAGATGGGGAGCTTCTGCCCCCGGATCAGCGTCGCCGTTCCGTCGATGGCGGAGATTCCCGTGTAGATGCAGCTTTGGGGATACTGGCGGGACACCGGATTGATGGCGGAGCCGTTGATGTTGCGCCGCTCGTCGGGGAACAGCTCCCCCAGGCCGTCGATGGGCCGTCCGGCACCGTCGAAAACACGGCCCAGCATCTCCCGGGACAGAGCGATGTCCATGGGCCGCCCGGTGAAATGGGTGTTGGCGTTTTTGAGGGAGATCCCCTCGGTGCCCTCGAAGGTCTGGAGCACCACCCGGTCGCCGTCGATGAGGATGACGCGGCCGTACCGCCGCTCGCCGCCCTCCAGCGTGATTTCCGCCAGCTCGTCGTAGCTGACGCCCTTTACGCCCTCCAGGGCGATCAGGGAGCCGGACAGCTCCGAAAGGCCGATATATTCAAGTCTCATGCGTTTCTCACCGCTCCTGGTTGGCCGCCCGGACGGTTTCCAGGGCGGCATCAATTTTCTGCTCATAGCCGGCAAATTTCTCCGGCTGGTCGTTGGGCACCTCGTACTTCATCCGCGTCAGCTCCTGGAAAATACCGGTGGCCGTCAGCTGGCTGAGGGGAATGGTGCGCTCGATCTGGGCCTTGGCCCCGTCGTACAGGCGGAGAATGAGCTGCATCATCCGCAGCTGCTTGGAAAGGGGCACGTAAGTGTCCACGGCGTGATAGGCGTTCTGCTGCAAAAAGCCCACCCGAATGGTGCGGGCGATCTCAATGGTCAGCTTCTGATCCTCCGGCAGGACGTCCGAACCGATGAGCTTGACGATCTCCATCAGCTTGGATTCCTCATGGAGCAGCAGGACAATCCGCTGGCGGCACGGGACAAACTCCGGCCCCACGTTTTTGTCGTACCAGGGCCGCAGCTCGTCGGCGTATTCCGAATAGGAGGTCATCCAGTTGATGGAGGGGAAGTGCCGCGCATAGGCCAGCGCCCGATCCAGGCCCCAGAAGGCCCGGACGTACCGCTTGGTGTTCTGGGTGACGGGCTCGGAAAAATCGCCGCCCTGGGGGGATACGGCGCCGATGACGGTGACGGAGCCCTCTTTGCCCTCCCAGGTCTTGACATAGCCGGCCCGCTCGTAAAATTCCGCCAGCCGGGAGGAGAGGTAGGCAGGGAAGCCCTCCTCGGCGGGCATCTCCTCCAGCCGGCCGGAGATCTCCCGCAGGGCCTCGGCCCAGCGGGAGGTGGAGTCCGCCATCAGGGCCACATGGTACCCCATGTCGCGGTAGTACTCCGCCATGGTCATGCCGGTGTAGACGGAGGCCTCCCGGGCGGCCACGGGCATGTTGGAGGTGTTGGCGATGAGGATGGTGCGGTTCATCAGGGGCTGCTGGCTCTTGGGATCCAGCAGCTGGGAAAATTCATCCACCACCTGGGTCATCTCGTTGCCCCGTTCGCCGCAGCCCAGATACACGATGATGTCGGCGTCGGACCACTTGGCCAGCTGATGCTGGGTCATGGTCTTGCCGGCGCCGAAGGGGCCGGGAATCGCCGCCGCGCCGCCCTTGGCGATGGGAAACAGCGTGTCGATGACCCGCTGGCCGGTGACCAGGGGGCGGTCCGCCGGGAGCCGGGAGGCAAAGGTGCGGGCTCTGCGCACCGGCCACAGGCAGGCCAGCTTCAAAACGCTCTCCCGTCCCCGGGCGTCGGTGAGCTTGACCAGGGGGTCTTTTACCGTGTGCGGGCCGTTTTCCGCCGTCCAGGTGACGGTGCCGGAGAGGCCGGCGGGCACCAGACAGCGGTGGGTGATCAGGGTTGTCTCCGGGCAGGAGGCGTACAGGGCTCCGCCCTGCACCGCGTCGCCGGGACGGACGGCCAGCGTCACGTTCCACTGGCGCTCCTGATCCAGAGCCGGCAGGTTGAGACCCCGGCTGATAAAGGGGCCGCTTTTTTCCTCAATCACCCGGAGCGGACGGGCGATGCCGTCGAAGATATTGGTGAGCAGGCCGGGGCCCAGCTCCACACACAGCGGGCCTCCGGTGGGAACGACGCTCTGCCCGGGGGCCAGGCCGGTGGTGTCCTCGTAGACCTGGACGACGGCGGTGCCGCCCTCCACGCGCACGACCTCGCCGGTGAGGCCCAGCGTGCCCACCTGCACCATTTCGTGCATGGCCAGGCCGCGCCCGCCCACTACGGTGACCACCGGGCCGTTGACGCCGTGGATGATATAGTTGCTCTCAATCATGCAAGCTGCCTCTTTTCTATTCGGCGTCGGACAGGGAGATGCCGAACAGCTCGGCAAAGTGCCCGTTCAGCTCCTCCATGCGGCTGTCAAAGGAGGAATCTACCCGCAGCCCCATTTCCGGGGCCTCCACAATGAGCCCGCCCAGCTGAAAATCGCCGTCCAGGAAGGTCATGTGGATTTTTGCCGCAGCCTCCCGCAGGGAGGGAATCAGGTTTTGATCCGCGCTGCGGAGGTATACCGTGACGCTGTCCGCCCCGCGGAGGGCGCCCAGCGCCTCCAGGAGGATTTCCCGCAGTCTCGGCGCGTACTGCTCCGAGGCGGTGTAGGCCGTAATTTTCTGCCGGACCTCGTCGAACACGCCGCCGGCGATCTCGTTGCGCCGCTGAAAGAGCGTCCGCTTTGTCTCCTGCATCCGCTGCGCCACCTGACGGCCGTAATCCGCCCGCAGCCGGGTGATCTCAGCGTGCAGGTAGGCCCGGGCCTCGCAGCCGACCTTTTTCTTGGCCTCCGCCAGCTCTTTTGTGCGCTTTTTCTCATATGCGGCCATGGCCTGGTCGCTCTCTGCCGCGGCCTCACGGAGAATGGCGGCGGTAAACCGATCCAGCTTCTGATTGCTCTCAGGCATCTTTGTATCCTCCCAGGACACCCCCGGCGGGGATGTCAGACTCGTGCTTTCCGCGCCCGTGACGGCCCGGAGGTCACAGCTTGACGCCGATGGCCTCCCGGATATAGCGGGTGATGGAATCCGCGGAACGGCCGGTGCTGTGCCGGTCGGGAATTTCAATGACCAGGGGCGTGGAGATGGTCATCTTCAGGGGCGCCAGACGGCTTTCGCACTCCCGCGCCAGCCGCTCTGTCACCAGCAGGATCCCAATTTCCGGGTCCCGCAGCACCTCGTCCAGGGCCGTATAGGCCTCTGCCGCGGTGCGGGTTACCACGCCCTCGATTCCGGCCAGCCGGAGGCCCACCAGGGTGTCCGCGCTGTCGGTGATCACAAAGTATTTCATCCTTAGGTAAAGAGCAGCAGCAGGGCCACAATAAGGCCGTACAGGGCCACGCCCTCCGCCAGGCCCACGAAGATCAGCGCCTTGCCGAAGGTCTTTTCATTCTCCGAGATGGCGCCCAGCGCCGCAGAGGCGGAGGAGGCCACGGCGATGCCGCCGCCGATGCCGGAGAGGCCCACAGCCAGCGCGGCGCCGATGTACTTCAGCCCGTCGGCAATGCCGCCGGAGGCCGCCGCCGCAGTTCCGGAGACCGCGGCGGCCTGGGCGCTGCCGAAGAAGCCGAATACCGTAGCCAGCACCATGCAGCCCGCGAAGGAGACCAGATTGGCGGTCAGGGCGCGCCTTGCCCGCCGGCCGGTGTATTTTCGGATGCCGATCAGAAAAAGCGGAGAGAGAACTGCCAGAACCGCAAACAGTACGATGACGTATTCCATTAAAAATTGCCTCCTAATTATTACGTTTACAGAAGGAAAAAGGGGAGAGATTCCGCATGAAAATTACAGCGCGGAGCGCGTGGTATAATCGATTCTCCGGGGCTCGTAGGGGATGCCGCCGTCGCTGTAAAAGCGGCTGAACAGCTCGTAAAATTCCAGCCTCAGGACCTGGATTCCCACCAGGAAGCCCTCAAAGCCCATGACGAACAGGTTCCCCAGCGCCAGCACCACAAGATTGCCGGAGCCGGCCATCATGCGCACCACCAGCATCAGGCCCACGTGGATAATGGCATAGGCGCCTACCCGCAGGAAGGACAGCGTGTTGGTGAGATAGCTCAGGAGCGTTTCAAAAAGCTCAAAGAAGCCCAGTCCCAGCAGCTCGCCGGGGTGGATCTCCTTCCAGGAGGGATCCCGGGCCAGCAGCTTGGACAGAGGTTCCTTCAAAAGCATCGCCGCCAGGGGCAGCACAATTACGGGGATGATGTACGCGGGGGTGATGAGATTGACCGTCCCGGTCAGCGTCAGCACCGCCATCAGAATCAGCCCGGCGTAAAAGACGGCGCCGGCGGCGCCGTTGGGGCCGAAGAAAATCTTTTCAAAGTCCCGCTGGCGGATTCCGTTTTTGATGTTGATGGCCATGGCCAGAAGGATCATGACCACACCCAGCCCCACCGAGAGCAGGAGAATGGTCATCACGTTGCCGTCCTCCAGCACCTTGAAGCCCGGCAGCAGGTCCTCAAAGCCGAACACGCTGCCGTAGGCGCAGCCGAATACGGCGCCGGCCAGGCCGCAGCAGGTGATGATCCGCCCCAGCCATTGGCCCTTCCGCTTCCAGAGGAACCAGCCGATCAGAGCCAGGCCCAGGCCCTGTCCCAGGTCGCCGAACATAATGCCGAAAAACAGGCAGTAGCTCAGCGCCATAAAGGCGGAGGGGTCCGTCTCGTTGTAGGCCGGAAGGCCGTACAGCTCCAGGAAGGGGCGGAAAATCTTCCCCAGCAGGCCGCTTTTAAGCTTGGTGGGGGGCGTGACGCCGGACACGTCGGTGCCGTCGTCCAGCACGCAGGAGAGGCCCTGGAAGGCGTCCAGCTTTTCCTTCAGCGCGGCGGCGCTGTCCGCGGGCACCCAGCCACAGAGATAGAACATCTCCTGGCTGCATGCGGCGTAGCGCCGGACATCGCAGCACTCCTTGTGATAGCGCAGGTAGGTGACGGCGCCCAGCAGCTTTTCCCGCTCCTCCTGCCGGAGGGCGTCCAGCTGATCGGAGAGCAGCTGCGCCTCACCCTCGGCCGCCTTGGCCCGGGCGTCCATATCCCGCACCGCTTCGTCCACGCTGCCCTCGGGGCTGGATTCGATGCGGATGCGGACAAAGTGCAGGGAGTTGAAGAAGGTATCCACCTGCTCATGGGAGTTTTTGGTTGTAAAGTAGACGCCGTAGACACGCCGCGCCTCCACGTTGGTGGGGAAGAAAAACACGTCCTCCCGCCGGGCAATGGCGTCGGCGAAGCTGTCGTACGTCTCCCGGGGGAAGTAGCCGAAACGGAAGCGGGCGTAGGTCATATTCCACAGGTCGTTGAGATCCGTGGAAATACCCCGGAGCCGCTCCAGCTCCGAGATAATGTTGCGGCTCTGCTCCGCAGCCTGGAGCTGTTGGGTGCGGGATTCGTTCAGGCCCCGGATTTTGCCGTCCAGGGCGTCAAAATACGCCGAGAGGCCGTCGGCCGTCCAGTCCTGCCCGCCGTCCACCCGGGAGAGGGGCAGCCCCAGCCGGGAGGCCAGTTCCTCGCCCCGGTGCAGGGGCGCGGCATAGGGGTTTCCGCCGTTCATGGGCCGCAGCCCCCGGACGTCCTGCATCAGCCGCAGGGCGGACTCCAGGTGGATCTCCTGATCCACGATGCACGCGGCGGCGACCCGGTCGAACTGCTCCAAAGGACCCGCGATGGTCAGGAGCTTCATGGATTCCACAGACAAGGAGCGTCATCTCCCTTTCAGATCGTTCAGAATTGACCGGCTTATCCGCCGATCAGGCGGGCAAAGCCGCTGTCGTAGGGCACGCCGTATTTGACGGACTCCACCACATTGGTCAGCAGGGCGCACTCCGTATCCTTCAGGTTAAGGTAGGAGATGGCGGTGTAAACCGACGGAGCGCCCGTCAGAAGCTGGCGCCGGTTGAACTCATAAAAAGCGCGGTGGTAATAGTCCTCCACCTCCGCCACGGCCATGTCCCGGAAGCTGCCGGCATACGGGGAGCGGCGCACCAGCGCAAAGGCGGAGGCGGCGTCCGGCGCGGCGCACAGCGCCCGGATAAACTCCGGCCGGAGCCGGTAGTGGAAGGGAAAGAGGACGGTGAAAAGATCCTGCATTTCCGGAAAGTACGTCTTGATGCGCAGAATGTGGATCAGATTCAGGAGATCGATCTGCTTTCCGAAGGCCCGCAGGAGCAGCGCCTTCGTCTCGCCGGAATACCGGCGGTGGACAATGCGGTACACGTTGGTAAAATAGGCGGTGCGCAGCAGGGACTCCGTCATCATGTAGTCCGGGAGCTTTGTGCCGTCCTCCGGCTGCAGATGCGTCAGAACGGGCGCATAGATGCTGCCGGCGCACGCGGAGAGGAGCCCGGTGTAATCCCGGCACAGCTCAATGGCCTGGGCGTCAATCCGGCTGCGGTTGAGGAAGCGGGAGGGATGGGGCATCCCGTGGTAATCCGGCCCGGCCTTCAGCCGCCGCAGCGCCCGAAGAATGGCGTCCCGCTCGGCCAGCAGGACGGGAAACTGCATCAGCTGCCGATCGCCCTGGGGAATATAGTGCATCAGCGCCTGATACTCCCGCAGCGTTTCCCCGGAGAGGGCGTTTTCCAGCTCCACCCGGCCTACATAGGCGTCGGCGGAGGGCTCCAGCTCCGCCATGGCAACAGACCACGCGGGGAACTGCCGCAGGGCGTCCAGCACCTCCTGCTCGGAGGTGCAGCGGCCAAGCCGCTCAAAGTCCGCAAAGCGCAGACGCTTGCCGTACATGGCCCGCACCTTGGCGCACAGCGCGTCGTAGGGAGAGACGGGGGGCCTCATGGCGTACCCTTTACGATCATGGAGAACAGCGTGTCCACCCAGTTCTCCCGGTATTTTTCATCGGCGGCCTCCACCTTGGACGTGGATTCCACCAGTTTTTCGTCCCAAAGCCGCAGGTCGTTTTCGGCGCCGGCGCGGATCCGGTTTTCCGCCTCGGCGGCTTTTTCCCGGGCCCGGTTCATGGCGGAGGTTCGCAGCGCGTCCTTTTCCCGCTGGAGTTCCTCCTCCAGCACCGGCGCCCGCTCCGCGGCCTCCTGCGCAATGCTTTTGGCGTTGTGCTCCGCCTGAATAATCTGGTTTACAAGGCTGAGATATTCCAAAATTCCGGCCTCCATTCGTCCGTGGGTATTCCTGATTCATACCATCGGAGTATCATAGCACCGCACTGTAAAAAAAGCTACTGTTTCTTCGGCAAAAACCCGTTAAGCTTTTGGAAAAAGAAAACCCGCTTTTTGTATAAAAATATAGGATTCTCCGCGCCGGGCAGCTTCCCCCTCCGGTGCGCCGCCCCATTTTTTTTGAGGCGCGGACAGGAAAACGGCGGCGGGAGCTTGTCTCCCGCCGCCGTTTTTTCTGTGAAGGATCTCCCAGCCGCCGTTAAAGCGCTTTTGGCCGGCGCGGTCAGGCAAAAACCGCCTGAATCAGAAACATGTAGAGGGCCGTCCCTCCCGCGATGGAGAGGAGGACGCTGCCCTTCCAGCGGTGCAGCACGGCGACAAGGGCCAGGGCCAGCGCCTCCGGCAGGGCGTGGGGCGCCGCCCACAGCGGTACGTTCCGCAGACAGTATACCACCAGAAGTCCCATCATGGCGGCGGGCAGGACCCGCCCCAGATAGGTCACCGTCCGGGGCGGCTGCCGGTGCTCCGGAAAGAGGAGGAACGGCAGCCAGCGGGTCAGCTGGGTGCCTGCGGCCACCGCCAGAATCATCATCAGGGTCTGTACAGGCGTCAGGTACACAGGCGTTTCCTCCCTCCCAGCAGCGCGGCGAGAATCAGGAGCATGGCGGGAATCACCATTCCGCCCGGGCCGAAGAACAGCCGGGACGCCGCCGCGGCCGCCAGGCCGATGAGGCCGGCGGGCCGGTTTTCGGGCTTTTTCCACTGCTCCAGAAACAGCACCGCGAAAAGAGCGGTGAGGGCAAAGTCCATGCCCGCCGTGTTGAAGGTGATCAGCCCGCCCAGGATTCCCCCCAGCGCAGAGGCCGCCACCCAGTAGCCGTAGTCCAGCAGGGACACCCAGAAGCAGAACGCGCCGCGCTCCACATCCTCCGGCGGCTCCACAGAGGAGACGATGGAAAACGTCTCGTCGCAGAGCGTATAAATCAGGAAGGGCCGGAGCTTTCCGAGACCCCGGTATTTTTCCAGCATGGAAAGTCCGTAGAAAAGGTGCCGGGCGTTGACCATCAGGGAGAGCAGAAACGCCTGCAGGGGATCAAACGCGGTGGTCAGCAGGGTGATGGCCGCGTACTGCATGCTGCCGCCGAAGGCGACGGCGCTCATCAGCGCCGACCACAGGGGGCCGTAGCCCTTGGACGCCATCAGCAGTCCGTAGGCCAGACCCAGGCACAAAAATCCGGTCAGCACGGGGATCGTGGCCGGAAACGCCGCCCGCAGGGCCCGAAGGCGGGGGCCGGCGGTGGAAACTGGCTGCTTCATGAGAGCCTCCGGAGGTTCAGATTCTGTCCCGCGCGGCCGCCGGTTACATCTTTTCAGGCGCGGTGACGCCGATCAGCGCAAGGCCGCCCCGCAGCACGGCGCGGGTGCAGTCGGCCAACTTGAGCCGGGCCTCCGCCAGGCGCTTCTCCTCGCCCTTGATGCGGCAGACGGTGTAAAACCGGTGGAAGCAGCCGGCCAGCTCCTGGAGATACCGGTTGATAAAGGAGGGATCGTAGTCCCGGGCGGCCAGCCGGACCACCTCGCAGAACTGGGCCAGCTGACGGATCAGCGCCGTCTCGGTTTCACCCCGGAGAAGGGAGTCGTCCACCTGCTCCATGGGCAGGACGCGCACGTCCTCCGCCTCCATGGCCCGCAGCAGCGACCAGATCCGGGCGTGGGCGTATTCCACATAATAGATGGGGTTTTCGGAGTCCTCCCGAACGGCCAGCCCCAGGTCAAATTCCATCTGCGTGTCCGGCTTGGCGTTGAAAAACCAGCGGGCCGCGTCCACAGGCACCTCGTCCAGCAGATCCGAAAGGGAGATGGCCTTGCCGGTGCGCTTGCTCATCCGGACCACCTCGCCGTCCCGCAGCAGCTTGACCAGCTGCATGAGCACGATGTCCAGCCGTCCGCTTCCGTCCAGCCCCAGAGCGTCCAGCGCGCCCTTGAGCCGGGCCACGTGGCCGTGGTGGTCGGCGCCCCAGACGTTGATGACCCGGTCGAAGCCCCGCACCTCAAACTTGTTGCGGTGATAGGCGATATCGGCGGCGAAATACGTGTAGAATCCGTTGGCCCGCTGCAGCACGTCGTCCTTGAGATCCAGCTTTTCGATCTCCTTGTCCGTCTTTCCGGCGGCGCGGTAGACCTGCTCCAGGATCTCGGCGGTTTTCAGCCACAGCGCCCCGTCCTTTTCATAAGTGTAGCCCAGGGCCGTGAGCTTGTCCGCCGTCTCCGCCACGAAGCCGCTTTCATGGAGGGTGGATTCATAGAACCAGTTGTCGTAGTGGATTTTGTACCGCTCCAGATCGGACTTCATCTTGGGCAGGTTCACATCCAGGCCGAACTGGGCCAGGATCGTCCGGCGGGTGGCCTCGTCGGCGTCCGCCAGTCCGGCGCCGTGGGCGTCGTAATAGGCCTGGGCCAGCTCCCGGATGTCGCCGCCCTGGTAGCCGTCCTCCGGGAAGGGCACCGCGTCCTCGCCCCGGATGAGCTGCAGGTAGCGGGCCTCAATGGACTGGGCAAATTTGTCGATCTGGTGTCCGGCGTCGTTGACGTAGAACTCCCGCGTCACGTCGGCGCCGCACGCCGTCAGCACGGAGGCCAGGGTGTCGCCCAGCACGCCGCCCCGGGCGTTGCCCATGTGCATGGGGCCGGTGGGGTTGGCGGAGACGAACTCCACCATGATCTTCTGGCCCTTGAGATCGTCGGAGGTGCCGTAGCCGGGGCCCTCGGACTCGATGGCGTCCAGCACGCCCCGGTACCAGGAGCCGTTGAGGCGGAAATTCAGAAACCCCGGGCCGGCCAGCTCGGCGGCGGCGAAGTAGGTGCCGTCCAGCGTCAGATATTCCAGCACAAGCTGCGCCACGGTGTGGGGCGGAAGCCGCAGCGCCTTGGCGTTGGCCAGGGCGAAGGTGGTGGTGAAATCGCCGTTCCGGGTATCCTTGGGGATCTCCACCGGCGCGGTTTTAACGTCGGCCTGGGGCAGCTTTCCCGCCGCGGCGGCGGCGCGGTAGGCGTCCAGCGTCAGCCGGGCGGCCTGCTTTTTTGCCAGCTCAATCATGTGAATCATGCACAAATCCCTCTCTTTGCAGTTGTTTCATTTTACGCGCGCTCCGGCCCGGATTTCCGGCGCCGGACGTGGCCGTCGGCAGCTATGCGCGCTGTGCCGTGTTCTCCCGGCGCAGCTTTTCCCGCACCCGGATCCGGAAGGAGTTCCGCCCCGTCACCGTGTGCTCCACGGCGATGGAGTAGCGGATCTCCAAAAGGCCGCCCCGCTCCGTCATGCTGTGCCGCAGGCGGCTGGTCTGAATGTCCACGCTGAGCTCCCCGAAGGGCGTCTCGTACAGGGAGGTGTGCTGCCGCCCCTCCTCAAACACCATCTGGGAGTTCACCTTGCCGGTTCGGGTCAGCAGCACCTGCCGGCCCCGGATCTCGAACGATGTGGTGGTCCCCTCCATGCCGGTGAGGCTGCTCTCCTGGTAGGTGATGAGAAAGCCCTCCGGCGTGGCGGCCAGCGTGCCCTCGGTCATCAGCTCGGTGCCGTCGGGATCCGCCCCGTCAAAATATTGTTCCCCGCGCACGGATAAAATTACCGGCCGCGGCTCTTTTTCATCAATATTGGTCAATGTCGATCCTCCGGGCGGCGTGCCGCAGATCCTCCTGCAGAAACAGCGAAGCGGTGCGCTCAAAATCCTCCGCCCGGTCGCTGACGCAGAACTCCGCCGTTCCGCTGCGGGCGCCGTCCGCCCGGGCGTCCCGGGCCGTCAGCAGCCGCTTGAGCTCAAAGGCGGACTCCTCTCCTGCGGAAACCAGTGTGACGCCGGGGCCCATCACGCCGTGAATGACGTCCCACAGCAGCGGATAGTGGGTGCAGCCCAGGATCAGCGTGTCGATGCCGGTGTCCCGCAGGGGCTCCAGATACTCCCGGGCCACCGTCTCAATGACGATGTCTCCCGGGGCGAAGCGCCCGTTTTCCACCAGGGGCACAAACAGCGGGCAGGGCTTGGAAACCACCTGCACCGACGGGTCCAGCTTTTGAAGCTGCGCCTCGTAGGCCCCGGAGCGGACGGACGCCAGAGTGGCGATCATTCCCACCCGCCGGTTTTTTGTCACGGCCACCGCCCGGCGGCAGGTGGGCTCCACCACGCCGACGATGGGCAGGTCGTTCTCCGCCGCCAGCGTGGGCAGAGCCGTGGTGCTGACGGTGCCGCAGGCGATTAAAATCGCCTTGAGATCAAAGGAACGCAGGAACCGGACGTCCTGCCGGGCATATTTGAGCAGCGTCTCCCGGGAGCGGCCGCCGTACGGCACCCGGGCCGTGTCACCGAAATAGATCAGATTTTCCTCCGGCAGGATCTGCCGGAGCGAACGGACGGCGGTCAGTCCGCCCAGTCCCGAATCGAATACGCCGATAGGCCGGTCGTCCATACAAAACCCCCTTAAAGCACCGCTGTTATCCGGCATTTGAACGCCGGGAGGAACCTGCGGCACCTAAGTTTATTATTATACTATGAGTAAGAGCGGGCCGCAAGTCAGTTTTTGGCGCTTTTTCCCGCTTTTTTATGTGGAATTTTCAACAGGAGTTTGCTATAATCTTGATACCCGGCAAAGAAACCGGATGGGAGGTGTCCAGATCATGAACATAGAGCTGACGGAGAAACAGTACCGGTATCTGCTGGATCTGGTATATATCGGGAACTGGGTCATGAATTCCACAAGAGAGAACGACCGCATCCGCGAGTACGACCAGATCGAAAGCCTGATCTTCTCCCACTGTCCGCATCACGGCATGAAAAAACTGGCCGAACGTCTGGACGGGGAGATCATTCCCTCCCGCGCGTTTGCCGACGGCGGCATTCACGAGGTCATTGAGGATTACGAGGATGTGACCTTTTACGAGATTCTGGCGGAGGAAATGGCCCTGCGGGACATGAACGGAGAGCCGATGACCCGCGAGAACTACGCCCAGCTGATGGAGCGGATTGACGCCTATCTGGACGAATTTGACGAACACGGCACCGATCACATTTCTGTGGATCTGGGGGAATGACGGCGGCTGCGGCCCATTCCCCGGAAAATACGGCTTGACAAAGGAGAACTGCTATGAGCGAGAAAGCACCGGTTTATTTTACGGACTCCCGCACCAAGGATTTCAAGGAGAACCTGCAGCAGAAGCTCACCCGGCTTCTGAAGACCGCCGGCATGGGCGACATGGACTTTCAGGATAAATTCACCGCCATCAAGATGCACTTCGGCGAACCCGGGAATCTGGCCTACCTGCGGCCCAACTGGGCCAGAACGGTGGCGGATTTTGTGCGGGAGCGGGGCGGCAAGCCCTTCCTCACCGACTGCAACACCCTGTATATCGGCGGACGCAAAAACGCCCTGGATCACCTGGATTCCGCGTACATCAACGGCTTCAACCCCATCGCCACCGGCTGCCAGGTGCTGATCGCCGACGGGCTCAAGGGCACGGATGAGGCGCTGGTTCCCGTGGCGGGCGGCGAATACGTGAAGGAGGCCAAGATCGGCCAGGCCATTATGGACGCGGACATATTCATCAGCCTCACGCATTTCAAAGGCCACGAGGCCACCGGCTTCGGCGGGACGCTGAAGAATATCGGCATGGGCTGCGGCTCCCGGGCGGGAAAAATGGAGCAGCACAGCGCCGGAAAGCCCTCCGTCAACACGGACAAGTGCATCGGCTGCGGCACCTGCACCCGCTGGTGCGCCCACGACGCCGTCCATGTGACGGACCGGAAGGCCGCCATCGATCACGCCAAATGCGCCGGCTGCGGCCGGTGCCTGGGCCACTGCCCCACGGACGCCATCGAGCCGGCCAGCGACGAATCCAACGACATCCTCAACTGCAAGATCGCGGAATACACCAAGGCTGTTCTGGACGGCCGCCCCAGCTTCCACATCTCGCTGGTGTGCGACGTCTCGCCCTTCTGCGACTGCTACAACCTCAACGACGCCCCGGTGGTGCCGGACGTGGGAATGTTCGCCTCCTTCGACCCCATCGCTCTGGATCAGGCCTGCGCAGACGCCGTTATGGCCCAGACGCCCCTGTCCGGCTCCCTGCTGGCCGACGGCGGCCACACCTGCGGCCACCACGACCACTTCCACGATCTGTTCCCCCAGACCAACTGGCGCTCCGCGCTGGAGCACGGCGAGAAGCTGGGCCTGGGCACCCGCAGCTACGAGCTGATTGAAATCTGACCCTCCGCCCGGGGCCGCGCTCCGGAGCAGACAGCTGAAAAAGAGACCGCGTCCCGAAAGGGGCGCGGTTTTTTTGCGTCAGTCCTTCAGCGCCTTCTGTTCCCACCGGTGGCCCCGGTAGCGTAGCAGGAAGCACGGCGTCCGGACCACCCAGTCCACATACATGGCGTACCAGGTGCCCATCATGCCCAGGCCCAGGGTCTTTGCGAACAGGATTCCCAGAATGACCCGGAACGTCCACATGGACAGGGAGGAGACGATCATGGTGTACCGGGTGTCGCCGGCGGCGCGCAGGGCCTGGGGCAGCTGAAACGCGGCGGGCCAGAGCACAACGCCCACCAGCCCGTGGGAAAAGACCACCATCCGGGTCATCTCCGTGGCCGCGTCGGAGAGGTTGTAGACCCGCAGGATCAGGGGCAGCGCCAGGGAGATGATCCCCACCAGAATCAGCATGGTGAGATAGCCCCAGCGCATCAGCTTGCGGGTGTAGAGCCTGGCCCGGTCAAAATCCCCGGCGCCCACGCAGCGGGACACCACGGTGACCATCCCCAGGCCGATGGACTGAGGCGCCAGAATCTGAAAGGAGTTCAGCACGCCGCCCACGGCGTTGGCGGCCACGGAGGCCGTGCCGAAGCCCGCCACTACGGACAAAAGCAGGATTTTCCCCAGCTGGAACATGCTGCCCTCGATGCCGTTGGGCACGCCGATGCGCAGGATGTTTTTGATCATTCCCCTCTCATAGCGCAGGGGGAAGGGCCGGGACAGATGCAGCGGCAGCTCCTGTCTGCACAGCAGCACTACCATGAGCACGGCGGCCACGAATTTGGACACCAGCGTGGGAATGGCCACGCCTGCCACGCCCAGGCGGAACCCAAACACCAAAACGGCATTTCCCACCACGTTGATGCCGTTCATAATGAGAGACACCCGCATGGAGATGCCGGAGTTCCCCATCATCCGGAACAGCGCCGCCCCGGCGTTGTAGACGGCGAGAAAGACCGTGGACGCCTCCACAATCACGAAGTAGGTGCTGGCGTAGCCTGCCACCTCCGCCGTCACCGCGCCGAACACCCGGCGGAGGATGAAGCCCTTGAGGAGATACAGCACCAGCGTCACCACCAGAGAGCACTCCACCATGAAAAGCAGCAGCTGCTGGGCGGCCCGGCAGGCCTTGCCCGTCTCCCGCCGGCCCAGGTACTGCCCGGCAATCACGGCGCCGCCGGTGGCCAGGGCTGCGAAGGCGCTGACCAGCAGGACGTTTACGGCGTCCACCAGGGACACGGCGGATACCGCCGCCTCTCCCACCTGGGAGACCATCATGGAGTCGGCCAGACCCACGGTGATGGCGAGAAACTGCTCGATAATCAGCGGGACGATCAGATCCCTGAGCTGGCGGTTGGAAAACTCAGTCGGCGCCTGAATCTGCATGGGTTCCTTCTTCCTGTCCCGCCGCCTGGGCCTGAAAGGCCCGGGGACTGACGTTAAATGTATTCTGAAAGGCCCTGAGGAAGGTGGAATACTCCTGAAAACCCGACTCGGCGGCAGCCTTCATAATCGGCATGCCGGAGCGGATCAGATCCCCTGCCCGCATCAGACGCTTTTTCACGATATACTGGTGTACCGAATATCCGGTGACTGCCTTGAACCGGTGCATGAGATAATAGCGGGACAGGTAGAAATGCCCCGCCAGATCATCCACGTTCAGCTCCTCCGTCAGATGGGCGGCGATATAGCGGAGCACCTCTCCGATCTTGGCGTCCATCCGGTAGCTGCCGGGCTGAGTCTGGGCCGTCCGGTCCTTGAGAATGTCCCGGTTGACGGCAATCATCAGCTGCTGGCACAGGGTGTCCGCCAGCAGCGCGTGACCGAACTCCTGGGAGCGGAGCGCCGCCTCCAGGTCCTGGATGAGCTGCATGTAGGCCAGCCTGCGCTCCGGATCGCTGCGCAGCAGATGAAAGCTGCGACCGCTGGAGAGGGAGAAGCAGGTGTCCAGGGGCGCGTCGGCGCCGCCCCGGCTCTTGAGCCACTCGTCGCCCAGCCAGATCACGATTCGCTCATAGGGCTCGGCGGGGTCGATAATCGCCCGGTGGATCTGGTCATGCTGCACCAGCAGAATGTCCCACGGCTTGAGAAAGTAGGTCACGCCCTCCACCATGTAGGTGACGCGGCCGCCCAGAAAAAAAATGATTTTGTCAAATTCGTGGTAGTGGTAGTCCAGCTGCTGGGCCCGACAGTCCCGCAGATGAAAAAGACGAAAATCCTCGTGAAGATAGCCTCGTTTTCCCGCGCTGCCGTACCCTGCCATACCGGACGCCCCCTTTTCCCAGTTATCTTATTCTAACGCACGATTTGCATACTTTCAATCTGCCCGGCTGCCAAAGATTTCCCCAAATCGGCAAAAATTTTGTCGAAGTTGTGACCATTGCAATGTCTGCGCGCGTTTGATATAATAAACCCGAACTATCTGCTGTGAATCGATTGCATTGCTGCGCCGCTGCCGGCGGGATGCCTTTGTTTTTGCCGCGCTGCGAACCTTTCAGGAAGGATGTGGCACATGAGCCAGGCGGATCAGATTTTCATCCGAAACTGCCGGGAGATCCTCACCGAGGGCGTCTGGGATACGGACCGGGACGTGCGGCCCCGGTGGGAGGACGGCGCGCCCGCCCATACGATTAAGAAATTCGGCCTTGTCAACCGGTATGATCTGCGCCGGGAATTCCCCATCCTCACCATCCGGCGCACCTATTGGAAAACGGCCGTGGACGAGCTTTTGTGGATCTGGCAGAAAAAGTCCAGCAACATCCATGATCTTCCCGCCCACATCTGGGATCAGTGGGCGGATGAAAACGGCTCCATCGGCAAGGCCTACGGCTATCAGCTGGGGGTGAAGCACCGGTACCCTGAGGGGGAGTTCGACCAGGTGGACCGCGTTCTCTACGAGCTCACCCACAATCCCGCCAGCCGGCGGATTCTGACCAGTCTCTACACCTTTTCCGATCTCCATGAGATGCGGCTTTATCCCTGCGCCTGGTCGGTGACCTTCAACGTTTCCGGCCGGACGCTCAACGCCATTTTGAACCAGCGCTCCCAGGACATGCTGGCCGCCAACAACTGGAACGTGGTGCAGTATGCGGTGCTGCTGCATATGATGGCCCGGGCCTCCGGACTGCAGGCGGGGGAACTGGTGCATGTCATCGCCGACGCCCACATCTACGACCGCCACGTGCCCATTGTTCAGAAAATGCTCTCCGCGCCCCAGTCCCCGGCTCCCGTTTTTTCCGCGGATCCTGCCGTGACGGACTTCTACGCGTTTACCCGGGACAGTTTTCAGTTGGAGGGGTACACGCCCGCTCCGTTCGAGGATCAAATTCCGATTGCCGTCTGAGGAGGAAACCGATATGGATGCCATTGTCGCTGTTGACAGGAACTGGGCCATTGGAAAAGACGGAAAACTGCTGTTTTCCCTTCCCACGGATATTCGCCGCTTCCGCTCCCTTACGCTGGGCGGAACCGTGCTGATGGGCCGCAAAACGCTGGACTCCTTCCCGGGCGGACGGCCGCTGCCGGGTCGGAGAAACGTGGTGCTGTCCACCAATATGGAGCCCATGGAGGGGCTGGAGATCGTCCGCACGCCCGCCGCGCTGCTGGGCGCGGTGTCCGGCATGCCCACCGATCACGTGTTTGTCATCGGCGGGGGCAGCGTGTACACCGCTCTGCTGCGGTACTGCAAGCGGGTCTTTTTGACCCGGGTGGACGCCGCGGCGGACACGCCTGACACGTTTTTTCCCAATCTGGATAAGCTTCCCGGCTGGGAGGTTGAAAAGACCGGCGAGCCGGTGAGTGAAAACGGGCTTACCTACCGGTTTGTGGACTATGTGAATACCAGACTGTAACGGAGCTTTCAAAGCGGCGCGGAGTGTTCTCCGCGCCGCTTTTCCGCTGCCCGAAAGGGTGCCGGGGCGCTTTTGGGCCGGATTTCGGACGGGGCGGGCAAAACCCCCTTGGAAAACCCGCGGGAAGGGATTATACTGACCGTGTCGACATGTTTGAAGGGGGGAGGCAGCCGTGGCGGAGCTGACAACGGACATCCGCGCCATCCGGGGCATCGGCGAGGCCCGAGCCGCGGCGCTGGGCAAGCTGGGCATTTTCACCCTGGGGGATCTCATCTCCTGGTTCCCCCGGCGGTACGAGGATCGGACGGAAATCCGGCGCATTGCGGAGCTGGTTCCCGGCGAGACGGCCTGCGTGGCGGCGATGGTCACCGCGCCGCCCACCCTTTCCCGCATCCGGAAGGGCCTGGAGCTCATTAAGCTCCGGGCGGTGGATGAAACCGGCGTGCTGGACGTGACGTTTTTTAACCAGACGTGGCTGAAAAACAACCTCCGCCAGGGCGAGACGTATCTCTTTTACGGAAAGGCGGAGGGCAATCTCCTGCGCCGCCAGATGGCCGGCCCCGTGGTGGAGCCGGAGGGCCGCCGGGAATTTACCGGGCGGATTGTGCCCATCTATCCCCTTACCGCCGGCGTCTCCCAGCTGATTCTCTCCCGCTCCGTCCGGCAGGGACTGGACGCCTGCACCGACATCCTGCCCGACGTCCTGCCCGACGGGGTGCGCCGGGAACACCAGCTCTGCCGGATCGGCTTCGCCTACGAGAATATCCACTTTCCCCAGAATGCCCGGGCTTTGGAGCTGGCCCGGCGGCGGCTGGCCTTTGAGGAACTGTTCCTCTTTACCATCGGCCTGCGCCGACTCCGCTCCCGGCGGAGCGTGCTCCCTGTGGCCCCCTGCAAAGAGGTGGATCTGACTCCCTTTTTTGCCCGACTGCCCTTTCAGCTCACCGGCGCCCAGCGGCGGTGCATCGGCGAGGCCCTGGGCGACATGAAAAGCGGCAGGCCCATGAACCGCCTGTGCCAGGGCGACGTGGGCTCCGGCAAGACCATGGTGGCCGCCGCCTGCGTCTACTTCATGGTGAAAAACGGCCACCAGGCGGCCCTGATGGCCCCTACGGAAATTTTGGCCCGCCAGCATTTTGAGGGGCTGAGGCCCCTGCTGGAGGGCCTGGGCGTCCGCTGCGCCCTGCTCACGGGCTCCGCCCGGCAGAAGGAGCGGCGGGAACTGCTGCAAAGGCTGGAGGAGGGCGAGACGGACTTCGTCATCGGCACCCACGCCCTTCTCACGGAGGATGTGCGCTGGGCCAATCTGGGGCTGGTGGTGACGGACGAGCAGCACCGCTTCGGCGTCGCCCAGCGCTCGGCGCTGAGCGCCAAGGGGGACAGCCCCCACATGCTGGTCATGTCGGCCACGCCCATTCCCCGGACGCTGGCGCTGATTCTCTACGGGGATCTGGACGTGTCGGTGCTGGACGAGCTGCCGCCGGGGCGGCAGAGCATCGACACCTTCGCCGTGCCCGGCAGCTACCACCAGCGGGTGTACCGGTTTATCCGGGCCCAGGCCGCCCAGGGCCGGCAGAGCTATGTGGTCTGCCCCATGGTGGAGGAGGACGGGGAGGCGCCGGACGAGCGGAAGGCCGTGACGGAGTACGCCCGGAAGCTCCGGGCCGGGCCCCTGTCCGAGCTCCGGGTGGCGGTGCTCCACGGGCGGATGAAGCCCCGGGAAAAGGACGCGGTGATGGCCGCCTTCGCCGCCCATGAGACGGATGTGCTGGTGTCCACCACGGTGATCGAGGTGGGCGTGGACGTGCCCAACGCAACCCTGATGGTGGTGGAGAACGCGGAGCGCTTCGGCCTCTCCCAGCTCCACCAGCTCCGGGGCCGGGTGGGCCGGGGGACGCACAAGTCCTACTGCATCCTGATCTCCGACAACACCGGCGAGGAAACCCGTGCCCGGCTGCGGGTGATGACCCGCACCTCCGACGGGTTTAAAATCGCGGAGGAGGATCTGCGCCTCCGGGGGCCGGGAGATTTTTTCGGCCTGCGCCAGCACGGCCTGCCGGGACTGAAGGTGGCGGATCTGGGCTGCGATACGAAGCTTTTGCAGGAGGCCCAGGCCGCGGCGGATCAGCTGCTGGCCGCCGACCCGGAGCTGCGGACGTGCCCCGCCGCGGCGGCGCGGGTGGAGGAGCTGTTTGCCCGGAGGGCGGACACGCTGAACTGACGCGTTTGGGCCTGAAAAAACGCCGGGAGACTTGTCTCCCGGCGCTTTGCTTATTTGAGCTCGTCCAGCGACAGAGAAAAGCTGGGCGCAAAGGTTTCCAGAAAATAGCGCACCTCCGGCAGGTCAAACTCCTCCAGCGCCGCACGGGTCTGCTCCGCGGCCTGACGGAATTCGCAGTTCCCCGCCTTCAGCTCCTCCACGCATTTGAGGTACGCGGCCAGCTTGTCCGCCGCCTTGACCAGGACGGCGATCTCCCCGCCGCCGGAGAGCAGACGCTGGTATTCCGGACGCAGCTCCGGAGGCAGCATGCCCAGCAGCTTTTCATCGGCCACCGCCTCCACGTCCTTGTAGGCTTTTTTGATGGCGGGGTTGTAGTACTTGATGGGCGTGGGCAGATCTCCGGTGATGATCTCCGAGGCGTCGTGGTACAGCGCCGCGGCCGCCACCGTCCCGGCGTCCACATGGCCGCCGAAGATCTGGTTGCGGATCACGGCCAGGGCGTGGGCCAGCACCGCCACCTGATGGCTGTGCTCCTGCACGTTTTCCGGCGCGGTGTTGCGCATCAGCGCCCAGCGGGAGATAAACCGCATCCGGGAAATATAGGCAAAAAAGTGACTTCTCATCCCTTATCCCTCCAGAATTTCACCCAGCAGGACTTTTCCGTCCGTGCCGGTTATCTTGACGTCTCTGAGCACGTTGTGGAGCCCTTCGCCCTCTGCCAGCACCTCCATGTAATTGGGGGCGCGGCCCGAAAACAGCCCGCCGGAGGGCT
Source organism: Oscillibacter sp. (assembly GCA_022652655.1). Classification (GTDB taxonomy): domain Bacteria; phylum Bacillota; class Clostridia; order Oscillospirales; family Oscillospiraceae; genus Oscillibacter. The sequence goes on along the minus strand of JALCRQ010000002.1, from coordinate 61,549 downwards.
GCTCGAAAAGCACCGGCAAGACGCTGCCCACGCATCCTGCCAGATAGTCTGCGTGCAGCTCCGCCGCCAGGGCGGAGGCCCGGCGGGCCCGCTCCTCCCGGACGGGGCGGGGCAGCTGCTCCATAGCCGCCGCCGGTGTTCCGGGCCGGACGGAGTAGGGGAACACGTGCATCTGTGCAAAGCCGCAGCGGCGGAGAAAGGCCAGCGTGGCCTCAAACTCCTCCTCCGTCTCCCCGGGAAAGCCGGTGATGAGATCGGTGGTGACGGCGGGACGGTCATAGAACCGGTGCACCAGCTCCACGGACTGAAGATACCGGGCCGTATCGTACTTCCGGTTCATTCGCCGGAGGGTGGCGTCGCAGCCGCTCTGCAGGGAGAGGTGGAACTGGGGACACAGGTTCGGCAGCGCCGCGGCGGTGCGGCAGAACGCCTCCGTAACGGTTCTGGGCTCCAGGGAGCCCAGGCGGACGCGGGTGTCCGGCACGGCGGTGCAGACGGCGCGCAGAAGCTCCGTGAGCTCCGGATTTCCGGGCAGATCCCGGCCCCAGGAGGAGATCTCGATGCCCGTCACCACGAGCTCCCGGTAGCCGGCGCCGGCCAGCTCCCGGGCCTGCTCCGCCGCCGTCTCTGCGGGCTCGGAGCGCACCGGCCCCCGGGCGTAGGGGATAATGCAGTAGGAGCAGAAGTTGACGCAGCCGTCCTCCACCTTCAGCATGGCCCGGGTGCGGCTCTCCAGTCCGCCGGCGGGCAGCACCTCAAACTCCCTGCGCCGCAGGGAGTTGTCCAGGGCCTCCGCAGGCGCGGCGGGGGCGCCGTCCCTTTGGGCGGCCGTCCGGGCCGCGTTCTCCAGCAGCTCCGCAAAGCCCAGCCGGTCGCCGGTTCCGGCGATGAGGTCCGCCCCCAGGGCCCGGGCCTGCTCCGGATGGGTCTGGACATAACACCCGCAGACCGCCACCACGGCGCTGGGATGCTCCCGGCGGATGCGGTGGACCGCCTGCCGGGATTTTTGGTCGCTGACGGCGGTGACGGAGCAGGTGTTGATCACGTAGGCGTCCGCCGGGCCGGGAAAGGGCGCAATCTCATGGCCCCGGGAGCGCAGAAGCTGCTCCAGGGCCTGGGTTTCGTACTGGTTGACCTTGCAGCCCAGGGTGTAAAAGGTGACTTTCATGAGTTCTCCTTGCTATTTTAAAGAAATCTTTTATAATGAATATTTGTACGGGCTGCCGCGTGCCGGGAAAATCCCGGGGCGTTTTACCGCCGGGACGGCACACGGGCTGCAGCAGGCCGCAGCTTTTTCAGCGGTTCCATTATACCTGTTTTCAGCGCGGGCGGCAAGTCCGCAGACGCAATAGGAGTGTTTTTTATGATTTACCTGGATCACGCCGCCACCACCCCGGTGCCCCGGGCCGTGGCGGACGCCATGTATGCGGTCCTGACGGGCGAATACGGCAATCCCAGCTCTCAGTATACTCTGGGACAGACGGCCAAAAAGGACGTGGCCCGCTGGAGGGAGACTGTGGCGGGGGCGCTGGGCTGCCCGGCGGATCGGCTCCGCTTCACCTCCTGCGGTACGGAGGGGGACAACTGGGCTCTGGAGGCCGCCTGCTGGCAGAACCGGCATCTGGGGCGGCATATCGTCACCACCGCCGTGGAGCACAGCGCGGTGCTGGAACCGTGCCTGTGGCTGGAGCGGCAGGGCTTTGAGGTGACGCGGCTCGCCCCCGACCAAAACGGGGAGATTCCGGCGGAGCAGGTGCTGGCCGCGGTGCGGCCGGATACCGCGCTGGTCAGCGTGATGCTGGTGAACAACGAAACGGGCTGCGTCTTTCCCGTCCGGGAAATCGCGGAGGGACTGGCGGCCCGGAACCCCAAAACGCTGCTCCATACGGACGCGGTGCAGGGCTTCTTGAAAATTCCCTTCCGGGCGGATGCCCTGGGGGCCGATCTCATCACCCTCTCCGCCCATAAAATCGGCGGGCCCAAGGGAATCGGCGCGCTGTATCTGGGCAGCCGGATGCGGAACGTGAAGCCGCTGCTGGCCGGCGGAGGACAGGAGGGCGGACTGCGCTCCGGCACGGAGGCCACCGCGCAGATCGCGGGCTTTGCCAAGGCCGCGGAGCTGCGGGCGGCGAATCTGGGGGAGAAGCTGGAGCGGATGGCGGAGCTAAAGGCCTACGCTAAAGAGCGGCTCTCCGGGATTCCGGGTCTGGTGCTCATCGGACGGGGCGCCGCGCCCCACATCCTGGCTGTGTCGCTGCCGGGCTATCCCAGCCAGAATATCGTCAGCGACCTTTCGGAAAAGGGGATCTGCATCTCCGCCGGCTCCGCCTGCCACCGGGGGAAGCCCAGCCATGTGGTGGCGGCGCTGAAGCTGCCGGGACGGGTGGCCGCCGGCGTGATTCGCCTGAGCTTCGGGCCGGAGAACACCCGCGCCGACGTGGACGCCTGCGCGGACGCGCTGGCGGAGCATGTCCGGGCGCGTTTCCCCATGCTTTAAAATAAGACGGCGATCTGCCGCGAAAGAGGTTTTCTATGCTGCAATGTCTGCGCCGGGAACCGGGCTTCTACCGCCGCGTCTGGGCGCTGGCCCTGCCGCTGATCCTTCAAAATCTCATTACCACGTCCCTCGGCTTCGTGGACACCTTCATGGTGGGCCTGCTGGGCAATGCGGAGCTGTCCGCCGTCACCGCGGCCAACGTGCCGATTTTTCTCATTCAGGTGATTGTGTTCGGCCTCATGAGCGGGCTTACCGTTCTGGTGAGCCAGTACTGGGGCCGGGGCGATATGGAGTCCATCAACCGCTGCATGGGGGTGGCCCTGTACGCGGGGGCGGCGCTGGCCGCGGTGATGGCCGCTGTGCTGTTCTTCTTTCCCCTGGCCGTCATGGGCATCGTTACGGACAACGCCCTGCTCATCCGGCTGGGCGCGCCCTATCTGCGCATCGTGGGGGTGTCCTACATATTCAACGCCGTCAGCTCCGTCTATGTGGGCATGCAGCGCTCCACGGAGAACCCGCGGTTCGGCATGCTGGTGTTCGGCGCGTCCATGCTGCTCAACACCTTCCTCAACTACTGCCTGATCTTCGGGCATTTCGGCGCGCCGGCCCTGGGGATTACCGGCGCGGCCGCCGCTACGCTGCTGTCCCGGGTGGCGGAATTCGCCATCGTTCTGGCCTACGCGCTGGTCAACCGCCGCATTCCGCTGCTGCCCCGGGCGCTGTTCCGTCCCGGAGCGCAGATCGCCAAAAGCGCGCTGCGCTATTCCGGCCCCATTATTCTAAACGAGACGCTCTGGGGCCTGGGGACCTCCGTGATGACCACCATCATGGGGCACATGACCGTCTCCGCCGACATGCTGGCGGCCTACGCCATTATGGGCAACATCGACAAGTTTTCCACCGTGACCTGCTTCGGCCTGGCGGGAGCCACCGCCGTCATCGTGGGCAAGCGCATCGGTGAGGGCGCCGGCAAAGAGCAGGTCTACCGGCTGGGCGCGCGGCTTTTGGCGCTCTCTGCCGCCGTGGGCGTGCTGATCTCTCTGGCACTGGCCATCTTGCTGCCCACGGTCTTTATTCCGTACCTCTATCCGCTTTTCAGCCTCACGCCGCTGGCGGAAAAAATCGCCGTCGTCATGTGCGTGGCCTATCTCTGCATGATGCCCATGCGGGCGTTTGACATTACCAATATCACCGGACTGCTCCGGGCGGGAGGGGACGCCCGCATGGCGGCGGTGCTGGATCTGTGCCCGCTGTGGTTTGCCGCCATTCCCATCACGGCCCTGGCCGCGCTGGTTTTCAACGCGCCCGTGGCACTGGTGTGCGTGGCCACCCAGTCCGAAAACCTCTTTAAGATGCCGGCGGGCATTCTCCGCCTTCGAAGCCGGAAATGGATCAACGACGTGACGGTCCGCCAAAAGGAGTTCTGACGCTATGGAGAGCCTTTTTTGCTGCCCGGTCTGCGGCGCTCCCCTGACCCGGGATGCCCGCACATACCGCTGCGCCGCGGGGCACAGCTACGACGTGGCCCGGGAGGGGTACACCTATCTGCTGCCGGTAAACCGCAAGCACTCCGCCGCCCCCGGTGACGACCGGGACATGGCCGCCGCCCGGCGGACGTTCCTCTCGGGGGGCTACTATGCCCCGCTGCTCTCGGCGCTGTGCGGCCTTTGCGTCCGGGAGACGCCTGCCGCCCCCGCCGTGCTGGACGCCGGCTGCGGAGAGGGCTATTACACCGCCGGGATTTTTCAGGCGCTGATGGACAGCGGCCGCCGGCCCGCCATGGCAGGCACCGACATCTCCAAATTCATCCTCCGCTCCGCCGCCAAACGGGACCGGCGGATCGAGTTCGCCGTGGCCTCCTCCTACAGCCTGCCTCTGGCGGACGCGTCCGTGGACCTGCTGCTGGACTGCTTTTCCCCGCTGGCACTGGACGAATTTCGCCGGGTACTCCGGCCCGGCGGCGTTTTTCTCTACGTGGTGCCCGCGGCCATGCACCTGTGGGAGCTCAAGCAGGTGCTCTATGAAAAGCCCTATCCTAACGAGGAGAAGGCGACGCCCTACGACGGCTTTTCGTACGAGGACATCGTGCCGGTGGACGGGCGCATCACCCTCACCTCCCCCAGGGACATCCGGGCGCTGTTCGAGATGACGCCCTACTGCTGGAAGACACCCCGGGAGGGCGCGGCCCGGCTGGAGGAGCTTTCAACCCTCACCACCCGCATCGCCTTCCGCATCCACGTGTTCCGCCGGACAGAACAGTCCCATTAATAAAGAGAGGAGCGCTCCGCATGGAAGTCCTGCTTCAGAATCTCACAGCCAACAGCCTCATTGATATCACGGCACTTTTGTGCCTGCTGTGGCTGCTGCGGAGAAATGTACTCCCCTCCGCCCAGAGGAACCGGGCCTACCGGATTTCTATCGTGCTGACGATTGTGGTGATAGCGGCGGAGGCAGCTGCCGCAATATTGGAGCAGCCGGGCGCCGTCGGGCTGCGGGCGGCGAATATCGCTGCCAACGCCGTGGGGTTTTCCTGCTCGGGGGCGCTGTCCTACATCCTGGCGGGGGCCTACGACGAACGGCTGGCGCGCTGCCGGTATCTGCCGTGGCTGCCCGGCGTCGTACTGGGGGTACTGTGTGCCGCGTCCGGCTGGACAGGCTGGATTTTTTCCGTGTCCGCGGAGAACGTCTATGCCCGGGGGCCGCTGTTTTTCGTCTATACCGCGGTGTTTCTGGGCGGACTTCTTCTGCTGGCGGCGGCCAATTTCCGGCAGGCTTCCCGCCTGTTTCTCTGGGAAAAGGTCTATCTCACGCTGCTCTACCTGCTGTTTTTGGCCGGAATTTCCGTGCAGATGATGTTTCCCCAGCTGCATACCAGCTGGCGCTGCGTGACGCTGGCCATGCTGCTGTACTACATCTTCCAGCGGGAGCTGCAATTCAAGTACGACCAGCTGACCGGCGTATTCAACCGGGCTGCCTTTACCCAGGCCACCGGCCGGCCCCTTCGGACGGGCACGCTGCTGATTATCTTCGATCTGGATGACTTCAAGGGCATCAACGACCGGTATGGCCATCAGACCGGCGACCAGTGCCTGTGCCTGGCGGCGTCGGTTCTGCGGGAGTGCTTTTCCCACATCGGCCGGTGCTACCGGATCGGCGGCGACGAGTTTATGGTGCTGGGCCAGGCGGATGAAAAGGCCGTGAAAGCCGCGGCCGCAATGATGATTCTGCGGATCCGGGCCCTGCGCTCCATCCATCCGGCGCTGCCCAACATCTCCTACGGCTACAGCTTTTCCAAGGAGGGCGAGTCGTTTCACTCCGCCGCCCGCCGGGCGGACGAGCAGATGTACCGGTTCAAGACCCGCCGGGCCAAATCCGGCCCGCCGGAGTACCCTGCCCGCTGACCGGCCCTCCGGCGCCGGAGAAGTCCCCTTTGCCGGTGCGAAAAGAGAAAGTCCCCGCCGCAGATCGGTTCTGCGGCGGGGACTTTTGATAGACAGCGCTCCGGATTGAAATTACTTCTTTCCGTGCATGGACTTCATACGCTGCTCGTGATTCAAAATGCGCTTGCGGATCCGGAGGCTTTTGGGTGTGACCTCCAAAAGCTCATCGTCCGCCAGAAATTCCATGCACTGCTCCAGGCTCATCTGCTTGGGGGGCACCAGACGCAGCGCGTCGTCGGATCCGGAGGCCCGGGTGTTGGTCAGCTGCTTTTTCTTGCAGGCGTTGACCGTGATGTCCTCGCCCCGGTTGGCAAGTCCGATGACCATTCCCTCGTATACGGGGAGGCCGGCGCCGATAAAGAGGGAGCCGCGCTCCTGGGCGTTGTAGAGGCCGTAGGTGATGGATTCGCCGGTTTCGGAGCAGACCAGGCTGCCCATGCCCCGGCGCTGAATGTCGCCTCTGTACGGCGCGTAGGAATCGAACACGGAGGCCATAATGCCCTCGCCCTTGGTGTCCGTCATAAAATCGTTGCGGTAGCCGAAAAGGCCTCGGGCGGGAATCAGAAACTCTGCCTTCATCCGGTCGCCCACGGGGGTCATCTCCACCATGTCGCCCTTGCGCTGGCCCAGCTTTTCGATGACGGCGCCGATGGTTTCCGCAGGCACGTCCACCACCAGACGCTCGATGGGCTCGCATTTTTTGCCGTCAATCTCCTGATACAGCACGCGGGGGGGAGAGACCTGGAATTCGTAGCCCTCCCGGCGCATGGTCTCAATGAGGATGGAGAAGTGCATTTCGCCGCGGCCGGCCACGTTGAAGGAGTCCGTAGCGCCGGGAATTTCCATCACCTTCAGGGACACGTCCTTGAGCATTTCCTTGAAAAGCCGGTCCCGCAGGTTGCGGGAGGTGACGTATTTTCCCTCGCGTCCGGCGTAGGGGGAGTCGTTGATGGAGAAGGTCATCTCCATGGTGGGCTTGGAAATTTTCACAAAGGGCAGCGCCTCCACATAGGTGGGGTCGCAGATGGTATCGCCGATGGTGATGTCGGGAATCCCGGACATGGCGATGATGTTGCCGGCGGTGGCCTCGGTGATGGGCTTGCGGTCCAGACCGTCGAACTCATAGATGGCGGTGGCCTTGGCCTTGCGCAGCTCCGCCTCCGGCGCGTGATAGTTGCACACGCTGATCTCCTGATTCTGCCGCAGCGTGCCCTGCTCGATCCGGCCGATGGCGATCCGGCCCACAAAGTCGTTGTAGTCGATGGAGGAAACCAGCATCTGGAACGGCTTGTCCACCTCCGCCTCCGGCGCGGGGATATACTCCAGAATCGTCTCGAAAAGCGGCTTGAGGTCGGTGCCCAGCTCATCGGGGGAATAGGAGCAGATGCCCTGGCGCGCAGAGCAGAACAGCATGGGGGAATCCAGCTGCTCCGCTGTGGCGTTCAGATCCATCAGCAGTTCCAGGATCTCGTCGATCACCGCGTGGATTCGCTGATCGGGCCGGTCGATTTTGTTGACCACCACGATGACCCGGTGGCCCAGCTCCAGCGCGCGGCTGAGCACGAAACGGGTCTGGGGCATGGGGCCCTCGGCGGCGTCCACCAGGAGGATGACGCCGTTGACCATTTTGAGAATCCGCTCCACCTCGCCGCCGAAGTCGGCATGGCCCGGGGTGTCCACAATGTTGATTTTGACGCCTTTATAGTCAATGGCGGTGTTTTTCGCCAAAATCGTAATGCCGCGTTCCCGCTCCAGATCGCCGGAGTCCATAACCCGGTCCACGACCTCCTGATTGGCACGGTATACGCCGCCCTGGCGAAGCATCTGGTCCACCAGAGTCGTCTTGCCGTGGTCGACATGGGCGATGATGGCGACATTTCTGATCTGTTCGTTCTGCAAAGGAAGTGCCCCTTTCTTGATGGCTTGTGAAATTTTCCCGTTCCTTTGGGAAATTCAAGTCTTTTTCCTACACACAGAAAAATATTATATGCTCTTTTTTTACTCTTTTCAAGATAAAATCACCCTTATTTTGAAATAAATCCGCGAATTACGTGCGCTTTTGCTTTTTCCCGGCGGAATGGGCGCTGCTCTCTGCCGGGAGAAAAGCCGCGGCGGCTCCGGCCCGGGGCGGAAACCTGCCTGCGCCGGGAAAGATTCGGCTCCTTTTTCCCCGGGGACATTGACAGGATGGGGAGAACCGGGTAAAATAAAATCTGCCGTTTTCCGAGAGGCCCGCGGGCCGCCGGAACCGGCAGATGTCTCCGTAGCTCAGCTGGATAGAGCGTCCGCCTCCTAAGCGGAAGGCCGGCGGTTCGAATCCGCCCGGGGACGCCAAAAAACATCCCTTCCCGCTCTGTTTCCCGCTGCGGCGGAAAACGGCGCCGGGGGGATGCTTTTTTCATTCAAATTGCAGAGGCCGGCTTGCGATGCGGTTTTGGCGGGGCTGCGGGCGGAGGGGAGACCCTTCCTTGGCGCGGGGCCCGCAGCGGCGGGAACGGTACTTGTTATTTTTGGGCGTTCCATTATAATATAGAGGTACGGAAAATCCGTCCTCCGGCCGGCGTCAGGCACGGCATGGGGGACACAGGCGGCAGGAGGAGCGCTATGAAGGTTTTAATGCTGAACGGAAGTCCCCACGCGGACGGCAATACCGCCGTGGCCCTGGGGGAAATGGAAAAGATATTCGCCAAAAACGGCGTCGAAACGGAGACCATCCTGGTGGGCAGCCGGGATATTCGGGGCTGTATCGCCTGCCGCTCCTGCGGAAAGACGGGCAGATGCGTCTTTGACGATCTGGTGAACGAGACGGCCCCGAAGCTGGAAGCCTGCGACGGCCTGGTGGCGGCCAGCCCGGTTTACTACGCGTCCGCCAACGCCACCCTGATCGCCTTTTTGGACAGGCTCTTTTTCAGCACCGCCTTCGACAAGACCATGAAGGTGGGCGCCAGCGTGGTGGCCGCCCGGCGGGGCGGGCTGTCTGCCACCTTTGACGAGCTCAACAAATATTTCACCATCAGCGGCATGCCGGTGGCCTCCAGCCAGTACTGGAACAGCATCCACGGCCGGGCGCCCGGCGAGGCCGCCCGGGACGCGGAGGGGCTGCAGACCATGCGCGTGCTGGCGGAGAACATGACGTTCCTCATGCGCAGCATCGCCCTGGGGAAAGAGCGGTACGGTCTGCCGGCCAAGGAGGAGTGGACTCCCACGCATTTTATCCGCTGAGAAGCCGGCCGGAGAATGGTTGAAAAAGGAGAAGGACAGTTATGAAAATTGTAATGATCACAGGCAGCGCCCATCGCAGCGGCACCACCGCCGCCCTGGCCCGGCAGTTCCTCCGGGGTGCGGAGGAGGCGGGCCATCAGGTCTATCGGTTTGACGCCGCGTATCGGAATGTCCATCCCTGCATCGCCTGCGAAAAATGCCGCGACAGCGGCGTATGCGTGTTTCAGGACGACATGCGGGAGCTGACGCTGCGGCTGCTGGAGGCAGACGCGGTGATCTTCGCCTCTCCCATCTACTACTACGCCGTCAGCGCGCAGCTCAAGACGGTGATCGACCGGTTCTACGCCAGCGGCGCCGCGCTGCACGGGCGGAAGAAAACAGCGCTGCTTCTGGCTATGGCGGATGCGGATACCGCGGCGGCGGAGGGGGCTCTGACGTCGTTCCGCGAGATGGCCAAGTACCTTGAGTGGACGATGGCGGGAACGGTGGCTGCCGTGGACTGCGCCAACGCCGCGGCGCTGGAGGGCACCGATTATCCGCGTCAGGCGTATGACCTGGGAAAAAATCTGTGACGCGCGTTTGGCCCGGTTCAAACAGCGTTTGTGCCGGCAGCAGAACTGCCGGGACCCTTTCGCGGAAGGGCCCCGGCTTTTTCGCGTCCGGCTCTGCCGGTTCAGCCCGGGAAGAAAATCCGCACAGCCAGCGCGGAGGCGAAAAATCCCGCCAGATCGGCGGTGATGGCCGCGGGGATCGTGTGCCGGGTGCGCCGGATTCCCGCGGAGCCGTAATAGACCGCAATGGTATAGAAGGTGGTCTCCGTGCTGCCCAGCATCACGGCCGCCGTGCGGCCGACGGTGCTGTCGGCGCCGTAGGTGCGGATGAGCTCGCTGCCCACCGCCAGAGCGCCGTTGCCGGAAATCGGACGGATCAGCATCAGCGGCATCAGCTCCGCCGGAACACCCAGCTTTGAAAGCAGGGGAGAGCACAGCCCGGTCAGCCATTCCATGGCGCCGGAGGCCCGGAACATGGACACCGCCGTCAAAAGCCCCACCAGAGCCGGAAGAATGCGGAGAATGATGGTCAGCCCGTCGCCTGCGCCGGCGGTCAGCGCGTCATATACATCCACCTTCCGGGTCATGGCGTAAACCGCCGTGCCGGCCAGCAGCAGGGGGACTGCCAGGGATGAGAGCTTCATAGCGCCGCCCCTCTCCGGACAGGAGCGCCTCGGCGCTGCCGCCGGGGCCGCCGGACGCACAGTCCCACCCGGGCCATGCCCTTGGCGGCCAGGATCCCCGCGGTTACGCTCAGCGCGGAGGCCAGCCAGACCGCCGGCAGAATGTCGAAGGGGGCCCTGGCTCCGCAGGCCGCCCGGACGCCGGCCACCGTGGCCGGAATGAGCTGAATGGAGGCGGTGTTCAAAACCACCAGCAGGCACAGCTCGTCGGAGGCCACGCCGCCGCAGCCCCGGGCCATACGCTCCGCGGCGCGGATTCCCGGAGGCGTCGCCGCGTTTCCCAGCCCCAGCAGATTGGCCGAGACGTTGGCGGAAATGGAGGCCAGCGTGTCCGCGTCCCGGCACGCCTGCGGCAGCAGCAGCCGCAGAAGGGGCCGGAAGGCACGGGCCAGCTTTTCAGCCAGTCCGCACCGGCGCATGATCTCCATGACGCCGCTCCACAGGCACAGCACGCCTGCCGTGGAAATGCACAGGGTCACGGCGGCGGAGGCCCCCTCCAGCGCGGCGGAGGCCACCGCGTCCAGGCGGCCTGTCAGCGCGCCGAACAGGACGGAAACCGCCACCATGCCGGTCCAAACCACTGTCATTGCCATATCCTACCGCCTTTCCGGTTCCGCGGACTGTCACAGTCTGCCGAATTTATGAATTGATTGTAAATATATGTAAAAATTAGTTGACAGCGTTATCCAGAATATGTTATTGTTCACTTAACATAACTGAGTTTCGCTCAGTGGGGTACTACGGGGTCTGCCCGGGAAAGGAGTCAACAGATGAAATCAACCGGAATTGTCAGAAAAGTCGATGAGCTGGGCCGGATCGTGCTTCCCATCGAGATGCGCCGGACGCTGGATATTGCGGAGCGGGACGCATTGGAAATCTATGTGGAAGGGTCCTCCGTCATTCTGAAAAAATATAAACCCAGCTGCGTTTTTTGCGACAGCACCAAGGATATCACGACCTTCAGGGGGAAAAATGTGTGTCCCAAATGCCTGAAGGAACTGAAAAATCTGTAAAAGCTCCTAAAAGAGCAAATAAAAAAGACGCCCCTCGGGGCGTCTCTTTTTTTGTTTGCCGGCAGGGGGACTTACTCGGGGCGGCCGCCGACGGCGGCGTGGTACAGCTCGTTTCGGGACAGGCCCGTATCCTCCGCCACCTGGCGGACGGCGTCCTTCATCCGGGTACCGGCCTCCCGCATTTTCAAAACCAGATCCACGCCCTCCTCCAGCGTGACGGAGGTGGGATCCGGCCGCTTTGCGCCGGCCACCACCAGGACGTATTCGCCCTTGGGGGTGTTCTCCCGGTAGTGCTCCTGGGCGCCGCCCAGGGTGGTGCGCAGAATCTCCTCGTGGAGCTTGGTCATCTCCCGGCACAGGGCCACCGGCCGCTCCGGGCCGAAGGCGTCCGCCAGGTCGTCCAGGGTGGTGCGCAGCTTGTGGGGCGCCTCGTGGAACAGCATGGTGCGCTCCTCGCCCCGCAGGGACTGCAGATGCTCCCGGCGGCTTTTTCTGTTGACGGCCAGGAATCCCTCGAAGGTAAAGCGGCCGGTGGGCAGGCCGGAGGCCGCCAGCGCGCACACCGCGGCGCAGCAGCCCGGAATCACCGTCACCGGCACGCCGTTTTCCGCGCAGGCGCGCACCAGATCCTCCCCGGGGTCGGAGACGGCGGGCATTCCGGCGTCGGTGACCAAGGCGCAGCTCTCTCCGGCCAGCAGCCGCCGGAGGATGGACTGGCCCGCGGAGACATGGTTGTGCTCGTGATAGCTGACCATGGATTTTTTGATGCCGAAGCGGTTCAGCAGCTTCAGGGAGACCCGGGTGTCCTCCGCGGCGATAAAATCCACGCTTTGCAGCGTTTCCGCCGCCCGGGGAGAAAAATCGCCCAGATTCCCGATGGGGGTCGCAACCAGATACAGGGTTCCGCTCATAGCGTTGTCACCGGTCCTTTCCAATAGATGGCGTCCAGCTCCGCCGAGGACCTGCCGTCCGGCCCCTCCAGCAGCAGCGGCGCCTCCGTCCGCAGCCCCGGCCCGCCGCCCCGGCGGCCCTCCGCCAGCAGAAGGGAGGGAGCGGAGGAGGCGGTTCGCTGCACAAAGCGCAGACGCTTGGGCTCCAGCCCCCTCTGCCGCATGGTATTCAGCAGATCCGTCAGACGTTCCGGCCGGTAGACCACAGCGAAGCGGCCGCCCCAGCGCACCAGCCGGGCCGCCGCGGCGCACACCTGATCCAGGGAGCAGGTGAGCTCTGCCCGGGCGGCCCTGCGGGACGCCTGAGGCGACAGAGCGCCGCTGTCCGGCGGAAAATAGGGGGGATTGCACACTGCCAGATCGAAGCTCCCCGGGGCGGGCAGCTCCTCCGGTTTCCGGAGGTCGGCGCCCACAAAGCGCAGACGCTCCGAAAGGCCGTTGGCCCGGGCGTTCTCCTCCGCCAGAAGGCAGGCGTCCCGGTCCAGCTCCACCCCGGTCACCCGGAGGGACGGTTCCCGCCGCAGCAGGAGCAGCCCCAGAAGGCCCGCCCCGCAGCCCAGATCGCACACGCTCTGGCCCCGGCGCAGACCGGGAAAGGCGGAGAGCAGAAACGAGTCCGTGCCCGGGGGAAAGGAGCCGCCGTACCGGAATACCCAGTTCGTACCGTCCAGACGGTCCAGATGCTCCATGGCGTCCCCTCCAAACATCAGATTTGTCTGCCGCTATTATAGGCGAAAAACGCCCCGTCCGCAAGCAGAAGAAGAGCACCGCAGGCGGATTTGCCTGCGGTGCTCTTGAAAAAGGTCTCCTTATTCGGCGGGAACGATGGCGCCGTTGGGGCAGGTATCGCAGCAGGAGCCGCAGCTCAGGCAGGCATCGGCGTCGATGACGTAGGATGTATCGCCCTGAGAGATTGCACCAGCGGGGCAGACGCTTGCGCAGGAGCCGCAGCTGACACAGGCGGATGTAATTTTATAAGCCATGGGAAGCACCTCCATCAAAATTAGTAACACTTATTTTAGCATACAATCGCAAAAAAGCAAGGCGTTTTGTTAAAAAAACGGCAAAGGATTCCCCCGGAAAACAGGCCGTTCACAAATTGTTTTCATCTTGGTCAGGAAAAGTCAAAAAAACCTATTGACAAACGGCGGCACCGTGGTATACTACGATTTACAAAGAAGATCAAAGAAAGTCAAAGTCAGATAAAACACTGACGGGCTTGCTTACGGAAAGGGGATGTCCGCAAAATGGGATTGACGGATTTGATAGCCCAGTTCCTCCAGGAGGGACTGCAGGAGGCCGACGGCGGCGTGCTGGAGATTCAGCGGAACGATCTGGCGCAGCAGTTCAACTGCGTGCCCAGCCAGATCAACTATGTGGTCTCCACCCGCTTTTCACCGGAGCACGGCTATATTGTGGAGAGCCGCCGGGGCGGCAACGGATACATCCGCATCACCCGGGTGCATGTGGATCGCCAGACACTTTTAATGCAGGTGATCAACTCCATCGGTGAGGAGCTGGATCTGCCCAGCGCCCGGGCCATCCTGGGCAATCTGGTGGAATCCGGCGCGCTGGCGGAGCCGGTGGGCCAGACCCTGGCGCTGGCCGTGGGGGACAAGGCGCTTTTAAAGGTGCCCCGGAGCTTCCGGGACGCCGTCCGGGCCGACCTTGTCAAGCAGGTGCTCATCCATCAGGTGTGAGCCCGGGGGCCCGGATCTGAAAAAGTTCATTCATATCTTGATTTTATAGGAGGAATTGATTATGAAATGCGAAAATTGCGGTAAGAATGAGGTTACCTTTGTATACGAGAGCAACATCAACGGCAAAATAACCCAAAAACATCTGTGCAGCGAGTGCGCGGAAAAGCTGGGCTACACCCAGGCCATCGCCGCCCAGGGGCGCAGAATGTTTGCCGGCATGGAGAATTTCCTGAACGGCGGCTTCTTCGGCGGCGGACTGCTGGACGGCTTTTTCAGCCCCCGGCGCGCCCTGCCCGGCGGCATGGACAGCTTCTTCGGCGAGGATCCCTTTGACGATTTCTTCACCGAAATGCCCGCTCTGAGCGCAGCTCCCGCCCGTCAGGAACAGAAACCCGCTCCCGTGGAGAGCCTGGTGGACAGCGAGACGCAGGGCAGGTTTGCCCGGACGCGTCAGCTTAACGCGCTGCGCTCTGAGCTGCGCAGGGCCGTCCATCAGGAGGAGTTTGAGCGCGCGGCGCAGCTGCGGGATCAAATCCGCGCCCTGGAGAAGGAACGCGGGGAAATGGGCAAAAGCGAATAACAAACCGTCTGAGATTGCTTGAAAAACACGGTCTCCCACGGAAAGGAGAGAAACACAATGAATGAAAATAAGTTTACGCCCGGAGCCGAGGAGGCTCTGCGGCTTTCCCAGGAGGCGGCAGGGGAGCTGGGCCACGGTTATGTGGGCACCGAGCACCTGCTGCTGGGCCTGCGGCGGGAGGAGTCCGGCATTGCCCACACCGTCCTAGAGGAGGCGGGGCTGACGGATGAACTGCTGCTGGATATTATTAAGCGCAGCGTAGGGCTGGGCCTGCCCGGCGGCAATCCCGCCCAGGGGCTCACGCCCCGCGCCAAGCACGTAGTGGAACTGGCCATGGAGGACGCGGCCCGGGGCGGCTGCAGCTATGTGGGCACCGAGCACCTGCTGGCCGGGATTCTGCGGGAGGGAAACAACATGGCCGTGCGTATTCTGCGCACCGCCGGCTGCGATCCCAAGCACCTTTACACCGCGCTGATGCAGAAGATTCAAAACCAGCCCCGGGACTGGGCGGGAGGCGCCAAGAACTCCGCGCCTGCGTCCAAAAACAGCGACGACGCCAAGACAAAGACCCTCCGGGAATTTACCCGGGATCTGACGGAGGACGCCCGCAGCGGCAAGCTGGATCCGGTGATCGGCCGGGATACGGAGATCGCCCGCACCATTCAGATTCTGTCCCGCCGGACCAAGAACAACCCCGTGCTCATCGGCGAGCCCGGCGTGGGCAAGACCGCCATCGTGGAGGGCCTGGCCCGGAAGATTGTGCTGGGGGACGTGCCCGACGAGCTGCTGGACAAGCGCATCCTGTCGCTGGATCTCAGCGGCATGGTGGCCGGCACCAAATATCGCGGCGAATTTGAGGAGCGGATCAAAAAGGCGCTGGACGAGGTCAAGAAGGCCGGCAACGTGATCCTCTTTATCGACGAGCTGCACACCATCGTGGGCGCCGGCTCCGCCGAAGGCGCCGTGGACGCGGCCAATATTATCAAACCGGCTTTGGGTCGGGGCGAAATCCGGGTCATCGGCGCCACTACGCTGAACGAATACCGCAAATACATTGAGAAGGATGCGGCTCTGGAGCGCCGCTTCCAGCCCGTCCAGGTGGGCGAACCCAGCGGGGAAGCGACGCTGGAGATTCTCCGCGGCCTGCGGGAGCGGTATGAAAAGCACCACGGACTCAAGATCACCGACGAATCGCTGGAGGCCGCCGTCCAGCTCTCCAGCCGCTATATCTCCGACCGGTTCCTTCCGGACAAGGCCATCGACCTCATGGACGAGGCGGCCTCCCGGGTGCGCATGGAGGGCGAGGAGGTCTCCCCGGAGCTCAAGAGCCTGGAGGAGAAAATCTCCGTCCTGCACAAGGAGAAGAAGGCGGCCGTGGATGCCCAGGACTTCGAGAAGGCCGCCCAGCTCCGGGACATTGAGAAGAATTATCAGGAACAGGTGGAGCAGGAGCGGGAGAAGCGCCGCCGCGGCACCCAGACCCACCGCCCTGTGAATCCCGACGACATCGCCGCTGTGGTGGCGGAGTGGACGGGCATTCCCGTCACCCGCCTGACGGAGGACGAAACGGCCCGGCTCATCCACATGGAGGAGAAGCTCCACCAGCGTGTGGTGGGCCAGGACGAGGCCGTACACGCGGTGGCCCGGGCTATCCGCCGGGGCCGGGTGGGGCTGAAGGATCCCAAGCGCCCCATCGGCAGCTTCCTGTTCCTGGGCCCTACGGGCGTGGGCAAGACGGAGCTGTGCAAGGCGCTGGCCGAGGCCATGTTCGGCGACGAGAACGCCATGATCCGCATCGACATGTCCGAGTATATGGAGCGGCACACAGTCTCCCGCCTCATCGGCTCGCCTCCCGGCTATGTGGGCCATGAGGAGGGCGGTCAGCTCACCGAAAAGGTCCGCAGAAAGCCGTACAGCGTGGTGCTGTTCGACGAGATCGAAAAGGCCCACGAGGATGTGTGGAACGTGCTCCTTCAGATTCTGGAGGACGGGCGGATCACCGACTCCCAGGGCCGCACGGTGGACTTCAAGAACACCGTCATCGTCATGACCAGCAACGTGGGCGCCAGCCACATCATCTCCGCAGGCAACCGGCTGGGCTTCGACGGCAAGAACGCCGCCGGAGACGACAAGGAGCTCTTTGAGCGCACCCGGGAGACGGTGCTGGAGGACCTGCGCCACACCTTCCGGCCGGAATTTCTCAACCGGATCGACGACATCATCGTATTCCACCGCCTGACGGAGAGCGATATTCAGGAAATCGCCCGCCGGATGCTGGCGGCCACCTCCAAACGGATGGAGGCCATGGGCGTCAAGCTCAGCGCCGACGACGCGGCCGTTGCGGAGCTGGCCCGGGAGGGCTTTGATCCCCGGTACGGCGCCCGGCCCCTGCGCAGGGCAATTCAGGACAAGATCGAGGACGCCGTGGCCGAGCAGCTGCTGGACGGCACCCTCAAATCCGGCGATACGGCCCGGGTAGCCGTGGACGACGGAAAGCTTCTCATTACAAAGTGACGCCATGCGGCCCGGAGCGGAGACACTCCGGGCCGCACGGCCTTGTGTTTTTTGCCCGGGCAGCGTATAATGATCTGATCCAAGCTGAAAAAGACGGAACACATCCATCCACAAACGATCGATAAAGGAGAACCATATATGGGCTTTATACACTTCGGGGGCTTTACGCCGCCCGGCGGAAACGGCGGCTTTTCGCCCGACCAGGGTCCCACGGTGGATTTTAATCAGTACCGTCAGGCCCATGCGGCCAAGAGAAAACCCCGCAAACCCGTGGGAAACGCCTTTACCCGGACGCTGATCAACATCCTGGTCACGCTGGCCTTCGCCGCGATCTACTTCTATCTGGAGCTTCCGGCGCTCAATCTGCACAGCGAGGATTTCTATGTCTTTATTTTCCTCGTCTGCGCGGCCTACTGCATCTGCGCCGTGCTGACCTCCGGGTTTCAGGGCGAGGGCGTCAAGGGCTATTTCGGCTTTGTCAAAAAGCAGTGCCGGATTCCGTTTTTCGCGGTTCTGCTCCTGATCGCCACGGTGCTGGTGGGCGCGCTGTCCTCCTGGGTGGTGATTCGGGCGGGGGCGTACAGCAAGCTGCTGAAGGTGCAGACCGGCGACTTCGCCTCCGAGGTGGAGGAAATCTCCTATGACCAGATTCCCATGCTGGACGAGGACTCCGCCAAGCGCCTGGGCAGCCGGAAGCTGGGCGAGCTCAGCGACATGGTGTCTCAGTTTGAGGTCATGGACGACTACACCCAGATCAACTACAATGGCCGCCCCGTCCGGGTGACTTCCCTGCGCTACGGCGATATTATCAAATGGTTTACCAACCGCTCCCAGGGACTTCCCGCCTATCTCATCATTGACATGACCACCCAGAATGTCCAGGTGGTCCGGCTGAAGGAGGGCATGAAGTACACCACGGCGGAGCATTTTAACCGCAACCTCTACCGGTATCTGCGGTTCCACTATCCCACCTACCTCTTTGACGAGCCCAACTTTGAGATCGACGACGACGGCACGCCCTGGTGGATCTGCTCCCGGGTGGTCAAGCGCGTGGGCCTTTTCGGCGGCACGGACAATTCCGGCGCGGTGCTGGTCAACGCTGTCACCGGCGAGAGCAAGTACTATGAAAAGGTGCCCGAGTGGGTGGACCGGGTCTACAACGCCGATCTTATCATGCAGCAGTACGACTATTACGGCCAGTATCACAACGGCTTTCTCAACTCCGTTTTCGGACAGAAGGGCGTGAAGGTCACCACTGAGGGCTACAACTATCTGGTGGGCGGGGACGACGTGTATATGTACACCGGCGTCACCTCCGTCACCTCCGACCAGTCCAACGTGGGCTTCATTCTCAGCAACCAGCGCACCAAGGAGACAAAATTCTATTCTGTGGCCGGCGCCAAGGAGCTCTCCGCCATGGAGTCCGCCCAGGGCCAGGTGCAGCAGATGAAGTACACCGCCACCTTCCCGCTGCTGCTGAATATTGCCGGACAGCCCACATACTTCATGTCTTTGAAGGACGCGGCGGGCCTGGTGAAGATGTACGCCATGGTCAACGTCTCCCAGTACCAGATCGTGGCCACGGGCCAGACGGTGGCCGACTGCGAGAGCAACTACCGGGTGATGCTCAATAACAACAACCTCATCGATCCCAGCCAGGCCCAGCCCGCGGAATCCGCCCGGGGCTCTGTCTCCGGCCCCGTCACGGAGCTGCGCAGCGCCGTCATGGGCGGCAACAGCCAGTACTTTATCCGCCTGGCGGGAGATGAGCACTACTACCAGATCAGCGCGTCGGACGACGCGGATGCGGTGATTCTCAATGTGGGCGACGACGTGGAGATCACCTACGACACCCAGGCCTCCGGTACGATTGTGGCCGCCTACGGCGTGACGCTTACCGGCTTTAAGGCCGGCACGGCTGCGGCCCCGTCGGGCCAGACCGCCGGCACGACCGCTCCCGCCGCGTAGCCGCCGAGATTCGGATCCGCGGGAGTGCAGCGCTCCGGTAAAAAAACGCGCCGCCGGGAATGTTCCCGGCGGCGCGTTTTTGCGGTTTGCGTGGTGCCGTTCCGCCTTAAAGGCGCCAGGTCAGCGCCCAGGTGTCCACGGTTTTTTCAAAGCCCAGCGCCCGGTAGAGAGCCTTGGGCGTATCGTCCTCGTCGGCGGTGAGGAAAAAGACCCGGCAGCCGTCGTCCATTCCCCGCAGCACCAGCGTCCGCAGCAGGGAGGAGGCAATTTTTCTGCGGCGCAGCTCCGGGCGGACCACCAGATCCTCCAGCCGGCCCATGCCGCCGTATGTGAAAAGCACACAGGTACCCGCCGCCTGCCCGTTCCAGTCCGCCAGGAAATTCCGGCACGGTCCGCCGGAGGTATAGACCCGGGCCCGGCGCTCTGCCCGCCGGAGACAGAAGCCCCGGCCGCAGCCATCCGCGTTTGAAAGCTCAATCTCCGCCAGCGCCGCCGTATCGGCGGAATCCGCCATGGGCCGGATTGCGCACTCCGGCGGGGAGGCCCAGCGCTCTACCGCAGCCCGCTCCGGCGCGAGGCGGTAGAGCCCGTTGTGCTCCGGTTCGCCGCCTTGGGGAAAGGCCCCCGGCAGGGAGGCGGGCTCGATTCCCAGCTCCAGACGGAAAAATGCCGCTCCGGCGGCCCGGGCGGCGGCGATCCGCTCCTCCAGGGTTTTGCGCAGCAGCAGCGTGCCCACCGGCTTTTTCAGCTCCAGAAAGTTGTGGCAGTACATGTCCGGCAGCGCCGGATCCGCGTAGCGCACAAAAAAGCCGTCCCGTGAGCGGCGGCAGAAGCACTCCAGATATTTTTGCCCCAGCAGGGCGGCATTTTCCTCCATGGCCGGTTCCTCCGTCTCTGTCCGCCCGCGCCAAAGCGCGGATGCAATGGCTATTTTGCGGTTATTGTATCATAAATTGCGGGATTGTCAATTTTCCCGCCGTCCGGTTTTGTGGAAACCGCCGTTGACAGGGCCTCGTTTGCCGGGGTATACTGTGCTTTAAATTACGAAAGGGGCGTGAGAACATGGAACTGACGCTGAACCGGGCGGTGCTGGATATTCCGCCCATCGGCATCCGCGCGTTTGCCGATCTGGCCCGGAGCACTCCGGGCGCCGTATCCCTGACCATCGGAGAGCCGGATCTGAATACGCCGGAGGCGGTGAAGGAGGCGGCCAAACGGGCGCTGGACGCCAACGACACCCATTATCCCGAGGGAAACGGCAATCTGTATCTGCGTCAGGCCATCGCCGCTTTTGAACGGCGCCGGAACGGGCTTGCCTACGATCCGGAGGAGATCATCGTCACCATCGGGGCCACCGGCGCCCTGTTTGCCGGCCTCTTTACGATTCTCAACCCCGGGGACGAGGTGATCATCCCCACCCCCGCCTTCAGCCTCTATGAGGCCATTGTCCGCCTGTGCCGGGGCGTTCCGGTGGCGCTGCCCACCGAGAACGACCGTTTTCAGGTGGATCCGGACAAGCTCCGCAGGGCGCTGACGGCAAAGACCAAAGCCGTGATTCTGACCTCCCCCAACAATCCCACCGGCTGCGTTTATACACAGGAGACGCTGGAGGGGCTGCACCGGGTTTTAAAGGACCAGCCCGTCTTTGTCCTGTGCGACGAGGTGTACCGCCAGCTCACTTATACCGACAGCTTCCGCAGCTTTTCCGCCTACCAGGACATGCACGACCGGATCCTCGTGGTGCAGAGCTTTTCCAAGCCCTACGCCATGACCGGATGGCGGGTGGGCTACCTGATGGCGGACGCCGCCGTCCGGGAGCGGGCGCAGATGGTGCACCAGTACGGAGTCGTGGCCGCGCCGTCCTTCATTCAGCCGGCCTGCGCGGAGGCGCTGAATTACGACAACTCCGCCGATGTGGCGCTGTTCCGGCGCCGCCGGGACTATGTGTACAGCCGCCTGACCGAGATGGGGCTGCCGGTGGAAAAGCCCGAGGGGGCGTTCTATGTCTTCGCCGGGATTTCCCAGTTCGGGATGGATTCCCTGACCTTCTGTACCCGGATGGTGCGGGAGGGCCTGGTGGCCGCGGTGCCGGGCTGCTATTTCGGAACCGAGGGCTACATGCGGATTTCCTACTGCTACGGTGACGACGAGCTCCGGGACGGACTGAACCGGATCCAGCGTTTTATCCGCTCGCTTTAAGCGCCCGCAGGAGCGTTTAAAAAACCACCCCCCGCTTGCATTTGACACGGATGCAGGCGGGGGGTTGAATATTACCCTTTTAAAAGCGGGGAGCCGCCCGGCGGATACCTCCGGCCGGAGGATCAGCCTGTCTCCAGCGCCGCGATCCGGGGGAGCTCCGCCCGCACCTCGTCAAACGTCCTGACGGGGGTTTGCAGGGCGGTGTGCGCGCCGATGGACTTGCCCATCCAGAGCATGTCGTACCAGCGGTGAAATTTATAGCCGCACTCCGGGAACCGGCCCAGAAGCTCGTAGCCCATGTGGGCGTGGAACTGCATGCTGTTCTTTGTGAGATGGACGTCCTCCTCCCGGGGATAGGCCACAAACGCGTTGAGATTGAGAATATTCTGCGTCTGCAGCACGCGCTCCAGCGTCCGGTAGAGCTTGCCCCCGGCTCCCGTTTTCCGGCTGCCCTCGGATATGTAGATGGAGGTTTCCGCCGTCCAGCCGTACGCGGCCCGTTCCCGGAAGGGGCCTGCGTAGGCGTAGCCCACGATCTCTCCGTCCGCCTCCGCCACCAGATAGGGATATTTTTGCAGAACCCGCCGGATCCGGTTTTGAAATTCCTCGGCGGTGGGAACATGGTACTCGAAGGTCACGGCGGTCTGGGTGACATACGGCGCGTATATGCGCAGCAGAGCCTCCGCGTCCTGGGGGACTGCGGCCCGAATTTGCAGGGTGGTGTTGTCCATAGAATCGATCCTCTCTATACCCGTATGAGCTTGCCGTAAAAGTCCGCCGCCTTGATTTAAGCGCACAGAGTGCGGCAGGCGTGCGCATAACCGCTTCCGGTGAGCTATTATAGCATAGATTATTTTCCGCTGAAAAGGGGAACCTTGTCCCATGCGCAAATATTTTGCGGCCGGCACCGCCGGACACGGCTTTAGGCGGAATCCGGAGATCTTTCCGGGCGGGAAACTACAAAGCCCGGAATTTTTATCGTATCTTTACGAAATTCATGGTAGAATAAACTTTGATCGGGTAAAATCGACAGAAAATCAGAGTCGGGGCGGGAAGGATTCTGCCGGCCCCAGACGTGTTTTGAAACGTGCCCGCTTGATCCGGACGGCAGACCGCCGTCCTCAGCCGGAGGTTGATCCATGAATTTATCTTTTGCATATTTCTGGGGAGAGATGACCCGCGACCCGCTTTTGTGCGCGGCGATTGTGCTGACGCTGGCCGTGATTCTGGTCAACGGCTGGACCGACGCGCCCAACGCCATCGCCACCTGCGTGGTGACCCGCTGCATGGCGCCCCGGGCCGCCATTTTGATGGCGGCTGTGTTCAATTTTCTGGGGGTGCTGATTATGAGCTCCCTCAACGCCACTGTGGCCGAGACGATCACCAGAATGGTGGATTTCGGCTCCGACTCCCATGAGGCCATCGTGGCGCTGAGCGCCGCGCTGTTCGCCATTGTGGTGTGGGCGACACTGGCGTGGTACTTCGGCATCCCCACCAGCGAAAGCCACGCGCTGATCGCCGGGCTCACCGGCGGAGCCGTGGCGCTCCACGGCGGTTTGGGCGGCGTCAACGGCGCGGAGTGGATCAAGGTGGTGTACGGCCTGGGTATGTCCGTGCTGCTGGGCTTCGGCCTGGGCTGGCTGGTATGCAGACTGGTGGTGGCGGTTTTCCGCCGTGCAAACCGGAAGAAAACCGAGAAGATCTTTCGGGCCGCGCAGATTTTCGGCGCGGCGTGCATGAGCTTTATGCACGGCGCGCAGGACGGCCAGAAGTTTATGGGCGTGATCCTGCTGAGCCTGTTTCTGGTCAACGGCAGCCAGCCGGCAAAGGCCGTGGCCATGCCCGTGTGGCTGATGCTGCTGTGCTCGGCGGTGATGGCGCTGGGCACCTCCATCGGGGGCAAGAAAATCATCAAATCCGTGGGCATGGACATGGTCAAGCTGGAAAAATACCAGGGCTTTTCGGCAGACATCGCGGCGTCCGTCTGCCTGCTGATCAGCTCAGTTTTCGGGATTCCCGTGTCCACCACCCACGCCAAAACCACCGCGATCATGGGCGTGGGCGCCGTGCGGCGGCTGTCCGCCATCAACTTCTCAGTGGTGAAGGAGATGGGGCTGACCTGGATTTTGACGTTCCCGGGCTGCGGGCTCATCGGATTTTTGATGGCAAAGCTTTTTATGCGGCTGTTTTGATCGACAGAGAAAGGAATGACATCTTATGGCAAGTAAGGCGGATCGCTTCTATTTTACCAACTTCATCGAGGCCGCGGAGCATGCCTGCCGGGCGGCGGAGTATCTGACGGAATGTCTGGAGAATTTTCAGGCCGGGGAAATCGGGCACATGTTGGAGACCATGCACGGGATCGAACACGGGGCGGATCAGAAGAAGCATCAGATGTCTCTGGCGCTGGCCAAGGCCTTCGTCACGCCGTTCGACCGGGAGGATCTGGCGGGCATCAGCCAGTCCATCGACGAGGTGACGGACAAGGTGGAGGAGGTGCTGCAGCGGTTTTACATCGGGCAGATTCAGTCCGTGGCGCCGGAGGCTGTGGAGTTCGGACGGAAGATCTGCGGGATCTGCGGCCTGATGAAGGACATGATGGGCGAGCTGGAGAACTTCAAAAAGGCGGAGCGCCTCCACGAGATTATCGTGGCCATCAACCAAGCCGAGGAGGACTGCGACCGGTTTTATCTGGAGGCGGTCCGAAAGATTCGGGGCACCTATCAGGACGTGTTCGACGTGTTCTCCTGGCGGGAGATTTTCGACTATATGGAGAACTGCGCGGACGCCTGCGAGCACGTGGCCGATTCCGTGGAGACCATCGTCATGAAAAACACCTGAGAAAAAGCCGCCGCGTCCGCAGAAATCGGGGGGTGGCGGAGAAAAAACGGACTTCGGCCGGGATTTTCCGGGAGAGGGAAAAATGTATTTTTCTCCCTATTGACTTTACAAAAAAACCGGCGTATACTCTAGTAATCGTCTATCATGGCGAACTAATTTAAAAGAGGTATTACATGTATCAGGACAAAACACTCGTCTGCAAGGACTGCGGCCAGGAATTCACTTTTACTGCCAGCGAACAGGAGTTCTTTGCTGAAAAAGGCTTCACCAATGAACCCCAGCGCTGCAAGGCCTGCCGTATGGCACGCAAAGGCATGTCTTCTGACCGCGGCGAGCGGAAGATGTACGACGCAGTTTGTGCCGAATGTGGCCGCCCCTGCAAAGTTCCCTTCCAGCCTCGCGATGACCGTCCCGTTTATTGCAGCGATTGTTTCAGCAATAGAAGATAACGGTCGTTACCCTCTTTCCGCTCCGGATCAGTCCGGGGCGGATTTCTTTTGCCCGTTTGCCCAAAAATCTGCGGGGAGCATGCGCTGCGATGGCCCCTGGGGGGAGAGCGCCTGTTATGCGCAAGTTAACATTTTTCTTAAAGGACGTAATATTTTGCGCAAAATATGTTGTGCGTTTTCGCAAAGTGTAATAGAATAGAGATGCGGACGGCAGGGCCGCCCTGCAAATTTAAAGAATATATCGGAGGTAACGGCTATGAGCTATCCTCAGACCGGCAGCGAGGTATTTGTAAGCTTTTCTCTTTCCAACACCATGTTTTCGGGTATTGGCAAGGGTACCATCACCCGGGAAGACGTCTCCGTTGACTATTTGAAGAACCTTTTTGCAAAGTACGGCGTCATCGTCTCCGCCAAGCCGGAGCAGCGCCGTCTGCTGGAGCTGGTGAACACCGGCTATGATCTGCATTTGGAAATTCCGGAAAAATTGAAGCTGATTCAGCTTTCGGAAAAGCACCGCCGGATTGTGCTGGTTTCCGTGCAGGGGCTGAAGCGGGTCAACGGCTCCCTCCTTCCCTCCTATACGGAGGAGGAGTTCGGGGAGGCCACCTTCAGCTTCGTAAAATACTATGTCCAGACCCGGCACTATGACGAGCTGGTGGCCGAGAACGAAAAGCTGCGGCGGGAGCTGGACATGGAAATCGCGTGGCGCAACCGGGTAAGCGAAATCTGACCGGCGGCCCAGATTGCGAGGAGAAAAATCCGACGATTGAGGCGCATAGCGCATAAAGAGCATACCGGGACGGCACGGGCCGTCCCGGTATGCTCTTTGCCGGGCGCTTCCACCCGGACGGCGTCCGGCAATGCAGGGGCAGCTGCATCGGTTTCACAAGACGTTCAGCTTATTAAAATGAGAGCGCAGGCGGTCAAAAGACAACCTGCGCTCTTTTCACTGGTGCCGGTGGCGGGACTCGAACCCGCACGCCATCGCTGGCAAAGGATTTTGAGTCCTCCTCGTCTACCAATTCCAACACACCGGCTCAGGCTTTGTCATCATAACACAGCAAAACTCAAAATTCAAGAGGGTTTTCCGGTGCCGGGGCGCCTGAAAAAAGCCGGAAGAAGCCAAAGAAACGCTACCAAAACTCCGCAAAACATGATATGATATACAAGAATATGATTAACGGACAAAAGCCCCGGGGGCGAGAGGAGGAGCAGAGAATGGAAAACAGAATGAAAAAGCTCTGGGCGCTCTGCCTCGCGGTGTTGACCTGCCTTTCCGCCTGCGGCTGCGCCTTCCGCTTTGCGGCCTCGCCGGACGATCTCTATGCCCTGCCCCAGCTTCCCGCAGAGTATACGGAGCTCAACGACCTTATCCAAAAGCTGATCGACGGCGGGGCCGAATACGCCGCCCCCGCGTCGGGCACCAACATCCAGCCCGTGCAGCTGGTGGATCTGGACGGGGACGGACAGGAGGAGGCGCTGGCCTTCCTCCGCAAGAGCGCGGACGAGCGGCCTCTGAAGATTTACATTTTCGCCAAGACCGAACAGTCGTACAAGCAGGCGGCGGTGATTGAGAGCAGCGGAACGGCCATCAACAGCGTGGCCTACAACGATCTGGATCAGGACGGGCGTCCCGAGCTGATCGTGGGCTGGAAGGTGGGGACCGAGCTGCAGGCGCTGACGGTGTACACCGCGCGGGGCAGAGAACCACAGGAGCTGATGCGCACCAACTATGTGCGCTATGCCGTCACTGACCTGAACGGGGACCAGCACCGGGAAATTGTGGTGCTTCACTCCGACGACGAGGGCAGCGGCGTGGCGGATTACTATACCTGGCAGAAAGACACGGCGCTGGAGCGCACCTCCACCGCCAGAATTTCCATGACCATGGCGGAGCTGAGCAATATGGGCCGGGTCAAGACCGGCACGCTGCAGGGGAAGATCCCGGCGCTGTTTGTAACGGGCGTGAGTGACTCCAACGAGGAGATTACGGATGTCCTGATTGCCCGGGGCGGGGAGCTGACCAATCCCGTCCTCTCCGACCGAACCGGCGTCTCCACAGAGATTTACCGGTTTGTCTCCCTCTATCCCACGGACATCAACGGGGACGGAATCACCGAAATTCCCGCTCCCCGGCGGGAATCCCTCCGGCCCGGCAGTACGGGGCCGGGCCAAAACTGCCTGGTGGACTGGAAGAGCTATACGTCCGCCGGAGAGAGCAAGGCGGCGGAGTCCACGTATCACAACATGGACGACGGGTGGTACCTAGTTTTGCCGGACACCTGGAGCGGAAAAATCGGCGTTGCCCGCACGCAGCCCAACGCCAATGAGACGGCCGTGACCTTCTTCACCCGGGGAGACGCGGGTTCCGTGCCTCAGGAGTTTTTGAAAATCTACACGATTACGGGCAGCAACCGGGCCGTGAACGCGGCCCGGGGCAACCGGTTTTTACTGGTCCGGCAGGCGGAGACCATCTATGCCGCCGAGCTGCTGAACCAGGATGGGACCTGGCAGAGCGGCGTTACGGAGGACAGCCTCCGGGGCCGGTTCAATCTGATTACCAGCGAATGGACGTCCAACGACAACTGACGGGGCGCGGCGCTCCGGCCGGAAAAGGCCGGGCCGGTTCCCCGGAGAGGAGAACGGCATGAAAAAAGTTTTGGTTCTGGAGGATGAATCCAGCATCCGCAGTTTTATTGTGATCAACCTGCGCCGCGCCGGCTATGACGTGGTGGAGGCCGAGACCGGGGAGGCGGCGCTGGAGCTCCTGCGGGAGAACGCGGACGCCGGCGTGGCGCTGCTGGACATTATGCTTCCCGGAATCGACGGATTTGAGGTCTGCCGCCGGATCCGGGCTACCAATATGAAAATCGGCATCATCATGCTCACGGCCCGCTCCCAGGAGATGGACAAGGTGACGGGGCTGATGACCGGCGCCGATGACTATGTGACGAAGCCGTTTTCCCCGGCGGAGCTCACCGCCCGGGTGGACGCCCTGTTCCGCCGGGCGGGCGGCGACGATTCCGTCCAGACCGGGGAGATCAGCCAGCCGCCGTTCCTGCTCAACACCCGGAACCGCACGCTGGAGAAGGACGGCAAGCGCATCAAGCTCACCCAGGTGGAGTACTCCATTATGAAGGTCTTTATGGAGAACCCCGGAAAGGCCCTCTCCCGGGAGGAAATTCTGGACATGGTCTGGGGCCGGGACTACTTCGGTGAGCTGAAGATCGTGGACGTAAATATCCGGCGTCTGCGGCTGAAAATTGAGGACAACGTCCAGAACCCCACCTACATCACAACCGTGTGGGGCTACGGATATAAGTGGGGATTTTAAACGGCGGCGGACGGCAGAGCCAGAGGCCGCCGTCCCGTCCATTTGCGCGAAAGGAGGCGGAGGGGCATGAAGTCACATTCGCCGGAGGAACAGCCGACACAGAAAAAGCGAAAGGCCCTGCACATCCGCGGCCTGCGCCAGCGGTGGATGGTGAACACCGTGGCGCCCGTTCTCGTGCTTCTCATCCTGATCGTGACGCTGTTTTCCGCCGGAATCGCCAGCTATTATTACAGCGCCATGCGCACCGGCCTGGAACAGAAGGCCCGGACCGCCGCGGAGTTTTTTAACACCTACTCCATGAACAGCTACACGGAGTTCTATCAGCAGGCCGTGAGCTATACCGACGGATTTGAGGACAAGGGGCGCATGGAGCTCCAGATCATCAACAGCGTGGGCCGCATCCAGGTGTCGGCCTCCAACCTCACCGCGGGCACTACCCCGGATACCGACGACATTCTCCAGGCAATTTCCACCGGCAAGATGGCGCCCTTCCAGGGCCGCGATCCCCAGACCGACGAGAATATTCTGGCCGTCTCCTATCCGCTGAGCTTCAACGGCAAGGTGGTGGGCGTGCTGCGCTTTGTGACGTCTCTGCGGGCGGTGAACCGGCAGATCCTTATCTCGGTGCTGGCCATCATCGTCATCGCCGTCATCATTATGGCGTTGGTGCTCACCGCCAACCTGATCTTTATCAACAACGTGGTGGAGCCGCTGGCCGTGGTGTCCGACGCCGCCAAGCGCATCTCCGCCGGCAGCTACGGAATCCAGATCGAGAACAAGTATACCGACGAGTTGGGAGAGCTGGTGGAGAACATCAACGACATGTCGCTGAAGATCAGCCAGAGCGAAAAGATGAAGACGGAGTTTATCTCCTCGGTGTCCCACGAGCTGCGCACGCCGCTGACGGCCATCAACGGCTGGGGCGAGACGATCCTGGCGGACACCACCGGGGATCCCGTCCAGATGCGCCGGGGAATCCGCATTATTCTCAAGGAATCCCGCCGGCTCACCACCATGGTGGAGGAGCTGCTGGAGTTCTCCAAGATGGAGGACGGGCGGTTTACCCTCCGGGTGGAGCAGGTGGATCTGCAGGCGGAGTTCGAGGACGCCATTTTCACCTACCGGGAGCTTTTCCGGCAGGAGGGCATCGAGCTGCAGTACGAGGCGGGGGACGAGGAGCTGGATCCCATCCCCGGCGACCCCGAGCGGCTCAAGCAGGTTTTCTGCAACGTGCTGGACAACGCCGCCAAGCACGGCGGCTCCGGCAAGCGCATCACCGCGTCCATCAGCGCGGAGGACGGCATGGAGGTGGTGCGGGTGCGGGACTTCGGCCCCGGTATTCCCGAGGGCGAGCTGCCCTTCGTCAAGCGCAAATTCTACAAGGGCTCCTCCAAGGCCCGGGGCAGCGGCATCGGTCTGGCCGTGTGCGACGAGATCGTCAAGCTGCACAACGGGACGTTCGATATTGAAAACGCCGAGGGCGGCGGCTGTGTTGTAACCATCCGGCTACCCATCCGGGACGAATAGGTTTGACGAAAATAGAACAAATGTTTGCATTTCTTTCGCGGACGGCGTATACTGAGAAGCAGGAAAGGAACCGTATGATACAGAATCAAAAAAGCTGTTTTCGCACCAGCATCGGCGGACAGGCCCTGATCGAGGGAATTTTGATGCGGGGTCCGGAGAAGCAGGCCGTTGTCGTCCGGGCACAGGACGGCGGTCTGGTGGAAAAGACGGAGGAGCTCCGGCTTGTGAAGGACCGCCATCCCATTCTGGGCGTGCCGCTGATCCGGGGCGTGGTGAATTTTCTGGACGCCATGGTCAAGGGCGTCCAGGCCCTGATGTACTCGGCGGACTTCTATCCCGAGGAGGAGGCCGCCCAGCCGTCGAAATTCGAGCAGTGGCTGGAGGCGCATTTTACCGGCGAAAAGCTGGAAAAATTCATTGTGGGCTTTTCTGTTGTGCTGGGGATCGGGTTTTCCGTGCTGCTGTTTCTGGTGCTGCCCACCTTTTTGACCGGCGGGCTGCTGCACTTCTTTCCGGGCTTTCCCCTGTGGGGCCGGAATGTCATCGAGGGCCTTTTAAAGATCGTGCTCTTTCTGCTGTATCTGTTTTTGTGCTCCAAAATGCGGGACATTCACCGGGTATTCCAGTACCACGGCGCGGAGCACAAGACCATCTTCTGCTATGAGGCGGGGCTGCCTCTGACGGTGGAGAACGTCCGCATCCAGCCCCGGCACCATCCCCGCTGCGGCACTAGCTTTCTCTTTGTGGTGATTTTTGTCTCCATCCTCTTTTCCAGCGTGGTATTCGCCTTCTGGCGGTTTACCAACACCTGGCTGCGGACGCTGGTGCATCTGGCGCTTTTGCCGCTGGTGGTGGCTGTGACCTACGAGTTCAACCGCTGGGTGGGGCGGCACGACAATGCCCTCACCCGGCTTTTGACGGCCCCGGGCCTGTGGATGCAGAACTTCACAACTTTTGAGCCGGACGACTCCATGATCGAGTGCGCCATTCGGGCGCTGGAGCTGGTCGTTCCGGAGGAGAAAGGGAAAGATACCTGGTAATGGCGACGACATACAACAACTTATATCTGGACGTCCGCAGGCGGCTGCGGGACGCAGACAGCGGGGAGCCCTCGCTGGAGGCCCGGGAGCTGGTCTGCTTCGCCACGGGAAAATCCCGGGAGCAGCTCCTCCGGGACGGGGGGCTGTACGCCTCTCCGGAGCTGGAGGAAAAGACCTGGGAGCTGGTGGAGCGGCATCTGCGGGGCGAACCGGTGGCGTATCTCATCGGGGAGTGGGAGTTCTACGGCCTGCCCCTGGACATCTCCGCGGACGTGCTGATTCCCCGGCCGGACACCGAGGTGCTGGCGGGGGAGGCCATCGGCTACTGTACGGGACTGGGCGAGTGCCGGGTGCTGGATCTGTGCGCCGGCAGCGGCTGTGTGGGTTTGGCCCTTGCATCCCGTATGCCCCGGGCCCGGGTGGTTCTGGGCGAGCTCAGCGACGCGGCGCTGAAAATCTGCCGGCAGAACATCCGCCGCAGCGGCCTTTCCGGCCGGGTGGTGGCGGTGCAGGCCGACGCGCTGGACAAGCCTGCCCGGGCGCTGGGCGAGTTTCAGTGCATCGTCTGCAACCCGCCGTATATTCCCAGCGGCGACCTCGCCGGCCTGGATGTGTCGGTGCGGGACTACGAGCCCCATCTGGCGCTGGACGGGGGAGAGGACGGCCTGACCTTTTACCGCGCCGTGTCGGAGCAGTGGAAAGAGGCGCTGATCCCCGGCGGGCGGCTCTATTTCGAGGTGGGCGCCGGACAGGCGGACGCGGTACTGCGCATCATGCGCGCCCAGGGCTTCGGCGATATTCAGGTGATCCGGGACCTGCACGAGATTCCCCGGGTGGTTTTCGGCACACTGTGTACAGAGGTCTGACGCCGTCCGGCGGCGGACGGGCCGGAGAACCGGCCATATGAAAATGCGGGAGGAACGAGGAATGGCAGAGAAAAAGACAGCCGTCAAGACGGCGGAGCCTGCGACCGACAAGGAGCAGGCATTGCAGACAGCCATGGCGCAGATTGAGAAAATGTACGGCAAGGGCTCCATCATGCGCTTCGGCGACGGCGCCGATCTGAGTGTGGATTCCATCCCCACGGGATCCCTGTCCCTGGATCTGGCGCTGGGCATCGGGGGCCTTCCCCGGGGCCGCATTGTGGAGATCTACGGGCCCGAATCCTCCGGTAAAACCACCCTGGCGCTCCACGTTGTGGCCGAGGCGCAGAAGCGCGGCGGCGAGGTGGCCTTCGTGGACGCCGAGCACGCTCTGGATCCCGCTTATGCCAGGGCTTTGGGCGTGAAGATCGAGGACATGCTGATCTCCCAGCCAGACACCGGCGAGCAGGCGCTGGAGATTACGGAGGCGCTGGTGCGCTCCGGCGCCATCGACGTGATCGTGGTGGACAGCGTGGCTGCCCTGGTGCCCCGGGCCGAGATCGAGGGGGAGATGGGCGACAGCTATGTGGGCCTTCAGGCCCGCCTGATGAGCCAGGCGCTGCGCAAGCTCACCGGCGCCATCGGCAAAACCAATACCATTGTCATCTTTATCAACCAGCTCCGGGAAAAGGTGGGCATCGTGTACGGCAATCCCGAGGTCACCACCGGCGGCCGGGCACTGAAATTCTACTCCTCCGTCCGCATCGACGTGCGCCGGATCGAGACGCTGAAAAACGGCTCGGAGATGATCGGCAACCGCACCCGGGCCAAGGTGGTTAAAAATAAGATGGCGCCCCCCTTCCGGGAGGCGGAGTTCGACATCATGTACGGCGAGGGAATTTCGCACCAGGGCGAGCTGGTGGATCTGGGCGTAAAGCTGAATCTGGTGCAGAAGTCCGGGTCCTGGTTTTCCATGGGAGAGACCCGCATCGGCCAGGGCCGGGACGCCGCCAAGCAGTACCTCCGGGATCACAAGGACGAGGCGGACGCCCTGGAGGTGGAGATCCGCAAGAATTTCGACAAACTGATGAGCAGCCAGTCAAAAATTGCCGCCCGGGCGGCAGGCCGTGCGGTGGATGTGACCGCCGACGACTTCAACGATGAAAATTGACAAAATCGAGCCGTCCAAGCACAAAAAAGGCCGGATTCTGGTTTTTTTGGAGGACGGCACGCTTTTGAAAATCACGGAGCAGGAGCTGCTGGAGTTCAGCCTCCGGGTCGGGGACAGCCTGGATGAGCCCCAGTTGGAGCGGCTCCGGGCCTCTGCCTCCGGTTCCGACGCCCGGGCTCAGGCCGCGGTGCTGGTGGGCCGGCGGGCCATGTCCCGGGCCGATCTTGAAAAAAAACTGCGGGACCGCGGGGCGTCGGCCCGGGACGCGGACTACGCCGCAGAGTGGCTGGAGGCCATCGGCGCCTTGAACGACGCCGACTACGCGGCCCTGCTGGTGCGCCACTGCGCATCCATGGGCTACGGCCCCGCCCGGTACCGGCAGGAGCTGCTGCGCCACGGCGTTTCCCGGGAGCTGTGGGACGACGCCATGGCCGCCGCCCCGGATGCCGGGGAGCTGGCGGAGCAGGTTTTGCGGGACCGCTTTAAAGGCGGAATACCGGACGAGCGGGAGCGCCGCCGCGCCTCGGACGCGCTTTTGCGCCGGGGCTTCGGCTGGGCTGACGTGCGGGCGGCGCTGAGCGTCTGGGGCCGGGCTCCGGAGGAGGAGTGACGGCGTCCGGCGGGGCGTCTGCCCGAATGATTCTTTTTAAAGCACGGATTTGGAGGAACTGTTTTGAGTTATCGAGTTGCGTTTATCTCCCTGGGCTGCGCTAAAAACCAGGTGAACTGCGAACAGATGATGGCGGCTGTGCAGAAGGCCGGCCACACCGTCCTGGCCGACCCCGACGGGGCCGACGTGGCGGTGGTGAATACCTGCGGCTTTTTGGCCAGCGCCTGTCAGGAGGCCATCGACACCATTTTACAGATGGCGGAGCTGAAGACCGCGGGAAAACTCCGGAAGATCGTGGTCACGGGCTGCATGGCCCAGCGGTACAGGGAGGACGTCCTGCGGGAGCTGCCGGAGGTGGACGGAATCCTGGGTACCGGCAGCTACGGCGGCATTGTGGACGCCGTGGAGGGAGTCATGGCCGGGGAACGGCCGGCCCGCTTCGATAATATCCACACCTGCGCCCAGGCCGGGGAGCGGATTTTGACCACCCCGCCCTGGTACGCCTACCTCCGGATTGCCGAGGGCTGCGACAACTGCTGCGCCTACTGCGTAATCCCGTCCCTGCGGGGACGGTACCGCTCCCGGCCTATGGCCGGGCTGCTGGAGGAGGCCCGGGAGCTCTCCGACGCCGGCGTGAAGGAGTGCATCGTCATTGCCCAGGACATCACCCGCTACGGCACCGACTGGGACGGGCAGCACCACCTGGCGGAGCTGCTGCATGAATTATGTAAACTTAACTTCCGCTGGATCCGGCTGCACTACCTCTATCCCGACGAGATCACGGAGGAGCTCATCGACGCCATTGCGTCGGAGGAGAAGGTCTGCAGCTATATCGACCTGCCCATCCAGCACTGCAACGACACGATTCTCAAAAAGATGAACCGGCGGGACACCAAGGCGGAGCTGACGGAGCTGCTGGGGCGGCTGCGGGCGCGGATTCCCGGCCTGGTGCTGCGCACGACCCTCATCACGGGCCTGCCCTACGAGGACGACGCGGCCTTTGAGGAGCTGTGCGGCTTTCTGCGGGACATGAAGATCGAGCGGGCGGGGGTATTCCCCTTCTCTCCGGAGGACGGGACGCCGGCGGCCCGGATGGAGCACGTGTCCATGGAGGAGGCGCTGCGCCGCAAGGAGCTGCTGGAGGACGTCCAGTCGGACATCATCGACGCATACAATGAAAGCTGCCTGGGCACGGTACGGGAGGTCCTGTGCGAGGGGTTCGACACCCAGGCCCAGCGGTATACCGGCCGCAGCTACGCCGAATCCCCCGGCATCGACGGCGGGATCTGGTTTACCTCTCCGGAGGAGCTCTCCCCGGGGACGTTTGTCCGCGTGCGCCTCACCGGCACCATGGACGGCGAACTGACGGGCGAGACGGTCTAAAGCGCCCGGCGCGGCTTTGCCGCCTGCAGAAAGCAACGCGAAAGGAATGGTATTTTCCATGAATCTTCCCAATAAACTGACGGTTTTGCGTATTGTGCTGATCCCCGCCTTTATGGGGATCCTCTACTGGGGCCGGGCCGCCGGCAGCCCGGCGGCGGGGTATTTTGCCCTGGCCGTGTTTGTGATTGCCAGTCTGACGGACTTGCTGGACGGCAAAATCGCCCGGGCCCGGAACCTGGTGACGGATTTCGGAAAATTTGCGGATCCCCTGGCGGATAAAATGCTGGTCACGGCGGCGATGCTCTGGTTTGTGGAGATCGGAACCATGCCCGCCTGGGCGCTGCTGGCTGTGATCTGCCGGGAGTTTGCCGTCAGCGGTCTGCGGATGATCGCCTCCGACAAGGGACGCGTCATTGCCGCGGGCTGGTCCGGCAAGGTGAAAACCGCCTCCACCATGGTGTGTGTGATTCTGATGCTGCTGCCCATCCCGGCGCTGCTGAACACCGTCTGCGTGGGCGTCATCGTGGTCACCACCGTCTATTCCGGCGTGGAGTATTTCGTGAAGAACGCCGACGTCATCGCCTCGGCGTGAGGGGAAAAGCCCCCTCTCCCGGCGGAGGCAAATGCCCTTGACACGGCGGACAGACCTATGCTAATATACTATCCAGTAATTTCTTTTGCGCGAGGAACGGAAAGAGTAACGGCAACCCAAAGAACAGAGAGGGCGCGTCAGCGGCTGGAAACGCGTCTGCGGAGGGGAACCGTGAAGTGCATCCGGGAGCGCGGGGCGCAATGGCCCCCGGCAAGGCCGCCGTTATCGGGCCGTCCGGCTGCTGCGGTCGGCGTGAGTGAATACAAGAGTGGAACCGCGTCTTTCCGACGCCTCTTGTACCCCTGGCGGGTACAGGGGGCGTTTTGTTTTTGAGGGAACGGCGCGAAGCGCCGCATTTTGAGAGGAGCTTTTTTATGAGAGGGATCTTTTCCGACCTCCGGCGATGTTGCGGCCGCCGCGGCGCCCTGTGCCGCGGGGGAGTCCCAGGCTGCGTACATACCCGGATCATTCGGAGGAGGAGTGTTTCCCATGCTTTTTGCCAGATTGAATGACTTGCTGAGCGCCTACCAGCGGCGGGATCCCGCGGCCCGCAGCAAGCTGGAGATTTTTCTGCTGTATCCCGGCGTCCACGCCGTGATTTATCACCGCATCGCCCACTTTTTTTACTGCCGCCGCCATTTCTTCCTGGCCCGCTGGATCTCCCAACGCGCCCGGAAAAAGACCGGCATCGAGATCCACCCCGGCGCTGTCATCGGCCGGCGCCTGGTCATCGACCACGGCATGGGCATCGTCATCGGCGAGACTGCCGAGATCGGGGACGACGTGCTGCTCTTTCAGGGCGTGACCCTGGGCGGCACCGGGAAGGACAGGGGCAAACGCCATCCCACCATCGGCAGCGATGTGCTTATCGGCTCCGGAGCCAAGGTTCTGGGGCCCTTCCGGGTAGGCGACCACGCCCGGATCGCCGCAGGCGCGGTGGTGCTGGATGAGATCCCGCCCAACTGCACCGCTGTGGGCGTCCCCGCCCAGGTCGTGCGGGTGGCCGGCGAGAAGCCCCAGGCGTCCTACGCCGACGATGTGGATCAGATCCATGTGGAGGATCCTGTTCAGGAAGAACTGCTTGCCCTGTTCCAGCGGGTTGACCGGCTGGAGCAGGAGCTTAAAAAACAAAAGGAAAG
This sequence comes from Oscillibacter sp., assembly GCA_022652655.1. Lineage (GTDB taxonomy): Bacteria > Bacillota > Clostridia > Oscillospirales > Oscillospiraceae > Oscillibacter. The sequence continues at coordinate 25,283 of JALCRQ010000002.1, read as the reverse complement.
GACTGCGTAACGTCATGCAGCTATACAATTCCGCCACGCACACCAAACAGGAATTTGTGCCCAATCACCCCGACCTTGTAAAAATGTACACCTGCGGGCCCACCGTTTATCACTTCGCCCATATCGGAAACCTGCGCTCCTACATCATGGAGGATGTGCTGGAGAAATATCTGCGCTACTCCGGCTACCAGGTCAAGCGCGTGATGAACATCACCGACGTGGGGCACCTTACCTCCGACGCCGACACCGGCGAGGATAAGATGCTCAAGGGGGCCCACCGGGAGCACAAGACGGTGATGCAGATCGCCCAGTATTACACCGACGCCTTTTTCGACGACTGCAAAAAGCTCAACATCAAGCGGCCGGATGTGGTGCAGCCCGCCACCGGCTGCATCGCCGAGTATATCCGGATCATCACGAAGCTGCTGGACACCGGCTACGCCTATCAGGCGGGCGGCAACGTGTATTTCGACACCTCCAAGCTCAAAAAATACTATATTTTCAATGAGCACAAGGAGGAGGACCTGGCGGTAGGCGTCCGGGAGGGCGTGGAGGAGGACACCAACAAGCGGAGCAAAAACGACTTCGTCCTCTGGTTCACCAAGTCCAAATTCGAGGATCAGGCCCTGAAGTGGGATTCCCCCTGGGGCACCGGCTACCCCGGCTGGCATATCGAGTGCTCCGGCATCTCCATGAAGTATCTGGGGGAGGATCTGGACATTCACTGCGGCGGCATCGACAACGCCTTCCCCCATCACACCAACGAGATCGCCCAGTCCGAAAGCTATCTTGGGCATCACTGGTGCAACTGGTGGGTGCATGTCATGCACCTCAACACACCAGAGGGCAAGATGAGCAAGTCCAGCGGGGAGTTTCTGACCGTCTCCCTTCTGGAGAAGAAGGGGTATGACCCGCTGGTGTACCGCCTGTTCTGCCTCCAGTCCCACTATCGCCGGACACTGCTGTTTACCTGGGAGAATCTGGATAACGCCAGGGCCAGCTACGAGAAGCTCGTGGCCCGGATCGCGGCGCTGAATCCCGACGATCCGTCGCCGGTGGACGAGGCGGCGTTTACCGCGCTCCGGGAGGAGTTCACCGCCGCCCTGGACAACGACCTGGCCACAGCTCAGGCGCTGACGGTGCTGTACGACGTGCTCAAATCCGGCGCCGGGGACTCCACCAAGCTCCGGGCGCTGGCGGATTTCGACACGGTGCTGGGGCTGGGCCTTATGGACCGGGCGGAAAAGAAGCGCGCAGCCGATGCTGCGGCAAAGAAAAACGCCACCACTGCCGGCGGCTTTACTGTGGAGGGCGAGGGCGACCCGGCTGTGGACGAACAGGTGCGGCTCCGGGCCGAGGCCAAAAAGGCCAAGAACTTTGCTGAGGCCGACCGCATCCGCGGCGAGCTGAAGGCCCAGGGAATCGAGATCACCGACGTGCCCGGCGGCGCGGTCTGGAAGCGGGTTTAAGCCTTTGCCCGGAGGGACATCCGGAAGGGCATGCTTTTGACTGTCTCGGGAGGGGGCTGCGCCCCCTCCTTTTGCTTGACAAAATTCGCCATATGGGATACCATAAGAAAACAATCAGACAATATATTGCTCATTTCGAGGGGGGAGGCGGCTATGGATCTGAACGCGGCGGCAGCTGAAAATATCAAGCGCATCCGCAAGCAGCAGAAGCTGAGCCTGGAGCGGACGGCCGCCCTGTCCGGGGTGTCCCGCAGTATGCTGGGCCAGATCGAGCGGGGGGAGGCAAACCCCTCCGTGGCCATTCTGGGCCGTCTGGCGGCGGCGCTGAAGGTTCCTGCGGAGGCATTTTTGCGCAATGACAGCTTTGAGCCGCTGCGGCTTTCCCGGGAACTGGACAACAGGCCTGTGCGGCTGGACGGGGGGAAGGTCATTCTCCGGGCCTCCATGCCCTACGATGAGGCCACCCGGCTTGCGAGCGGATTTGTGGATGTGTACATCAGCGGCCGCTACCGCCCGGAACCGGATATTCCCGGGTGCGTGTGCATCGCCGCCATGATCTCCGGCACCGGCTGGATCGCCGTGGGCGGGGAGACATACGAGCTGCAGGAGCGGGATACGCTGCGCTTCGCGTCGGATCAGCCGTGGGAGCTTTTCAACCAGGGCAGCTCCGTCTCCCGGGCGCTGCTGGTGCGCCAGTACCGGAAAACCGCCGCTGCGCCCGACGCCGGACAGGCCGCCGGGGCTTCCGCGGAGGGCTGAGCATGCAATAAAAAAGCCGGAGCGTTTTGAACGCTCCGGCTTTTTTTTATCGCAGAGGGACTTACTGGGGCAGGGCCAGCACAACGCCCCGGCCGCAGTCCACGGATACGGCGGCGCCGTTCTTCAGCGTGCGGGTGGCCCCCGCCGCACCGACGATCACCGCCTTGTTCAGGGCCAGCCCCAGCGCCGCCGCGTGGCTGTCGGCGCCGGATTCCTCGCAGATCACCGCGGCGGCCTGGCGCACGGTATCCACCATTTCGTGGTTGGTGTAGGGGATCACCAGAATGTCTCCCGGTGTAAATTTCGAGGAGATTTCAGAGGGGGAGGCGCATACGCACAGCCTGCCGGTGACGGTGGCCTTCCCAACGCCCACGCCGTTGAGCAGGACGCTGCCCACCGCGTGGACCTTGATCATGTTGGTGGTGCCCGGCACGCCCACAGGGACGCCGGCGGTGAGAACCACCAAATCGCCGGGGCGCACCAGTCCGGCGGCTTCGGCGGAGCCGACGGCCTTCTCCACCAGGTCGTCGGTGCTGTCCGCCACCGGCATCAGAATCGGTGTGACGCCCCAGTACAGGGCCATCTGACGCCGGATTTCCTCTTTCAAAAGGCAGGCGATCACCGGCGTGCCGGGGTGAAACCGGCTGACCAGCCGCGCCGTGGTGCCGCTCTGGCTGACGGTGATAATGGCGTCCGCATGGACGTCCTGAGCCGTGGTGCAGGCCGCGTGGGCCGTGGCCGCCGCGATGGACAGCCGCTCGCCGCTCTGCTCCTCCGTCCGCTCCATCCGCTTGGCGTAGTTGATGTCCGCCTCCGTGCGCAGGGCGATGGCGTTCATGGTGCGCACAGATTCCACCGGGTATTTTCCCGCCGCCGTCTCCCCGGAGAGCATGATGGCGGAGGTTCCGTCATAGATGGCGTTGGCCACATCCGTGATCTCGGCCCGGGTGGGACGGGGGTGATCCATCATGGAATCCAGCATCTGCGTGGCGGTGATCACCGGTTTTCCGCAGGCCACACACCGGGCGATCATCTGCTTTTGCAAAACGGGGATCTCAGCAAAATCGATCTCCACGCCCAGATCGCCCCGGGCCACCATCAGCCCATCGGCGGCGGAGAGAATTTCCGGCAGGTTGGTCAGCCCCTCCTGATTTTCGATTTTGGCGATAATGCGGAGCTGGGAGCCGTGCTCCGTCAGCAGGCCCCGGATGGCCCGCACGTCGGCGGCGGAGCGCACGAAGCTGGCCGCGACAAAGTCGAAGCCCTGCTCAATTCCAAAGAGGAGATCAGCCCGGTCCTGGGCGCTGAGATACGGCATGGACAGCCGCACGCCCGGGATGTTGACGCCCTTGCGGTCCTTCATCACGCCGTCGTTTTCCACCCGGCAGCGGACGGAGGAGGGCGTGCACTCCAGCACGGTCAGGCGCACCAGCCCGTCGTCCAGCAAAACGGCGTCGCCGGGACGGACGTCCCCGGGGAGATTGGCGTAGGTGACGGAGCAGCCGTGCTCGTCGCCCGGCGCGTCCTCGGTGGTCAGGGTAAACTCCTGCCCGCTTTTGAGCTGCACCCGTCCGCCTGCAAAGGTCCGGAGCCGGATCTCGGGGCCCCGGGTGTCCAGCATGGCGGCCACCGGGAGGTTCAGCTCCTTCCGCAGGGCTTTCAGGGCGTCCAGCCGGGCCTTGTGCTCCTGGTGGGAGCCGTGTGAAAAATTAAACCGCGCCACGTTCATGCCGGAGAGCAGCATAGCCCGCAGAACCCCCTCCGCATCCGTGGCGGGGCCCAGTGTGCAGACAATTTTGGTTCTTCTCATCCCCAACTTCCTTTCCATCGGGAGAAATCGCCGCCCAGGCGGCGAAAACCCGCATTGTGTTCTCATAAGAGTATTGTAGCATTCGGAGGAACCGTTTTCCATATACGGGCCCGTAAAATTTTACCGGCGGGTTTCGTAAAGGCGGCAGCCGGCGGAGATCATAAATGTGCCCGCCGCTCATCCGCCCTGTGCACAAATCCGTGCAAACGGCCCGGCTTTGCCGGCACCTTTTGAAAGCGGAGGCGATAGGATGACGGAAGAACAGATCGCGGTGGCCCTGGAGGGCCACGGCCACGAGATCAAATCCCTGAAGCATCGGATGGACAACGCCGAAAAGTCCAGCGCGGCGGTGAACCGGCTGGCCACGGCGGTGGAGGTCATGGCCACCAAGCAGGACGGCATGGCCCGCAGCGTCAACGCGCTGGCGGGCAAGGTGGATCTCATGGAGGCGCGGCCCGGGCGGCGGTGGGACGGCTTGGTCAACCGGCTTATTTACGCGGCGGCCGCGGCATTTTTTACCTGGGTGCTGTGCGGCTGCCCGGGGCTTCATTGAAAGGAGAAGGGCGGATGCGGGAAAAAATTTGCAGACTGGTGGATGTCAAATCGATTGTGACCATTTTGCTGGCGGTGGTCTTTTCGTATATGGCTGTAGTGAAAATGGTCTCGGCGGAGCAGTTTCTCACGGTGTTCACCGTGGTCATCGCGTTCTATTTCGGAACGCAGGCGGTAAAGGGGAGCGGCGGCAATGGCTGATTTTGCGGCGCTGACCATCCCCATGGACACGGTGGAGCGGATAACCCTCCATGTCACGGATCGAAAAAAGACCCTCCGGCAGGTCAAAGCGGAAACCGGCGCGGACTATCTTCTCAACGGGACGCTCTACGATCTCAAAACCGGCGCGGTGAACTGCTGGCTCAAGGCGGACGGAGTTGTGCTCAAAAACGCCGGATACAACGTCCTGGGCTTCGCCTGGGATACCGGGCCGGATCTGACGATGGAGAACGTCAAGACCTCTCAAAAGGCGAATTTCATCGCCTGCACGACCCTGATCGCCGGCGGGAAAAAGCTCCCGAAGCTGACCTATGATTCCGGCCAGGGCGGAAAGCGGGGGCGCAGCGCCATCGGACTCAAGCAGGGCCGCCTGGCCCTGTACTGCACCCGGGACGGCAGCGCCGCCGCCCGGACGCCGGAGGGCCTCCGGGACGATCTGGCCGCCGCGGGCTGGGAGAGCGCGGTGATGCTGGACGGCGGGGCCTCCAGCCAGTGCGATTTTTCCGGAACCGTCGTCCGGTCCTCCGCCCGGAAGGTGCAGCACTGGATCTGCGTGTGGGTGCGGCATCCGGCGGAGCAGCCGGACGAAAACAGCCGGAAGCGGGCCCGGGTGCTGGCTGCGGCGGCGGGGGAGATCGGCGTCAAAGAATCTCCCCCGGGGAGCAACCGCGTCAAGTACAACGACGATTACTACGGCCGCCCCGTCTCCGGCGCGGCCTATCCCTGGTGCATGGTGTTCGTCTGGTGGGTGTTCGCCCGGGCGGGGCTGCCGCTGCCCGTCAAGACCGCCAGCTGCGGCACCCTTGCCGGCTGGGCCAAGGCCCACGGCCAGTGGGTGACGGGGGACTTCAGGCCCGGTGACATCGCGCTGATGGACTTCGGGGGAAAGGTGATTCGGCACGTGGGCATTGTGGAGCAGGTGCTGCCCGGCGGCGACCTTGTGACCGTTGAGGGCAACACGTCCCTCTCCTCCGACGACAACGGCGGCGCCGTCATGCGGCGGGGAAGGCCCGCAGGCTGGGTGGCCGGGGCATACCGGCCCGGATACAATCAGTAAAAGCCCCATCTGCGGGAAAATTCCCGGAGTTCGCCGCCCTTTTAAAAAGTGCCGGCGGCACCGATTGAATAAACGGCGGAGCCGGTCTGAACAGCTTGTTCAGACCGGCTCTTTTTATGCGTATGGTCCGCGCCGTTCCGGTGCGGAACGCCTTAAAGGTCGTCCACCAGCGCGGCGGATTTGGCGTAGGCGGTGGATTTGGCTTCAAAGAAGTCGGTTTTTACCAGATTGGCGTCGGCGTACTGGCTGACCCAGCGCATGCTCTCCGGCTCCCGGTCATACCCCTCGTACAGGGTACCCAGGCCCAGAGAGGAGCAGCGCAGATTCCCCAGATACCGGATATAATCCGTCACCATGGCGGTGTTGAGCCCCTGCACCTCATCGCCGATGACGTACCGGCCCCACTCCGTCTCCTGCCGGACGCCCTCGTCGATCATTCCCCGGATCATCTCTGCGTTCTCCGGGGAAAAGAGCTCCGGCCGCTCCTCCCGGAGCTCCAGCAGGATGCTGCGGAACAGCCACAGGTGGGTGTTTTCATCCCGGTTGATGTAGCGGATCTCCTGCACGGAGCCGGGCATTTTCCCGTTTCGGCCCAGGTTGTAGAAGAACATGAAGCCGCTATAAAAGTACACGCCCTCCAGGATATAGTTGGCCACCAGCACCCGCAGAAAGGTGCGCTCGTCCTTTTTGAGCTGAAACTCATTGTAGAGATCGCCGATGAACGTGTTGCGCCGCAGCAGATGGGCGTCGTTTTTCCACTGGTAGAGGATGTCGCTGCGCTCCGTGGGGGAGCAGATGGTGTCCAGCATATAGCTGTACGCCTGGGAGTGAACACATTCCTGAAAGCTCTGGATAGTGAGGCACAGGTTTACCTCGTTGGCGGTGATGTATTCGCCCACCGCCGGGAGGTTGGCCGTCTGAATGGAGTCCAGAAACACGAGAAAGCTGAGAATCTTGTCGTAGGTTCTCCGCTCGGCGGCGGGGAGGCGGGGGTAATCCTTTACGTCCCGGCCCAGATTGATCTCCTCAGGAATCCAGAAGTTGTTCATGGCCTGGCGGTACCAGTCGCTGGTCCAGGGGTATTTCAGGTTGTTGAAATCGTTGAGATTCGTGGTGTTGCCGCCGATCATCCTGCGGTCGCGGACCTCCGTGTCGCCGCCGGGATTGAACAGCGGCCTGCGTGTAAGCTCCATACCGATTCTTCCTTTCCGTTTCCCTCCATCAGGAGGAACAGCTTTCGCATTCCTCCACCTCCAGGGATTTGCTGCGCACGTAGTAGACGGTTTTGACGCCCCGCTCCCAGGCCAGCAGGTACAGGTTCAGCACCTGCCGGAGGGTGTAGTCGTTGGTGATATATAGGTTGACGCTCTGGGCCTGATCGATGTGCCGCTGCCGGACGCCCGCCGCCCGGACGGACCAGGTCTGGTCCACCGTGTGGGCGCTTTTGTAGTACCAGTAGGTGTCGACGCTGAGCTCCGGGGCCACCCGGGGCAGCATGGTGCCCTTTTTCTCCTCCAGGAAAAACCGGTGCATCACCGGATCCACGCCGGCGGTGGTGCCGGCCAGAATACTGGTGGAGCTGCCAGAATTTAAGAGGGTTCCGATCTCAGTGGGAAAGCTGCTGTCTGGAAATGCGGTAGAGGTCGGAAGAAAAGTACTCCTTCGTCGCCTTGCGCACCTTAGGCGCCAGCAGGATCAGCGCCAGCAGGTTGGGGATCGTCAGGAGCGCCAGCACAATGTCCTGGATGGTCCAGACCATTTCCAGCTTTAGAAGCGCACCGATCGCACAGAAGAAGGGGAAGATATACTTGAATTTATCGGCGACACGAAAGCCAAAGAGATAGTTCAGTCCCACAAAGCCAAAATACCACTGGCACATGAGACTCGTAAAGCAAAACAGCAGCAGAGACACCGAGACAACATAACCCAGAGGCCCCCAAACGGAGGCAAATGCCTTGATTGCCATGATATTTCCGGAGTATGCACCGTCCAGAACGCCGGTGACGCCGATTACGAGGCCCGTGATGGTGCAGATGACGAAAGTATCCACAAACACCTCTGTGACGCCGTGGATTCCCTGCTCCACCGGGTGTCTGACATCCGCGGAGGAGTGCAGAACCGGAGCCGAACCTTCGCCCGCCTCATTGGAATACAGACCCCGGGCGATGCCCTTTTGCATGGCAATCGTCATGGCTCCCAGCGCACCGCCGCCCACCGCGCGCAGGCCAAATGCCTCCGTAAAAATGGAAACAATCACACCCGGAAGCTTCGTAATATTAAAGAGAATAATCAGAAGACCGCCGACAATATAAACGGTTGCCATAAAGGGAGTTACCCTCTGGGCCACTCTCGTCAGCCGTTTCAGGCCGCCTGCGCTGATGACAAAGATCAAGACCACCAGAGCGATGGCAGTCGCCTGAGGCGGCATATGAAACTGATCGTGCAGAACACCGCTGACGGCGTTGGACTGGATAAAGTTTCCGCCGATAATCTGTGTGACCATGAAGGCTGCGCACAGGCCGGCCAGCCATTTGAGATGTAGCCCGTCCTCCATATAGTAGAAGGGGCCGCCCACATACTGGCCCTCCGAATCCCGCCGACGGTACATGACTCCCAGCACGATCTCCCCGTATTTTGTCGCCATGCCCACAAAGGCTGCGACCCACATCCAGAAAATCGCGCCCAGTCCCCCGGCAATTAAGGCTGTGGATACGCCGATGATATTGCCGGAACCCACGCAGGAGGCAAGCGCCGTACACAGGGCCTGAAACGAAGTGACGGTGCCTTTTTCCGCAGCCTGTCTATCCCCGTGGAAAAACGGGCGCAGCAGAGTCCGCTTCATAATGTAGCCAAAACGGCGAACCTGAATGCAGCCCGAGATAATCGTATACAGCACACCTACGCCCAGCAGCACACACCATTAAAAAAGACTTTAATGCGCTGAGTCTGATTTTTCAAACTGGGGTGGATAACCAACTTTGCAGCAGCAGTCCTATGGTAAAAAGCCTCCGGATGCCAAAATACGAGACGGTAACAGAGAAGCACACATTCACACAGGAGCAGTATGACCAGGTGTACGCGATGGCCAAGGCCTGTGAAAATGGATTGTCGATTATGCTGGCGATGGAAACAGGCATATCCCGCAGTGAGCTGCTGGGCTTGCGGTGGGAAGATGTAGACACCGATCATGCGCTGCTGCACATCAATCAGGGGCTGGTGTTTTATCACTCGGAGGATCAGGGGAAATGGGTCTCTGAAAGCAATGGCTTGAAAAATAAGTATCGCCAACGGAGCATCCCCCTTATGGATCAGGAGCTCTTAAATCGACTGAAGGCATTGCCCCAGGAGATTGTGGTGGGCAAGCGGACTGTTAAGACCGAGTACATATTTCATAGTCCTGAGGGAAAACCCTATCAACCCAACAATTGGGTCAACCGGGTGTATAAGCCTTTTATGGAGGCGGTCTGTGCGGAGTATCCGGACATTCCGAAGCTGTCTGTGCATGAGTTGCGACACACCAGAGCAACCCTGTGGATTGCTCTGGGAATAGATCCGTACATGGTGGCGCGTTTGCTAGGGCACAGTGACCTGAAAATGCTGACTAGGATCTATGACCACACCAGTCCAGAAACGCTGAAAAAGACTCTAAAAACTGCTCAAGCAGGAGATGCACAGTAATTCGTGCTGTGCATCTCCTTTTTTTAATTGAGGAGAAACGATATGAACAGAAAAGACAAGCTCAAGGCTATGAGGGCTAACCATTATCACATGGATAACTATCGTATCAGAAAAGAGAGCTTGCTGCCTAAAATCAACCAATGCAGCAGTCTGAAAAAAGAGAATTTGTCGTATTCGTGTCGTATTTTCCTAATAATTCCAAATAGTACAAAAAAGAAAAGTCCTGAAACCATTGCGGTTTCAGGACTTTTCTTGGTGGAGACTGGCAGACTCGAACTGTCGACCTCCTGCGTGTGAAGCAGGCGCTCTAACCAGCTGAGCTAAGCCTCCACAAGGAATTTCCCCGCCGGCGTTCTACCGGGAGAGAAATGGTGACCCGTACGGGATTCGAACCCATGTTACAGCCGTGAAAGGGCCGTGTCTTAACCACTTGACCAACGGGCCGTGCATCGGCACAGACGATGCCCCGCTTGCCTCGGCCGGGGCCGAAACGCGCAGTGCGCGGCTGTGTCTTGACCTTGAATAAGACCCAACCTGCCTGGCCTTTATCCAATACGAGAATGGTGCTCCCAAATACCGGCGTGCCCGGGGCACACCGGTATTCAGGATGGTAGCGGCACCTGGATTCGAACCGGGGACACTGCGGGTATGAACCGCATGCTCTAGCCAACTGAGCTATGCCGCCAAACTTGTCCGCTTCACAACGGGCACGGATTACTATACCAGTTTTGCAACCGGTTTGTCAAGGCCTTTCCGCGATTTTAAGCGGGAAAAACGAGGGCCCGGCCGGGAGTGTTCCCAGCCGGGCCCTCCGTGAGATGATTCGGTGCGACAGGCGGAATCGGGAATTAATACATGCCGCCCATACCGCCCATGCCGCCGTCGGCGGGAGCGGCCGCGGGAGCGGGAGGCTCGGGCTTGTCAGCTACCAGGGATTCGGTGGTCAGCACCATGGCGGAGATGGAGGCCGCATTCTCCAGTGCGGAGCGGGTGACCTTAGCGGGATCGATGATGCCGCTTTCGACCATGTTGCAGTATTCTTCCTTGTATGCGTCAAAGCCGTAGCCCTCCTTGCCGGAGGAACGGACCTTCTCCAGAATCACGGAGCCGTCCAGGCCGGCGTTGGCCGCGATCTGACGGATGGGGGCTTCCAGAGCCTTGGCGACAATCCGGACGCCGGTCTTTTCATCGCCGTCCACGGAGTCGATCAGCGCCTCCACGGCGGGAATCACGTTGACAAAGATGGTGCCGCCGCCTGCGACCACGCCTTCTTCAACAGCGGCGCGGGTAGCGTTCAGCGCATCCTCAATCCGGAGCTTCTTGTCCTTCATTTCGGTCTCGGTGGCTGCGCCGACCTTGACGACCGCAACGCCGCCGGCCAGCTTGGCCAGGCGCTCCTGCAGCTTTTCACGGTCATAATCGGAGGTGGTGTTGGCAATCTGCGAGCGGATCTGGGACACGCGGTCCTTGATCTTGGCAGAGTCGCCGGCGCCGTCCACGATGGTGGTGTTTTCCTTGGTGATCTTGACCTGACGGGCACGGCCCAGCATGTCAATGGTGGCGGTCTTCAGTTCCAGGCCCACCTCCTCGGAGATCACGGTGCCGCCGGTGAGGGTGGCGATGTCCTGGAGCATTTCCTTGCGGCGGTCGCCGAAGCCGGGGGCCTTGACGCACACCACGTTCAGCGTGCCGCGCAGACGGTTGACGATCAGCGTGCTCAGAGCCTCGCCCTCAACATCCTCGGCGATGATCAGCAACTTCTTGCCGGCCTGCACCAGCTGCTCCAGCAGGGGCAGGATGTCGGCGATGACGGAGATCTTCTTGTCGGTGATGAGGATATAGGGGTCGTCCATGTTGGCTTCCATCTTCTCCGTATCGGTGACCATGTACGGAGTGATATAGCCGCGGTCAAACTGCATGCCCTCCACCACTTCGCTGTAAGTCTCGGCGGTCTTGGACTCCTCAATGGTGATCACGCCGTCGGCGCTGACCTTCTCCATGGCGTCGGCAATCAGCTTGCCGATCTCGTCGTCGCCGGAGGAGACGGCGCCCACGCGGGCGATGTCCTTGCTGCCGTCCACGGTCTTGGCCTGCTTCTTCACTTCGGCCACAGCGGCCTTCACGGCCTTGGCCATGCCCTTGCGCACAACCATGGGATTGGCGCCGGCGGCCAGGTTGCGCAGGCCCTCGGAGATCATGGACTGGGCCAGGAGCGTGGCGGTGGTGGTGCCGTCGCCGGCCACGTCGTTGGTCTTGGTGGCGACTTCCTTCACCAGCTGCGCGCCCATGTTTTCAAAGGGATCGCTCAGCTCGATTTCCTTGGCGATGGTCACGCCGTCGTTGGTGATCAGGGGAGCGCCGTACTTCTTGTCCAGAACCACATTGCGGCCCTTGGGGCCCAGTGTGACTTTAACGGTATCGGCCAGAGTGTCCACACCGGCCTGCAGGGCCTTGCGGGCCTCTTCGCCGCGCTGAATCAGTTTAGACATTGAAATTACCTCCAATTAGAAGATGTGATTTTAACAGAAATTTCGCCGTGGGCAAAATGAGCCGGGATTATTTTTGCCGCGGCATGTGCGTGGCAAAAAACCTTAACTCAGCCGCCTTGAGCGGCGTTCACCAGTCCGCAGACCGGTGTTCTCCAATAAAAGGTGCAAAGCGCCTTTTATTCGAAAGCAAAGCGTTCAGTCGACGATGGCCAGGATATCGTGCTGACGGACCACCACGTAGTCCACGTCGTCCAGAGTGACCTTGGTGCCGGCATACTTGTCGGTGATGACCTTGTCGCCGACCTTCACGGTCATGGTGACGTCCTTGCCGTCCACAACGCCGCCGGGGCCAACGGAAATGACCTCAGCCACGGTGGGCTTTTCCTTGGCGCTGCCGGTGAGAATGATGCCGCCCTTGGTGGTTTCTTCGGTCTCCTGCATCTTCAGAATGACACGATCTGCAAGCGGGGTGAGTTTCATTGGAAATGCCTCCTTATCGTAAATAAAAGAATGAACAAAAGCAGCGTTAGCACTCATTGCTCTGGAGTGCTAACGCTGCTATCATAGTACAGGAATCCCGGTTTGTAAAGGGGGGATTGCAGAAAAGTTATGAAGTTTTTGTAAATGATTCCCCGGCGGACGGCGCGGCGGTGCGGTTGCAGTCCCAGCCGGCGGGGCCGAAGAAATTGATTTTGCACGGCGCCAGGCCCGCGGTAAACTCATGGGCGGAGAAGGTTTCGCCGTCCAGGCAGACGGTCAGCTCCCGGTCGGAGCGGATGCGGACGGATCGGGCGGAGGACACCCGGGCCAGCTGGGGGAATTTCCAGTACCGGCCGGCGGAATAGTCGGAGAACAGCCGGGCGAAGGTCGGACGGCTGACGTTCCGGATGAGGATGGTGTTGAGCACCTCGTCATCCATCCGGGCCTCCGGCACCGGCGTGGAGCCGCCGCCGTAATACCGCCCGTTGCACACGGCCGCCAGGGCGTACTCCCCGGAGAAGGTCTCGCCGTCCAGCGAGACGGTCCACTGCTGGCCGATGTCCCGAAAGAGGAAGTTGGCTGCCACCGCGGCCAGGTAGCTGCCCCGGCCGCTGAGCAGGGGGGAGCCGCCGTATCTGTGCACATCCGCAGCCACCCGGGCGTCGATGCCGGTGCAGGCGATGGTGAGACAGTACCTCCCGCAGCACTCGATGAGATCCAGCGGGGCCTGGGGCCCGTCCCAGAGATTTTCTGCCTGGGAAAAAAGCGGGGCGCAGTCTCCGAAATTTTTGAGGAAGTCGTTGCCGGTGCCGATGGGGATACAGGACATGGCGGCGTCTGCACAGCCGGCCAGGCCGTTGGCCACCTCCGAGGCGGTGCCGTCTCCGCCGCAGGCGTACACCCGGACGTCCCCGTCCTCCGCCGCCCGGCGGGCCAGCTCCCGGGCGTGGCCCGGGCGCTGGGTCAGAAGGCAGGAGCAGTCCAGACCGAACGCTTTCCGCAGGCCGTCCGCCATCTGCATCACGCGGGAGGTCTGATCTCGCTTTCCGGCCCGGGGATTGATGATAAAAATGTGCTTCACAAGGAACACCCCCTGGAAAATGCAATACAAACAGTCGTTTTCTGTCGGAATATTGCGAACAGTATTCAAATCGGACAAAAATTCCCGTCCGCCGGATGTTTACCGGCCGTACAGGAAGGCGTCGCACCGGAGCATGCCATTGTACAGCTTGCGGCGCTTGTCGGCGGGAGCGCCGAAGCAGCGCTCGAACTCCGTGTGGGAGGAGAGGATCACCGCCCGCCATTTGGGCGGCATGGTGCGGAAGGCCGCGCCGAACGCCCTGTAAAGCTCCTCCGCCTGGTACCTGTCCAGCAGCCGCTCGCCGTAGGGCGGGTTGGTCACCAGCTGGCCGTATTCGCTGTCCCGGTGGAATTTCCCCGCGTCGGCCACCTCAAAGCGGACGCAGTCGTCCACCCCGGCCAGCTCCGCGTTGTGCCGGCTGAGGGCCACGGCCTCGGGGTCGATGTCGCCGCCCCAGATGTCGTAGCTGCCGTGAAATTCCCGATCCATGGCCTCCTGGGCCGCGTCGGTCCAGACGGAGGAGGGGAGGGTTTTCCACTTTTGGGCGGCAAAGCTGCGGTCCAGCCCCGGCGCCCGGTTTTTGGCGATCAGCGCCGCCTCGATGGGGATGGTGCCGGAGCCGCAGAAGGGGTCGCAGAAGGGATCCCTGCCCCGGTAGCGGGAGAGAGTGACCAGCGCGGCGGCCAGCGTCTCCCGCAGGGGCGCCACCACGCCCTGGGCGCGGTAGCCGCGCTTGTAAAGGCCCTCCCCGGAGGTGTCCAGGTACAGCGCGGCCTCATCCTTAATAATGGCGAACTGGATATGGTAGCGGCTGCCGGTCTCCGGCAGCGTCTCCATTCCGTATTTCTCCCCCAGCCGTTTGGCCGCCGCCTTTTTGACGATGGCCTGACAGGCGGGAATGGAGTGGAGCTGGGAGTTCAGGCTGTAACCCTTTACAGGGAACTCCCCGTCCCGGGGGATATAATCCTCCCACGGCAGGGCCCGGACGCCTTCAAAGAGCTGGTCGAAGGTGGCGGCGGGGAAGCGCCCCAACTCCATCAGCACCCTGGCGCCGCAGCGCAGGCCGATATTCAGCCGGGCAATGTCGGCCCCGGAGCCCTCGCAGTGAACGCGGCCGTTTTCCGCCCGCACGTCCCGGAGGTTCAGACGCTTCATTTCGTCCGCCACCAGGCTTTCCAGTCCAAAAAGACAGGGAATTGTCAGGATCATGTGCAGATCTCCTCATATCCTCGCGGATCGTTATTTTTTTCAGTATAGCAGACCGGAATCCATCCTGCAACGCACAGGCGAAAAAAGAAACGCCTGCGGCAAAACGGCAGAAGAAAATAACAGTGGTATTCCCTGCAAAAAGATGATAAAATAGGATCGTTCCCCAATATGCCCGCGAAGCCGCGGGCGGGAGCTTTTGAAAGGAGAACCGAATGAATCTGACCATGTGGATCTGGCTGGGCGCGGCGGTGGCCTTCGGCATCGTGGAAGCGATGACGGTGGGACTGGTGTCCGTCTGGTTTGCCCTGGGCGCGCTGTGCGCGCTGCTGGCCGCCGCTCTGGGCGCGCCTTTGTGGCTGCAGATTCTCGTTTTTATCGTTGTCGCCGCCGCTGTGGTGCTGGCAGTGCGGCCGCTGATCCGAAAATTCCGGGGCGGCAGTATTCCCACCAACGCCGACCGGGTGGTGGGCGCCGCGGCCAAGGTTACGGAGACCATCGACAACGAAAACACCGCCGGCGCCGTCTATGTGGACGGCAAGACCTGGACCGCCCGGAGCGCGGACGGCAGCGTCATCCCTGCGGGCACCCTGGTGGAGGTGCGGCGGATCGAGGGCGTCAAGCTGATCGTGGCGGCCAGCGAGAAAAAGGCGGAGGCCGGGGTTTGAAGCGGATTTCAGCGATTTGAACCGTGGGCGGTTGTTTTGCGCTTTCGGCGCGGCTTTTCCGCCGCCGGAGCGGAAGCTTTAAAAAAATGCGCTTTCGGCCGTTTATTGGCCGCCGGCGCCTGAAAGTGAAATGAAGGGATGGGTAATAGAGATGAATTCTGTTTTGATTGCGGTTGTTGTGATTGTGGTACTGGCGCTGCTGCTGTTTGTCGCCAACTTTAAGGTGGTGCAGCAGTCCCGGGCCTTCGTGGTGGAGCGGCTGGGCAAATTCCGCACGGTCTGGAACCAGGGGCCTCACGTCAAAACGCCCTTTGTGGACCGGATTGTCAAGCGCGTCTCCCTGAAGGAGCAGGTGGCGGACTTCGCCCCCCAGCCCGTGATTACCAAGGACAACGTCACCATGCAGATCGACACGGTGATCTATTTCCAGATCACGGATCCCAAGCTCTATACCTACGGCATCGAGCACCCCATGAACGCCATTGAAAACCTGACGGCCACCACGCTGCGGAACATCATCGGCGACATGGAGTTGGATCAGTCCCTGACCAGCCGTGATATTATTAACACCAAAATGCGCATTATTCTGGATGAGGCCACGGATCCCTGGGGCATCAAGGTCAACCGGGTGGAGCTGAAGAACATCATTCCGCCCAAGGAAATCCAGAACGCCATGGAAAAGCAGATGAAGGCCGAGCGGGAGCGCCGGGAGGCCATTTTGCAGGCCGAGGGGCAGAAGGCCAGCCAGATTCTGGTGGCCGAGGGCGAAAAGCAGTCCGCCATTCTGCGGGCCGACGCCGCCAAGCAGGCCGCCATTTTGAAGGCGGAGGGCGACGCGGAGGCCATTATGAAGGTGCAGTCCGCCCTGGCCGACTCCATCAAGCTGATGAACGAGGCCAACCCCAACACGCAGGTCATCAAGCTCAAGGCGCTGGAAGCCATGGCCAAGGTGGCGGACGGCCAGGCCACCAAGATCATCATTCCCTCCGAGCTCCAGGGTCTGGCGGGCCTTGCCGCCAGCGCCAAGGTTCTGCTGGAGAACGACGCCCCGGCGGCAAAGCCGGAGCCGCCCCGGGCCTGACCCGGAGGAGGAATCGCAATGAGAAGGATTGTACTGTATTTCAGCTCCGACTGCCCGGACTGTCCGCCGGTGAAGGAAGCCCTGACCCGGAGCGGAATCCCCTTTGCCGCCGAGGACATCACCTCCGGCATGGCGCCCCTCAAGCGGTTTTTGAAGTACCGGGACACCCGGCCGGAGTTCGACGCGGTGAAGGCCGCGGGGAGCGTGGGCATCCCCTGCCTGGTGGTGGACGGAGGAGAAAAAATCTACTTCGGCCTGCCCGACGATCTGGACGAGCTGCGCTGAAAAAATCAAGGCGCCCGTGTTTTTACACGGGCGCCTTTTCTGTTGATCCGGCAGGGGAGACGGGTACGCCTCCCGGCGGGGATTTAAAGACGGGTCACAACGGGGATGACCATGGGGTTGCGCTTGGTGGTCTTAAAGAGATAGTTGCTGACGGCGGATTTCACGGAGGAGCGCAGATCCCCGTCGTCCCGGGCGCCTTTCGGCCTGCGGGCGCCGGAGGCCGCGTCGGCTGCGATGCTCTGGAGCTCCTTCATCATGTCCTCCGATTCCTTGACGTAGATAAAGCCCCGGGTGATAATCTCGGGCGAGCTGAGCAGCTGTCCGTCGTGGGAGGAGACGGGGAGCACCACCACCACCATGCCGTCCTCGGCCAGGCGCTTGCGGTCCCGCATGACCACCGCGCCCACATCGCCTACGCCGGAGCCGTCCACAAAGACCTCACCGGCGGGCACAGAGCCGCCAAGCTTCATGGTTTTAGCCGTAAGCTCAATGATATTGCCGTTTTCCGCGATGGCGATGTGGTTGCGGTCCATGCCCATCTCCTGGGCAATCCGGGCGTGGATCTGCAGCATCCGCTGCTCGCCGTGGAGCGGAATGAAGAACCGGGGCTTGGTCAGGGCGTGGATGATCTTCAGCTCCTCCTGGCAGGCATGCCCCGAAACATGGAGCATGTCGGCCCGGTCGTAGATCACGTTGGCGCCCTTGCGGAACAGCTCGTTGATGACCCGGCCGATTTCCACCTCGTTGCCGGGAATGGCGGAGGCGGAGATAATGACCTTGTCGCCGGGGCCGATTTCTACCTGCTTGTGGGTGGAGAAGGCCATGCGGTACAGCGCCGACATCTCCTCACCCTGGGAGCCGGTGGTGACGATGACCTGCTTGTTTTTGGGCAGCCCCTTGAGCTTGGTGACGTCCATCAGCGTGTTTTTGGGCGGCTTCATGTAGCCGAGCTCCGTGGAGACTTTCATAATGTTCTCCATGGAGCGGCCGGTGACGGCCACCTTCCGGCCGCAGGCCGCGGCGGCGTCCAGCACCTGCTGGATGCGGTGGACGTTGGAGGCGAAGGTGGTGACGATGATGCGGTCCTTGCAGCCGGTGAACTGCCGCATGAAGGTCTTGCCCACCACGCTCTCAGACATGGTGTAGCCGGGGCGCTCCACATTGGTGGAGTCCGCCAGCAGCGCCAGAACCCCCGCTTTGCCCAGCTCGCCGAAGCGGGCCAGATCGATGACGTCGCCGTCGATGGGGGTGGAGTCGATTTTGAAGTCGCCGGTGTGAATCACGGTGCCCATGTGGGTGTGAATGGCAAAGGACACGGAATCCGCGATGGAGTGGTTGACGTGGATGAACTCCACCTGGAACTTGCCGGCCTTCACCGTCTCGCCGGGCTCCACGGTGACCAGCTTGGTGCACTTGGCAAGTCCCTGCTCCTCCAGCTTCAGCCGGATCAGGCCGGCGGTAAAGCGGGTGCAGAAGATGGGCATGTTGACCTGCTTGAGCACGTAGGGAATGGCGCCGATGTGATCCTCGTGGCCGTGGGTGATGAAAAGACCGCGGATGCGGCTTTTGTTCTTGATCAGGAAGGAGACGTCGGGAATGACGGAGTCGATGCCGTACATGTCGTCGCCGGGGAAGGCCATGCCGCAGTCCACCACGATAAAATCACCGCCGAACTCGTAGACGGTCATGTTTTTCCCGATCTCATCCAGCCCGCCCAGGGGAATGATTTTCAATTTTTCTGCCATAGAATAACTCCTTTGATAAAATGCAGAGGCTGCGGGGCGGACGGTTTCATGCGGCGCCGCGGCAAAAAACGCACGCCAAAAGAAGACACGGCGACGCCGTGTCCTGCGGCTGTGCGGATCCGACTGCCTGACCCCGTTTCGCCGGCAGAGCGGATTCCGGCGCAGCCGCGCCGTATGAAAATTTTCCGGCGCGCAGGCCGGCGATCCGTGCGGCCGCCCCGGCCGCATCTGAAAAAATAGAGGTCTGCACCCGGACGACCCGGGACAGCCCAAGCGGCAATGCGCCGCTTTATTTAACTGGCGGGAGCACGGCCCAACCAGTAAAATACAAAAGAAAAAAGAGGCTTCCGCCTCATGCCGGTGACGCCAAAGAGGGAGAGCACCGGGACCGTGGCGGGGAATTTCAACGCGCCGCCGCCCGGAGGCGGGCTGCGCGGATTAAAACTATTACCGTGCTATTATAACACCTATTTGGCCCATTGTATACATATTTTTACCGGGCGCCCCGTATTTTGCCGTATCCCGGGGTGTTTTCCTTGCACCGGGGCGCGAAACCTGCTATACTAACCTATACTTATAAGATTGAAACAGCTCCGGCCTCATCCGGAGTTTTCAGGGACGCCGCGCCGCGGAAATCCGGGTTTCCATTCCGCTGCGGGCGTCCGTATGGAGGAACGTATGAACAAAAAACTTTCCCGGCTGCTGGAGCCGAATCTGAAAGTGTACTTTTTGGTTCTGCTGATCTTTACCGCCGCCGCCATCCCCTTCCAGCCGCTGCTGGCAGCGGCCGAGGGCTGCATTACGGTGGTACTGTATCTGGTTTTCAGCCGCAGCGGCCGGAAACGGCGGACGCAGGTGCTCCAGTATATCGACAAGGTGGCGGGGAGCGTGGACACCGCCAGCAAATCCACGCTGATCAACTCCCCGCTGCCCATTATGGTGTTCCGCCCGGATACCGGCGAGGTGATCTGGAGCAACGAGAATTTTCTCCAGCTGGCCGGCGTGCGGGAGCATCTTTTTGAGATCCGGGTGGAGGACGCGGTGCCCGAATTTTCCTTCCAATGGCTGCTGGAGGGCAAGCAGGAGAGTCCCCAGCGGGTCAAAATGAACAACCGGAATTTCCGGGTCTACGGCAGCCTGGTGCGGGCCAAGAGCCGGGACGGCGGACAGAACCTGGTGGCCACCACGTACTGGGTGGACACCACCGACGGCGACGAGATGCGGGAGCGGTACGAAGCCACCCGCCCGGTGATCGCCATTCTCCAGGTGGATAACTACGAAGATCTGATGAAGTCCTGCCCGGACTCCCAGCGCAGCGCGCTTCTGGCGCAGATCGACGAGCGGCTGAACGCCTGGGCGGAGAACGCGGGCCTGCTCATCAAAACCGACCGGGATCACTATCTGCTGGTCTTTGAGGAACAGCACTACGAGCGGCTGGAGACAGAGAAATTCTCCGTGCTGGACACCATCCGGGAGATCAAGGCCGGCGAGGGGATCCACCCCACGCTGTCCATCGGCATCGGCAAGGACTGCCAGGAGATCGCGGAGCTCTACAAAAACGCCAACCTCTCCCTGGAGATGGCGCTGTCCCGGGGCGGCGACCAGGCGGTGGTCCGCTCGCGGCTGGATTTCGCCTTTTACGGCGGCCGCGCCAAAACGGCGGAGAAGCGCACCAAGGTCAAATCCCGGGTGATGGCCAACGCGCTGGGCGAGCTGATGGAGGACGCCAAGCAGATTTTCATCATGGGTCACAGCTACGCGGATATGGACAGCGTAGGCGCCGCGGCGGGCCTTTTGTGCATTGCCCGCAAGCGGGGCCGCAGCGCGCAGATTATCATCGACCTCACGGCCAACGCGGCTGGGCCGGTGCTTGCCGAGCTGTCCGGCCTGCCGGAATACAAGGACACATTTATCACGGCAGACGATGCGTTTGTGCAGATGAAGCCGGGAGCGCTGCTGATTGTGGTGGACACCAACCGGCCGGACTTTGTGGAGTCGCCCCAGGTACTGGAGGCCTGCAACCGCGTGGCCGTCATCGACCACCACCGCCGGGCGGCCAGCTATATTGAAAACGCGGCGCTGAGCTTCCACGAGCCCTACGCCTCCTCTACCTCCGAGCTGGTGACGGAGCTTCTGCAATATCTGGCGGAGCCGTCGGATCTCCTGCATGAGGAGGCGGAGGCGCTGCTGGCCGGCATCGTGCTGGACACCAAGCACTTCACCATGCGCACCGGCGGCCGCACCTTTGAGGCGGCGGCGTTCCTGCGCCGGGCTGGCGCGGATACGGCGGATGTGCAGCGCCTCTTTCAGAACGATCTCAGCGAGCTGATCACCCGCTACGACATTATGCGCCGGGCGGAGGTCGTCCACGGGGACATCGCGGTGGCGGCGATCCCGGAGGACGGCGTGGACCGGGTGGCCGCCGCCCAGGCGGCGGACGAGCTGCTGACGCTCAAGGGCGTCCGGGCGTCCTTTGTGATTTACCGGATGGGCGGGGACACCATGATGTCGGCCCGCTCTCTGGGGGATATCAACGTGCAGGTGATTTTGGAGTCCCTGGGCGGCGGGGGAAATTCCACCACCGCCGGCGGCCGTGTGGACAACGGGGATCCGGATGTGGTGCGCAACCAACTGCTGGCGGCCATCAACGACTACCTGGAAAAATAGCTGCGGCGGGGTTGTTTGCGCCGCTTTGCGGACTGGAAAGATAAAGGAGAAAGACAATGAAAGTAATTTTGCAGCAGGATGTAAAAGGCCAGGGGAAAAAGGGCCAGATGATCGAGGCGTCCGAGGGGTATGCCCGGAACTATCTTCTGCCCCGGAAGATGGCGGTTCCCGCCACGGCGGACGCCGTCAACACCATGAATCTCAAGGAGAAGGCCCGGAAAGCGGAGGAGGCCCGCCAGAAGGCAGAGGCCGAGGCTGCGGCGGAGAAGCTCCAGGGCTGCATGGTGCGCCTGACTGCCCGGGCCGGCACCGGCGGACGGCTGTTCGGCGCCGTCACCGCCAAGGAGATCTCCGAGGGCCTGGCCAAGCAGTATTCCATCGACATTCCCAAGCAGAAGCTCCAGCTGGAGGAGCCCATCAAGGCCTTCGGCACCTATCAGGTGAAGGCCAAGCTGGGCTTTGACGTGGCCGGCACGGTCAACGTGGTGGTCTCAGAGGAGAAATAAATCCATATTCCGCGGAAGACGGGCGCGCCCCGTCCCGCGGCTTGAACGGCTTTCCCGCCGCGGCGGGGAAACCGTTTCCCCTTTACCGGAAGGCCCCCCGCGGCAGGCGCCGGGGCCGGTGGAATCCCACGAGGAAGGTGTTCAGGATGGCAAACGAAGATCTGCTGCTGCGCCAGATGCCCCACTCCCTGGAGGGGGAGCAGGCGGTGCTGGGGTCGATGCTCATCGACGCCCAGTGCATCAAGGATGTGATGGACAAGCTCCAGCCCTCTGATTTTTACCTGCGGCAGAACCGGGAGATTTTTGAGACGATCTACTCCATGTTCTCCTATGCCAAGCCCATCGACGGCATTACCGTGGCGGAGGAGATGCAGCACAGCGGCGTTTACGACGAGAATACCACCCGGGACTATCTCGCCCAGCTGATGGAGATCACGCCTACGTCGGCCAACGTGATGGCCTATGTGAAGATCGTCCGGGACAAATCGCTGCTGCGGGCGGTGGCCCAGGCGGCTTCGGAGATCACGGCCCTCATTCAGGAGGGGGCCGGGGAGGCGGGACAGACGCTGGAGGAGGCGGAGCAGAAGATCTACGCCATCCGCCGGGGGCAAAGCTCCCAGGACATGGTGCCGGTGCGCCAGGTGCTGCCCGGTGTGCTGGACAGCCTTTCGGAGCTCAGCGAGAACGGCGGGAAAACGCTGCCCGGCCTGCCCACGGGCCTTTCGGCCATCGACGACAAGATTGCGGGCCTCAACAAATCCGACCTCATTCTGCTGGCCGCACGGCCCGGCATGGGCAAGACGTCCCTGGCGCTGAACGTGGCCATCAACGTGGCCAAGTCCTCCGGAAAGACCATTGCGGTGTTCTCCCTGGAGATGTCCCGGGAGCAGCTGGTGACCCGGCTTTTGTCCTCGGAGGCGCTGGTGGAGAACGGGCGTCTGCGGACGGGAAATCTGCGGGAGACGGACTGGCAGAAAATTGCCGATGCCGCCACCGTGCTCAACCGGGTGGACATCCGCATTGACGACAACCCGCTTTTGTCCGTGGCGGATATGAACGCCAAGTGCCGGCGGATCGACAGCCTGGGGCTGGTGGTCATCGACTACCTCCAGCTGATGACCTCCGCCGGGGACCGGGGCTATTCCGGCGAGAACCGCCAGCAGGTGGTGTCCGACATCTCCCGGATGATGAAGATCATGGCCAAGGAGCTGCAGGTGCCGGTTTTGTGCCTCTCCCAGCTCTCCCGCGCCAACGAGAAGCGGGATGACAAGCGCCCCATGCTCTCGGATCTCCGGGAATCCGGCGCCATCGAACAGGACGCGGACATCGTGCTCTTTTTGTACCGGGACGACTATTATAATGAGGACTCCGAAAAGCGCAACATCGCCGAGTGCATCGTGGCCAAGAACCGCCACGGCGAAACCGGCAAGGTGGAGCTGCGCTGGATGCCGGAGTACACCACCTTCGGCACGCTGGAAAACCGGTATGACGAGGACGAGTGAGCTGGAGCCCGCCGGGACAGTTCTCCTGCGCGTTCTTCCGGCGGGGAGCCGGGCGCTGTGCGCCGTCTCCGGCGGACTGGACTCCATGTGCCTGCTGCATTTTATGAGCACCTGGGGGCGGGAGCGGGGCTTTTCCGTCACCGCCGCCCACTTCAACCATCAGCTCCGGGGCGCGGAGGCGGATCGGGACGAATCCTTCGTCCGGGACGTCTGCCGCCGATGGGAAATCCCGTTTGCCGCGGGCCGCGGCGACGTCAGGGCGGAGGCGGAACGGGAGGGCCTTTCCCCGGAGGAGGCCGCCCGGAAGCTGCGGTACGCCTTTTTAAAGGACACCGCGGCGCGGACGGGCTGTGCCCGGATCCTCACCGCCCACCACGCCGACGACAACGCGGAGACCATGCTGCTGAACCTGGTGCGCGGGACGGGGCTCCGGGGCCTTGCCGGCATCCCGCAGGAGCGGGACGGCGTTCTCCGCCCGTTTCTGGAGCTTTCCCGCCGGGAGCTGGAGGCGTACGCCGCCGCCCACGGGCTTTCTCATGTGGAGGACGGCACCAACGCCGATCCGGAGGCCGCGGCCCGGAATCTGCTGCGGCTGCGGGTAATGCCGCTTTTGCGGGAGATCAATCCCCGGGCGGTGGAGCACATGAGCGCCGCGGCCGAAATTCTGCGGGCGGCGGACAGCGGCATGGACCAGGCTGCGCAGGAAGCGCTCTCCCGGGCTTTTGTGCAGCCGGGCCGGGTGACGGTTTCGCTGGACGATCTTGCCCGGGTGCCGGAGGCGGCGCTGCCCCGGGTGCTGCTGGGCCTGTTCGACCTGTTGGGCGCAGGCCGGAAGGACGTCGGCGCCGTCCATCTGGAGGCGCTCCGCCGGCTGTCGGAGACCCGGGGAGGCAGCGCCCGCATCAGTCTGCCCCACGGCGTCACCGGATGCCTGGAGGGGAGGCGGCTGTGTCTGGAGCGCCCGCCCCGGGAGCTCCGGGAGCTTCCGCTGGAGCCGGGAGTTCCCCTGCGCTGGGGCGCGTACACCCTGACCCTGCTGGCAGAGCGAAGCGGGGAGGGACTGGCCCTGCGGAAAAAACCGGAGGCCGGGGAAGACGCGCTGTGCGTGGGCCCCGTCCGGCCCCAGGACCGGCTGACCCTGCCGGAGACCCGGGGCGGAGCACGGACGGTGAAGCGGCTGTGCCTGGACCGGGGCATCTCCCTTTCTCAGCGGGACAGCCTGCCGGCTTTTTACGCGGAGGGCCGATTGGCTGCCGTCTGGCCGCTGGGCGTGGATACACAATTTTTGCCGGAGGGAGAAGCCTGCCGGTTTATTCAAATCATCAAGGAAGACAGAGGAGAGCGGTTATGAAAAATGAGCTGGAGCACGATATTCTGAAGGTGCTTTTGACGGAGGAGCAGATCAAAGCCCGGATCCAGGAGATGGGCGAGCAGATCACGGAGGAATTTCAGGGCAGGCGCCCGCTGTTTCTCGGCGTTTTGAAGGGCTGCTTTGTATTTATGGCGGATCTCATCCGGGCGTGTCCCCTTCAGAGCGATCTGGAATTTATCGCGGTGTCGTCCTATCAGAACTCCACCGTCTCCTCTGGCCGGGTGCAGATCACCCATGACGTCCAGCAGGATATCACCGGCCGCAACATCATTATTGTGGAGGATATTCTGGATTCCGGCAGCACGCTGGCCTTTCTGAAGAACTACCTGCTGACCAAGGGCGCGGCGTCCATTACCATTGTGACGCTGCTGGACAAGCCCTCCCGCCGCACTAAGGCGATCTGCGCGGATCTCGCGGGCTTTACGGTTCCGGACGAGTTCGTGGTGGGCTACGGGCTGGACTACGCGCAGCATTACCGCAATATCCCGTATATCGGGGTTTTAAAGCCGGAGGTATATTCCAAGTGAAACGAACGACAAGCGTTTCCTTCATCCTGCTGCTGGCAGTGATTGTGCTGTGTCTGAGCTATCTCTGGCAGAGCGCGGGGCAGGAGGGCAAGCTGGATTACTCCCAGGTGCGCCAGCTGTTTGAACAGGA
>JALCRQ010000001.1 GCA_022652655.1 Oscillibacter sp. | reverse complement strand
AGCGATGACGCCGACCTCTCTCCTGGCGGGAGCGGGCGGCACACTCCCAAAACGCCTCGGTGCTGCAGCTTCCGGAATCGCTGCCGCTGGGGCGGTGTCTCAACGAGGGTCTGGATCACAGCAGCTTTGCGTATGTCAGCAAATTTGACGACGACAACTACTACGCGCCGGAATTTCTCACGGATCTGGTTCACGCCTTCTCCTATGCCGGAACGGAGATCGTGGGAAAGCTGACCTATTTCTGCTATTTTGAGCAGAGCCGGATTCTGGCGCTGATGTGCCCCGGCATGGAAAACCGCTATGTGACCTTTCTCTCCGGCTCCGGCCTGCTGATCCGGCGCCGGGTCTTTGAGCAGGTGCGCTTCGGCGACAAGCCCAAGGGCTCGGACAGCGTATTTCTCAAAGACTGCCTCCGGCAGGGCGTCCACATGTTTTCCGCCGACCGCTTCAACTACGTCTACTGCCGCCGGGCGGACAAAACCCGGCACACCTGCAAGGTCAGCGACGAAACGCTGCTGCGCAGCTGCCAGTTCGTCTGCCGCACCGATGATTTCCGGCCCACCGTCACGGTTTAAATGAGACTCTGATAAACTTCCGCCAGCGGCTCCAGGCACGTCTCCCACGAAAATCTTGCCAGCACGGACTCCCTCAGCTCCGGCTGATGCGCCCCCTCCAGGGCGCTGTCGATGGCCGCGCCCACGCTGCCGGGATCATAGGGATCGCAGTACGACGCCGCCGCGCCGAAGTATTCCCGGGCAGTTCCCTCTCCGGTGGCCACGATCTCGCAGCCGCATGCCGCGGCCTCC
Source organism: Oscillibacter sp. (assembly GCA_022652655.1). GTDB lineage: Bacteria > Bacillota > Clostridia > Oscillospirales > Oscillospiraceae > Oscillibacter. Next base: position 224,113 of record JALCRQ010000001.1, on the reverse strand, counting down.
AGACCGGCGAGGCCCGGCGTCTCGGCGTAGCCCGCCAGCGCGTGAATCCGGGCTCCGCGGTAAAGCGCCGCAAGCCGCCCCGGCGGCACCGGCCCTGCGTATTCCACACCCGGAAACCGCAGGCACCGGTCCAGATACGCCCGATTTCCCGCCGGTCCGGCCAGCAGCAGAGGCAGGCGGCGCAGCGCGCACTGCCGTGCCAGCGCCAGCTGATTTTTGCGGGGGCCGATCCGTGCGGCGCACAGAACCCCGCGCCGTGCCGCCGGGCCGGGAGGTTCCCTTCCGAACAGCTCGGGGTCAATGCCGCAGGGCACCGCCGTCCAGGGAAGCGGCATGCCCGCGTCCTCCTCCAGCGCCCGGGCCTCTTTTTCCCCGGAGATAAAAATCCGGGCGCTGAGCACCGCCATTTTCCGCCGCAGCGGACGCTGCCCATTCCAGAGCCCCAGCCGCTGGACGCTGCCCATAGCCGCATAATACCGCCCCAGATTCCAATAGATGGGACTCAGCACCACGGGCCTTCCGCTGAACGCCGCCCGGGAAAAGGCGGGATACAGCGTCTCCATGGGGGAAAGGCCCCAGAAATGAACCAGGTCAAACCGCTCCGGCGGCGCGGCGGCGTCGATTGTCACGCAGACGCCCCGGTGCCGGAGGTACTCCGCGGTCTGCAGGAGCTGCACTGTGTCCCCGGCGGGCCGCTCCCTCAGATCCCGGCGCGCGCAGAAAAGGACCCGCAGAAAATCGCCCTCTTTCTCAAAGTCAGCAGACGCCCGCCTCTCATACTATAGAGTGAAAAGGAAGTGAGCAGTATGGGCTCGCCCCAAGACAGCAAGTCCGAGCATCCCGATAAAGCCTGCGGGGAGGTTTCAATCCTCGCTTTTCAGATATATGACCAGTGCAGGCAAAAGTGGTGCGATTCCGCGGGGCCCTGGGTCAGCGCGGAGCCGTGCGAATGTATCCTGCTGGAAATGCCCGGAGAGTCCGACCAATACGGAAGATATCTGGCCCCCGGACAGCCGGTGACGCTGCCCGACCGGGTGAAAAAGGTCAAAGCGGAGGCGGACAGCTTTGTCATCCAGCGGCTGGGCGCCTCCGTGCTCCGCCCCGTAGACCCGTCCCGGGACTGCTGGGAGGTGGAGGTTCGGGCGGCCTTCGCCTGCAATGTGGAATTTTACTCGGAGGCCATGCAGCGGTTTCCCATTCGACTTCTATGCGAATCGGAGGGGGAAAAGACGCCGGTGGCCGTCAGGCCCAGCCTCCATACGGCATTTACGGTGGAAAAACGGATCATCCTGCACGGCGGCAGAAACGGCGTCACCGCCGCCGGCCTGCCGGAGGAGCGGGGCTGGGGCTCCGCCCCCCATGCCTTTGTGGAACTCAAGGCGGATCCGCTGGAGTTCCGCTCCGTCCGGGCGGAGGACAGCGGGGCGTGCGACGAGGTCTGCGACTGCAATTACGAGGAGCCGCTGAACTACCTGTACGGCACCGTGGGTGCCGCCATGATGCTGTTTCTCTACCGGATCGTCAGTCTCCGGATTCCCTCCTCGGGAATCGCCATCCCGAAGGACTGCCTGTGCGGCCTTCAAACGCCCTGCGAACAGTTTTTGCAGATGAATTTTCCGCCGGAGCTGAAAGCCTGAGGCCCGGCGGCCTGCGGAGGAGGCGCCCGATGGGTTCCTATGACTCGCTTTTATACCGGCGGGGCTGGCTTTTAACCGGTCTGCCCCGCCCCCAATTTTCCGATCCCCTGTCACAGCAGGCGTTCCAGCGCTTCCGGGCCGTGCCCTTTGCGGAGTGGACCGCCTACTGCGACGACTGCGTCCCCGCCGCCCGGGCCGCGTCCGGTGAAAACGCCGCGCTGCTGCTGGGGCTGGCGCTGAACCCCTTCGACGGCTGCAATGACGGAGCTGCCATTGTCCGGCAGCTGCTGGAGTGCCGGGAGGAATCCGAACGCTGCTTTTTAGAGAAGCTCAGCGAGCTCACCGGCCGCTTTGCGCTGGCGGTGTATTTCGGCGGGACGCTGGAGCTCTTCACCGACGCCTGCGCGTCCAGAACCGTTTTTTACGACGTCTCCGGCCGGAGCGCGGCCGTTTCCTCCCATGCCGCGCTGCTGGCCGATCTGCTGGGATACGAGCTGTCGGACGACGCCTGCTATTTTTTCTACCATCCCCTCTACAAGCCGGCCCCCCTGAAGCGTCTGCCCGGGCTAACCGCCCCCTTTCAGCAGCTGCGGCCTCTGACGCCCAACACCAAGCTCAATCCGGTCACGGGACAGATTACCCGCATTTTTCCGCTGGAGGGCCCGCCGGCCTGCCCGTCATACCCCGCGCTGGAGGAGGAGCTGGCCGAGCTGATGAAGCGGCAGGCCGAACTGCTCCACCGGCGGACGCCCATTCTGATGTCCCTGTCCGCGGGACTGGACTCCCGTTTTACGCTGGCCGCCTGCCGGGATATTGCGGGGGAGCTGGACTTTTTTACCCATCAGACCAAAAACCCCGTCCACCGGGAGGATACCGCTACCGCCGCCGCCATCTGCAGCCGCTTCGGTCTGCGCCACCGCGTCTTTCAATGGGATAATCAGCGCTTCGGCGGCGGTTTTGACGACTTTCAGGAGATCTGGCTGCGGAACCTGGGACTGCCCCGGGGACTTGCGTGGCTCAATAAAATCTACGCCGACGAATGGCCGGAGGGCGCCGTGCATCTGCGCTCCAACATTGCGGAGGTGGCGAAGGCCGATCTCAGCGACCGGGGCCGCTATCCCTTTTCCCCGCAGACGCTGGCACTTCTCTACACCACCACGCCCATGCGGGAGGACCCCCGGGTGCTCCGCGCCATGGAGGAATTCATCGACGTCACCGGCTTCACTCCGGAAAATCTGCACAGCTATGATTTCTACGACCTTTTCGAGTGGGAGCAGATCATGTGCCAATGGCTGGGGTGGCTGCTGCTGGAAAGCGACCTCTCCCACGACACCTTCCAGCTTTTCAACAACCGGAAAATTCTCAGCAAAATGCTCTCGATCCCCTATGAGGACCGGCTGCACCGAAAGCTGTTTCTCGACGTGATCCGCCGGCTCTGGCCGGAGCTGCTGGAGTTCCCCGTCAACGGAATCCTCTATCCGGCATGATGCGCGCGGGGGCGCCGCGCCTCCGGCGTCCGCAGACGCAAAGCACCGGCCCTCCTGTCCAAAAGGCAGGCAGGCCGGTGTAATTTTCCAGTAAAAATCCCAGGCGCGCAATTTGAAGGGCTTGATGCCGCCGGGAAGCCGTCTTTTGTTCCTCACGCCTCCGCCGGGGCAAACCGGCAGGCGATGTCATCCACAATTTCGCCGTCCAGCTTTTCGTGGTGGCGGGAGGACCAGCGGGTGATATCCTCCATGCCCCGGATGTCGGAGAGGATGTTATGGGTGTAGTAGACGTGGGTCTGGATATGCCGGTATTCCGACTCAGTGAGCCCGGCCATCCAGTACGTCCCGATCCGCCACCCGCTTGCCGTGGTTGGTGGTCACCCCCAGCAGGTCGTGCTCCACGCAGTCCAGCGCATAGGACAGTGCAAACAGTGCGGCGTCAAAATCAAATTTCATGGAAGCCTCCGCCGTTTTACGCCTTTCGGCAAAATAAGCGGCCCCCGATCCGCTCCCGTACGTCGGATCGGAGGCCGCGGCGTGTCAGCCGCTTCGCCGGTTTTCAGGTGAAGTGCCGGCACCGCCGGATTTACTTCGTTTCGATGCAGGGCTCCGCGCAGCAGCCGCAGGAATCCATGCAGGGCTCCGCGCAGAATCTTCCGCCGGGAAGGGTCGCCGCAATCAGCGCTTTGTGGTCGCCCTTGGCCAGTTCCTTCACCACGTCCAGCTCCAGCTTCAGCGCCTTTGCCATCCGCGTGCCGTAGTCGTGATCGGCCCAGTAGCAGTGGACGGCGTGGCGGACCTTGATGGTTTCAGAGCAGGGCGCGATATTCCGGGCGGTGTTGTCGATGAGCACCTGCTTCTGTTCCTCCGTCATCACGCGGTAGAGCTCGCCGCCAGCGCGGAAGCAGTCGTCCGTGGGATCGTCCGTCGGGTCATAGTTCCACATGGCGCCGTCGAGATCCAGCGGCGGCTCCATCACCTCCGGCTGAGGACTCCACCAGCCCTGGGAGTTGGGAGAATAGGCGGGGGCGCCGCCGAAGTTTCCGTCCACCCGCATAGCGCCGTCCCGGTGATAGTCCACGGCGCCGCCGGGGACGCCCTTGGCCTGGTTGACGGGAATCTGATTGTAGTTGACGCCCAGGCGGTAGCGATGGGCGTCGCCATAGACAAAGAGTCTCCCCTGGAGGAACTTGTCGGGGCTGAAGCCGATGCCGGGCACCACATGGGCCGGCGTAAAGGCAGCCTGCTCCACCTCGGCATAGTAATTCTCCGGCCAGCGGTTGAGCTCCAGCTCGCCCACCTCAATCAGCGGAAATTCCTTGTGTCTCCAGATTTTGGTGATGTCAAAGGGGTTTTCATAGTGGGCTTTGGCCTGTTCCTCCGTCATCACCTGAATGTACATCTTCCACTTGGGATAGTCGCCCTTTTCAATGGCGTCAAAGAGATCCCGGCCGGAGCTCTCGCGGTCCATGGCGCAGACCTTGGCCGCCTCGTCGTCGGTGAGGTTGCGGATTCCCTGCTCCGTGCGGAAGTGGAACTTGACCCACACCCGTTTGTTCTCCGCGTTGTACATGGAGAAGGTGTGCTCGCCGAAAAAGTGCATATGGCGGAAGCCGTCGGGGATGCCCCGGTCGGACATCACCACCGTGGTCTGGTGGAAGGTCTCCGGCAGCATGGTCCAGAAATCCCAGTTGTTCTGGGCGGAGCGCATGCCCGTGCGGGGGTCCCGCTTCACCGCGCGGTTGAGATCGGGGAAATTGTGGACGTCGCGGATGAAGAAGGTCGGCGTGTTGTTGCCCACCAGATCCCAGTTGCCCTCATCGGTGTAGAACTTGACGGCCACGCCGCGGATATCCCGCTCAGCGTCCGCCGCGCCGCGCTCGCCTGCCACCGTGGAAAAGCGGATAAAAAGCGGCGTCTCCTTGCCGATCTTGGAAAAGAGCTTGGCCTTGGTGTATTTCGTAATATCATGGGTGACGGTGAATTTTCCGTAGGCGCCCCAGCCCTTGGCGTGCATCCGGCGCTCGGGAATCACTTCCCGGTCAAAATGCGCCAGCTTCTCCAACAGCCACACATCCTGCATCATCACAGGGCCCCGGGGTCCGGCGGTAACGCTGTGTTCGTTGTCGGCCACCGGCGCACCGACCTCATTGGTCAGTCTGCGAATCTCATCCATATAGAAAGTTCCTCCTCTGTCGTATTGTCGGAGCCATCCGCTCGGGGTCAGATCTCCGTCTTCCAAAGTCCGTGCAGATTGCAGTAGGCATAGGCCGCCACGGGCTCGTCCCCCGCGGTCAGGGCAAAGACGGCCGCGGGTTCCCGGCCCGGACGAAGCGCCCTGCGCTGGCGGCCTTCCTTCGTCTCCAGGCAGATCCACTCAATGAAATGCTCCTCCGCCATGGGGTGCGGCACGCTGCCCACCGTGACGGTGACCAGATTTCCCTCTCTTGTGAGAACGGGAAGGTGCTTTTCCCGGGCGGCGTCCACGGTGTTGGGGACGATCTCCTGCATCTTTTCGCCGCAGCAGATGACGGGCACGCCGCTGTCGTGCACCATGGCGATGAGGTTGCCGCAATGGCGGCAGAGATAGAATTTGAGCTCGGACATATTACTCTCCCCTTTTCTTTTTCTCCGGAAAGTCCGCGGCCGCCGGCCGCGCTTCTCCGGGATCCCGATCCGGCTTTTTATCCGGATCCCCGCCTGCGCACGCAGGGCAGACATAGTGCAGATTCAGTTCATAGCCGGTCAGAGGAATGCCGGTCTTGCGGGCCAGCTCCTCCCGGATGCTGCCGATGAGAATATCAGAAAGCGCGCCGCAGCGGTCGCAGATCAGGTGGTCGTGAGGCCGGGAGAGCCGCTCATAGTGATCCGGTCTCCCCTGCGCCCTGATTCGCCGGATGCGGCCCGAATCCACCAGCGCGTTGACGTTGTTGTACACCGTCGCCAGCACGATGGCGGGACAGCGCTCCCTGGCCCGGAAATAGATCTCCTGAATGGTAACATGGCCCTTCTGGCCATTGACAATCTCATCAATCAGCGCTCTGTACTTTGTCATAGTGCTCACCAGCTTAGAACGATTCTAATTCCAGAATACACCTTCTTTTCCAAATTACAATGCACAGAGCTTTCAAAAATAGGTTACAAATTTCGTCAAAATAGACTGGAATACTATTTTTTGTTACTTTCTTCTCCGGAGAAAACCGCACAAAAAGCACGGCGGGAAAATCCGCCGTGCTTTTTGGGTTCTTTTTGATTTTAAATCCGCGGGCCGGACAGCCCCCGTCACATGTGAAACCGCCGCCGGGCCTCGTCCCGGAGCGAAGGCATTCTCCGGACGACGCGCAGCGGAATAATCAGCGCGATGCAGATGGTCAGCACGACCAGGGACCAGCCGGGCTTCCAGTCTCCGAAAAGATACCGGTCGGCAAAAAACTCGATTCCCAGGGCGAACAGCCCCGCGGTGCCGATGGTCAGCGCGATGCCGGACAGGCGGGAGCGGCGGCGGTCCCGCAGCAGAAAGCTGAGGGAGAAAACCAGAACGGCGGCCACGCTCAGGATTGGGAGGGCCAGGTGGAAAAACCAGTCTCCGCCGGTGGCCAGGGAGATGACAAAGAGATAGATTCCCACGGCAAAGACATCCAGCGTCAGCCGGCCCCAGAGGGGGATTCTCCTGGCCAGCAGGGGCGCCACAAACCAGATCCACAGCATCACGGCGGCGCCCGCCACATAGAGCCACCAGTCCTGTCCCGGCCGCAGAAAGAAATTCAGAATCCGGCAGCACAGGGCGGCCGACGCCAGCATGGCCGATGCCAGCAGAGCCAGCGCCCGCTTGGAGACGGGCCTGACCTCCTCCCGGTTGGTGGGAAAAAACGGCGGCTGCGCCGTCTCCTCCGCCTCCGCCGGATGCCAGACCGGCGTATGGCACAGAGGACAGACCGACGCGGCGGCGGAAAGCTCTACGCCGCAGTTGACACAGTATGGCATGCGCAAACCCTCTTTCAGCTGTTTTCGCTTCCGGCGGCAGCCGGATCAGGCGCCCGGGCGGTTGCTCTCCACCTTCACCGGAATCCCCTCCCGGATGAGAAAGCGGAAAAACTCCCGCTCCGTATCCGTCTCCGCCTGCACGCCGGCAAAGGTGACCTCCAGAATATTCCCGTAGCTGATGGAGGAGCAGTGGACCCGGGGGATGGTGGCCTGTCCCAGGATGACCTCCATGTGGTGAATATGGGGACGCATGGCGTCCGGTACGGAAAACACCCCGGGATTGGTGTACGTGCCCGAATAGGGCCGGGTGCCCATGAGCCGGTAATTCACGGCGATCAGGGGATTTTTGAGAAAGACCGGAATGATCTTCAGCAGCGGCGCGGTGGTAAAGCGCACGTTTCTGGTAAACGCGGTGCGCAGCTCCTGGCGGTTGGCGTGCAGCTTCATAAAATACCGCACCTGGGCGAGAATCTCGTCAAAGGTGTACTCCCCCAGGGACGGATCCACACAGGGGCGGATGGTGGCGATGAAGTTCCGCAGGGTGTCGGTGGGAAAAAAGGCCCGGAGATTGATGGGGATGGCCAGCGCCACCGGCAGTTCCCGGTGGGGCCGCTCCCGGTGCTGCTTCTGGAGAATCACCTGCATCAGGACGGCGCACAGATACTCCGTAATGGACGCGCCCCGGGCGTGGGCCTTCTCCCGCAGCTGATCCAGGGGCATAAAGCCCATGGTCACGCGAAAGGTGTAGTACGACTCCGGCGTACCGGTATTCTGGTAGGCCCGGGGCGGATACATCCCCCGGGCGGAGGGGCCGCCCGCATAGCGCGCGTAGGCGTCCTCCATCTCCTCAATCCGGGGCGGCTGCTCCGGATCCAGAATACCGGCGGCGCGGCCGCAGGGAATATCGTGCCCCAGTTCCCGCAAGTACGCGGCCAGCAGGGAGCGGAAAAACACCAGCGCCCCCGCGCCGTCCGCCAGGGCGTGGAACACCTCAAGGGAGATCCGGTGCTCATAGTAGTAAAACCGCACCAGCCAGCCGTTGTCCTCGTGAAAGCGCACCGGCTGGCAGGGGTCGGCGATGTCCTTTTTCAAAAACGGGCCCGGGGCCCTGTTGGGCTCCAGATAATACCAGAAAAGCCCCCGGCGGATCCGCACGGCAAATCCCGGAAAACGTGGCATGCAGCGGTCGATGGCCCGCTGCAGCGCCTCCGGAACCACGGGCTCGGTCATCACGGCGGAAAACCGGTAGATGGCGGAGTACTCCTCCCGCTGCAGGGCGGAGTACAGCGCCCCGGCGTTATCCAGTTTATACCATGGAATCCGCTCCGCGCCCATGCCCACACCTCCGCCTGTTTTTTCTGATTGTATCACGCGAAACGGGGCACCGCAAGAAAGACAGCTGATTTTCCTTTCATTTCCCGCCCGGGCGGAGTATACTGGGGTGCAGAACCGGCCACACCATAAACGACGGAGGGAACGCAATGGATACAGGCTATGAAAAACCCCGGGGAATCGCGCGCCATCTGTCTGCCAAGCGGCAGGCGGCGGAGGATCGCCGGCTGGATCCCGTCATGCGGGCGCTGAAGGCGTTCCACAGCGCCGGAACGCCGGAGTCCATGGAGCCGGATGAGCTGGAGCGGCAGCGCAAGGGGCAGGAGATCCTGGGCCGTCTGGCGGCGCCCATGTCCGATATGGAATGGGAACCCTTTGAGCTGGACGGGATGCCCGCGGCCTGGATGCGCCCCGCCCACGGCCACGGCCGGCGCCACGCCATTCTCTACTGCCACGGCGGCGGCTACACCAGCGGCAACCTGGGCTATTCCCGGGTGCTGGCCTCCAAGCTGGCCCATGTCACCGGCTACGACGTGCTGACCTTTGAATACCGCCTGGCGCCGGAACACCCCTACCCGGCGGCGGTAGAGGACGGTCTGCGGGCCTGGAACCACCTCATGTACCTGGGTTACGGCGCCCGGGACATTGTGATGGCGGGTGATTCCGCCGGGGGAAACCTGGCTCTGGTGCTCTGCCACCGGCTCAAGGCGGCAGGCCGGAAACTGCCCATGGCCCTGATTCTCATGTCGCCTTGGGCGGACATGACCATGAGCGGAGAATCCTACGCCCAGCGGGCGGACATCGATCCCATGCTGACGCCGGAGTACATCCGCGCCGCCCGGGACGCCTATGCTCCCGGGATGGATGTCGGCGGGGCGGACCTCTCCCCGCTTTTCGGGGATCTGTCCCACTTCCCGCCCACCCTCATCCAGGTGGGCACCCACGAGATTCTGCTCTCCGACGCCCAGCGCCTCACGGCCCGGCTGGAGGAGCAGCGCGTCCCCTGCCGTCTGGAGATCTGGGACGATATGTGGCACGTGTTTCAGATGTTCCCCATGCGCAAGGCGGCCGCCGCCATGGAAAATGTGGGGCGGTTTCTCCTGGAGCTGCTGTAATGCTTCCCCGGCGGAGGACGCTCTCCCCCGCCGGGGAATTTCAAATTGCCGGCAGCGCGCCGAACCGTCTGACGGAATTTTAAAAAAGACGGGAGACTCAGGTCTCCCGTCTTTTCGCGTCCCGGCCCAAAACCGCCTTCCCGCAGGTATAGTGGATGGCGCGGGTGGGACATCCCCGGGCGCAGAGGCCGCAGCGGATACATTCGGCGGAGTTGATATTGCCCGTCACGTCCACGCCCATTTTGCACGCCCGGGTACAGGCGCCGCAGCGGGTGCAGGCGGTCCTGTCCACCTCCATCCGGCAGACGCTGAACCGGTTGAGCAGTCCGTAGGCGCCGCCCAGCGGGCAGAGATACTTGCAAAACGGCCGGTACACCAGCACGGAGGCCGTCAGCACCGCCACCAGAAGGAGCAGCTTCCAGGAAAAGAGGAAGCCCGCCGCTGCCCGCAGCGCGGCGCTGTGGGCCAGCAGAGGGATTCCGCCCTCCAGCGTGCCCGCCGGGCAGACGTATTTGCAGAACACCGGATCTCCGATGCCGAAGGGATCCGTCAGCACCGCGGGAAGAATCAGCACCGCCGCCAGCGCGGCGTACTTGCCCCACCGAAGGGGGCGGTCCAGCCGGCGGGGCACCTTCGGCTTGGGCGACGGAATTTTATGCAGCAGATCCTGCACAAAGCCGAAGGGACAGAGGAATCCGCAGATCAGCCGCCCAAAGAGCACGCCGAAAAGGAGGATCGTCCCCGCGACGTAGTAGGACACGTTCCGGGTCCGTCCGCCGATCACCGCCTGCAGCGAGCCGATGGGGCAGGCGCCCACCGCCCCGGGGCAGGAATAACAGTTCAGCCCCGGCACGCACACGTGCTTGCCGTCCCCCTGATAGATTTGTCCGGTAAAAAAGCCCGTGAGATGGGCGTTTTGCGCCAGCGCCGCCAGCGCCTGGATGAGATGCCGCTTTTTCTCCTTCATCAGCCCACCCCGATACATTCCAGGCAGATATTGACCGCCTTCTGTGCCACCTCAGCCGCCTCCCCCGTCCGGAGCCCCGCGGCGATCAGCGCCACGGCCGCGATGAAAATCGCGGCCGTGGCCCAGTTTTGCGCCCTCACAGGGCAAAGAGGTCGTTGAACGCCTCGGTCATGGTGGGATGGGTGTAGATCCGATCCCGCAGCACCGTGTAATCGGCGTCCAGATCCATGGCCAGCTTCACCAGGTTGATCATCTCATAGGACTCCGGGCACAGCAGCGCCGCGCCCAGGATTTTTCCCGTCTCCGCATGGACGACGGCCTTGAGGAATCCGTCGGTCTTGCGGAGCACCTGGGCCTTGGGTATCGCCGCCGCGGGCAGCTTCAAAATCCGGACGGGAATGTTCTGCTCCGCGGCCTCCCGCTCCGTCAGGCCCACCCGGGACAGCGGCGTATCCATGAATACGCTGTACGGCACGCTGCTGCGGTCGTCCCGGCTGCGGCTGCCGCCGGTGAGCTGGGAGAGCACAATCCGGAAGTCGTCCAGCGAGACGAAGGTAAACTGCGGCCCGCCGTTGACGTCGCCCATGGCCCAGATGTTGGGCGCGGTGGTGCGCAGCAGCGCGTCCACCTGCACGGCGCCCCGGGCCGTCAGCGCCACGCCGGCCTTCTCAGCCTGCAGCCCGTCGGTGTTGGGCCTGCGGCCCGTGGCCAGCAGAATGGCGTCGCCGGGCAGGGTGTGCTCCGCGCCGTCCTGTTCATAGACCACCGTACCGCCGTCGGCGCGCAGGGTTTTGGCCCCCAGCAGAAACCGGACGCCCCGTTTTTCCAGGACGGAGCGAATCTCCTCCGCCACGTCCCGGTCCTCCTTGGGGAGGAAGGTGCCGCCGTCCTGCAGCACGGTGACCTGGGCGCCGAAATTCGTGTAGAGCGAGGCAAATTCCATCCCGATGTAGCCTGCGCCGATCAGCGTCAGGCGCCGGGGCAGACGCTCCTCGTCCATCAGCGTCTCGCTGGTGTAGGCCCGGGGGTTCCCCTGAAGGCCGGGAATCTCCCGCACAATGGGCACAGAGCCGGTATTGATGAAGATCTTCTCCCCCTCCAGCACCGTCGTGCCGCCGTCGGTGAGGGCAACCTCCACCTGATTCGATGAGAGGAAGCGGCCGAAGCCGTCGTAAATGGCGACGCCCGGCAGATCGTGGAGCTTCCCGTAGTTCTTGCCCCGCAGCAGTCCGGTGACCCGGCGCTTTTCCGCGATAGCCGCGGCGTAGCGCTCCGCCTTCGCTTCAAAAGGCTCGTCCGCGTGCAGCGCCGCCTCCGCCGCGCTGGTAACCAGCGACTTGGAGGGGATGCAGCCCACGTTGATGCAGGTGCCTCCGTACATGGCCCGGGACCGTTCCACCAGCGCCACCTGCCTGCCTTGCTTTGCCAGCGCCCCCGCCAGCGTCTTGCCGGCCTTGCCGAAGCCGATGATAATCGCATCGTATTTCATTTCTCTTTTTCCTTTCCGCGAAAAAGCTGATCGTTGATGGAGCCGACAGTCACGGTCTCCAGCTTTTTTTCACACTGTTCGTTGAGCTGGCCGTACAGCCCGTCCATGACGGCGGCCATCCCGGAGGACACCTGGCACGCCCGGTCCACATCCCCGGAGCGCCAGCTGACGGCCACCGGCGTCTCGTCCAGTGCCCGGAGCACCGCCCGGAGCGTAATGGCTCCGGCGTCCGGCCGGGTGAGGTAGCCGCTGCCCTGGCCCCGCTCCGCCTCCACCAGGCCGGCGTGGTGCAGCTTGGAGAGCACCTTGCGCACCCGGGCGGGATTGGTGCAGATGTTGTCCGCCAGCTCCTGGCTGGAGATCACCTGTCCCCTGTGCAGCAGATACACCAGGGCGTGTACCGCCAGGGGAAATTCCGCGGTCATGCGCCCGCCTCTGTCAGGAGGCTGTCCAGAATCTGTCCCCACGCCTCGCCGCTGCGGGCGCCCACATAGGACTCGCCCACCAGGTTTCCCTTCTCGTCCACAAAGATCGTCTCGGGCACGGAGCTGACCTGCCCCAGCTTCGCCCGCACCAGATCGGCGGAGGGCAGCAGGTGGAGGTAGTCCGCGCCGGCCTTTTTAACCAGTTCCCGGGCGGTGTTCACCTGCTCCTGGGGGAAGGTGCCGTCCTCATTCTGCGGGACGTCCGCCACCATGCCGATGATCTGCACGCCGTGGTCGGCATAGTCCCGGGCCAGCTGTCCCAGCTCCGGCATCTCCCGCAGGCAGGGGCCGCAGAAGGTAGCCCAGATGTTGATCATGGTCAGCTTGTGTCCGGCAAACACGGATTCGTCCACCGGAACGCCGGAAAGGTCATAGGCGGTGAAGGACTGGAGCGTTCCCTCCTTCTGCGCCGGCTGCCACGGGCCGCTCTCCTTGTCGTAGGTCCAGTCGTTGATTCCGCCGAAGTCGTAGAGGTTGGTATACCCCAGCTTTGCAAGCTTCTCCGCCGCCTGGGCGCTGCGGTTGCCGCTGCGGCAGTAGATCAAAATCTCCGTGTCCAGCACCGGCAGCTCCGCGGGCCGGGCATCGCCGATGTCCTCATTGGGCAGCAGGATCGCGCCGGGAATGTGGGCTTCGGCGTATTCCTCCGCCGTGCGCACATCCAGAATCACCCGCTCACCGCCGCCCGTCATCCGGTCGTGGGCCTCCTGCGCGGTGAGCTTCTGCGGCTCCGCAGCCGCGCTCTTTGATCCGGCCGACGCGCCGGCTCCCCCTCCTCCGGGGGCGGCGCAGGCGCTCAGCGCCAGCACTACCGTCAGCATCCCTGCAATCCATCTCATTTTCATAGTGGTTCTCCTGTCTTCCTGATTTTAATGTAATTATAATAGTTACATTTAGCTTTGTCAATAGGAAACCCGGTTTTTCCGAAATTATTTTTCCGCTGCCTCAGCCTTTTATGCAGCAGCGTGAAAAGGGCAGCGCGGAGCCCCGGAGCTCCGCGCTGCTTTGGGATGGGCATCCGGGCCGGCGCCCGGGTCAGTTTTTCAGTCCGGCGACCCACGAGGCGATATCCGAAATCACCTCCGGGGCCACGTGGTTGGGTGCGTTGTACAGCGTGATGTCCGGCACGCCGTCGGCTGCGATCTGGCCGGTCATAAAAAGATGGCTCAGGCCGTCGTAAAGATGGAACGTGACGTTGTCCCGCCCGGCCAGCGCCGTCTGCCAGAGGGTATAGTCCTTCTGGGGGCTGACCTGAAAATCGGCGCCGCCCTGGAGAATCAGCATGGGAATGGTCAGCTGCTGCACCGCGCCCCGGCTGTCCGCCGCGTTGAGGCTCCGCCAGTAGTTGGTGGGCACGCCCATGATCATGCCGGTGCCGCCGTCGTCCAGCGTCCGGGTCTTGTCGATTTCAGCCGTCACCTGGGCCAGCTGGGCGGCCCGCTCCTGCTCGCTCAGGGCGGTCTGGGCGGAAATAGCGGCCGCGTTCTGATCCAGCATGATGTCCTGCAGTGTCCGAAGGCTGCCGGCCAGGGAGATGATCCCCCGGATGCGCGGGTTGTCCGCCGCCATTCTGGGGGCCAGCATGCCGCCCAGGCTGTGGCCCAGCAGATAGATCCGCCCGCCGTCCACCCGGCTGTCCGTGCTCATCAGCTCCACGGCGGCGGAGGCGTCGTCCAGCACCTCGTACTGAATGGTAACCTCGCTGCCGCCCACCGTGGGATTCTGGTAGGTCCGCTTGTTGTACCGCAGGGTGGCAATGCCCCGCTGGGCCAGGCCGTGGGCCAGATCCTCAAAGGGGCGCAGCGGCGCCGTGCCGATGGACTCGTTGAGATCCGACGCGCCGGAGCCCTGCACCAGAATGACCACCGGCGGTTTTTCAACGCCCCGGGGCAGCGTCAGAAGGCCCGGCAGCGCACTGCTCCCCACCGTGACGGCCTCCTCCGTCCACTGTTCCGCGGACTGGGGCGCGGGGGGATCTTTGGGCGCGTACTGCGTCCAGAGGCCCGAGGGTGTTCCGTCCGCCCCGTAGGGGATGGTGACGGTGATGTTATAGAGCGTAAAAGCCACAGTGACGCGGACGGTGTCCGTCCCGCCGCTGCACGTATAAGCGCTGGAGAGAATCCCTCCGGGCGTTCCCAGGGCCTGGAGCACCGCCCTCCAGCTGGTCAGCAGCTGTTCCTGCGTGACGGCGGAGCGAAACGCCGCGGCGCTGCCGGCATAGAAGCCGGCAAAGTCCTCCCGGAGAAACTCCCCGACATAGGCGGCGGAGCGCTTTTCCAGCGTCTCCCCGGTCTCGCAGCGCCGGAGCACCTCCGCCAGCTGTGCCCGGGTAACGGGTACGTCCGGCAGCAGCTTCCCGTCGGCGGTGCCGGAGAGAAGTCCCGCGGCTACGGCCCAGCTGACAGCGGAGGCGCTCCAACCGGCGGCAGACGGGGCGTCGGCAAAGTCGGTTAAATCCGCCCGGCGGGCCGTATCCCGGCCCTGGACTGCCGCCCAGCGCTGGAGCATCACGGCCATGGCCTGACGCGTCAAAGCGGTCTCCGGTTTAAACCGCCCGTCTCCGTAACCTGACACGACGCCCGCCGCCGCGGCCCACTGCACCGCATCATAGTACGGCGCGGACGCCGGGACGTCGGAAAATGCCGCCGTCCCCTCCGGCTGCTGCCCGCCGCTCAGGCGGCAGAGGGCAGCTGCCAGCTCCGCCCGGGTGACGGAACTGCCGGGCGCAAAGCGCCCTCCGTCCACGGTGGTCATGGTTCCGCTCTCCAGCGCGCGGGCCGCCGCCGCGGCATACCACGCCCCCGCCGGCACATCCGCCGGCAGAGCGGCCGACGCCGCCGCCGGAACGGGCAGCACAGCCCCCGCCAGCGCCAGCGCCGTCAAGACGGCAAACAGTCTCCTTTTCATCTTTTCAGTCATTCCTTTCCGCTCACGTTCCTGCACAATGGCAATCCGAGGCCGCCTTCATCCCGCTCTTTTCCCGCCGGGCGCCGGATGGGGCCTTCCCGGGGTAACTGTGAGTCTCCGGCGGATATTTGTCAAGAAGCTCCCGAGGGGTTTCCTGCCGGCACCGCTCACTTCCGCCCGGTCAGAAAATTCAGCAGGTAAACGGCGGCCACCAGCACGCCCAGCACGATGAAAATACCCAGCATGCCGATGAGCATCATGGGCAGAGTGGTCATCCAGGAATCCGCATAAATCATATCCGACGCCTCCTTAAACACCCATCAGGGTGAGAATCAGACCCCCCGCGATCACCGAGGCGATCTGGCCCGACACATTGACGCTGATGGAATACATCAGCAGGAAATTCTGGTTGTCCTCCCTCAGGCCCATCTGGTTGACCACCCGCCCGCTCATGGGGAAGGCGGAGATTCCGGCGGCGCCGATCATGGGATTGAGCTTTTTCTCCGCCGGCAGAAAGAGGTTGATGAGCTTGGCGAACAGCACCCCGCCCACTGTGTCGAAGATAAACGCCACCAGGCCCAGGCCCATGATGAGCAGTGTGTCCGGCCGGACGAAGCGGTCGGCGGTCATCTGTCCGGCCACGGTCAGGCCCAGCAGGATGGTGATGAGGTTGGCCAGGATATTCTGGGCCGTCTCCGACAGGGCGTTGAGCACGCCGCACTCCCGCAGGAGATTGCCGAACATCAGAAAGCCGACCAGCGCCACGCTGGCAGGCGCCACGATCCCAGCCACGATGGTGACCACGATGGGGAACAGGATCCGGGTGGCGCGGGTGACATTTCCCTTGCGGTAGGGCATCCGGATGCACCGCTCCTTCCGGGTGGTGACCAGCCGGATCACCGGCGGCTGGACGATGGGCACCAGCGCCATGTAGCTGTATGCCGCCACCATGATGGCCCCCAGATACTCCGAGTGCAGAATGTTGGCCACAAAAATGGCCGTGGGGCCGTCGGCCGCACCGATGATGGCGATGGAGGCGGCGTCGTTCAGCGGGAAGAAGAAGGCCGCCGCGCAGAAGGTCAGGAAAATGCCGAACTGGGCCGCCGCGCCGAAGAGCATCAGCCAGGGCTTTTCCAGCAGCGGCCCGAAGTCGATCATGGCGCCGATTCCGATGAACAGCAGCAGGGGGAATATCTCGCTGGCCATTCCGGCCTCAAAAAGAATGGAAATCGGTCCCGCCACGGCGCCCTGGGTGATGGCCCCCGAAAGGGGCAGATTGACCAGAATCGCGCCGAAGCCCATGGGCAGCAGAAGGCTGGGCTCCATCTTTTTGGCGATGGCCAGATAGATCAGCACGCCGCCGATGATCCACATCACCACCATCTGCCAGCGCAGATTCGCCACATTGGAAAAAAGTCCCGTAAATACACCGAGAAAATCCATATGCGTCCTCCTCCATATAAACCGGGTAAAAAATTGGAGACTTCTACCACAGTTCCATCCTGTGATAAAAGTCTCGGCGAATTGCGCACAGTCCCGGGCTGACGCCGTGATGACGACACTGTGCAGCGCGGCGTGCCCGCGCCCCCTACTCCCCTTTATCCCGTTATCTCGCTCGATTGTAGCACAGCCCCGCCCCGTGTACAAGGAAAATTTTTGAAGCGTCCCGCCGCCCGTGGGGACGGATTGCGGACGGCCGTCCGGTCCGCCGGGGCGGAAAATTCCGCCGGAATGGTTATTTTGCCGCAAACGGCACATCATATTTCCAGTTTTAAACTCACCCCGGCTGCGCCGCAGCCATTTGCGCAACGTAATTAACCGTAATGATATAAGGAGGAATCGCCCATGCGTCATTTTATCGACACGCAGGATTTTTCAAAGCAGGAGCTGTGCGACATTATTGATCTCTCTCTCGCCATCAAGAAAGCCATTCGATCCGGCTACTATCCCCCTTTGATGAAGGACATGACCCTGGCCATGATCTTTCAGCAGTCCTCCACCCGCACCCGGGTCTCTTTTGAGACTGCCATGAGCCAGATGGGCGGCCATGCCCAGTACCTGGGGCCCGGCATGATTCAGCTGGGCGGCCACGAGACCATCGGCGACACCGGCCGGGTTCTCTCCCGCCTGGTGGACATTATTATGGCCCGTGTGGTGGAGCACAAAACCGTGGTGGAGCTGGCGGAAAGCGCCACCGTTCCGGTACTCAACGGCATGTCGGACTACAACCATCCCACCCAGGAGATCGGTGACCTGTGCACCATCGCGGAGAATCTGCCCCGGGGCAAAAAGCTGGAGGACTGCAAGGTGGTCTTTGTGGGCGACGGCACCCAGGTGTGCGCCTCCCTGGGCTTTATCACCACCCATCTGGGCATGCACTTTGTACACTACGGCCCCAAGGGCCACCAGCTCAACGAGAGCCACAAGGCCGTGCTGGAGAAGAACTGCCAGGCCTCCGGCGGCACCTGGGAGGTCACCGACGACCGCAACGCCGTCCGGGGCGCCGATTTCATCTACACCGACGTGTGGTACGGCCTCTATGAAAGCGAAATGCCCAAAGAGGAGCGGGTGCAGGTGTTCCACGACTTCCAGGTCAACCGGGAGCTGATGCAGCTGGGCAGCATCGGCTGCAAATTCATGCACTGTCTGCCCGCCACCCGGGGCGAGGACGTCACCGACGAGGTGGCCGACTCCGACTCCTCCCTGTGCTGGGAGGAGGCTGGCAACCGCCTCACCGCCATGCGGGGCCTGCTGGTCTATCTCACCCGGTACCGCACCCAGCCCACCCAGCTGCAGCTGGAGTGCGCCAAGGAGGAACTGGACCGCTTCCTGTTCCAGCGCATCGGCCGGTAACTCCGGCCTTCAACCCATCTCCGGCTTCGGGGCCTGCGGCCCGGAAGCCGGAGCGGAAAGGAATTTCTGAAAATGAAGAAAAAACAATTCCGGCTGGCAGACGTCATTCTGTCCGTCATCTGCGTGGTCTTTGTGGCGGAGGCGGCGGCGCCGGTGGCATCCATCGGCAACAGCCAGTATTTCTGGTGGATCTTTATGATCGTCGCCTTCCTGCTGCCCTACGGGCTGATCTCCTCGGAGCTGGGCACCACCTATCAGGGCGACGGCGGCCTGTACGACTGGATCAACAAGGCATACCCCGGCACCAAATGGGGCGCCCGGGCCTCCTGGTACTACTGGATCAACTTTCCGCTGTGGATGGCGTCGCTGGCGGTGATGTGCCCCTCGCTGCTCACCACCATCACCGGCGCGGCCTTCGGCACCTTTTCCTCGCTGGTCATCGAGCTGGCCTTTATCTGGATTGTGACCTGGATCGCCTTCTACCCGGTGTGCGACAGCATTGTGATTCTCAATCTCAGCGCGGCCATCAAGATCCTGCTGGCGGTGGTGGTGGGCGCTCTGGGCGTCTACTATGTCTCCAAATACGGCTTTGTCAACAACATGGCCGCAGCCACCTTCCTGCCGTCCTTTGATCTGAACAGCCTGTCCTATATCTCGGTGATTATCTTCAACTTCCTGGGCTTCGAGGTGGTGTGCACCTACGCCGACAGCATGGCCGATCCCAAAAAGCAGATTCCCCAGGCCATCGTCGCCGGAGGCATCGTCATCGCGGCCATCTACCTTTTCTCCGCCTTCGGCATCGGCGCGGCGGTGCCCACCTCCCAGATCAGCACGGACTCCGGCATGGTGGACGCCGTGTCCCTGATTACGGGAAAAACCGGCGGATTTTTCATCGGAACCGTGGCGCTGCTGTTTCTCATTACGCTGTTCGGAAACATGATCTCCTGGTCTATGGGCGTCAACTCCACCGCCGCCTACGCCGCGGACAACGGCGATATGCCCCGCCTGTTCGCCCGCCGCCGCAGCGGAAACGACATGCCCATCGGCGCCGCCCTGGCCAACGGCGTAGTGGCGTCTCTGGTCTGCCTGCTGGGCGTGTTCATGGACGCTTTCTTCCCCAACTCCTCCCTGTTTTGGAGCTTTTTTGCGCTGAACCTGGTGATGTTCCTTTTGAGTTACCTGCCCGTATTCCCCGCGTTTTTAAAGCTCCGCCGGGACGACCCGGACACGGAGCGGCCCTTCCGGGTGCCGGGGAGCCCGGGATTTCTCAAGGCGCTGGCCGTGATCCCCATGATTCTCATCGTGGTCTCGGTGATCTTCACGGCCATCCCCCTGTCCTTTGACGCGGAGACACTTCGGGCGACGCTGCCCATCACCATCGGCTCGGTGCTCTTTCTGGTGGTCGGGGAAATTCTGATCGCCGTTCGCGGCAGACATTCCGCCCGGTGACGCCCGGCAAAATCTTAAAAACAAAACGGAGGTATTTTCCATGGCAAAACGGATTGTGGGCACAACGCCCAAGGAGGACGGCTACCGGATGCCCGCGGAGTTTGAACGGCAGACCGGCTGCTGGATGATCTGGCCCGAGCGCAACGACAACTGGCGCGGCGGCGCCAAACCGGCCCAGGAGGTCTTTGCCAACGTGGCCAAGGCCATCGCCCGGTTTGAAAAGATGACGGTGGCGGCCTCCCCCGCCCAGTATCAGAATGCCCGGGCCCGCCTCCCGGAGGAGATCCGGGTGGTGGAAATGGTCAGCGACGACGCCTGGATCCGGGACTGCGGCCCCACCTTCGTCATCGACGGCAAGGGCGGACTGCGGGCCGTGGACTGGGAGTTCAACGCCTGGGGCGGCCTGGTGGACGGGCTCTATTTCCCCTGGGCCAACGACGACCAGATCGCCCGGAAGGTCTGCGAGATCGAGGGTGTGGACTCCTACCGCACCGAGGGCTTTGTGCTGGAGGGCGGCTCCATCCACGTGGACGGGGAGGGCACTGTGATGACCACGGAGATGTGCCTTTTGTCCGAGGGCCGCAACCCCGGCAAATCCAGGGAGGAAATTGAGGCGATGCTGTGCAGCTACCTGGGCTGCGAAAAGGTGCTCTGGATCAAGGACGGCATCGACCCCAACGAGACCAACGGCCATATCGATGACGTGGCCTGCTTCACGGCTCCGGGAGAGGCAGCCTGCATCTGGACGGACGACCCTGAAAATCCCTTCTACCGGGAGGCTCAGGAGGCCTACAAAACTCTCAGTGAGGCCACCGACGCCAAGGGCCGCCGTCTGAAAATCCACAAGCTGTGCCTGACCAAAAAGCCCTGCCTGCTGGAGGGCGCCGCCACCATCGACGCCGTGGAGGGCACCCTGCCCCGGGAGGACGGCGAGATCAGCATCGCCTCCTATATGAACTTTCTCATCGTCAACGGCGCCGTGATTCTGCCCCAGTACGGGGACGAAAACGACGCCCTGGCGGTATCCCAGGTGCAGGAGATGTTCCCCGACCGGGAGATCGTCGGCGTTCTGACCCGGGAGGTCGCCTTCGGCGGCGGCAATATCCACTGCATCACCCAGCAGCAGCCCGCCCCTAGGAGCTGAGGCGTTCGCCTCCCGCCCCCGGCGCGAAAGCCGCCCGCCATTCCCCTCCCCCGGGATGGCGGGCGGCTTTTTGGGGTTCCGGCGGTTTTTTCATTTTTTTCTTCCCATGGGATCTATTGTCTTTTTGCCTTTAAAACCAGCATTTTCAAGCCTCCGCGAAGAATTTCGGCTTGTGTTTTGAATTGACAAATATTTGTGCTGTGGTAAAATAAATGTTTATGGAACCTCCGCAGACCACGTGCCGGACGGGATCCTCTTCGGGGAGAGGTTGCACCTTTTTCTGAACGGCACAGCGGAAAGGCGGGACTTGAGGGGAGTCCGCCGGTCTTTCTGTATCCACACTGAGAATAAGAGGGTGTATCAACGTATGGCAAAATATATTATCAAGCGCGTGATTCTGGCTGTCCTGACGATTTTCCTGGTGGCCACCATCACATTTTTTCTGATGCACAACGTGCCGGGCGGCCCGTTTGTAGCGGAAAAATCCATCAGCGCCCAGGCGCAGGCCGCGCTGAATGAAAAATTCGGCATGGACAAGCCTCTGGGCATCCAGTACAAAAACTACATGAACGGGATTCTGCACGGCGACTTCAGCCTCAGCCTCAAGCAGCGGGGCTGGAACGTCTCCGACATCATTAAAAGCCGCTTTCCCGTCTCCGCCCGGATCGGCGGTCTGGCTGTCCTGCTGGCTCTGGCCGTGGGCATTCCGCTGGGCAGCGTCGCCGCGCTGAACCGCGGCAAATGGGCGGACAATCTGATCATCGTGCTGGCCACCTGCGGCATCGCCTTCCCCAGCTTTGTCATCTGCACGGTGGGCATGTACCTCTTCGGCGTCCACCTGGGGTGGCTGCCGACCTTCGGCCTCACCTCCCCGGCGCACTATGTCCTCCCCGTCTTTGCCCTGTCCTTCTATCCCATGGCCTATATCACCCGGCTGATGCGCTCGTCCATGCTGGACGTCATCGGCCAGGACTATATGCGCACCGCCCGGGCAAAGGGTCTCTCCCCGGCCAAATGCCTCTTTAAGCATGCCCTGCGCAACGCCATTCTGCCTGTGGTGACCTATGTGGGCCCCATGCTGGCCTACACCATCACCGGCAGCTTCATTGTGGAGAAGATCTTTGTCATTCCGGGCCTGGGCGGACAGTTTGTCAGCTCCATTACCAACCGCGACTATACGGTGATTATGGGCACTACGATTTTCCTCGCTTCGCTGATCATCGTCATGAATGTGCTGGTCGACATCGTCTATAAGATTATCGATCCGCGTATTCAGCTGAAATGAGGGGGAACGTACCATGATGAAAAAGAATCCGCTGAGCTTTCAGCTCAATCCGGACGATTTTCTGCCCGCCACCGAGGAGGAGCGGAAAAGCCTCGTCCAGCTGCGCCCCAGCGTCAGCTTCTGGAAGGACGCCATGCGGCGTCTGCGCAAAAACAAAATCGCCATGGTCAGTCTGTGCGTCATTCTGGTGGTGATGATCTTCGCTTTCGTCATCCCCAGCTTCTACCCCTATAAATACGAACAGCAGATCAAGGGCGCCGTCTATCTCTCGCCCATGACCTTCTCTGCCGACGAGCAGGCCCGGATCGCAGCCGGAGAAAAGCTCTTTCCCCATATTCTCGGCACGGACAATCTGGGCCGCGACTATGCCATCCGCGTGATGATGGGAAGCCGGATCTCCCTTCTGGTCGGTCTGATCGCCTCCGCCATCATTCTGCTCATCGGCTCAGTTTACGGCTCCGTCGCCGGCTATTTCGGCGGCGTCACCGACCTCATCATGATGCGGATCGTGGATATCATCTACACCGTACCGGACATCCTGCTGATCGTCCTTTTGTCCTTCTCGCTGAAAAAGCCAATGGCGGCCCTGGCCCTGAAGCCGGGGTTCCAGTGGATCCAGACGGTAGGCGTCAACCTCATCAGTATTTTCATCGTCTTTGCCCTTCTCTACTGGGTGGGCATGGCGCGGATCGTCCGCAGCCAGATCCTGACCCTGAAGCAGAGCGAGTACGTCACCGCCGCCCGGGCTCTGGGCGCCGGCAGCGGCCGGATCATCCGCAAGCACCTGCTGACCAACTGCATCGGCACGCTGATCGTCACCACCACGCTGCAGATTCCCTCCTCCATCTTCACCGAGAGCTTCCTGAGCTTTCTGGGACTGGGCGTAGCCATCCCCATGCCCTCCCTGGGCTCTCTTGCCAGCGACGGCCTCAACGGTCTCAACTCCTACCCCTATCTGCTGCTGGCGCCGGCTCTGCTCATCAGTCTCATTATCCTCAGCTTCAACCTGTTCGGCGACGGTCTTCGGGACGCATTCGACCCGAAGATGAAGAGCTGAGAAAGGAGGGTGCGCTATGAATAAGGAACAGAATACGGTTTCCGCCGCCTCCGCTGCGGAGGTCCCGCAGAATATCCACAACCCCGAGTACCTGGTAGACGTTCAGCATGAGCGGCTCTCCTTCTTTACCCCCGCCGGAGAGGTCAAGGCCCTGAACGACGTCTCTCTCTATGTCAAGGAGGGAGAGGTGCTGGGCATCGTAGGCGAGTCCGGCTCCGGAAAATCCGTCACCGCATACAGCCTCATGGGCCTCACCGCCTATCCCGGCCGGATTATCGGCGGCGATCTCTGGTTTAACGGCCATCACATCAACAAGATGTCCGAGCGGGAAATGCGCAAGATGCGCGGCAATGAGATTTCTATCATTTTTCAGGATCCCATGACCAGTCTCAACCCGGTGTACACCATCGGCGACCAGATCCGGGAGGTCATTCTCCTGCATACCGGCAAAAGTAAAAAAGAGGCCAATGACCGGGCCCGGGAGCTTTTGTCCCTGGTGGGCATCAACGAGCCCGACAAGCGTCTCAAGCAGTATCCTCACGAGCTCTCCGGCGGCATGCGCCAGCGTGTCATGATCGCCATTGCCCTGGCCTGCGAGCCCAAGCTGCTCATCGCCGACGAACCCACCACTGCTCTGGACGTGACCATCCAGGCCCAGATTCTGGAGCTGATGATGGATCTGAAGCGGAAGCTGGGCATGGCCATCATCCTCATCACCCATGACCTGGGCGTGGTGGCCGGCACCTGCGACCGCATCGCGGTGATGTACGCCGGCAAGGTCGTGGAGAGCGGCCCCACCGACGATATCTTCTACCATCCCGCCCACGAGTACACCAAGGGGCTCATCGCCAGCATTCCCAACCTGAATGAAAAAGAGCACAAGCGTCTGATTCCCATTGAAGGAACCCCGGTGGATATGCTCAATCCCCCGGCAGGCTGTCCCTTTGCCCCCCGCTGCCGCGCCTGCATGAAGATCTGCCTGCGGTCCATGCCGGAGTATACGCACCTGACCGACGCCCACTACAGCGCCTGCTGGCTGCTGAACAAAGCCGCGCTTGAGGGCCGGGAGGAGGAAAAGGCATGATGGAAAACGAAAAACTGGTTGAAGTGCAGCACCTGCAGCAATACTTTCCCGTGGCGGGCAGCAAGCTCTTTGAAAAGAAAGTCGTCAAAGCCGTGGACGATGTGTCGTTCTTTATCAACAGGGGCGAGACACTGGGGCTGGTGGGCGAGTCCGGCTGCGGAAAAACCACCACCGGCCGCACGCTTCTGCGGCTCTATGAGCCTACCGCCGGCAAAATTTTCTACAGCGGCAAGGATATTACCCACGTCAACATGCTCCCCTACCGCAGAAAAATGCAGATCGTCTTCCAGGATCCCTACGCCAGTCTGGATCCCCGCATGACGGTAGGCGACATCGTGGGCGAGGCCATCGACATCCACCACCTGGCCAAAAATGCGCAGGAGCGCCGGGACCGCATCATCGAGCTTCTGAGCTTGGTGGGCCTCAACTCCGAACACGCCAACCGCTACCCCCACGAATTTTCCGGCGGCCAGCGCCAGCGGGTGGGCATTGCCCGGGCCCTGGCGGTGAATCCGGAGTTCATCGTCTGCGACGAGCCCATCTCCGCCCTGGACGTGTCCATTCAGGCCCAGGTGGTCAATATGTTTGAGGATCTGCAGGAGAGAATGGGGCTCACCTATCTCTTTATCGCCCACAACCTCAGCGTGGTCAAGCACATCTCCAACCGCATCGGCGTGATGTACCTGGGCAAGCTGGTGGAGCTGGCGGACAGCTACGAGCTCACCTTCCACTCTGTCCATCCCTACACCCGCAGTCTGATCTCCGCCATCCCCATCGCGGATCCCGAGGTCAACCGCGCCACCCACCGCATCGTGCTGGAGGGCGACGTCCCCAGCCCGGTCAATCCCCCCTCCGGCTGCCGGTTCCGCACCCGCTGCCCCTATGCCGACGAGTGCTGTGCCCAGTCGGAACCTGAGTGGAAAGAGGTCAGTCCGGGCCACTTCGCCGCCTGCCATCATCTGGATCGGGTGAAATAACCATTCCGCACTTTTCCGAATTAAACCATATTCCTGTTTACTTCGTCTTTTTTTACGAGTATAATATAAAAAAGTTTCAGGTCTGAGGGGGCCTGAAACGGGCAGAAGAGCCCAAATATAAAGGAGGAGAATGAAGAAATGAAAAGAAGCTTAGCACTCCTGCTGGCATGCGTGATGGCATTGTCTCTGTGCCTCACCGGCTGCGGCAATAAGAACTCCGCACCCAGCGGCTCCGCCGCCGGCAGCGGCGCGGCCGCCGGCAAGCAGCTGGTAGCCGAGATCGGCCCCAACCCCGAGACCATCGACCCTGCCCTGAACAGCGCAGTGGACGGCGGCAACATGCTGATCTTTGCGTTTGACTGCCTGCTGAACATCGACAAGGATAACAAGGTCATCGCCGGCGCCGCTGAAAAGTGGGAGACCAGCGAGGACGGCCTCACCTGGACCTTCCATCTGCGCAAGGACCTCAAGTGGTCCGACGGCTCCGCTCTCACTGCCAAGGACTTTGTGTACAGCTGGCAGCGCGTGGCCGACCCCAAGACCGCCGCTCCTTACGGCGAGACGGTTCTGGGCATGGTTGAAGGCTGGGACAAGGCCGCGGCGGGCGACCCCACCGCGCTGAACGTCACCGCTCCCGACGATCAGACCTTTGTCGTCAAGCTGGCTCATCCCTGCGCCTATTTTGACAAGCTGGCTGCATTCGCAACCCTCAGCCCCGTCAATCAGGCCACCATTGAGAAAAACGGCGACTCCTGGGCCACCAAGCCCGAGAGCTATATCTGCAACGGCCCCTTCTATATCAGCGAGTGGGTCCCCTCTTCCTACATTATGTTCACCAAGAACCCGTATTACCGGGACGCCGATTCCATCAAGCTGGGCTCCATCAAGCTCCTGCTGATGGAGGATCCCAACGCCGCTTACGGCGCATGGAAGACCGGTGAGGCCATGATGATCAAGGACGTCCCCACCGCCGAAATTGCTGGCCTGCGTGAAAATTCCGAATTCCACATTGATCCCGATCTGGGCACCTACTATGTGAGTCTGAACGACACGCTGCCCCAGTTCTCCGATCCCAAGGTGCGTCAGGCTCTGAGCCTGGCCGTCGACCGCGACTATGTGGCCAACACCCTGATGGACGGCGTCTACACCCCCGCCTATAACTTCCTGGGCACCGGTGTCGCCGACTGGGACGGCAGCAACTTCATGGATAACGCCAACGGCGGCAAGCCCTATATCTCCGAGGACTACAAGGCCAACCTGGAACAGGCCAAGCAGCTGCTGGCCGACGCCGGCTATCCCGGCGGCAAGGGCTTCCCCACCATCACCTACTCCACCAATGACGCCGGCTACCACAAGGTGGTTGCGCAGTACCTCCAGCAGGCCTGGAAGGAACTGGGCATCAACACGGAGGTCAGCGTCGTTGAATGGGCCTCCTTCACCCCGCTGCGCCGCGCCGGTGACTATCAGGCTAGCCGCAACGGCTGGCTGTTCGACTACAACGATCCTTCCAACATGCTGGATCTGATGGTCTCCACCAACGGCAACAACGACGGCAAGTACAACAGCAAGGAATACGACGCCGCCATGGCGAAAGCCGCAGCCGAGACCGATCCTGAGACCCGTTCCGGCTATCTGCATCAGGCTGAGGACATCATGATGGCCGATATGTCCTGCATCCCCATCGCCTACTACAACGACTTCTATCTGCAAAGCTCCAAGATCACCGGCGCATGGCACAGCCCGTACGGCTACTGGTACTTCCAGTATGCCGACATCGCCGACTGATCCGTTCCCCGCATGAATTCCTGCGCCCGGCCGCCGAACTTCGGCGGCCGGGCGCTTTTCCAAGCGCGGAGAGGGCCCCGGGAAAATCCCGGGGCCCTCTCCTGTCTTTCAAAGAGGCAAATCCCTTTTGCGGCGCTTCCAGCCTTTTATGCCTGGTTTTTGGCGTAATGTGCGGCAATCTCCACCAGCATGTCCACGCACCGGTCCATATCCTCCACGCAGGCGTATTCCAGACGGCTGTGGTAGTTCCCGCCGCCCGTGCCCAGATTGGGGCAGGGCAGTCCCCGGAAGGACAGACGCGCGCCGTCCGTTCCGCCCCGGACGGGCAGGGAGAACGGCTGGCCTCCTGCGGCCCGTACCGCCGCGTAGGCGGCGTCAATGAGATCCTGATGCGCCGGCAGCAGCTTTTCCCGCATATTGTAGTAGCTGTCGGTCAGCGTGAGCTCCACCGCTCCCGGCCCGTACTTCTGATTCATCTTCGCCGCCAGCTCCTGCAAAAACGCCTTGCGTGCCGCAAATTTTTCGGCGTCGTGATCCCGGATCAGGCAGTGAAGCTCCGCGCTCTCCACGGTTCCCGCCAGACCCTCGGCAAAGAAATAGCCCTCATAGCCCTCGGTGGTCTCCGGGAACTGATCCCGGGGCAGCGCGTCGATAAACTCCGCGGCCATCAGCACCGCGTTGCGCAGCACGCCCTTGGCGCTGCCGGGATGCACGCTGACGCCGAAAAAGCGCAGCTTGGCGTCGGCCGCGTTGAACGTCTCGTACTCCACGCCGCCGAAGGCCTCTCCGTCCAGCGTATAGGCGGCGTCCGCGCCCAGCCGCGCAAGATCCAACAGCTCCGCGCCGCTGCCGATCTCCTCATCCGGGGTAAAGCAGATCCGCAGGTCGCCCCGGGGCAGGGTGTCGTCCCGCAAAAGCCGCTCGGCCATGGTCATGATCTCCGCAATCCCGGCCTTGTCATCGGCGCCCAGCAGCGTGGAGCCGTCTGTCACCACCAGTGATTTGCCCGCATACCGGGAAAGCTCGGGGAAATCGCTCTCCCTCAGCACCACGCCGCCGCCCAGCGGCAGATCTCCGCCCGCATAGGCCTCCACCCGGGGGTGAGCGTTCTCGCAGGGCGACGCGGCGGAGACGTCCATATGCGCCAGCAGCGCAATGGTCGTCCCCTTCCACCCAGGCACATTGGAGGGGATTGAACCGTACACGTAGCCGTTTTCATCCACCGCCGCGTCCCCAACGCCGATGGCGCGCAGCTCCTCCGCCAGCGCCCGGGCAAATACCAGCTGGGAATCCGTGGAGGGGCTCTTTTCCACACCCTCCCGCGACGCCGTCTCGTAGCGCGTATACCGGAGCAGCCGTTCATACGGCCTGGTTATATTTTCCATTTTGTTTCCGCCTTTCCGCATGCGGTGCTCCCGGCTCTCCGTCCGCACACTGTTTTCCTTCTTCAAGATAGCATTGGCGCCTCCATTTGTAAAGCGCACGTTGGAAAAATAAGACAATCTCCCTGCCGGCCCCAACGGCGGCCGGCCCTCCCCGGCGGGAATCTGCCGGACACAGGTCTTTGCCACGAGTACAGCGCATGGGGTAAAATAAAATTTTTTATGTGGATTTGTCCATTTTTTTAGGATATTATCACTTTAACGCGTTGATTTTCTGCATTTTTGTTGAAAAAAATTTTTTTGTTTATTTGGACAACTCCCACTCCCAAAATCCGTATGATTGCGACCTTTTTCCTCATAAAAAACATTTTTTGAAAAAATATTCCCAGCACGCGGACACCCGGGCGGGGTTGACTTTTTTTCGCTTCTGTGTTTTTATGAGTGTTGGCCGGCTAAAAATGACAAAAATGTGGAAACCTTACAAAGAATCTTTTCTTGCCTGTTCTTTTTTATTTAAAACAGCGATTGCCCGGCAAAGTCCCCATGCGGCGCATCGAATCGGGAGGGGCTCGGTGCCTGCCGCCCCCCTTGGGAGAGCCAAACCGCGACAATGGTATTCCTTGCTTCTCATCGCGCAAAACCGGCGCGATGGGTAAAAGCATGACGTTTTTAGGAGGAATTTGATATGAATAAAAAGCTGTCCAAAGAGGCATACGGCGGCGTAGCCGGCAAGGACTATGTTCCGTACATCTCTTCCGGCTCCCGGATCGGCGGCAACACAGCCGTTCTGATCATCGGTATTCTGCTGGCGGCGCTGTTCGGCGCGTCCACGGCGTATTCCGGCATGAAGGCCGGTCTGACCGTGGCGGCGGGCATCCCCGGCTCCATTCTGGGTTCCGTATTTATTGCCATCTTCGCCAAGGAAAAGGGTATCCTGGGCAAGACGCTGATTCAGGGCATGTCCAGCGGCGGTGAATCCATCGCCAGCGGCATGATCTTCGTGCTCCCCGCCGTTCTGCTCATCGGCACCAAGATCTCCTTCCTGGAGGGCTTTGTGGTGGGTGTCGGCGGCGCGCTGTTCGGCCTGGCCTGCACCACGCTGGTCTACAACTACCTGATCGTGCAGGAGCACGGCAAACTGATGTATCCCGAATCCATGGCGATTTCCGAGACGCTGGTGGCCTCCGAGGGCGCTAAGGACTCCATTCGCTTCATGGGCATCGGCTTCGGCATCGGCGGCGTTCTGACCGTGTTCACCAGTTCCTTTCTGAATGTGTGCAACAACGTGGTCAGCTTCGTCAACGAGACGTTTTACAAGTGGAAATTCCAGATTGAGGTGAACCCCCTGCTGGTGGGCATCGGCTTTATCGTGGGCCTGCCCGTGGCACTGTGCATGTTTGCCGGTTCCATTCTGGCCAACTTCGTGGTCATCCCCCTGATCGGCTACTTCGCCGCTCTGGGACAGGGCGCCGCCGCTGTGTGGAACAACCCCTCCGTGGCCATCAGCGCCATGACGGTGGGCGACATCTCCGGCAGCTACGTCAAATATATCGGCGCGGGCATCATGCTCTCCGGCGGCCTCATCAGCGCCATCAAGCTGATCCCCACCGTGGCATCCTCCATCCGCGAAACCCGCAACGCCAAATCCGGCGGCAAGGGCGGCAATCTGGAGAAGTTCCTGATGATCGGCGGCGTGGTAATCTGCTTTATCGGCGGCTTCATGGTGTCCGGCGGCAATATCGCCATGGCCATCCTGGCCTCCGTCGTGTCCATGCTGCTGTCCCTGCTCTTCACCATCGTCTCCGGCCGTCTGACCGGCACCATCGGCACCTCCAACCTCCCCGTCTCCGGCATGACCATCGCCTCCATTGTGGTGGTGACGCTGCTGTTTGTGGGCATGGGCTGGACCACCAATCTGGACAACAAGGCCCTGTTGATGTTCGGCACCTTCATTGTCACGGCTATCGCCGCCGCCGGCGGCTACTGCCAGTCCCAGAAGGTCTCCTATGTCATCGGCGGGCAGAAGGCTGAAATGGACAAGTATTTCACCATCGCCTGCGTGGTGGGCGTGGCGGTTGTCACGGGCGTCATCCTGCTGCTGGCTCCCCAGCTGTCCATGACCGGCGACAACGTTCCCTTCGCGCTTCCCCAGGCCAACCTGATGGCCACCCTGACCTCCGGCATCATGTCCGGCAAGCTGCCCTGGGTCATGATCATCGCGGGCGCCGTTCTGGGCATCGTGTTCTACCTGCTGGGCCTGCCCGTTATGACGGCTGCCATCGGCTTCTATCTGCCCATCTCCACCACCTCCATCATTCTGCTGGGCGCCCTGATCCGCGTTCTGGTGGAGAAGCTCTGCAAGAGCGACGCTGAGCGGGACTCCCGCGTCTCCAACGGCATCAGCCTGTCCTCCGGTCTGGTGGCCGGCGGCTCCATCATCGGTCTCATCGGCATTATCCTCCAGGTCACCGGCGTCATCAGCGGAACCGCTCCCACCGGCTTTGCGGCCGGCAACGGAATGGCCTTCCTGATGCTCATCGCTCTGGTGGTTCTGACCATTCTGCCTATTATGAAGGTCAATACCAAGCATGCCGAGTAAGAGTGAAAACCTGCTGGATGTGGTCTTCCGCATCTCGGATCGTTTTCCCCTGGAGATCGGCGACGACGGGATCGTAACCGTGCTGGAGCCGCAGGATCACGCCATTCAGCGTTTCTTCCGCGGCAGGCTGCACGCCAAAATCCCGGAATACAAGCGCATTACCCTGGATTCCTACGGCAGCTTCGTCTTTCGCCGAATCGACGGCCAAACCGCCGTGCGGGAGATCGGCGAGGCACTCCGGGCGCAATACGGCGACCAGGTAGAGCCGCTCTACGACCGGCTGTCCCTGTTCCTCTCCCAGGTAGAGAGCCAGTGCCGCTATATTGAAAAGGTCACCCCCTGAAAACTGTCCCTCTCCGCTCCTCCGCCCCAAGCGGCGGAGGAGCGGCTCCGCGCAAAACTGTTATTACTATGCTGGGAGGCAATGATTATGGATTTGAACACGCAGATTGAGCAGCTCCGCCCCGACATGATCGCCGCGCTGAAAACCCTGGTGAACATCAAGAGCGTACAGGACGCTCCCGCGCCCGGCGCACCCTACGGAAAAGGCGCCGCCGACTGCCTTGCGGCGGCTCTGGAGCTGTGCAAGAAGCTGGGCTTCCGCACCCACAATATGGACGGCCACTGCGGCTGGGCCGAGTACGGCGAGGGCAAGGAAATGGTCATGGTCTTGGGCCACCTGGACGTGGTGCCTGAGGGCGACGGCTGGACGGTCTGCAAGCCCTACGAGGCCACTGAGCAGGACGGCAAGCTGTACGGCCGCGGAACCATTGACGACAAGGGCCCCATCATTGCCTCCGTGTACGCGCTGAAAGCGCTGAAGGACGAGGGCTTCGAGCCCAAGCGCCGGGTGCGCATCGTCTTTGGCTGCAATGAGGAAACCGGCAGCGCGGATATGCAGTATTATCTGGAGCACGGCGGCGAGATTCCCGCCACCGGCTTTACGCCGGACGGCGAGTACCCCCTGATCAACGGCGAGAAGGGCGTGTGCGACGTAACCTTCGAGAAGAAACTTCACCAGAGCGGCGACTGGCGGCTGCTGAGCCTCACCGGCGGCACGGCTCCCAACATCGTGCCCGCCCACGCCTCTGCCGACATCGCCTGCCCCGCGGACGCCAAGCTTCCGGAGGGCACGGATGTGATCCGTGTAACCCGCACCGCTGCCGGCGCGCGCATCGAGGCGGAGGGCGTCTCCGCCCACGGCTCCCGGCCGGAGCTGGGCAAAAACGCCATCGGCCGCCTGTGCATGTTCCTCAAGGAGCTTCCCCTCAGCGGGGACGCCGCAGCTGCCGTGGGCTACATTGCCGACATGATCGGCATGGACACCGTGGGCAAGCACTTCGGCATTGATCTCCGGGACGACCGCTCCGGCACCCTGAGCTTCAACCTGGGCATGGCCCGCTGCGACGAGGGGAAGGACGGCGCCTCCGCGGTGCGGTTCACCATCAACTACCGCTGGCCCGTCACCTACACGTACGAGGACTGCGGCCCCAAGCTGAACGACGCCTTTGAAAAGGCCGGCTGGAGCATCGCCGGCAACAACCACGGCGTGGCGCTCTATCAGGCCCCCGAGTGCGAGCTGGTCACCAAGCTGCTGGCTGTCTACCGGGAATTCACCGGCGACAACTCCCCCGCCAAGTGCATCGGCGGCGGCACGTACGCCAAGTCCATTCCCAACATTCTGGCCTTCGGCCCCGTGTTCCCCGGCGTTCCCGCCCCCGAGCACGAGCCCAACGAGTATATCGAGCTGGACCGCCTGGTTTTGAACGCCAAGATCTACGCGGCGGCGATCCGCGCACTGGCGGAATAAGCGTGTTCCGGCGGCAAAAATCGCAGCGATTAAGGAGCGGGCCCCGATTTTTCGGGGCCCGCTCCTTTTTTGCAGAGAAGTTACAGGGACTTCTCGTAGCTCTCGATCATCTTTTTGACCATCTGGCCGCCGACAGAGCCGGCCTGCTTGGAGGTCAGGTCGCCGTTGTAGCCTTCCTTCAGGTTGACGCCAACCTCGGAAGCAGCCTCCATCTTGAACTTATCCATGGCGTTGCGGGCCTCAGGGACGTTGATGTTGTTATTCTTAGACATAATCGTTTTCTCCTTTTCAGATTGTCTTTTTGTTGTTTGTGGATCTTTTGGGTACCGCAAGCATAGTTTGACCCGCGAAAGGGCGAATATGCCCGGATCCTGTCGGTAAATTTTCACAGCTGAAAATTTGCCCGCCGAAAAGCAGCTTCTTTGGCCCCGGGTCTGTCGCTCCGGTTTCGCGGACGCGCCGCGGCAAAAAACGAGACGGCGGCCCCGGGCGTCAAAAATCTCCGGAACGCCTGGGCGCCCCGGAGATTTTCTGCATTTTTAAAATTTTCATTCCCTATTCCTTCAGCGGAGCCATATCAAAGTAGCTCAGCAGCCCCTCATAGATGGCGGCTGCAAAGCCGTAGGGATCGGACGCCAGCAGCGCCGCGTCCTCCGCGTTGGTAATAAACGCCAGCTCAATCAGCACGGACGGCATCTGCGTCTTGCGCAGCACATACAGCCCCGGGCGGAGGCTCATGCCCCGATCCCTGGTGCCCATGCTGGAGACGATGGCGTGGAGAATGTGCTCGCCCAGCCAATAGGACTGGGTATACTGGGCATAGACGCACGCCTCCGTTCCGTTGGCGGAGGGAAGGGTACTGGCGTTGCAGTGGATGCTGAGAAAATAGTCAGCCGGCCAACTGTTGGCCATGTCCACCCGCCGGGTCAGGCTGCTGGCATTGGAAGTCCCCAGAACCGTATCCGGCGTATCTCTGGACACCCGCACATCGAACCGGGGATCCTGATCCAACAGATCCGCCAGATATGCGCCCACCACAAAGGTCACGTCCTGCTCCCGGAGGCCGCTGCCCTCGGCGCCGGTGTTCCATCCCGACGGATTATGTCCCTGGTCGATAAAAATTCGAATTGCCACGATGTCACCCCCTGCCAGTGTATGCCCCGCTCCGGCCGGGGGTGCCGGCGGTTATTCCACACCGCGGAGGCGCTCCACGATGGTCTGGCGGGCGATGGGGCGGTAAGCCAGCAGCGGCAGCGCGGCACCCAAAGCCAGAAAGACGGGAATCTCGGCCATTACCGGAATCAGGGTGAAGCGGTAGGTGAAAAACCAGAAGGTGCCGTTCATGACCTTGCCCAGCAGCGGTCCCAGCAGCAGGCTCAGCGCCAGGCTCAGCCCGCCGGAAAGCAGGGCGTAGAGCACTCCCTCCCACACCAGCATGGTCTTGAGCTGGCGGCCCGTCATGCCCACCGCCTGGAGCATGGCGAACTCCCGCCGCCGGGTGAAGATGGAGGTCAGCACCGCATTGAAGAAATTCAGCACGCCCACCAGTGTGATGACGCCGCTGAGGGCGCCGCCCACCAGCAGGAACATGCTCCGAAAGCCGTTGAACTGGGCGGCGTAGGTGGCCTTGGACTCGTAGTCCAGCAGAGGGTTCACGGTCTGCGTGTAATTTTTGAGGAACTGCTCCATGGGCGCGTCGGCGCTCTTTTTTGTGTCAAAAAGATACGTCATAATATTGGAAGTGTGGGTGTCACGCTGAAAAACTCCGGCGTTCA
Source organism: Oscillibacter sp. (assembly GCA_022652655.1). GTDB lineage: Bacteria > Bacillota > Clostridia > Oscillospirales > Oscillospiraceae > Oscillibacter. The sequence goes on along the minus strand of JALCRQ010000001.1, from coordinate 189,510 downwards.
GCACGAACTCCGGGCTCCCGTAGTACCGGTAGTTCATGGCGTTGGGTACGGTGACCAGCGCCGCCACGGTATAGGTTGCGGTGTGGGACTTCGTGACCTCGACGGTGCAGCTCTCGTCGGTCTGATCGGGATCGGCGATGCGCTTTCCGGTCTCCCTGCTGCGATACTCCACCTCGTCCACATACCGGACGGTGATCTGATCGCCCACCTTGACCCAGTTCGTATGGGTTTTGGGCTTATCGTAGTCGTCGGTCCAGTAGACGGCGGCGATGGCGTTTTTCCCGGAATCCTTTAGATCTGCAAGGCTACCCTCCACCACCCTGAGACGGTCCAGCGGCGCGTTTTCCATGCCGTAGAGCTGGAGCGACTGGGAGTAGCAGCCGTTATTCTGTTTTGCCTGCCGGGTCATCTGCTCCCTGTCGTCCTCACTCAGCCAGTCGGGCAGCGTGCTCTGAAACTGCTGCTTGGTGACCAGGGTATCGGCGCTGCCGGTGAAACCGTAGATCCGGCCGCTCTTTGTGATGCCGCCCTGCTCCTCCACCGCGTCAATGGCACTCTGGGGCACCGCTTTGTCGGCGTCGAAGGAGCCGCTGTGCCGGAAGTATCCGGCGCTGCCCAGGACAAAGTCGGAGGCGGTAAAATGGCCGGTATATTTGTCCATATCGAAGCCGCCCGTAAAGATGCAGGTAATCTCCAGCAGCGCCACAGCCAGGGACAGGCTCAGCACCACCAGCACCGTCCGCTTCCGGCTCCGGCCCAGATTGGCCAGTGCCATCCGCGCCGGAGATGCCCGGCGGCTGCGGCGGGCGGCCGCGGTTTTGGCGGGCTTCGCGCCGCCCTCTGTCCAGCGCACCGCCTCCACCGGGGAAACGCGGCCCGCCATGCGGCCGGGCCGGGCGCAGGAGATCAGCACCGTGAGGAGTGAAAACGCGGCGGCGGACAAAAAGATCAGGGGATTGACCGACGCGCTGACGCCGGTATAGGTATCCAGCGTCCGCAGTACCGCCGGCACCAGTGCCCTGCCCGTCAGCCAGCCCAGCGCCAGACCGATGGGAATCCCCGCCGCGGAGAGCGTCAGCGCCTGACGGTGGATGACGGCGCGCAGCTGCCGGGGCGTGGTGCCGATGGTCTTTAAAAGGCCGTAGAACCGGATGTCCCCTGCCACGGAAATCTGAAAAATATTATAGATGATGAGGTAGCCTGTGAGCATGATGAGCGCCAGCAGCCCGGCGATGGCGGCGATGGTGCCCCTGTCGGCCCGGCCCGCCAGCTGCGCGCCCACATAGGCCCAGTTGACGCCCACGGCGATGTAGTTGTCCTTTCCGGGACGAACGTTCTGGAAGCCGTGGTTTTCAAGGATCGTGTCCAGGTCCCGCTCAATGTGCCGGCTGGACTTTAAAAAAATGTTCAGATCCCACGTGCCGGTGGTGTCGCTGCCTCCCGCGGACTGATATCCAGAAAGCTGCTCCTTGACATAGGAGAGCGGCACCAGAGCCATACTGGCGCTGGACGCCGGGTCGTATTCCCACCAGCCGCACAGGGTAAAGGTGTCCGAAACCTCTTTGCCGGCGCCGGCGCCGTCCCCGATGGTATAAGTGAGGAACACACGAGCTCCCGGCTTCGGCTCCACGCCCAGCAGGCTCAAAATCCGGGTATCGCAGGCGATCTGCCTGGTGCCTTCCTCCGGCAGCACGCCGTGGTCGGGGGTGCAGAAATAGCTGGCCGCACAGTTTTTGTCCATGTAGCTGAGCTCGGCGTGCACCTTGTTGAACGGCGCCCGCTCGGGCATCCCCAACAGCAGCCGGGCGCCTGACCTGACGATCAGCGGGTCGTCCCGCAGCGTTTTTAGCTGCTCCTCGGTGACATTTTTGAAGGTGCCGTGGGCGCTGCCGCCCACCTGGCGGAAGGTTTGCTGCTGAAAGGAGTCCACCAGTGTGCCGGAGATGGTGAAAAGGGCCGCGAACAGCAACGTGGTCAGCGCGATGGCGGCCACGGCGACGCGGTTGCGCGTTCCGGCGGACCGGAGGCTCCTGCGGGCAAGATTGGCGACGGTCCCGCGGTTTTTGATGCGAATCATTTCGCCGCGCCTCCCGTTTCCCCGCCGGAGACGATCCGGCCGTCCTCAATGCGGATCACGCGGTCGGCCATCTGCGAAAGCTCCTCGTTGTGGGTAATCATCACGATGGTCTGGCCGAATTTCTGCCCCGTCACCTTAAGCAGGCCCATCACGTCCTGGCTGGTGCGGCTGTCCAGATTTCCCGTGGGCTCGTCCGCCAGCAGAATCGCGGGTTTGGCCGCCAGCGCCCGGGCGATAGCCACCCGCTGCTGCTGTCCGCCGGAGAGATTGTTCGGCAGGCTGCGGAGCTTCTCCGCAAGTCCCAGCGTCTCGACAATCCGGCCGATATATTCGTAATCCGGTTCCCGGCCGTCCAGCTCCACCGGCAGGACGATGTTCTCCTCCACATTCAGCACCGGCACCAGGTTGAAGCTCTGGAACACAAACCCGATCTTCCGCCGCCGGAAGATGGTCAGCTCCTCGTCCTTCAGGGAAAAAAGCTCCCGGCCGTCTACCGTCACGGTGCCGGAGGTGGGCCGATCCAGGCCGCCCAGCATGTGGAGCAGGGTGGATTTCCCGCTGCCCGACGTGCCCACCACAGCCGCGAACTCCCCTTTTTCAACAGTAAACGTCACGCCGTCCAGCGCGTGAACCGCGTTCTCTCCGGCGCCGTAAATCTTGCGCAGCTCTTTTGTCTCTAAAATGGTCATTTGTCCGATCCTCCATGAAAAAAAGTGTGTATCGGGGGTTCCACGATACACACTTTAGCAGAAGAATCTTTCCACATTCTTTCCCGGGAAAATTTTCTTCTGTCTCTTTTGAAGGATTTCACTCCCCGCCGGAGGGACACGTCCCCTCCATGGGCAGGAAAAGGGAGAATACGGAGCCCTGCCCCACCTGGGACGCGGCCTTGAGATAGCCTCCCTGCTCCGAAAGGATCTCCCGGGCCAGAAACAGGCCCAGACCCACGCCCTCCGCGTCGGCGGCGGAGGGGGCCCGGTAAAACCGCTGAAAAATCCGGGGCAGCTCGTCCTCCGGGATCCCCATGCCGGTATCCGCCACGTCGATGCGGACAAATAGCTCGTACGCCGCCGCACGCACCGTGACGTGTCCGCCGGCGGGCGTGTACTTCACCGCGTTGTCCGCCACGTTGCACAGCGCCTCCGCCGTCCACTTGGGATCGAACACCGCCCGGATCTCCGCGTCCTCCACCGTCAGGGCCACGCCCTTCCGGGCGGCCTTGGGTGCAAGCTGCCGCTCCAGCTCCGCCAGCAGGGCGCTCACCGGAGCCGGACGGGGATGCAGCGTCAGGATTCCCGTCTCCAGCCGGGAGGTTTTCACCAGGGAACCGATGAGGAAGCTCAGCTTTTCCGCCTGCCGGGCCAGTGCCTCCGCGCACCTCCGGCTCTCGTCCGGAAGCTCCTGCTCCTCCAAAAGCTGCGCATAGAGCAGGATGTTGGCGATGGGCGTTTTCGTCTGATGGGAGATGTCCGCGATCAGTTCCCGAATCTTGTCCCGCTCCTCCCGCACCGCCTGTCCGGAGACGCCGGAGGCGGTGAGATACCCGGCCATCCGGGCCTCCACAGAGGACAGAAGACTCTCGTCAAACCGGTCCTCCCGAAAGTCTCCCCGGATGGCATCGTCCAGCATATGCTCCAATCCGTCCATTATTTTGCGCATTTTTCGGTGATTCAGCCAAATTGCCGCCGCGGCGGCCAGCACCGCGCAGAGTCCCGCGGCCAGCACAATTCTCTCCGGCATTCCCATTCACTTCACCGCCCAGGTGTAGCCGATGCCGTACACCGTCCGGATATAGCGGGGCTGGGAGGGGTGCTCCTCCAGCTTGTCTCGCAGCCGCTTGACAGTGACGGACAGGGCGTTTTCATCCACATACTGCGCGCCGCTGGTCCAGATGCGGTCCACCAGATCCTCCCGGGACAGTTTGATGCCTCGGTTCTCCACCAAAATCCGCAGCAGCTTCTGCTCTGTCTTGCTCAGCTCCACCGCCGCACCCCCGCGGAAAAATTCCATTCGCCCAAAGTCAAACGCCAGATCGTCGATCTCAACGCGGTCCGGCGGTGTGCCCCTGCGCAGCTGGGTGTTCACCCGGGCCCGGAGCACGGCCAGTGAAAACGGCTTGGTGATATAGTCGTCCGCACCCAGCTCCAGCCCGGCGACGATATCCGTCTCCAGGTCGTTGGCGGTCAGCAGGATTACCGGCATGGTCAGGGCCGGACGGCGGGAGCGGAGAAACTCCAGACCGCTGCCGTCCGGCAGGTTTACGTCCAGGATCAGAAGATCAACCGTCCGGCGGGAGAGCTCCGCCGCCGCGTCCCCCAGGGAAAAGCAGGCCGCCGTGTGGAGATCCGGGCTCTCCAGCGCCATGCAGATTCCCCGGCTGAGGGCGCGGTCGTCCTCCACAATCAGCAGCTGTTTCATTCCGGGTGGCTCCTTTCCGCGGTATGCTTCCGGGGCCCGCGACCCCGGGAACTCTTATCCGGTTCATTATAATCCATTTCCGGCGGGCGGGTCAACACCCGGCCGCACCTGCGTGAAAATCCCGTCCGGCCTGAGGCCGGACGGGATTTCTGCGCTTGTGTGATCAGTTTACTTCTCCGGCAGCGCACAGTACCGGGCCAGGATGGCCGCGGTATTTGCGCGGGTTGCGCTGCGCAGCGGGGTCAGGCAGCCGTCGGTGTCGCCCTGGAGGATTCCGGCGCCGCAGGCCCACTGCAGGGCGGGAATGGCGTATTCCGCCGCCTGCCCCACGTCCTTATAGGAGAGGATGTTGGTGTCCTCGCCCACGCTGACATCCGCACCCGTGAATTTGGCGTAGCGGTACAGCAGTGCCGCCATCTGCTGGCGGGAGATGCTCCGGGTGGGCCGGAAGGTGCCGTCCTCGTAGCCGAGAACGATGCCGTTCTTTGCGGCCCATGCGGCGTAGCCCGCACACCAGTAGCCCTCCGGCACGTCGCTGAAATCGCCGGCCGCGTACTGCGTGGGATCCACGCCGGCCAGGCGGCCCAGAACCGTGACGAACATGGCCCGGGTCATGGCGCCGTCAGGCGTGAAGGTGGTGGGAGAGGTGCCCTTAAAGAGCTTGCGGTACAGCATCTCATCCAGATACGGGTGATACCACGCGCCCAGATCCACATCCGTGAAGTCCAGGAGCAGGCAGGGCCGGAAGCTGACCTCCAGCTTGTGGTTTTCGCTGACTGCCTGGAAGGTGTAGCTGTTTCTCCAGCCAACGGAGATGCCGTCCACCAGAACCCGATTCACATCGAAGCCCCGGTCGGGGAGGAAGGTGAAGATTGCGTCCTTGCCCGCCTTTACCTCTACGCTGGTGCCGGACGGAGTGACCTTGCCGTGTTCCCCTGTTGTCACCTCAATTGTCAGGCTGCCTCCGCCGCCTCCGCCGCCTCCGCCGCCGGTATCGCCGGTGCCTGCGGAGTAGCTGTTGGTGAGATAGGTGGCGTTGTGGCCGCCGGCGGTCGTGACGGTGCCGGGCACATGCACGTTGAGAGTGTTGTCCGCACGGCCGATGCCGTCGCCGGTAGTCAGCGTGAGATCCTTGGCCGTGATGGCGTCCGCCGTGCCGGTATCCTTGACCGCGCCGCCGGCGGAGAGCTCCGCCTTGTTGGAGGCGGTAATGCGGTCCACTGTCAGATCCCCGTCGCTTTCGAGATAGACGTCCGTGCCGGAGGCCGAAGCGGTGCCGGCGCTGACATTCAGGGCACTGTCCGCCGAGCCGACGCTGCCGCCGTTGGCGGTGAGTGCGGCGCTGGGCGCGATGATGTTGTGACCGGGCGTGCCGGCGGTGATGCTTCCCGCGGCGGTGATGTCCGCTGCGGTGCCTGCCGTGACGGTGTCCACCGTCAGGGATTTGTCGTTACTGAGATAGACGCTGCTGCCGGAGGCGGATACGCGGTTCAGGCTGACCTTCAATGCCTTGGACACCGCGCCCACGGAATTTCCGATGGCGTGCAGAACCGCGCTGTTCGCGGTAATTACAGTGCCGCCGGTTTCCGCTGTGCCGGTGATGTCTCCCCGGGCGGTGATGCCCGCCTCGCCTGTAACGGTGACGGGGGCGAGCTTTACATCGCCGCCGCTCTCCAGATACAGATTTTCAAGCGTCTTGCCCTCTCCGGCGGTGATGACGGTATTGCCCGCCGCCGTAGCGCCCAGGGCGCTGCCTGCGGTGCCGATGCTGCCGCCGTTGGTGAGGTTGAGATTCAGGTCTCCGCCGGTGGTGATCCCGTTGGCGGCCGCCCCCTGGGCGGCAGCCACGGCATCGTTTGCCGCATCCAGAGTGATCTGAGCGGCATTCGCGGCATCGTTTGCCGCATCCAGCTTCGGCTGCACCGTTTGCTTCTCGCTGTTTACCGCGCTGATGGCCCTTTGGACATCCGTCTCGCCCTTCAGCGCCGAAATATTGCCGTAGGTGCGGGTATCGATGTCCGCGATCAGCGCCTTGATCGCCGCCTGCTGCTGCTCCACGGCGGCCTGGGCGGTCTGCACCGCCGCTTCCTTCTCCGCCGCTGCCTTCCGGGCATTGGTCAGGGCCGTCTGGGCATTGTCCAGAGCCTCCTGGCTGTCGGTCAGTGCGGTGTCCTTCGCCGTGAGATCGTTCTCCGCGTCGGTCAGAGCCTGATCGGCGCTGCTGGCGGCGGTCTGAATTCCGGTGAGCTCCGCCTGCTTGGCGAGGATGGCCGGATTCGTGGGCCATTCCGCTTCGGGGACCGTTTGCTTCAGCTCGGCCAGCTGAGCCTCCGCCGCGATCACCGCCTGATGGGCTGCGCTCTTGGCGGTTTCGGCCTGGGCTTTGGCGGACGCGGCGTCTGCCTGCTCTGCCTGTGCCTGGCTGAGGGCCGTCTGGGCGACGGTTACATCGGCCTCCCTGTCGGACTGGGTATTCTGTGCCGCCGTCAAATCGTTCTGCGCGTCAGTCAGAGCATTCTGCTTCTGCCCGAGAAGCTGCTTTGCGTTGGCAAGCTCACCTGCGGCCGTGTTCAGAACGTCCACATAGGCCTGGAGGACGCCCGCCTTGCCGCTGGCCGCGTCATAGACGCTCTTGGCCTCGGCTGCCGCCGCCGTCTTTTCCGCCAGATCCCGGAGGGTATCCGCGTTGGAATCTGCGATGCTGCCGCCGGCGCTGATGGTGACGTCTCCGCCGCCCGTGCTGGTGATGGTGCCCACGGTGACCTTGCCGGGCACGGTGAGCTTCACCGCTCCGCCGCCGTTGGAATCGTCGCCGCTGGCGGTAATCGTTCCCACGGTCACGTCGCCGGTGAGCTCGTTGAGATAGACGGTGCCGTTGACCGCGGAGGCGCTGAGGGTGCCGGTGCCGGTATCCACATCCACCGGTGCGCCGGCCGTGCCGACGGCGCCGTTCAATGCTCTGAGGGAGATGGACTTGGCCTGGACCTGCGCCGCGCGGCCCAGCTTGTCGCCCAGCGCGATGCCCGCCTGGGCGGTTATGGCCGCCGTGCCGGAGGCCCGGACGGAGCCGATGAGGAAGTCGCCGCTGACATTGCTGAGGGTGAGGTTCGCGCCGTCCGTCAGGGCGTCCGCGTTGACCTGGCCGTTGGCGCTTTCGGTAACAGCGGTGAGGCTGCCCACGGCGTTCAGGCTGATGTCGCCCTGTGCGTCCGCGGTAAGGGTGTTCCCCACCTGGACGTCCAGGTAATCCTGGCTGGTGCCGACGGTGCCGCCGGCGGTGAGGCTGGCGTCCTTTCCGGCGGACACGTTGACCGCGTCGCCGGCGGACGCATCCAGAATACTGCCGGGTGCGCTGAGCGCAACGGTGCCGTTGACGCTTGTGACGCTGTCCACGCCCAGATCGCCGGTGACCTCCGCAAGCTCGATGTCGCCGGAGGCCGCGGCCGTCAGGTGGGTGGCGATGGTGCGGCTCAGATCCCGCACCGCCGTGAAGTCCACCTTGAAGATCATGGCCAGTGTGCCGTCTGCGGCGCGCTTCAGCTGCCAGCTGCCGTTTGCCGCCGTGATCTCCGCGTAGGTCTTATTCATCAGCTCCTTGCCGATGTTGGCGATGGTGGTCCTGGGCCAGGACTTCTGCTCGGTCCTGACGTGGCTGATGAGCCCGTTTTCGGCTTTCAGCGTGAGGTTCTCGCCGTAGATGTTGGATTCGGTGTCCGCGCCCGTATAGTCCGCGGCCTTGTCTTCCACACCCGCGATGGAGCCGCTGGTGTTGATCACGGTCACGTCGCCGTGGGTGGAGGCCACCTCGCCAGCGCTGAATACGCCGCTGTCCTGGGTGACGGTAATGTCTCCGATGTTCAGGATATAGCTGTCGCCGGTGCTGGTGCCGATATGGAGCGTCAGCTCCCGGGGCGGCTGGGTGTCGTCGTCAGCGGGGGCGGGATAGTGCTCGCCGTCCACCTTGGCCCAGGCCTGCGCCATCAGTTCCTGCTTCTGGACGCTGCTGAGGGACTGCCAGTAAAGCGGGAAGAGATCGTCCGTATCGGAGAGAACGGGAACCGTCTTGTAGACGGGGGTGTTGTCGACGGGGCTTCCGTCCTGAATCGTGGTTGCGCTGGTAGTCTCCGCGCCGGTAACGGTGTCCAGATAGAGTGGATTGCCCTCTCCGTCGGTCTTTTGCTCCGCCGTGTTCTTCCGGGCGGCGATGGCGGCGGTGAGCAAAGCCGTGAGGCCCGCGTCAGCGTCTGTGATGCCGGAATCCAGAATCCACGCCAGATCGTCCGCACGCAGGGCGTCCGTCTTTGCAAACCGGCCGGTGAGGCCCTGGGTATAGGCCTCCGCCACGGCGGTGCGGTATGCGGTGAGCTTGCCCGTGTAGTAGGTCTCATACGCCTGCCGGAGCGAAGCGGGGGTCATGGTCTCGGAATAGGCTGCGCCCAGTTTTTCACTGAGTGCTGCCCGGAGCGCCGCCACCGCCTCGTTGTGCGCTTCCAGCGCCGCAGTGTCCATGCCGTCGGTGGATGCGTCCAGCACGCTGAGATCCAGCTTGGCTTCCAGCGGGGTCACGCTCAGGTTCAGCTTTGCAGCCAGCGCCGTAAGCTCCTCCGCCGTTCCGGCCGTCTTCAGCTCGCCGGCCTTGGCGGTGATCTGCTGATCGGTGACGCCCAGCGTGGATTTAACCTGTGCGCCGGTAAACGCGCCGGCGGTGACCAGGCCCAGAAGCGCCTGGCGCGTCACCCGTCCGCCGGCATAGCCGGAGACGAGCTGGGCTGCGATGGCCTGAGGCTCGCTGCTGAGTGTGACGTCCACCGGCTTGTCGGATGTGCTCATGTCGCCGATGGCCTCGTCGTGGGTGGTATCCTCCGCCGCGCCCTCTTCCCTGCCGGTATGCGGCAGGTCGGTGTCCGTGGGGATGGAGGTGACCTGGGTCAGGAAGGTGTTGACGACCTTGGTGATGCCCAGCACCTGGGTCTTGCCTGCGGTATCCGGCAGGATGTTGATCCGGAAGGGATTTGCAGCCGTGCCGATATCGCCGCCGATGCTGAGGAAGCTGCCCGCCTCGTCCGCGTCGGCGCCCACGGTAAAGAGGGAGTCCCCGTCCTTTCGGAGGAGGCTGCCGCCGGAGGTGGTGATCTTAAAGATTCCGTCCACGTTCACGCGATCCACGGTGACGTCGTTTCCGGCAGAGCCCGCCGTGGTGCCGGCGGTAACGGCGACGGTGCTGCCCTTGGCGGCGTCCACATCGCTCAAATTCACGCTGCCGGTGCCGGTGGCAATGTTCAGGCTGCCGTCCACATTCACCGTGTGGTCGCCGGACGCGTTGTCCCGGTCGCCCAGGGTCACGCTGCCGGTGCCGGTGGTGATGTTCAGCGCCGCGCCGCCCTTGATGTTCACCGCGTCCTTCGCGATGATGCTGCCGGCGGCGGTGGTGAGATCCAGCAGCCCCTTGTCGGTGGCGATGGTGGTATCGTGGAGGTTGACGTTCTTGGTGACCTTGTCGGCGTCCGCCTGGCCGGTAACGGTGGTGACGTAGGCCTTGCCGGCGTAGTCGCCGGAATAGGTTCCGTCGGTGTTCTTCTGCGCCACCAGCTGGAGGTTCACCTGATCGCCGGTCTCCGGGGCGATGACCATCGGATTGTCCTTGGAGAAGATCTGTCCGTCCTTGGATACGATGGTCACGTTGTTGGATTTGATGTTGACGCCGTCGCTGTCCGCCGCGTCGGTGAGAACGGTGTTGGCTCCCTCAAAACTGAGCTCCACCGGCTCGCCCTGCACGGAGTTGAGATCGATGCTGGTAGCGCCGGTATAGTCGTCAGTCTGCGGCATGCTGGCCGTCTTCAATACGCCGGCGCCGCCCTTGGAATCATACCAGGTGCCGTCGGGCAGGAGGACGACAATGGTGGCGTTCGTGTCGGTTTCGCTTGCCTGCAGCTCCAGGATATAGAGGGCCGCGGCGCTGCTGTCGGCCTCGTAAACCTTGCACAGCCACGCTTTCTTAAAGGTGCCGGCATACGTGCTGGAGAGGTCAAATTTAGCTGCATCCGCATCCTGCTCAAAGGTTCGCCAGGTGCCGTCCGTATTCTTGGTTTGGGCGATGAGCTGCACCAGTTCGCTGGACTCCCCGGACTTTTTCAGGCAGAAGTAGTCGCTCTTAAAGTAGAAACTGGCGGGGCCGGCCGTATTGAGAGACAGCAGGCTGATGTTGGGATCCCCCTCGCCGCGGTAGGTCATATAGATGCCCGTGGCGAGTTCGTTGAACATCTGTTCCGCTCCAGCGGAGAAGTGGATATAGCCGTCGCCGTATTCGGTATAGATCTCGTCCGGCACGGCGGTGGTGGTAGTACCGCCCTCTCCGTCGGTCGTGGTGATGGCGGCAGTCTTGCCCAGATAGGAGCCCTGCTCATAGAGCCGCAGGGACTTATCCGGTGTGCAGATCCGCACCGCATGGTAGCCAGTGTCCAGATACAGCAGCGTGCCCTTTTCCAGACGGAGCTCCGCATCGGTGCCCGGATTGAAGACGGCGTCCTCCGTCAGCATCCGGACATACTGGCTGACGGACAGCACCGCAGCGTTGCCGCTGGCGGTGGTGACGTGCGTCTTGCCCTCTCCGGAACCGAAGTGAAGATTGTCGTACATGCCGGTGGGCACTGTGAAGGCGGTGGCATCGGAATAGGAAACGTTCATGGCCGTGCCGCTGTCGGTGGGCCGGATGAGCACAGTGCCCGGGAGATACTCGTACACGGGATCGTAGATTCCGTGAATCCAAATCCGAATCTGCAGACTCTGCGGATTTTTCTGGTATTCCGCAAAGCTCGTATTATCCCAAATCTCTGCGCCGTTTCTATCCGTGTAGCAGTACTGCGTATCGTAACCGGTACCTTTCTGCTTCTGCCGGCGGCTGACGTAGACGGGCAGGCTGGAGGTGTTGTACTGGACGGCGTTAACCCTCGTGGTCTCGAAGCCGACAACTCTGTCCTCCTCTTTCAGCGCCATCGTGAGAGAATCCTGGTACGTGGTTTGATGGCTGCCATCCTTCTCCTTGAGCTGCGTCAGAATCTTGTCGTAGACAGGATCGCCCTCGCCGGTGGAGTAGAAATTGACCTTCGTCCAGCCTGAACCTGACGGGCTGGACTCCGTCGCAGAGACGGTTCCGTCCTCGCTGCGCCAATAGGTCGTGATCTCAGAAGATTGGTGGTCGGTGGGTTTATACCGGTAGAGGGCCTCCGAGTAAACCGGATCGCCGTTCCCGTCCAGAGCCTGGGTCATATTGGGCGAGTAGACCATGGTGGCGTTGTTGATGTCCTGATCCGCGCCGGCATACACGATGTCGATGGGGATGAGCTTGTTTTGCGGCGTGACGGCCACAGCCTTGTCGGTCAGATAGTAGATGCCGTCCGCCGGGGTGGGAGCATCCAGAACCGCCTTGGTGACGTTCGCCGGATCCAGGAAGAGGATGCCGCCGGTGACAATCACATAGCCGCTGTTGTAGTTCACGGTGTCGGTGGTGGTTTCCCCTTCGGTCGTGGTGGTGATTGAGCTGGGCGTATCAGAAATCCCGGCCACCAGCTGGCTGGCGGAGATGGCATCCACCTGCACGGTGGTTTCGTAACTGGTCTCCGTCACTTCCGTCGTGCTGGGATCGTCACCGGTGACAGTGACGGTCTTGTCGGTTTTGCCCAGCGTAAAGTAGACATCGGCCACCTCGCCGTACCGGGCCTTCTGCCATTTGTTCCAGCCCTCATATTCCGTATCGGTGGGGGACGCAACCTGGTAATAAGTGCCGATCTTTTCAAGTGCGAAGGTGTAGGAGCCGTTCCGGACGGAGGACAGGCCGGTGACGATGGTATTGTCGGCTTCGTCGTAGGCCGCCAATACGGCGCCCTTACGTTCGCCCAGTGTATTCACACCAAACGAGACGCCGTTTACCGTATCCCGCGTCTTGGTCCCGGGGATGGGCTTGTTTTGATCATCCCGATCCACGGTAGCGCTCAGAGAATCGGGCACCGCATAGGTGTCGGAGCCCGCAAACGTCTGGGCTGCAAAGTTGATAGTCTCCGGGTCAGAGAACAGGCCGCCGCCGTTTGCCTCCGTTGCCGATGCCGCGACGGTGATGCCGTCGACCACAGTCTTGGAGCTGGATTCATCCACGTCAGTAGTTGCCGGATTATCCAGTGTTGTCACGACCTTCGTCGTGTAGGTCACGGTGACAGACACGTTCCAGTCGGCCGTCAGGACGGGCTTCAGTTTGGCCAGCACATCATTTGCAAGGCTCGCCGGCGTGCTGTCGTTGGCGATGGTCAACGTCTTGGTGGAGCCCTCTGTGGTGTCCGTCAGGCCGTTCATCACGGTATCGCCGGCGGTCTGGGCATCTGCGGCGCTCTGAGCGATGTCTGTCAGCGCTGTGATCTCCCGGGCATCGATCTTTTTGTCCAGCGTATAGACAGACTTCTCCTGAAGTGTGCCGTCGGCGGACAGACGCACCACGTGGTACACGGTGCGGTTCGCAAGATCCAGATTCTCCAGCACCAGCCAATAGCTGCCATCCTCCTCCGTCTTGAGCGTCCAGCCGGTCACTTCGCTGATTTCGCCGGTTGCTGTATTCGTGCGCAGGAAGGCGCTCTTGACATAGATTCGGGAGCCGTCGGGCAGAATCCAGGCCAGACTGCCGGGCACGCGGGTGAGATAGATCGTCCCGCCGACGCCGCCGATGTTCATGGTCAGGGTGCCGTCCGCGTTGAAGGTCAGCTTCTGACGGTAGCCCTCGGCCTCCGTCGCCGCTCCGTCGGTCAGGAAGGTCACGGAGTCCAGCTTTCTGTCTGTACCCGTGCCGGTGAAGTTAAAGAGCAGGCCGTTGAGCTCGCAGGTCTGGGTAGTGGTGCCGGTGACATAAGAGACGTTGAGAATCCGGCCCGCGTCATCCGTCTGCAGCATCTGGCCGTTGGGCAGCAGGTAGTACTTGGTGATCGGCGAACCCTCTGTGCCGTCGCCGGTGCTGACCACCAGATAATCACTGAGATTGTACCAGGTGTCGGTCTTCGTATAGGCCAGCTTGCCGGAAGCCGTCAGGGCGTAGTTTGTGGCCAAACCGCCGGAAGTCAGGATGGCCTTGCCGATGTTCGCCGCCAGAGCGGTATCAATGGAGGCCAGGTTGTTGCGTTCACCGGGGGCGTAAACGTCGCGGTTGGTCTTGTTGACCGCGGCGGCGCCGATCACCTTCGGCGCGTTGATCTGCAGATCCACCTTCTTGCCCGATTTAGAGATCACTTGATCCAGTGTCAGCACGGGATTGGCAACCGCACTGATGGTTCCGTCGGGAGCGGTGATATTCTTGATCACGTGGGTAATGTCCAGCCAGATCTCCCCCTCCGCAAAGACAGAGAGGTTGGTGGGGCGGGCCGCCTGCGCCAGGAAGACGTTGGTGGCGGGAACCGCGGCAATGTCCATCAGATAGGCGCGGAAACGGTTTGCCTCGCTGCCGATGCTGCCTGCCCCGGTGACGGGGAAGACGCCGCGCAGGAGGCTGCCGCTGCCGGGTACGGAGATCCGGTTGGCCCAGATCACCGCGCCGAGTGCCGTATTCAATGCGCCGCCGTTCATGCCCACCGTCACACTTCCCTCGATGCAGTCAAGGGTGACGCCGAAGGTGACGTCGGAGCCTGTGCGGTTAAGCACCGTCAGGGCGGGTGTCTCGTGGGCGTACCGGGTGGTCAGGCCGCCGATTTCCACGCTGGGACGGGGCTGATCGCCGTTGTTCAGTGTAATGCTGCTGACAATCAGGTTTTTGGCGGTCTCGTTGAGAATCACCACGTTGGGCAGATACCCGCTGTCGTAAATCTTCACGAAGCTGTTATTGGTCTTGATCTCCGCCGTGCCGTCCACGCTGGTATTCACCGTCGTAGAGGTGGCGGCGCTATCACCGCTGGTGTGCTGGCTAACATCGCCGGAGGCGGTGACGCTGACGGCAATGGAGCCGCGGTCGTCGTTGTAAAGATTGCTGACCGTCACACTGCTGTCCGTGACCGTGGCCACCGGCCTGTTCGCCGACGGATTTGTATCCGTGCCGAAGTCCTCATCCAGGCCGGACCAGTGAAGCTTTCCGCTGCTGTCGATCTCGACGAAGGTGCCTGCGGCGCCGCCGCCCAAATGGATTCCGCCGTCCAGAATGACACGTCCGACGGACGTAAGGACCTTGGTGGAAGCGGCATAGGACTTGGAGGAGATGGGCTCCCAGAAAGTCTTGGTGACCCAGCGGGTGACCGTCTCGTACAGGCGCTTGAGCTTCTTGCCGATGAAGGGGATTTTGCCCAGAGCGTTGGCCACCTTCTGGTTGAAGGTGTCGACAGCACGGCTGACCCAGCCCATGATGGTGTTGGACACGGCTTCGGCATTGCTGGCCGCCACGCCGTTGTCGCCTACGTTGGGTGCGGCGGCGTTGATGATGACGGCCTTGCTGGCAATATCCGCGCGGGCGGAGACTTTGACCTCCGCGGCGGCACCGCCGTTGACGCCGGTGTTGGCGTAGACCTTGCCGGTGAATCCGTCAATGGTGGAGTAGCCCTTGGCCACTACAAACATGGCGGGTGTAACCGCCTCGATGGTCAGAGTGTCCGTGCCACCCACAAAGGCGTTGCCGATATTGATCTGCTGGGTGTTGTTGACCGTCACGTACGCGTTGGCGGTGGTATGGGAATCTGCGCTGCCGGTGACGGAGTAGGCGTAGGCATTGAGGGACTGATAGATCACCGAACGGATGGCGGTATTGCGCGCGTTAAGGTAAGCCCGGGCGGCGTTATCCGCCGTAGCCAGGTTGATCAAGACCTCCTCCGAAGCAGTGATATACGCGGCGCTCTGGTTACTGCCTGCGAAGCCCTTCATGCTGCGGGAGGCCGCGGAGCGCACGTCGCTGTGGCTCTCCGCCTGGATATTCAGGCTGCCGAACAGGGCTGTGACCGTAGCGCCGCCGCCCACATCCACATTGGTCTTGGAGCTAAGCGTGACCGTGGAACTGGGCCCGTCGCCGCCGAAGGCGAATCCTGCGCCGTCCATTGTGGTGTTGGCGGACAGGTCTGCCAGTGCGGCCATAGCTGTCACAGACACATCGCCGTAGTGGGAAATCAGCCGGGCACTGGTGCCGATGTCGATGAACGTATTGCGGATCAGGGCCACGGATGCGCCCACCTTGCCGTACTGGCCCAGGGCGACGCCGGAGCTGTCCGCCGTGGCAGTGAG
The DNA here is from genome assembly GCA_022652655.1 of Oscillibacter sp. GTDB lineage: Bacteria > Bacillota > Clostridia > Oscillospirales > Oscillospiraceae > Oscillibacter. Next base: position 173,786 of record JALCRQ010000001.1, on the reverse strand, counting down.
GGCAGCCGCGGTGTGAGCCGTAACGCTGACGCTGCCGGCAGCCTCCAAGTCGGCGCCTGCGCCGACGGACGCCTTGGCCGTCTGGCCGGTATGCTCCGTGTCGCCCACTGTAACGGTGACCTTGGAATCGCCGTTGGCCACCGCGCCGATGGTCTTGCCGGAAGTTTTGGCGGTACCGGTAATCTCGTCGTACGCAGCCACATTCAGCGTGCCCGCGGAGCGAACGCTGCCGTCGGCGTGAGCCAAAGTTTTCTGTGTCAATACCGTGGCGGCGATGACATATTTGTTTACCTCTGCCAGACCGACGTTGGTGGAGTGATTGGTGCTGGCATTCAGTTCAGTATCTGCGGAGGCGGTGACGCTGACGTCGTTTTCGGCGCCGGTGGCTGTAATCTTAGTGCCCGCGCCCAGATATGCCTCGGTCGTCTTTTCCGTAACTTTGGCATCGGCTGTGACGGTGCTGCCGCCGAAGGCATGCACACTGGTATCGGGGCTTTCGGCATAGGCGGTGACCTTGGCACCGGTGGAATCCGCCGCCACGGACACGGATTGCGCCGTGAGATTGGCCTTGGAGCCGCTGACAAACGCCTTTGCCGCATCCTTGGCAATCTCGGCGTAAACCGACACGATATCGATTGCCGCACCGCTTACGCTCACGCTGTTGGCCTTGGAGTTGGAAGTGACGCTGGTGTTCTTCATCTCGGCCAGCACGGTGACAGAGCCCGCTGCGGCGCTCACCGCGGCGTCCTCCACGGAGGCCTGACTGCTTCCCTGTGATTTTGCGGTAGTGGAGGTGCCCGAGGCGCCGATGAGTCCGACCTTAGCGCCGCCGTTGGCTCCGGTCTCGGATTTTACGGTGGAGTTGTTCAGCAGGGATTTTACGCTCAGGCTTCCGGTTAGAATCAGCGTGCAGCTCTTTACATACGCGCTCTGGGTGATATTCATCAGGGCCATGGCCTTGTTGATACCCACGTTGACGCCTTCCACGGACACAGCCTTGCCGTCGATGTCCGCCGTGGCGCCGGAGTGCTGCGCCGCATCGTTGGCGCTGCTGTCGGAGCGAACGGTCACGCTGCCCGCGTGGACGGTGCCGCTGCCGACGATACCCGCAGCAGCAATAGTAGAAACCGTGGCCTCAGCTGTGTTGCTTCCGCCGGAGATCGCGCCTACTTTGACGCCGCCGCCGGGCTGGGTGGAGGATGCGTCTGCCGTGGAGACATAGTCGTTGAGAATGTCGATGTCCCCGGTATAGAGCGTGGCTGCGGCGGTATCCAGCTCCGCCTTGAAGCTGCCGGCGGCGGTGGCCTTCATCACCATGACGCCCACATTTACGCCGCTGACATCTACGGCGGAGGCAGTAAAGCCGGCCTTGGCGTAGGAGTTGGCCCGGTTTTGAATGGTGAGCTTGCCGCTGGACTGCTGGTCGGTGCCGATGCTGACGCCCGCCGCGTAAGCCCAGCTGGTGGCGTTGGAATCCGCGGTGGCCTGGTTGCTGGAAATATCCGCACCGCTGACGCCTACGCCGGCCGCGCCCAGGCTGGCCGTCGCGCCCTCGCCGTCGCCGTCGTTGAGGACAGACTTTACGGTGACGGCGCCAGCAGCCTTGACGGTTCCGCCGGAGAGAAATGCCTTTTGCACGGCGGATACCCTGGCGGATACATCGTTGATGGCGGCGCCCACGCCGCCGATGGCGGCAATGGGAGCGGTGATGGCGGCAGAGGCGGTGGCAGTGCCGTCGGCGCTGACGGTGACGGTGCCCGCGGCATCCTTCGTCCCCTTGGCGGTGATGGTGCTGCCGGAGATCTCTGCACCGGCGGTAAAGCCGGTGGAGGCCTCCGCCTTGTTATAGTCGAGCTTGCCCAGCGTCAGGCTGACGGAGGGCTGGGAGCCGGTGGCGTCGGAGCCCGCCGAAGCGGTGTTCGTGACGTCTACGCTCAGCGCCGTCAGCCCGGCGTTCCGGACGGCGGCGGCAAAGCTGCCGCCCGCGCTGGCTTTGAGCTGGGTGACGCCGATGCCCACCAGGCCCAGATTCACCACAGCCGCGCCGGTATACGCGTTGGCGTAGGAGGTGGCGGTATTGGTGACATTGGCCGTTCCCTTGGCGGTAACGGCTCCGCCGGAGATCAGCGCCTGGCTGGAGGCCGTGACCTCAGCGGTGACGACGTTGACCTGAACCCCGATGCCGTGAATGTCCGCCAGGGCCTTGTCGCTGATGCTTCCCAGCTCGGCAGCCGCGCCGGAATCCGTGGAAGCGGCGGTCTTGCCCTTGTTGAACTCGCTGAGCACCTTGAGCGCGCCGTCTGCTGTGACGGTACCGGCGGCGATCTCCGCCTTCTGCTGCGCATGCAGCGTGGCGGTCAGCACATTGGCGGCGATGTTCAGCCCGCTGAGACTGATGGTCTGCTGCGCAACGCCCGCATAGGCTCTGGCGGTGCCGGTGACCTGAACCGTGAGGTTTCCGTCCGCGTGGATGGTGCCGTCCGGAGACTCGGGGTCGCCGGAGGCTTCCTCGCCGCCGGACTCCTCTCCGCCTGTGCCGGAGGGCGTGCCGCCCTCTCGCGTGCGGAGAATGCCGGCATAGGTTTTCAAATTCACCTGGGCGATCGCCACATTGGTCTTGAGGCTGGCTCCGGAGAATTTGACGCCGAATCCGCCGGCCTGCGCGGTGCGGGCCGTGGCGGAGGTGGTGTAGTTGTTGGAGATCAGGATGTCACCCGCGGCGCTGACGGCCAGGCCCGGCGTCCGGAGGTACGCCTGGTAATCACCGTTGGCATAGGCGTACATCAGCGTCAGGGCCAGGTCAATATACCCGGCAGACAGGCTGGCCTGATCCATGGTGGCGGAGGCGATGCTGGTGCCGTCCGCGGTGATGGTGAGATTGCCGCTCTCCCCGCCCGCAGCGGTAATGGCCGCGCCGTCGGCGTAGGCCAGGCTGGTGGTCTCGGAGGTAGCGGTGATGACGTTGCCGGAGAGCGACGTCCCGGCGGCCTCGAAGGAGAAACTTCCGCCATCCTTGGCCTTGAAGATGCTGCCCATCTCGGCCTTGGCGCCGTGGGCTCCATCCTTGTTGTACTCGCTGAGGATACTCACCGCGGAGGCGGTGACGGACGCGTCCTTGATATAAGCGCTCTGGCTTGCCTTAACGTCGGCGGTCAATGCTTTCAGCGCCACCTTGATGCCGCTGACGGATACGGTGGGTGTGACGACGCCGGCATGGGCGTTGGCGGTGCCGGTGGTCTGAACCGTCACCGCGCCGGTGGTATTCACCGTGCCCTTGCCCCGGACGGAGGCATCTGCCGCGGTGGTGACGTCAGCCAGGGCCACGTTGGCGCTGACGTCAGCGCCGCTGACTCCCAGAATTGCCTGGGTGGTCTTGGCATCCGCGTCGGCGGTATACGTGTTGGAGATGCTCAGGGACTCGGCGTAGATCCTCCTGCCGTCTGCCACGTCCACATAGGCCTCATAGGTGCCCTGGGCGTGGGCCTTCATGATGGTCAGGCCCAGTGAAATCAGTCCCGCATCAAACACCGCGTCGGACTGGGACGCTCTGGCGGCGGAGGCGGCGTCGGAGCGGACGGTGACCGCGCCTACCCTGGCTGTGTCGCTGCCCATGCTCACGCCGGAGATAGAAGCACCGGCCGTGGTATTGGCCGCGGCTTCCACCGTGCTGCCCGTGGCGCCCACCAGCAGAGAGACGTCGGAGGCGGAGGCTGCGGAATTGCCCAGCGTGCCGGTGGCGCCGTGGGCTCCGTCCTTGTTGTACTCGCTGAGGACGGTGACGGTACCGGCCTTTTCCACGGTGACGCCCCGCAGATAGGCGCTCTGGACTCCCTTCAGCAGGGAGGTCAGTTCATTGCCTGCGATAGAGATTCCGGAGAGCTTCGCTTCACTCTCGGCGATACCGGTGACGGCATCCGCCGTGCCGGAAACGGTGACGGTGATGGCGCCGGCGGACTTCACCGTGCCGGTGCCGAAGATCCCGGCCTCTGCGGCGGTGGAGGCCTCAGCCGCGGCGGCGTTGTTGACGACGTCGATGACGGCAGCCTTGACGCCGCCGGTGGACTGGGTGGTCTCGGCGTCTGCCCGGGCGGTATAGGTGTTGGTCACGGTAACGGAATTGACGTCCAGCTCCCGCGCCCCGATGTCCAGATAGGCGCGGAACGTTCCCTTTGCATAGGCATACAGGGTGTTGATGCCCACGGACACGTAGCCCAGGGAGGTATCCGCGATCTGCACCTTGGCGTCGGCCAGGCTCTTGCCGGCGGCCGTCACGGCCAGATCTTTTGCGGAGGCGCTGACGCCGGCACCCTTGAAATAGGCGCTGTTGCTGGCGTCGTTGGTGGCGACGGCGGTGTTCACCTCGGCGGAATACAGGTCGAGCGTGAACTTGTAGCCCTTTTCGGTGGTTCCGTCGTCCTTGCGGGTCCATCCGTCGGAGCTGGCGCCCAGCGTGGCGAACGCGCCGTCGAACGCGCCGTTGTTCAGTGTGGACGAGACGGTCACGCCGGCCTTTTTCACGGTGACGCCGTCCAGATGCGCCGACTGTTCGGCGGTCAGCAGGGCCACCGCGGTGTTGGCCGCGATGTTCACGAGGCTGAGCTGAAGTGTGGGCGCGTGGGTGATGGCGTTGGCGCCGGCGGTGCCGGACGCGGTGACGGAGACGGTGCCTGCGGTGACTGTGCCTGCGCCGGTGATGGCGGCCTCGGCGGTGGAATCGGCCGCAGCCAGCGCCAGATTCACGCCGATGGAGGCCAGGTGCGCCTGCGCGCCGCCTGCGGAGGGCGTCAGGTCTGCCGTAGCGTTGGCGGTATAAATCGTCTCCACGGTGACGGAATCCGTGTCAACGGCTCCGCCGGCGGGGACATCGAGGATCGCTTGGAATTTGGACTGGGCAAAGGCCAGATTCACCATCAGCCCCGCGCTGATGGCGGAGATGGTCAAATTGGTGGTATCGGACTTCACGTCCGCGCTGCCGTAGCTGCCCACGGTGACAGAGCCGCCGTTGGTGCCGGTCAGGGTCAGCGTGCCGGGTGTGACCTGGGCAACGCTGCTGCTCCTTCCGTAAGCCACAGCCACGTTGGCCGTGACCGTGAACAGTGCGCCGGAGCCGGTGATGAGCTTCGCCTCCGAAGCTGCCTCTGTTCTTCCCCGATTGAGGTTGGAGAGCACGCTGAGGGAGGCGGCGGAGACGGTTCCGCCGTTGACAGACGCCTGCTGGCTGCTGCGGAGCAGCGCTACGGCGAAGGCACCGGCGATGGACGCGCCTGCGGCCACGGTGAGACCCAGAACCGTCGCCTGGGCGGAGGCAATCCCGTTGGCCCCCACGCTCAGCGCGCCGGCGGAGATCAGCGTTCCGCTGCCCTGAATCAGCGCGTCGTTGACGGCGTTGTTGTCCGCCACGGCAGTATTGAGGTTGACCGCCGCCAGGCCCGCCACTGCGGCGGCCACTGCTGTCGCCTGGGCGGTGGCACTGCTGCGCGCGTCGTCCCGGCCGGCGAACACACTGATCGTTCCGCCGCTGACGGTGACGCCGGTGGTGTCGATGAGCGCCTTGTTGACGGAGTCCAGACCCACATAGCTGAAGGTCACGCCGGCGGCCACGTTGCCGATGGCAGCGGAGGCCAGGACGGAGCGGGCCGCAGAAACCAGCCGTCCATCCACGCTGAGGCTGCCGGAGGCGGTGACGCTCATCCGGTTGATGGCCGCCCAGGCGTTGGTGCTGTTGAAGGTCAGCAGGGCGCTGCCGTTGACGGCCACGCCGCCCATGGAGGCCAGGATTGCGGTGCTGTATGCGTCGGTGGTCACGTCGTTGGCGACGGACACGTTCCGGGCGGTGATCTGACCGACGGTGCCGGTGACAGAGCCGCCGGTGACTTCGCCGTCGGGCGTGACGCCCAGATAGGTGAGCACCGCGGGATTCAGCACGGAGACCGCGACGCCCAGGCCCACGGCCACGATTCCGCCCGCCACGCCCAGAATCAGATTCCTGGCGGCGGTGGAAACGGCGGAGGAGACGGAGAGGTCGCCGGTCAGGTTCATGCTGACGCCCTGGCCCACGAAGGTTTCGGTGCGGCTGCGGTTGACAGCCACGGCCACGGCCCCGTTGACGGCCACGCCTCCTGCGGCGATGGCCGCGGCGATGGCGGTGGCGGTGTGGGTTGCATCGGTGCGCACGCTGACGCTGCCCACGCCCAGCTGGGCGGTGGGATACTTTGTGCGGTTACCGGCAGTATCGCCCACCTGGACGTCGCCCACGATGGCGGCGATGGTGTTCCCCACGAAGGTGGCGCTGGCAATGGAGGCGGAGACGCCCGCAATGCCGCCGGAGAGGGCCAGCGTGGCGGCCACCACGTTCTTATAGTAGCTTCTGGCGCTGACTTCCACGGCAGCCGCCTTGAGAATGTCGCCCTCCACATAGGCCTTCACCTCGGAGCGGAGCACCACAACGCCTATCGCCGCGCCCACTCCGGCATAGCCGCCGATCCCGGCGGAGACGGAGATGGCGTGGATGGTGAGGTCGTTGATGCTGAACTCCGAATCATTGACGGCGCTGTTGAGTGCACCGTTGTCGCCGGAATCCCCGGTGCTGGTGGTATCGCCGAAGCCCTCTGCGGCAGAGCCGCCCCAGGCCTTGACGGAAACCGTTCCGACGGCGCTGAGGGAGGAACCGTCCATAACGTAGGCCAGGACGCTGCTGTACAGCACGCCCACGGCGATGCCCACGCCCACGCCCGCATAGAGCCCGCCCGCGATGGCGGCGGTGACCATGTCGGCGATGAGGTTGTCGCTGGCGGACACGGTGATGTCGCCCGCGCTGACTACGGTGACGTTTTTGCCGAGGTAGGCGCTGGTGGTATCCCGGGAGTCATAGTTGGGCTGGGTCTGGCCGATTCCGGCGGCCTGATCCCGGTCACTGCTTTCCTGTACCTCCATGTCCTTGCCCGGCGTGGCGTTGGTCTCCTTGTCGTAGGACGTGTTCAGGGAACTGTCGCTGTAGCCCTGGTCATCGTAGACAATCTGCGTTTCCTGGATCTTTTGGCCCGCAGCGTCCAGTACGAACTCGCCGCCTGCATACTTCTCTGGAATCCAGCGGCCGTCCTCATCCACCTTGTACGTTCCGTCGGTATTTTTCTGATAGATGACGTTTCCGTCCGCGTCGCGCTTGATCTCGCCCTCGGCGCGAGTCTTGTAGACCGGCTCCAGAATCGGCGTGCCATCCGGGTTTTCGCCGGTCTTTTTATAGACAGGCTCCTCATGGCCGACGCCGGCGGAGGTTTTGACGCCGTCGCCCTCCAGATCGGAAGCCAGGCCGTTTTCGCCCTGAAGCTCGGCATAGCTGCCGGAGGCTGCGCCGGGGGCCTGCGCACTCAGCGCACGCAGCAGCTCGCCGGAGCTGAAGTTCTTGTTCAGCTCATCGGCGCTGGTCTGCTGGAGCTTGCCGCCGACAACGGTGACCATCAGCGTCACGCCCACGCCCGCGCCGCCGAAGCCCGCGGCCAGCGTGCCGGCATAGGTGTGGATTCTCCGGTCAGAGGCGGCGCTGACGGACACGTCTCCGGCGGCTGCGGTAATGCTGCTGTTGTCGCCCACGTAGGCCGTGACGGTATTTTTGGCCACGGTGACGATGGCGGTGACGCCTACGCCGGCGGTACCGCTGACAGCCGCGCTGACGCCGACGCCCACCAGCTTGTAGCGGTCGTCTGCCTTGACCGTGAGGCTGCTCGCCTTCACGGTGACATTTTTCTCAAGATACGCCTGGGTGGTAATCTTGGTAACGATTACGTCCACCAGGCCGCTGACGGCAGCGCTGCCGCCGCCGGAGGCGCCCACCCCGTCAGAGGTAATGAGTTCCCGGGAATCAGCTGTGACGCTGAGGGCTCCGGCTGCCGTGACAGTGCTGTTCTCCAGCACCCGGGCCGCGGTGGTGCTCTTGAAGTAGGTGATGATGGCCGCGCCGCCCACGGCGGCGGAGCCGCTGCCCGCCAGGGCTGCCGCAACGCTGACCAGCGTGGCGTCGCTCTGGGCCGCCACGGTGACGCTGCCGCCGGCAGTAACCGTGCCGCCCAGCTCGGCGGTGACGGTATTTTCAAATACCAGAATGTTGCCGCCCACGGCGACAGCCGCGCTGCCGCTGGCGCCGAAGGTAACGCCCACCAGCGCCAGAACATCCCGGGAATCGGCGGTGACGGTAAGCTTGCCCGCCGCGCGGATCAGCCTGCTCAATGCGGAATTTTCCGCGTCGCGGCCGTCCAGGGATGCGGTGACGGTCTTGTTGAACACCAGTGTAACGACGGTGGCGCCTACTCCGGCGCTGCCCGCAGTGGCGGCTACCGCGCCGCCGAAGTTATAGAGGCTGGACGTATCGTCGGCTTCCACCGCAATCTCGCCCGCGCCGTTGGAAGTGTCGTTGGTTCCGTCGCCGTCGGTATCCAGGGCATCCTCCACCACGGTGCCGGAGATGACGCTGGTATTGGGACCCACAGCGGCCTTGACATTGTTGGTGACCACCAGAGTGTCCACCACGCCGGAGACGGCCGCGCTGCTCAGGCTGCCGCTGGCGGCGATACCCAGCATAACCACGGTCTCGTCGGAGAAGGCGTGAACCACCACGCCTCTGCGGCGGTCGCTGCGATTGGCGGTCTTGACGCCCGCCGTCGCCGCGGTGGACAGCGCGTGGGCTGTCAGGCTGGCATTGCTGCCAACCAGTGCCTGCACGGTGTTGCCCAAAACAGTGGTGACGATGGTGGCGCCTACGCCGGCGCTGCTGCCGGAGAAGGAGAAGGTGGGAGAGATCAGCACCACGTCGTTGTGCTGATCCGCTGTCACGCCGATGGAGTCGTAAGCTTCCACGGTGACGCTGTCGCCCAGCTTTGCCTCTACGGTGCTGCTGCCCACATTGACCTGAATATTGCCTGCGATGGACGGGCCCTCCGCGGCAGCTCCCGCCACGCTGACAGCCACGGTCTTCTCGTCGCCGTCGGCGGTAAGAAGGACGCTGCCGCCCTGGGAGATCAGGCTTGCGCCATCGCCTGCGGAGGCGGTTGCGCGGCGATTGAACACATTGACCAGAATGGTTGCGCCGATGGCCGGATCGCCGGCGCTGCCCGCGGCGGAAACCGCCAGCAGAACCGCCACCAGCTTGGCGTCGCCGTCGGAGGCGACGGTGAGATTGCCCTTGGAGATGAGCTTTGCTTTTGCACCCACCGCGGCGGAACTCACCGCGTTGGTGACCAGCACGTTCAGCGTGCCGGCCGCTGCCGCGCCGGAGGCCGCCGCGCTGGCGGAGCCCAGGACGCTGACCAGATTCTCGCTGTTGTGTGCGGTAACACCCAGTGTGCCGCCGGCGGTAAGCTGCGCCCCGCCGCCCACGGAGGTCTCCGCCTTGTCGGCGGTGATGACCGCGGCGATGGTGCCGCCGGCCGCGACCTTGCCGGAGCCGGAGCCGCTGACAGCGGCGCTGACGCTGACCAGCACCAGGTCGGCGTCGTTCCTGGCGTCGGCGGACACGTTGCCCGAGGCGCTCAGCTTGACATGATCGCCCACCAGGGCCCTGGCCGCGGTGTTGGAGACGATGACGGTGAGCCCGCCGCCTACGGTGGCGGTGGAGCTGGTGCCGGTGGAGAGGGCGGCGGCCGCGGTGACGGCCCAGGCGTTGTTCTTCGCCTGCGCGGACACGCTGGCATTGCCCCCTTCAACTCTGATTCCCTGATAGCTCTCATCCGTGCTGCCGTCGCCGATGGCGGCGGTGACGGTGTCCCTGCTGTCTACAGCCGCCACGTTGAGGCCCACGCCCGCGGTAGCGGTGGAGGCGCTGACCGCGCCGCCGATGAGACGGGTATTGTTGTCGCTGACGGCGGCGACGGTGAGGTCGCCGTCCGTGAGGACGATATCGGCGTTCCTGCCGATGAGCGCCTCGGTGGCGCTGGTGTTAAAGAGCATGGAGATCGCGCCGGCCAGAGCCAACTTGCCGCTCTCCCCGGTGGAGGAGCTGCCCACGATGGTGCCCGCCACGGCGGAGGCGTAATAGTTGACGGTGCCGAGGATGCTGGTTCCCTCCAGTCCGGTGACCACGTCCTGGGACTCAATGTTCAGCGTGACCTTATAGGAGCCGTCCGCGTTCTTCTGAACATCCGCCATGCCCTTCTTTTTCCCGTCGCCCGCCTGTGTCAGGCTCAGGATCTCGGAGGTATTCCAGGGGGAGCCGTAGTCCTTGATGTCTACGCGTTTCTTTTCCGCGGTGACGCTCAGGGCCTTTGCGCGGACTACCGCGCTGTCACCCAGCTTGGAGGAGACGGCGTTCTGCGCGTACAGCAGGGCGAAGGATGCGCCCACACCGGCGGTGGCGCCCTTGGAGAGGGTCGCGGCCATGGCGGCGGCGGAGAGTTTCGACTTGTCGTAGGCGTGGAGCGTAACGGTGCCGTTTTGGGCGGTCAGCGTTGTGCTGTCCGCCGCGGTGACGGAGCTGACGGCCTTGGCCACCATGACGGCCAGCGCGCCCGCGATGCCCGCGGAGCCCTTGCCGGACACGCTGCCGGCCACGGCCAGCACGCCGTACTTGCCCTTGTAGGTGCCGTCCATATTCTGGGTCAGCTCCGCATCGGCGGTGATGTCGCCGTCCGTTGCGATGAGCTGGCCGCCCAGCTTCACGGCGGCGGTGTTGCCGTTGACGCCCACCGCGACGCCCACGCCGATGGAGGTGGTGCCTGTGGGCGCGGTGGAATTCAGCGAGGAGGCCGCCGCGCCGGTGGCTACGGCAGCGAAATCGCCGTGGTTGGCCGCTGTGGCGGAGATGTTGGAGGCGCTGAGTTTGCCTGCGATCTCCGTGACGGCGCTGTGCTTGGTGACGTTCACGGCTACCGCCGCCGCCACGTGGAGATTCTGAGTGGTCTGGCTGGCGTTGGCGCCGCCCAGGCCGCCGGTGACGGCGGTGCCTGCGCTGCCCGCGCTGCCGCTGATCTGGCTGCCGATGCCGCCGGCGGAGCCGGTGGTGGAGCCGTTGGGCGCGGTAGTCTGGGCGTTTTGGGAATGGAGGGCGTTCACCGACAGCGGCATGGTGCTGCTGGCCGGTGTGGTGTTCCCGCCTGCCGGGTTGTTGGAATTGGCGTTCAGCCGGTTCGCAATGTTCTGGGAGGTTGCGTTGCCGCCCTGCGTCCCGGCCGCCTGATTTTTGCGGTTCAGATTCTGCGCGGCCTTGATCTTGTCAAGGTAGCGCTGGAGATCGGCGCCCATGGCCAGCGCCAGCGCGTTGGCGTCGTCCCGATCCTCGGTGACGGCCCGCACTGCGGCCTTGCCCGTGACGGTGCCGCTGCCCAGGAACCGGGCGGACACGTCGCTGAGGGCGATATTCACGGCCACCGCCGCGCCCACCGCCGTGGCAGTCCCCATGGCGTAGCCGCTGGCGTTGGTCTTGGTGTCGCCGCTCTGAGAGGCCAGAATATAGAGGTTGACGGTTTTGCCGTCCGCCGTGGTGATGAGATCGCCGCCGTTGGCCGTAAGAGTGGTGTTCTTGCCCACGTAAGCTTCCACCAGATTATCGATGAAGCTGACGGAGACGGAGGCGTCCACGGAGGTATTTTTTGCGGAGGTGGTGGGCACCGTGGTTCCGGCGGGCTTTGTCGTCTGATTCGTCTCGCTGCGGACGATGGGATCGGCGCCGGAGACGCTGTTGGTGTCCAGATCGTTCTTTGCCTCGGCGCGGATATCCACGCTCAGGGCGGTGACGGCGCGGTTGTCGCCGATAAACGCCTGTACCGTCAGATTGGCCACGGAAATGGCCGCGGCGGCGCCCACGCCCACCGTTTTCTTGGAGGCCGTGTTGGGAGCCGCGGTGCCGGTTCCGGCGCCGTTGTTGGAGGCGGTAGAGCCCTGGGCCGCCGCCTTGTTCTTGTCCGGCCGGCCCTTGAGGTCGGCGGTGGAGCCGGCGGTGGTGTAGACCTTCTGCTTCCCGTCGGCGGTGATGACGATGCTGCCGGTGAAGTCCACGGGGCCGCGGTTCTCCGTGCTTTCGACATTCGCCACGGAGGCCCGGGTAGTGCCGTTGACTACGCTGAGCGCCACGCTGCCGGCCACGCCCACATTGGCGGCGCCCACGCCGGAAATGGTGGAGGTGGAGATCTTATTGCCCATGCCGTCGGGCTCGTCGTCGCTGCCCAGCAGGGCGGACAGAGCCTGGAAGGCGGTGTTGATCATCTCCTGCCGGGCGGCGGGATCGGTGATGGTGGTTTTCCAGTTCTCCAGCATCGCTGCCCAGTTGCTGGTGACTACGCTCTTGAACACGCTGGGATCCCGGGCGGCATCGGCCAGGAAGGCCACGGCGTCCTCGACGATCTGCTGATACTCCTCGTTTTCAAGCGGCTCCACGTCCTCACCCTTCAGGGCGGCGGTGAGCCGGCCCACCGCAATGTCCTTGATGGTCGCAGGCAGGCCTTCGGATACGGTAAAGCCCTGCTCGGTCAAAAGGCTGGTAATATAGTCGATGAGGGAGTCGTAGCTGCCGTCTGTGGCAGCCTTGGTCAGCGCGTCCACCAGCTGCGTCGCACCCAGCGCGGCGATAAACTGGGTCTTCAGCGTCTCCAGGAAATTCTGGACGCCGGCTGCCGTGTCGGCCTCGTAGATCTCGGCCCTGACGGTGAGGTTGGCCCCGGAGAGATCCGCGGCACCCGCGTCGGCGATAGTCTCATAGGTGACGATATTGATGGCCACGGCCACACCCACACCGGTGGTGGAGTTGGTGGCGGAGGCGTTGGCAGTGATCACGCCGTCGGTATCGGCCTTGCTCTCCACCGTCACGTCGCCGCCGGATTGGACGGTGATGCCGGAGGCGATGGAGGCGACGGAGGCGTTGTGCTGCACGTTCAGCACGAAGGTCGCGGCCACCTGGACGCTGCCCTCGCTGGTCTCCGCCCGCTGACGGTTGGCTGTCAGGGTGTTGACGGAGGTGGTGTTGACGTTCGTCGTGTTGGCGGCGCCGGCCAGTCCGGATACGGCCGCTGTATTTTTGTCGGCTACCGCGTCGGCCTCGCCCTCGTCAAACATCTGCTGCATGGAATCGGCGTAGTCCTCGTCCTCCTCCGTGGAGGCGGGCGGCTGCTTGTTCTCGTCAAACAAATCGTTCAGCGCGCCGCTCAGATCCTCGTCCTCTCCGGCGGCTGCGGGAGCCTTAGCCGATGACCCCGAGCCTGACCCCGAGTCCCCGCCGGAATCTCCGCTGGACGCGGCGCTCTTGCCGCCGGTGGCGGTTCCTCCGGTGGTAGTGGTACTCTGGGCTCCGGCGGCGCCGGCCTTGCCGGTGGCGGTCAGGCGGCTGATGGAATTGGCCTTGACGCTGACGGCCTTGCCCTTGCCCTTGGTATTGACGCCGCGGCCCAGATTGGCGACGGCGCTGTCGTTGAGCACATCGACGATGAACGCGCCACCCACGCCCACGCTGCCGCCCACCGCCGCGGCGTCCGCGGTGATGGTGCGGGTCATGGAGCTGAGCGCACTGACGTCGACGCCCTCCTGGAACTTCAGAAGCGCATCATTTTTATTGGTTCCGGTATCGGCGCCGGCATAGACGCCGGAGACGTCCAGCGCCAGCACCGGCACCACGGCGGTTCCGCCGGAGGCGCCTGCCTTGGCGATGGTTTTTTCCGTACCGGTATATTTGGAGCTGACGGTGAGGGCGCCCAGCGCCGCGCCGTCCTTTGCCAGGATGGACAGGGCGTCCGCGATCTTCGCGTAGGTGTCCACGCCCACAACGCCCACGGCGATGCCGGCGCCTACGCCCACGGAGTCCTTGGCGGGCTGCTTTGCGGCAGTTCCGGCCGCCGGTTTGGAGGCGGTCTGCTTGTTGGAGGTGCCGGTCTGGGCGGAGGCGACGGTCTGCGCGCCGGTGCCGGCGGCGTCCGCCACGGTGGTAAAGGTACTGCGGGCCACGGAGGCGTCCAGCGTGACATCCGCCCCGTCCGTCAAGATCAGCTTTGCCAGAGCGTCGGGATGCTCCGTGTCAGCGGCCTTGAGCTCGGCGCTGTTGGTCATGGAGGCCACATGGACGCTGAGGGCGCCTGCCAATCCCAGATCAGCGGCGGTAAAGCCCGCACGGGCAACAGAGGAGGAGGTGGCGTCCAGCGTATGGGCGGTGACTTCCACGCCTCCGGCGGTGATGGTGCCCGGCGTCACCACGGTCTGACCGTTTGTGACAGTCTCCGTGGCGCCGCCCCGGATATAGGCGCTGTTGTCGTAGTTGACGACGGACACGCTGACGCCCACGCCCAGCGCGTTGGTCTTGGGCGAGGAGGATTTCTGCGCTTCGGCCTGGTTCTGGGTGAACTCAGCGTTGATGGCCGCGTCGCCGGTGCCGGCGGGCACCGTGATGGTCCCGGTCCAACTGACGCCGTCCGCCGCCTGGGTCAGTCCCCTGATATAGACCGGGGTGCTGCCTGCGAAGCGCAGGGTGTTGTTCTTCAGATAGTATCCCGTGTCGGGAGTAACCGTGATGGTGTAGCTCTCGCCCACCGCCGCGGCAGCGAAAGCCGGCACGGTGGTGGCGGTGAGGTTGTCAATGAAATCCGTGGCCGCGGCGCCTGCGGCGCCGGGCTTGGTGACCTTGATGGTCAGATGGGACGTATCGGCGGCGGGCAGAAGCTTCAGCGTCTTGCTCTCGCCGGAGAAGGTAACCGTAACGGTGACGTTGCCGGCGGGCATGGTGAAGCGGTAGACGCTTCCCGCCGTGATGGTGGTATAGGGACGTTCGGTCTGCGTCGCCGTCTCGCCGGTACCGGTGGTATAGGTGATCTTCACCGTCTCCACGGTATAGCCGGCGTTGGGCTTCACCTTGAGGTAGACGCTCTCACCCTCGTCGGCATAGTAGGCAGCCACATCGGAAGTCTCATTGGCATAGAGGGCAAAACTGCCGGCCTTGAGATTGGCGTTGGTGCAGGTGAGGGTATAGTCCTTGGGGACGAACGCCGCGTTGAGCAGCTGCTGGGTGGCAGTCATGGTAAAGGTCCCGGTATACCAGGTTGCGCCGTCTGCGCGGTCGCCCACGGCCGTGTCCAGCTGCATCTCAATGGCTTCGGTGACTGCGTCCGAGGTGACGGTAACGCCGGTAAAGGCGGTGCCCGCCGCGTTCTTGGCCAGCTTGTAGCCGGTGCGGGCAATGGCGGTAACCTTGATGGTACTGAGCGCCGTCTGCTCGGCGGCGGTGGTTTTATCCACCGTGAGATAGCCGTTGGTGGTGCCGGAGATCACGATCTTCCCCTGGGTGGCGCCGGGATACGGCGTATCCTGAGGCGTGGTCACCGGCGCGCTGGCGGTTCCGGTAGCGCCGGCGCTGGTGCGCTGGACAGGAGAGCCGTCGGCCAGCGTCTCGCAGGTCATGGAACCGGAGGCGCGGACGGCCAGCTTCCCGCCGGCGGAGAGCACGCCTGTGGTGTCGATATAAGCGGTATTGGTGTTGCCGGCATAGGTGACGGCCAGCGCGCCCACCAGCTGGGTGGTGCTGGTCTGGGACGTCGTCCCCGCGCCGGTGGAGGCGGAGGTGGCGCCGGAAGTGCCGGTATTCACCAGATTGCCCGCGCCGGTGGAGGAATTGGTCTTGCCCGTCATCTTGTCCACGGCCGCGCCCAGAGCGCCCTGTCCGGCGGAGCTGGCGGGCTTGCCGTTGGCGCCGGTGCCCTGGTTCTGGGAAGTCTTGGTCAAAAGGCCGTCCACGGTCTTGAGGAGCTGATCCAGCGACATGGAATCGCCGGTCTCGTCCGGGTTGGAGGTGGCCTTGTTGGTCACGTGCTCATAGGCGGAGGAGGTAACCGTCAGGTCGCCGTCCGCGGAGGCTCTCGCCGCCTCCCGAATGGCGGCGTACACATTCTGGATCGCCACGCTGACGGCGAAGAAGCCGCCGGATTTGCCTGTATCCAGCTTGTTGGAGCTGGTGGTAGAGCCGGTGGGTGTGGTGTTGGCGGCGGAATCGGTGCTGCTGCCAAAGCTGGTCTGCGGCATTTTGTTGGTGCCGCTGGACACGGTGGTGACATCCGTGGAACCGTAGGCGTCGGCATGGAGATCGCCCGCGGCCCGCACGTCGGAGCTGCCCCGGACGTCCACGCAGGAGTCGTTGACCACGACGCCCACCGCCAGGGTAAACGGCAGCCGGCCGGAGAGTGCCTCGGTATCCAGGCTCACCCGGGAGTCGGCGTTCAGCTTGACGCCGCCCACCGTGGAGGTGATCTTGCCGCCGTTCACCAGAACCTTGGCGTTGGAAACCACGACGCCCACCGCCAGAGGCAGGCCGAAGTTGGCCAGATTTTTATTGGTGGCCCCGGTGTCCACGAAGGATGACGCGCTGGCCCGGACGGCGCCCGCCTGAATGGTGCCCAGCAGTTCAACCACTGCGGAGCCGACCTTCACCGCCACAAAATTGAGATTGCCCGCCTCGCCGGCGGTGGGCTCAATCAGTCCGGCGATTTTGTCCAGATTCTCCGTGGGCAGCAGGCCCTTGGTCTGCTTGCTGGCGGCGGAGAGATCCACCGCGCCGCCGGCGATGAGCGCTCCGGCCGCACCCACTGTAATCTTGGCGTCGCTGGCCACGTCAAAAAGGCTGCCCTCGATCTCGACGTTCTGATCCTCGTCGCCCAGATCGTTTTCGATAATCGTCAGCGCGTGGCTGTCGCTGTTCTCCACGCTGACGAGGATGTTCTTGGCCTCTACCCGGCCGGCCACTGTGACGCTGCCGGACTCGTTCTCGCCGCTGTCCTGGCCGTTGACGATCAGCGTCAGATTGGGCACCGTGAGATTGCCCAGTGTCACCTGCTCGCCCTCGATGACCAGGTTGGAGAGAATGATCCCGGCGCCGCTTCCGTTGGCAAAGGCGGCCGTCCCGTCATAGTCCGTGATGACATAGTCCGTGAAGGAGGCAAACGTCTCGTTTTTCATGTCGGCCAGGGTTTTTTCGACGGTCTTCTTCCCTGCCAGCACGTCTGTGACGGCATTGACGTCGATGGCATTTACGTCCAGGCCGGCGTAGAGCTTGGAAACCGCCGCCGCGCCGTTGAGAATACTGATCTCCGCCACAGTATCCATAGAGACGGTGTTCGTCTCTGCATTATATTTAATATGTGTATCCGCAGCTTCACCGTCGGCCAGCTTCTCCAGCTTGCCGGTGAGGTGGGTACGGTCGAACTCGCCGGACGCCTTGGTCCCCGTGCCGCCGAAGCCGTTGGCGGTGACCTTCACGCCCCGGAAGCTGGAGAACGCCGAGGTGGTGTCCACGTTGAGGACGTCGTCCCCCGCGCCGCCGTTGAGGGTGATCTCCGTCCCCTGAAGGCCGGTGGCGGGAGCCAGTTTTTCCGCAATGAGATCCGTGACGGCGTTGAGGATGGGCTGCACCGCGATGGTGGCCAGCCCCAGCTCAGACCCGCCGCTGACGGTGACGGTATCCGCGCCGTCCCCGGCGTTGACCGTCACCTTGCTGGCGGAGAGGTCGATGGTGATGGTGGCGGTGGTGGGCGGCGTGGCTGTCGGCTGGGCGCTGCCCTCCGCCGTCGTATCCTCGCTGTCGGTGGTGATGGCAGTGGAGTTGATGAGCTTGACGGTGATGGTGTCGTCGCCCGCGTCGCCGTTGACGGTGACCTCCAGGCGGGTATCCGTGCCTGCCAGGCCATTGACGCCGGCTTCAACGGCATCCACAATGGCGGTCTTGGCAGCTTCTGTCGGGGCCGCGCCGTCCACTGTGACCAGAGACTCTCCCTCTCCGCCCACGGTAAAGGTCTTGGTGGGCGTCTGGGTTACGGAGACATCCAGCTTGTCGTTCCCGCCGCCGCCGCTGACGGTGATGGCGTCCGTGATGTTTTTCAGCTCCAGGGTGGCGCTGTCGCCCTCCCGGGTGCCGTAATAGGTGAAGGTGTCCGCGCCGTCCACGGCGACCTTGCTCTTCTCCTGCTCCTTGAGAGAGAGATAGATGCCGGCCAGCAGCAGATTGACGTCCTTTACGCTGAGGCCGCCCTCCACCTCCACGCCGCCGGCGGAGTTCGCATTGACGTCGGCGGTGAGCTTGCCTGCGGAATCGGTAATATTGCCGTCCTTATCCTTGGTGAAGGCGTCGGAGGCAATGATATTGAGCCCCAGCTTTGTAGGCTCGGTCTGCGTTTCGCCCTCTCCCCCGGAGGCGGGAGCGGTGGTGTAGATCACGTTGATGCCGCCGGTGTATACGCCGTTGTTCACGACGATGGTCACGCTGTCCTTGGCTGCGGCAATCGCCGCGTCAATGGCCTGCTGAATGGCGTTGGACGCGGCGGTATTCTGATAAACGGTATCCTCGCTGCCCACCACATAGGCCGAGCCGGACGGAATCTGATACTCCGGCGTGGTCACGGGCGCAGCAGCGGTCTTGGTTTCGGTTTCGGGAGCGGCGGCCAGAAGTGCCGGCGTCCCCGCCGTCTCACCGGCAGACACGCTCAGCGAAGCCGGCGCGGAGGTGCTCTCCGCAGGCGCGGAAGTCTCTGTCCCGCTGCCGGAGGTGCTCTCCGCGGGCGCGGAAGTCTCCGTCCCGCCGGTGCTCTCTGCGGACGCGGGAGTCTCCGTGCCGCCGGTGCTCTCCGCAGGCGCGGGAGTCTCCGTCCCGCTGCCGGAGGTGCTCTCCGCCGCTGCGGCAGAGGAGCTTCCCTCCCCGCCGGAGGACAGACTGCTCCCCGCGCTCTCCGACGACGAAACGGCGGACGGCTGCTCCGCCTCCGCCGCCATCGCGGTAACCGGGCAAACCCACAGCACCAGCGCGGCCAACGCCGCGGCTGCTGCGAGAACACCCTTTCTTCCGATTCTCCTGGCTCCCGTATCGTTCATCTCAATACCAGCCTTTCACAGTTTTGTCGGTCTTTCGAACCGTCTGGACTGTAGTTTGTTTTTTAATGAGCTGCACACGGCAGTTTTATGCCGCCGAAAGGATCCTGTTGTATCAGGACGCCGCTTTTGAATCCGACTGGCTCTGCCCGTTCCCTTCGGTGTCCTTCTGAACCGTATCTGCGGCAGCGGACTGCTGCTTTTCGTTTGCCGCGGCTTTCTCCTTGGCATCTTTCTCCCTGGCTGCCTTTTCTGCGGCTGCCTTGGCATCCGCCTCCGCTGTGGCCCGCTGGGCTGTCTCCAGCTGCGTCAGGAGAGCGGCGGCCTGGCGTCCGGTTTCGTTTTTGGCGTCCAGACTCACCGCCTTGCGCACGTCGGTCAGGGCCTTGTCGTACGCCCCGTCCTCCGACATCATCCGGCACAGCCCTCTGGAATAGTAGCTGGCCTGCGTCATGTCGTCCTTCCCGATGGCCGCGGAAAAATCCTTCACCGCACCGGCGTAATTCCCCAGGGACATCCGGCACACTCCCCGGTAATAGGAAATGCCGTCCAGGGAGTCGTCCTTTTCCAGCGCGGCGCTGAGATTTTTCTCGGCGGTTTTAAAGTCTCCCAGCTGAATGCAGGTCAGCGCGTAGAGGTATTCCGTCTGCGACAGGTCGGCCTCCGCCGGCGCGGTGTCCAGAATGGTCTCATACTGCGCCGTGGCGCCCTGGTAATCGCCCTGGGTAAACATGGCCTGGGCCAGCAGGCCCCGCACGTCGCTGTCCTCGGGTTTCAGCGTCAGATACGCCGAAAGTGCCTGGGCCAGGGGCTCCATATCATCCTGCTTGGCGTAGATCTGCGCCCGGATCAGATAGGCGTTGGCCAGGCTGGGATCCATATGCTGCACGCTGTCCAGCGAGGTCAGCGCATCCTCGTCCTTCCCCAGGATCACCTGCAGGCAGGCCTTCTTGAGCCACAGATCCAGCTCCAGCTCCCGGTCGCCCCCGAAATAGAGGGAGAGGCAGCGCTCTACGCTGTCCAGGGCCTCCGAATAGTTCTCCGCCGCAATCTGCGTAGAGGCCAGACGGTAGTAGTCCTCCAGCGTGGTGGGGTTTTTCAGCGTGCCCGCCAGCTCCGAAATGCGCTCAAAGCGGTTTTTGTGTACATAGTCCGTGCTGTCCACCAAATAGTTCTTCGCCGCCTGGGAGGAATCTCCCCCGGTAATTTTTACTGTAACGGCGGCATTGACGGCAATCGACGCCGTCAGCACCGCAGCCAGAATCAGCGCGACGGCCTTTGTGGACGGACGGTGATAGCGTCGGGTTCTGCTCTTGTCCATGCTCTCTCCGATCTGGGGGAACCTCCGGAACCGCCGGATCCTCCCGCCTTTATCCGAGGAACAAAACGCCGCCGGAAGATGGCTGCCGCCGCTCATTCCCGCGTTAAACGTTCTGATTTTCCTATCATAGTCGATTTGTAACTTTATCATATCAAATTGCCCGCTGTTTTTAAAGCCTATTTAGGAAAATCGTACCTATTTTTTTGCACGGATATTTCCGGATTATTTTGTGTAAAACTCCAAAATTCAGTATAAATATAGAAAAATCATTTTCCTGCTGTATCCAATTTTCTTGATCAGTTTTTAACGTTTTTTTGTGAATTTGTATCCTGAGCGTAGATTTGGAGGTTTCCGCTCCGGGGCAGAAAAATCCCGCGGCATTCTCAGCGAATGCCGCGGGGCTGAAGGGGAGCGCCGCATATTCGGAACGCCGCAGGAGCCCCCCCCGGAGGAATCGCTCAGGGGTTGCAGATTTTGCAGGGCTGGTAACCCGCCGCCACGGCCGCCGCCCGGTCGGCAAACGTGATCCGGTTCTGCTCCTCCGGCAGCGAGGGGCAGTCCGGGCGGTGGAATTTATGGGAATTGATATTCCCAATGTACCGGAGCTCCGCGGAATTTTGCCCAGAGCCGTCCGCTGCTGTGGGATTGGTGATGGCGTTGGGATTTTTCTCCGGAGTAACCGTCACGGTTTTCCCGTCGCTGACGCAGGTAATGGTTCCCTGCAGATCGGTGCGGTAAAGCGCCGCGTCCGCGTCCCGCAGGCGGCTGAGCACCGCCGCGTCCGGATGGCCGTAGCTGTTGCCCGCCCCCACGGAAATCACGGCGTACTGCGGGGACACGGCCCGCAAAAAGGCGTAGGAGGTGGCGGTTGCGCTGCCGTGGTGTCCCACCTTCAAAACCGTGCTGGACAGGGTCTGTCCGGAGGACAGAAGATCCTTTTCGCTCTCCTCCCCGGCGTCGCCGGTAAAGAGAAACGACGTCCCGCCGTAAGTCATCCGCAGGACGATGGAGCTGTCGTTCACCTCCCCGTAGTCGGACCGCAGCGGCCCCAGGAAGCGGAGCGTGGCTCCGCCCAGGGTAAATTCCGTGCCGGCCTCGGGTACGGTGATGGGCAGGCCCTGTTGGGCGGTATACTTGGCAAAGCTGCGAAACGCGTCGGAATCATAGCTTGTGACAGGTGCGTAAACGGTTCCCGCCGCCGCCTGATTCAGCGCGCCGGCCAGGCCCCCCGCGTGATCCTCGTGGGCATGGGTGCAGACCACGGCACTGAGATATGTAATGCCGCTCTTTTTTAAATAGGAGACAATCCGGCTGGAATCCTCCGTGTTGCCGCCGTCGATGAGCATGCTGCGGCCGCCGCAGCGGATCAGGATGGCGTCAGCCTGTCCCACGTCCAGATAGTCCACCTCGCAGCCGGAGGGCAGCTGGGCGGCCCGGACGAAGCCCGCCCGGCGCAGCAACTCCGCCGCCTGCGCCCGGTTGAGCAGGTCTCCTGGGCCGAAGGCGCCGGAGGCGCCGCCCTTGGTGATTCCCGCGTTGTAGGCCGCAAGCACCGTCTCCCGGACATCCGCACCGATCCGGTCGTAATCCGGAATCTGTCCGGCGGTGTAGCCCAGGCCCCGATCCTGCGGCTGCAGGCCCTTCATCAGTACATAGACGGCCGTCTCCCGGGTAATGGGCTTTGCATACGTCCCGGCGCTTACGGCGGCGGAGCAGTACGATTCCGGCAGCCAGCCCGCCGCCCGGGCGCCCCGCACCGTACCGCCGCACCAGTATCCATTGCCGTCCGCGCCGTAATCCGTTCCGGCGCATCGGGCCACCACGGTGATAAACGCCCCCACCGACATGGTATCCCCCGGCCGGAACGTGCCGTCGGAGTAGCCGCGGATCAGTCCGCCCTCGGCCATCTGCTCGATGGCCGGCGCGCACCAGAACGCCGCCGGCACATCGGAAAACCGCGCCGCCGCCCTGACCGGAACGGCCAGGGACGCCAGCAGCGCCGCCGCCAGAAGCAGCGGCGTCAGCTTTTTGCGAAGCTTCATGTTCTCTCCCCCATTCAAGCATCCCCGCCGGCTGCCCCGCAGGGGGCGAGGCGGAGGCCGATTGCAATGCGCCAAAGCGCACCGCGCTTTGATGCGCCGGTACAATGGCCGCTACGCGGTCATTGTACCACGCTTTTCCTCCCCGAGAAAGAGAGATACCCGCAAATTTACGCCGGCAGAGGGGGGAGCTGGTCCAGGGAGGCGAAGGTATAGCCCATGGCCTCCCACTTGCTCAGCAGCTCGTCCAGAATCTGCGCGTTGGTGGAGGAGGTCTGATGCAGCAGGACGATGGCGCCGCTGTGAATCCGGGGCAGCAGCTTGGCATAGGCCTGCTCCGGGGTGGGCTGCCGGTCCGCGTACCAGTCTACATAGGCGAGGCTCCAGAAGATCGTCTTGTAGCCCAGCGCCTGGGCCTGCTTCAGGTTTTCCACGCTGTAAACGCCCCGGGGCGGGCGGTAATAGTGGGACATCTCCTTTCCGGTGACCTGCCGGTAAAGCGACGCCGTGTCGTCCAGTTCTTTTTGAAAGGCGGCCTGATCGGAGATAGCGGACATGTCGGGGTGGTGGAACGTGTGGTTTCCCACGATGAAGCCGTCGTCCGCCATCCGCCGGATCAGCTCCGGGGCGGAGGTAAGCATGTGACCCACCACAAAAAACGCCGCCGGAGCATGGTGCTTTTCCAGCGCGTCCAGAATCGCCCCAGTGTTCCCGTTTTCATACCCGCAGTCAAAGGTCAGATAGATCACTTTTTTAGACGTATCCCCCACGTAGTAGGCGTCGTACTTCGCCAGCTCCGCGGCGCTGGTATTGCCGGCGGGTGTCTGCCCTTCGGCGGGAAACGACAGCCCCCAGTTCTCCGACAGCGCGGGGATGGCGGCCTGATCCGCCGCGGTAACCGACCCACGGGCGCTGCAGCCGCAGCCGCTCAGCAGCGACGCGCACAGCGCGGCGGCGCCCAGTGCCGCAAAGGCGCGGCGGCGGAATTTCGGATCGCAGTAAAACAGAAAAATCAGCCTCCCTTTTGAGAATCTGCCGGATTCAGAAAACCGGCCCGATCCGTAGCGTGTGCGTTTTTTCCGTGCTTCATGCGAAACGGGCACATAATGTTTCCCGGTTTTCAAATACTAGAAGCGTATTCGGATACCGGCGCGCGGCGCCCTGTCCGGGCATCAAAAAAGAACCGCCGCGGGGCGGTTCCAGGGAGGATATTATGAATCTTTCGGAGAGTGAAACCAAAGTAAACCTGCTGCGGGCCTTCGCCGGGGAGTGCCAGGCCAGGACCCGCTACACCTTCGCTGCCGGGGCGGCGAAAAAAGAACAGCTCCCCTGCATCCAGCAGGTTTTTCTCTACACCGCAGATCAGGAGAAGGAGCACGCCGAAATCTATTTCAAGCATCTGAAAAAGGCCGGTCAGGACACGGTGGTCATGGATCAGGCGGGCTATCCCGTAGATCTGAAGGACGATGTGCTCTCCCTTCTGAAAAATGCCCACCACAACGAATGTGAGGAATACGCAAAGGTCTACCCCACTTTTGCGGAAAAAGCGCGGGAGGAGGGCTTTTTGGAAATTGCGGACAGCTTTTCCCTCATCGCCGGTATCGAAAAGCTCCACGGCGACCGCTTTGGACTGCTGGCGGAGCTGCTGGAACAGAAAAAGCTCTTTGTCAGTGACGTCAAGACCCGGTGGATCTGCCTGAACTGCGGCTATGTCTTCGAGGGTACCCAGGCTCCGGCCTCCTGCCCGGTCTGCTCCCACGAACAGGGCTATTTTATCCGGCTGGAGTTTTCGCCCTGGTACACGTCCCGTCTGACGCAGCAATAACCGTCCCGTCACGAAACGTGCCGCGGTGAATAAAAAATGGGAGGGCTTCCGCCCTCTCCTTTTTTATTCACCGCACCAGGCTTGTCTCCGGCCTGCGGCAATCCATTCATAAAGGCACGATAAAACGATTTTATTGCTGGGTCTTCGCACGCAGCAAAAGATCTTCTGCCGGTGACCCACCGACTGCGGCAGCTCCCACATGGAACCGATGCACTGCCGGATCGCCCGCTCCACCGAGGCCGCCGTAACATGGTTGATTTTCGCGATCCGGGGGTAGACGTCCTTGGTGATCAAAAACATCGGTTCCGCCTGGGACTCCAGCAGTGCCAGCGCCTGGCAGATATATTCAAAACCCTTCATGTTGGGCGGGAAGCCCAGTGCAAACACCGCGTCAAAGATGGTCCTTCTCTGATCGTCGGGGCGGATGCACTGTTCTTCCACAAAATCCCTCCGCTCCATTATCGTTCCCCCTCCCGAAAATATGCCCACTTTCTTGACGATTGTGCGAGAATTGTGCTAATATTAGAGTATGCCTATATACTTAATGAGAAATAGAATTTTAGCAAGTGGTTTTGCAAAAATGTCATTGACACTTTTGTCACGATACATGACACTGGAAGGGGCCGCACCATGGATTTCCCTGAAAAGCTGAAATTTTTGATGGAGCTGACGGCCACCAGCAACATTCAGCTCTCGCAGCTTTTAAAGGTGGATCCCTCCCTGATCAGCCGCTACAAAAGCGGAACCCGCTCTGTTCCGGAGCAGTCCAACTATATCCATATGCTGTCCGTCTACTTTGCGTCAAAATGCAACACGAATTACAAGCACACGGCGGTTTTGGAGATGGCCGGCATCAATGAAAAAGGCCCCCTCTCCGGCGTTCTGGAGAAATGGCTCTCCAACGCTCCGCCGGATTCTCCCCGGAAAATCTGGAAAAGGAGCGAGGCGCTTCGGGAGAAGCGCAGTCTGCCCTCGGGCTTCGGCACCGCCCTGGGGGCCCGCATGTTCAAATCCGAGGGCTGCAGTTTCAGCGGCCCCCACAGCAAGGAGGAGGCTCTGCGGCTCTTTTTTGAGCTGGCCGCCGCAGACGGCTATCCCGCCGATCTGAAGCTGCTCACCCAGGAGGATCCGGACTGGCTCCGGCGGGATCCGGAGTATTCGGCCTGCGTGAATCTGCGGCTGCAGCAGCTGCTTGCGACAGGCAGAAAGGTGATCCGTGTCATTCCGGAATTTGTAAATCTGAAAAACGCCCTGGACAGCGCCCAGCGCTGGATGCCCCTCTACTGCACGCGGAAGGTGAAAACCTTCTACTATCACGGAGTGCGGGACAACCTTATCAACCACACGCTTTACGTGATGCCCGGCGTGGCGGCGCTTTTCTCCTGCTCCTCCGGAATCGCAAACAGCACCGGGCCGGTATTTGTCACCACCGATCCTGAGCTGGTCGCCTCCTTCGAGGCCCTGATCGATGACTACCTGTCCTTCTGCACACCGGTATCCACCTACTACGATTATCCCGGAAAATCACCGGGCATGAAACAAGTCCTGGATGATTTCTTTGATTATCCGGCTGACTGTATTCTGATCTCTGACACGCTGCCGCTCTCCTCCTCGCCGCCGGAGCTTCTGCCCCCTCCCACCTTCAAATCCCGCGGATGCGGGCAGATCCGCGATTTCTGCGAAAAGCGGTATACCGCCCTGGTGAATCTGTTGCCGGAGCATACGGTAATCGAAGTTTTCCCGCTGCACACTTTTGAGGATATTGTCTCCGGCAGGGCAGTCTTTATGGCCCGCAGCATGTTCTGCCATAGCGAGGTGGGTTATACGCCGGGGCAGTACGTCCTGCATCTGAGTAATATCCTCTATCTTCTCAACACCTACCCAAATTTCCATATCTACCTGCACCAGGATTCCGATGTCCCGTCCAGCATTTACATCAAAAGAAGCCACGAGCTGCTGATCCTCAACCATCAGGAGCAGCAGGCCATGTGCAAAATCACCCATCCGGATCTGGTGGGGGCCCTGTGGGAATACGAATACAGCGCGGTGAAACGTTCCATCCTCAGCGGGATCTATCGGGAGGAGAGCATCTCCAAAATCAAACAGCTCATCCGCCGGCTCCGGAGCTACTGTAAATCCCATCCGGAGCTGTAAGCGCCGCGGACACCTCCTGCGAGTCCGCCCCGGCACCCAGAGAGGCTGGCTCTGGCAGGAGGGGACCGCTGACGAAACAGGCCGGCTGGGACGGTGCAGCTGTGCCCCACATGCACGCCCTCCGTGACGCCGCGCCGCATCGGAGGCAGTCTGGCCGCACAAAAAAAGAAAGAACCATCCTCAGATGGTTCTTTCTTTTTTTGGAGGTGACACCCGGATTTGAACCGGGGAATCAGGGTTTTGCAGACCCTTGCCTTACCACTTGGCTATGTCACCGGAGCTCTCCTTATTATATTGCGCAGCCATCCAAAAGTCCACAGGACTTTTGGAAAAGATTCAAAAAAACCACACGGGGGTGTGGTCTTTTTGAAATGGAGCGGGCGACGAGGCTCGAACTCGCTACCTCCACCATGGCAAGGTGGCGCTCTACCAGATGAGCTACGCCCGCGAACTGGTGCCCAGAGCCGGAATCGAACCAGCGACACGGGGATTTTCAGTCCCCTGCTCTACCAACTGAGCTATCTGGGCAGATGGCGACCCGGATCAGGCTCGAACTGACGACCTCTAGCGTGACAGGCTAGCGTTCTAACCAACTGAACTACCGGGCCATATGACATCTCCGCCACCGTCGGTATTGTTGGGTGGTGGGAACAACTGGACTCGAACCAGTGACCCCCTGCTTGTAAGGCAGGTGCTCTAACCAGCTGAGCTATGCTCCCGGATGGCCGTCTTCACCGGACGGCAAGGGTTATTATACTAAATGGTCCCCAGCCTGTCAACCTTTTCTTTCAGTTTTTTTCTCGATTTCGGCATTCATCTTCCCCAGCATCGCCTTTAGCTCCGCTCCTGTAAAAATCTGCTTCCGGCCGCAGAACCGGCATCCCAGCTCCGCCTGTCCCTGCTGGTCCAGCATGCTCTGCAGCTCATCCGGCCCCAGGGAGATCAGTGCCCGCTCCATCCGCTCCCGGGAGCAGGGGCAGCGGTAGGCGACAGGGGTCTCCTCCAGAATTTTCAGGTCAAAATCCGACAGCAGCGCCCGCAGCATCCGCTCCGGATCGTCGTTCCCATCCAGCAGATGCGTAACCGAGCCGGCAGCCAGCACGCCGCCCTCCACCTTGCCGATGACGTCCTCTCCCGCGCCGGGCATCAGCTCAATGAGGTAGCCGCCTGCGGCCCGCACGCTCTGATCCCGGTCCACCAGCACACCCAGTCCGCAGGCCGAGGGAATCTGCTCCGACTCCACGAGATAGGACGCCAGATCGTCCGCAATCTCCCCGCTGAGCAGAGCCACCGTGCCCACGTAGGGTTCCTTCATGTTGAGATCCCGGATCACCGTCAGCGTTCCGTCTGTTCCCACAGCCGCGCCCACGTTCAGCTTTCCGTCCGGCCGCAGAGGCAGCTCCGCCTCCGGGTGATCCACCGTACCCCGGACATTGCCCGCGTTGTCCGAAACCGCCAGCAGCGTCCCCAAGGGGCCGCCGCCTCTGATCTGCAGCGTCAGGCTGCTGCCGTCATCCTTCAGGGCGTTGCCCAGAATGGATGCGGCGGCCAGCGTGCGGCCCAGGGCCGCGGTGGCCACCGGCAGCGTCCGGTGAATCTCCCGGGCCCGCTCTGTCAGAACTCTCGTCGAAACCGCGGCGGCTTTTACCATTCCGTCGGCCGTAATGGCCCGTACCAGCCGATCCTCCATGCTTCACTCTCCTCAGTCTTGCTTTTCACAGCGAAAAATCAAACGGTCCTCCGCAGGGCCGGGCCGGCGCTCCCGCAGGTCGCCGGTCACCCGGACCCGAACAAAGCCAGCCTCCCTCAGCAGGGAGGTCAGCAGCTCCGGCTCCCAGGCGCGCTCCCGGTGCTCCTCGGCGCTGCGGCGCCACTGCCCGGAGGGCTGCCGCTCAAAAAGATCCACCCAGTAGGTGCAGATCTGTGTCTTTGGGGAAAACTCCGTGCGCCAGACGCAGTAGACGTCCTCCGTCTCATCCAGCCAGGTCTGTCCGTCCATCCGCCGCAGCTTGTACGGCGAGTTCACGTCGAAGAAAAAGTGCCCGCCGGGACGGAGCGCCCGGTAAACCCGCCGGAACGTCTCCCGGACGTCCCCGACCCGGGTCAGGTAGTTCAGCGCATCCAGCGTAGAGACGGCCGCATCCGCCGGCGCGGCCAGGTGCAGGCGCTGCATGGTCTGGTGCACAAAGAAGGGCGGCTTCCCGTCGAGGGAGGCCGCTTTGCGCGCCGCTTCCGTCAGCATCTCCTCCGATCCGTCCACCGCCGTGACCTCATAGCCCCGGCGGGCCAGGAGGCAGGCGATGGTGCCCGTGCCGCAGCCCAGATCCAGGACGGTGTGCACGGGCAGCGCGGATTTCTCAAACTGCCGGCAGAGCCACTCCGCCCGGCGGACATAGCCCACATCCTCGGTCAGGACGTCGTATGCGCCGGCCAGCGTCTCGTAGGAGGTCACTTTTCCTGTTCCTTCCGCCGGGCAAACAGTCTGGCGTAGGCGCCGGTGCCGTAGCTCAAAGACCGGTTCACCCGGCTGATGGTGGCGCTGGACGCTCCGGTTCTCTCCAGGATTTCATTGTAGATCATCCCGTCGTTCAGAAGCTCCGCCACCTCAAATCTCTGCTCCATGGCGCGCAGTTCGGAAACCGTGCACAGATCCTGAAAGAACGCGTAGCACTCCTCCGGATCCTTCAGCAGCAGGATCGCCTGATACAATTCCTCGTTCTTTTCTTTCTTCCCGATCTTGACCATATTGAACCACTCCTCCGATGCAGTTTCACACTTCAAAGCGCGACGCAGTCAACAGCCTTATTTTAGCATTGTACTGTATGAAAGTAAAGAGGCTGGCCGAAGTTTTTTTCCGCCGCACCGGAAGTCTGTCCGGCGCATAGTCTGACACAAAGGAATCCCCACCGAAAGGAGGCCGCGTATGGACGACAGTACGCAGGCGCTGACCACGGAAACCTTTGCGGCGGAACGCGAGTGGACGGTGGACGGCATCCCCGTTCTGACGGCGAAGCTGTTTCTGCCCAGGCCGGCGGAGCGGTGCGGCCGTACCGCCCGCCGCATCGACCGGTTTTATCAGCTCCAGGGAAAGTCCTATCTGCGCTACTGCGAGGGCTGGCTCTTTCCGCAGGCGGCCGCGGAATTCCGGCAGGCCCTGGCCGGAAGCGGAGTCCTGCCCTGCCACCGTGCGGAGCTCACCTACTGCGTCACCTGCTCGGAGTGCGGCGTCTGGAGCGTGCGCACGCAGATGCTGGAAACCGCCGGAGCCCGGCGGACGCTGATGCAGCGGGGCGACACCTGGAATCTGTTCACCGGCTGGCCCATTCCCCTGGCCGACTGTTTTCCAAGGCACTTCCCCATTCGCCGCACGCTGCTCAAAACGGCGGAGGAGGACATCCGGCGCCAGGAGTCCTCCGGCACAGCCGCCTACCACGAGGCCTGGCGTCAGGAGCTGCGCAGGACATACAACCGGGAGAATTTCTATCTTGCGCCGGACGGCCTGCGGTTTTTCTGGCAGATGAACGCCGTAGCCCCTTCCGCGGAGGGCGTCCCCACCTTCTCCCTTCCCTTTTCCGACGGCGGCTGCCGCTGGCCGGTGCCCGCCGGGCGCAGCTGAGCCGGGCGCAGCTGAGCCCGGCGCATCCGCCGCTGCGGCGGAAAAGCCGCCGGGTCTAAAAACCCGGCGGCCGTTTATTCTTTATCCCGCAGACGGCGGGCAAGCTCCAGATACTCCCGGGCGGACGCCCGGTTGCCCCGGACCTCCTCCTGTGTCAGGGCCCGCACCACCTTTGCCGGGCTGCCCAGCACCAGCGAGCCGTCCGGCGCGCACAGCTTCCCCGTCACCAGGGCGCCGGCGCCCACAATGCAGTCGCTGCCGATCCGGGCGCCGTTTAAAAGGATGGAACCCATCCCGATGAGCGTGTTGTCCCCCACGGTACAGCCGTGGACGATGGCGCCGTGTCCCACGGTGCAGCCGCGGCCCACCTGTGTCCGCTCATGGAGGATTGCCCCGTCCTGAATATTGGTCTCATCGCCTACCCAAATGGGCCCCAGATCCCCCCGCAGGACAGCGCGGTACCAGATGCTGACGCCCTTTCCCAGTGTCACATCCCCGGTCACCACGGCGCCGTCCACGATCAGCGGGGCCTGATCGAGCCCCTGCTCTCTCTGCTCCTCCACGGCAAATCCTCCATTATATTGTTCTTTCTATATCTTATATTGCAAAGTTTCCGTCTCTGAACACCGGAATCTCCTGCCCGCCGTGGGTCGTACCCACAATGGACAGATCCCCGGTACCCACCATAAAATCCACATGGGTGATGGAGTCGTTGAGGCCCCGGGCCTTCAGCTCCTCCTTGCTCATTTTCTGTCCGTCCTTCAGACACGGATACGCTTCGCCGAAGGCAATGTGGCAGGCGGCGTTCTCATCAAAAAGGGTGTTGTAGTAGAGAATTTTCTGGTTGGAGATGGGGCTGTCGTAGGGCACCAGCGAAACCTCCCCGAAGTAGGAAGCTCCCTCGTCCACGGAGATGGCGGCCCGGAGAAATTCTTCGCCCTTCTCGGCCCGGGCCTCGGTGATCCTGCCGTCCTTCACCGTGAAGTGAAACCCGTCGATGATGTTGCCGCCGTTGACCAGCGGCATGGAGGAATACACCACGCCGTTGACGCCGGTGCGCAGCGGAGAGGTGAAAATCTCCTCCGTGGGGATATTGGCGATGAAGGTCTGTCCTTTTGGCGTCACGTCGTTGCCGGCCTCCCAGATGTGCCCCTCCGGCAGCTCCACCGTCAGATCCGTGCCCAGTCTGTTGGTGTAGTGCAGGGACCTGAAATTCAGGGCGTTGAGCTTTTCAGTGCGCTCCGCCAGGGTGTCAAGGTGCTTCTTCCATCTGGCGATGCAGGTCCCGTCGCCGGAGATGCGCACGGCGGCAAAGATGGCGCCCCACAGCTTCTCCATGGCCTCATCCTCGGAGCAGCCGGGAAATACCGTCACGGCCCAGCTGGGAATGGGGATGGAGGCAATGCACCAGGGGAAGCCGCTGCTCATCTGCAGGCGGTCGAACTCCTTCAGCGCCGCGCCGGAGGCCTTCTGCGCCCGGACAAGCCGTTCAGAATCCACGCCCCGGAAATTTTCGGGGTCGCTGGCGTCGATGGCCAGATAGGCCGCGCCCTCCAGGGCGTGGTCGTTAAAGAAATGGCGGCGCCACAGAGGCGTCTCGTCAAAGACCGCCTCGTCGGCATGCAGGTATTTCATCCGCGCCAGGGCGTCGTCGTGCCAGTTCATGACCACTTCCCGGCAGCCGGCCTCGTACGCCTCTGCGGCGCACAGCCGGGCAAAATACGCGCACTCCACCGGTGAGGAGATGACCAGCGTCTGTCCTGGGGCCACATTCAGGCCCACCCGGATTAAAAGTCCGGCATACTCCCGGAGTTTTTCATCGTGTTTTTCCATAAAATCATCCTTTCCCACGCGGTCATCCGCGTCAGTGTGCTGTTTTTAGTTATTTAATGATTTTCGGTCTGCTCCGGGTCGGGCCCCGTTCCGTCGGACAGGCGCTCCCGGCGCAGGGAGAGCAGCGTTCCGTTGAGCTCCGCGCCCATCACCAGCACCGTGGCGCTGAGATACAGCCAGATCAGCAGCACGATCACCGTGCCGATGGAGCCGTAGAGCAGGGAGTACGCCGCCATGTTCTCCACGTAGTACGAGTAGAAAAAGGAGACCGCCATCCACCCCAGCAGAGACGACACCGCTCCGGGAAAAATATTTCTTCTGGGCTGACGGGAGTCCTGGGTCATGGCATAGAGGAGATACAGGGCAAAATACATCAGCAGGGCAATGGCGGGAAAGCGGAGCTTCTCCCACCACACGGCAAACACCGCGTTGAGCCCGAACCGCTCCACCGCATAGCTCAGCGCCAGCTTTCCCACCGTCAGCAGCGTCAGCGTACCCAGCAGGGTGATAATCAGGAAAACCGTGTAGAGAAGCGTCTTGAGCAGATGGCGGAACGCTCCTCTGGGAGGGCCCAGATGATAGGCCGTCCGCACCGCCCGCATCAGGGAATTGGTGGCCCGCATGGGAAAGTAAATGGAAAAAAACAGGCCAAAGAGCATCAGCCGGACGCTGGGACTCCGCCGGACGTAGCCCAGATAAACCTGAAGCAGATTCACCACGTCCCTGGGCAAAAAATTGGCCACATCCGCGAGAACGGCGGTGACATCCATATGGAGCAGGCCCAGCAGGGCGCTGAAAAAGATGGCCAGCGGAAAAATCGTGAAAAGCAGGTAAAACGCCAGCGCGGCGCTCTCAATGGCCACGTTGTGGCTCAGATAGCGCCGCAGCATCAGATAGGAGCCGCGTACCAGCCGGCTGCGCGGCAGCGGCTTTACGCCCGTCTCATCGTCCATGTCCGTTTTTTGTCCCTCCCTGTCCGCCGTCGGCAAAGCGCCGCGCTACCTGGTTCCGGGCGCGCCGCCCGGGCCTCCGGCCCGCAGCCTTGCAAGCGTCGCCTTCAAAGTCGGCAGGGCCGACGCGGGATCCTCCAGCTCCAAAACCGCCTGCTCCATGGGGCACAGTCCCGTTCCCGCGCGGTTGATGATCCGCTCCGTCAGCGTCCCGCAGGAGGCCGGAATCTCCCGCTGCGCGAGATAGTCCCGGGCGGCGGCGCTCATGGTCATCCCGTAGACGCCCGAAACGCCGCCCAGCACCGCCAGCATGGCGGCTGCCTTGCCGATGATCCGATCCACCAGCACCGTGCCCCGGATAATCTCGGAATCTTCCTCCAGCGCGGCAATCAGCGGCGCGACGCCGGTACCCGCGCCTCGCTGCACGATCTCGCCGCCGCGGAGAAACACGCAGGGGAGGGACTCCTCCTCCAGAATTTTTACGGCGCGTTCCAGCGCCGGGCGAAGCTCCTGATCCAGTTCCACGCAAACACTCCTTCGCTTTGAAAGCCGCCGTCTCCATGCGCCAAAGCGCGAGGCGCTTTGATGCGCAGGACCGTAACCGCTGCGCAGTTACAATCCCGAAAATTACTACGCAGTTATAATACCATATTTTGCCCGAAACACAAGAAAGAAACCGCGGATTCGGGCAGATCTTCTCCAATGGCATGAAAAAAGCCTGTCCGGCAGACCGTCGGACAGGCTTTTTTCATGCCATCAATATCTGCGCCGCATGCGCGCTGAGCCGATCCATCCTGTCCAGCAGTTCACTCTCCGGCGTTTTCCGATCCAGATCGAACCACATCTTGATGAGGCCGATGAGGCCGAAGGCCAGAAAGCCCATCAGATACGCGGCCTGCTCATCCGTGGCGTCCGGCCAGCGGCCGCGGATAATCGCGCCGCCGTTGTCCCGGATCAGCCCCTGCACCCGATCGAGAAAATTGCTGTTGGCGTTGTTCAGAAACAGGGCCTCGCAAAGGGTGTGATGTTCCTCCACATATCGCAGCAGCGGCTCAAAAATCGGCCGCAGACTGCCGCCGTTCGTCTCTCCGCGGTGGGCATCGATCATCTCCTGGATATCCCGGAGCACGTCGTTCTCTAAATCCTGCAGCAGGTCGTATGTGTCCGAATAGTGCAGGTAAAAGGTACCGCGGTTCAGATCCATGCGGTTGGTAATGTCCCGCACGGAAATCTGCGAAAACTGTCTTTCCTGCAGCAGCTCCGACAAACCTTCTTTTAAAAGCCGCCGGGACCTTCTGGCCCGCCGGTCATCCGAATGACTGAGCATACTGTCTCCTCTCCGGCGCCCGGACATGCCGGGCGTAAATTCTTCGTAAAAAACGCTACATTCTTCTCAATGTGTCGATTGATTTTTTCATCTGCCTGCATTATAATCAACTTCGTTCAATAAATCAACAATAAACTAATAATAAACTTTTGTCAATTAACTTTATGCAGCAATGGAGGAAAGATTTATGAAACGCTTCTGCACCGGCGGACGGAACTCCCGCACGCTCTGGGCCCGCACCCTGGCTTTGGCCTGCGCTGCCGCCCTGTCTTTGACGATGGTGCCGGGCGCCGCCGCCGCGAAGATCGGCAACGGCGTAACCCCCACGTTCGACGAGGCCTACTACGCGACGCTGGATTACTACGGCAACCTGACCAACGGCAGCGTGGTCAAAAGCTACGCCCTCAACGGCGCCGACAAGCTGACGGACTACGGCACCTATGACTCCGTCAACAACCTGACGGACGGCACCAAGCCCGTTACGGCGGGCGGCGCCACCACGTTCGACTTCGGCAAGAACGCGCCGGACCACTTCTATTTTGAGGGCAAGACCTCCCAGCCCTTTACCGCCCTGCCCTGGACGATCTCCATGAGCTACAAGCTCAACGGTGTGCCCACCAAGGCGGAGGAGCTGGCCGGGAAGACCGGCGTGGTGCAGATCAATCTGGACATTGTCCCCAATACCGCCGCCAGCGACTACTCCAAAAACAACTACACTCTGGAGGCTATGGCCCTTTTCAATCAGGACGACATCCTGTCCCTGAAGGCGGAGGGCGCCCAGGTGCAGCTGGTTGGCAACCTCCGGATGGTGCTCTTTGTGGTTCTGCCCGGTGAGGAGCAGCACTTCACCATTGAGGTGGGCGCCGACTCCTTTCAGTTTGACGGCATTACCTATTTAATGGTGCCGGCCACGCTGAAGCAGCTGGATCAGATCGCCGACCTCAAGGACAAGAAGGCCGATATTGAAAGCGATTACGACAAGCTGGACGGCAGCCTGGACACCTTCCTCAACTCCCTGGACAACATGACCGGCAGCCTGCGGGATACCGCCAGGGGCCTGGATGAGCTCAACGAGGCCCGGGGCACCATCTCCGCCGGCAAGGGCGCGGTCTACGGTGAGGCCGACAAGGTCATCGGCGATCTGGGCAGCCTGAACGCCTCCCTGGCCACGCTGCCCGGCCATCTGGACGCCGCCTCCCAGGCGGTGACGGATGTGTCGGACGATCTCACCGCCGTGACCAAGTCCGCCGTCAGCCTGAAGGATCAGATCTCTGACACCCGGAAATATCTGGGTTATCTCCAGGACGATATGAAGGACGTCAAAAAGCTCACCGGCACCACCGACGACGACGGCGATCTCCAGGAGGATCTGGAGAAAATGGGGCAGCATGCCGACAGCCTGCGCAGCAGCATCACGGCGCTGCGTAGCTCCATGAAGGATCTGGATATTCAGCTCCACGGCGACTGGGTCACCGTCAACGGCCTGACGCCGGATGAGCTCCGGGCGAATACGGAACAGGCCAAGGGCCTGCACAATACATACGAGGCCGTGGGACAGGGCAAAGAACTGGATCTCACAGGCTTTATCGAGGCCACGCTGATTATTCAGGAGACCAACACCAAGGGCAGCGCCCTAACGGCCGATGAGCTGACCGCCATCCACACCCAGGCCCAGGGCCTCGCCACCCTGGCGGGACTGGCCTCCGCACCCTCCCAGGAGCAGGCGGCCAACTGGGGCAAGGCCCAGATCTTCAAGGCCGTCTACGGGACGGTCTGCGGCGCGGGCACCATGAGCGAGGAACAGTTCATTACCGGCGTGCAGATGATGCAGGACGTCAACTCCACCGGTTCCAATCTCAGTGAGGTGCTGGGAAATAAGAAAACCTACGCGGCCAACGCGCAGCAGCTGGAAAAGCTCCGGGCGCTGTCCGCCTCCAACACCGGAGACGGACTGCTGGCCAATCTCAGCGACCTGTGCAGCGTCATGGGCAGCGACGGTCTTTCCAAGGATCTCACCAAGCTCAGCCGGCTGGCCGGCGACACCATGGACGATCTGGACTCTCTCATCGACGTGGCGGATCAGGCGCTGAAAACCTCCAGCACACTGCTGGATCAGGTGCAGGCGCTGGACGACACGGTGAACCGCTACGTGCCGGATCTCAAGGCCACTCTGGAGGACACCAAGACCATTGTCTCCTCCCTGACCTCCACCGTGAGCGACACCAGGGGCTTTCTCTCCTCCTTTGAGGCGCTGGCCAAAAAGAGCGGCGCCCAGCTGGACTCCGGCACCAAGAAAACGCTGAGCGGGCTGTCCTCCACCCTGCGCAAGGCGGCCGCCAGCATCGACACCACCGACGACATCCGCAGCGCCAAGAACAACATCAGCAGCATCATCCGGGACGAGTGGAACGACCATACCGGCGACGTCGACAACCTGCTGAACATGGATTCCACCGCCCAGGCGGTGTCCCTGACCTCCCAGCAGAACGGCTCTCCCCAGAGTGTGCAGATTCTGATCCGCTCCCAGGAGATCAAGCTGCCGGATGAGGACACGGCCGCCCAGAAAGAAAAAGCCGCCGACCAGGGCACCTTCTGGAGCCGCGTCGCCAACCTCTTTAAGCACATTGGGCAGGCCATAACCGGTATTTTCCGGCATTAAGGGCGGACGCGCCGCGATTTTGAAACGGAAGGTGTGTTCTAAGTGATAAAAAAAATTGCCCACGGCCTGACCCGGAAGCCCAGGCTGGTGGTGGCTATCGCCCTCTTGCTGCTGATTCCGTCGATTCTGGCCTCTCTCTCCACCCGTATCAACTATGATATTCTGACCTACCTCCCGGAGGATCTGGAGTCCTCCCAGGGTGAAAAACTGCTGGAGGAACCGTTCCAGATGGCCGCCACCAGCATGCTGGTGGTGGAGGATATGCCGGCGGACTACACCAACCGGCTGCTGGAGCAGATTGAGGACGTCCCCGGCGTCAGCCACGCCGTATGGATCTCCAATCTGGTGGGTATTCAGATCCCCACGGACTTTATCCCCGCCAATATGCGCGACATGTTTTACTCCGGCAAGGCCACCATGATGATTATCCAGTACAGCCAGGCCGGCGCCTCGGACGAGACCATGCACGCCATCCGGGACATCCGCTCCCTGTGCAACAAGCAGTGCTTTCTCGCGGGCTTCTCCGTCGTCATCAAGGACACCAAGGATCTGGTGGACCGGGAGCTGCCCGTCTATGTAGGGCTGGCCGTGGCCCTTTCGCTGGCAGCCATGCTGCTGACCCTGGAATCCACGGTGCTGCCGGCGGCGTTTCTGCTGTGCATCGGCCTGGCTGTGCTCTACAACTTTGGCACCAACCTCTTTATGGGGCAGATCTCCTATATTACGAAAGCCATTGCGGGTGTCCTGCAGCTGGGTGTCACCATGGACTACTCCATCTTCCTCTACCGAAGGTATGTGGAGGAACGGGAGCATTACGACGACAAGCGGGACGCCATGGCGGCATCCATCGCGGCAGCCTTTACCTCCCTCTCCGGCAGCAGCCTGACCACCATCGCCGGATTTGTGGCGCTGTGCTTCATGCAGCTGACGCTGGGCCGGGACATCGGCATCGTCATGGCCAAGGGCGTGGCCATCGGCGTACTGTGCGTGATCCTTGTGCTTCCCTCCGTACTGCTGCTTTTCGATAAGCAGATCACCAAGCATCTCCACAAGACGCTGATCCCCGACACCACCCGCATGAACCGCGGAATCATTCACCGCCGCAAGCGGTTTGTGGTGCTGTTCCTGCTGCTGTTCATTCCCTTCTCCTTTGCCCAGAACATGACCAGCGTCTACTACAAACTGGATGAGTCTCTGCCCCAGAATCTCCCCTCCATCGTAGCCAACGACAAGCTCAAAAGCGACTTCGACATGGCCTCCTCCCACTTCATCCTCCTGCGGGACGACGTCTCCTCCACGGATATGAACGACCTGGAAAACCAGATAAAGGATCTGGACGGCGTCACCTCCGTCGTCTCCTACCACTCCCTCATCGGCACGGGTATTCCGGACTTCTTCATCCCGGACGAGGTCAAAAACATGCTCAAGCAGGGCGGGTATCAGATGATGATGGTGAACACCAGCTACAACACGGCCACCACCCAGGTGGCAACGCAGCTCGACAAGCTCACCAAGCTGGTCAAATCCTATGATTCCAAGGCCCTTATCACCGGCGAGGCCGCCCTGACCAACGATTTGATCAAGACCTCCGCCGTAGACTTCAAGGTCACCAACTACATCTCCATTGCGGCGATTTTCCTGATTATCGCCATTGTCTTTCAGTCCCTCACGATCCCCATCGCGCTGGTGTCCACCATTGAACTGGCCATCTTCATCAACCAGGGAATCCCGTACTTTACCGGCACCGTCATTCCCTTCGTGTCCCCCACCGTTATCGGCTGCATCCAGCTGGGCGCCACGGTGGACTACGCGATTTTGATGACCAGCCGCTTCCGGGAGGAGCTGCAGGCAGGGAAAACCCGGGAGGAGGCCATTGAGATCGCCGCCACCACCGCCGATCCCTCCATCCTCACCAGCTCCCTGGTGCTGTTCTGCGCCACCATGGGCGTCAGCATCATCTCCGACATTGAGATCATCGGCTCCATCTGCACCATGCTGGCCCGGGGCGCGCTGATCTCCGCGGTGGTCAGCATCTTCATCCTCCCCTCCGTGCTGTGCGTCTGCGAGCCGGTGTTTGCCCACACCAGCCGGTACTGGAGAACGCCGAAGCCGGAGCGCGTCAGGGCGAAAAAGCAGCCCGCCGCCCCGGAAGCAGGCACCGCCGCCCCCGCCTGCCCCGGCAGCTTCCTGGAAGCCGCCGGACGGAAGAAGCCCGCAGGCGGCCTCAAGGCGGCGCTGGGGCGGAAAAAGGGCGCCGGCAAAGCGCCCCAGGCTCCGGAAGCCAAGCCGCAGGACGACACCCCGTCCCCAGAGGAGCTCTGCAAGAAATAAGCGCGGCGCCCCGCCATCCCCTTCCGGGGAGGCGGGGCGTTTTTCCGTCGGTTCAAAAGGAAACGCCGGCGGTGACGGCCGTCAGCTCTTTTCCACCGCAGCGTCCATTCCCGTCTTTTTCGGCAAATCCGGCGGCGAATTTGAAAAAATTAAGTTTTGCCGCAGTTTACATGAAATTTTTTTTGCAGTATACTGTCACCAGATGGTTTTACGCCAAAACCTGTTACTGAAAGGAGTTTCACTATGAAACAAATCAGCACCGACAAAGCCCCCGCCGCCATCGGCCCCTATTCCCAGGGATACATCAGCGGCGGCCTGTTCTTTACCTCCGGCCAGATCGCCCTGGATCCCAAGACCGGCGCAGTTGTGGGCTCTGAAATCAAGGCTCAGACCGAGCAGGTCATGAAAAACCTGTCCGCTCTGCTGGCCGCCGCCGGAACGGATTTCACCAGGGTAGTCAAGACCACCTGCTTCCTGGCGGACATGGGCGACTTTGCCGCCTTTAACGAGCTCTATGCCGGCTACTTCACCGGCAAACCCGCCCGGTCCTGCGTAGCGGTGAAAACGCTGCCCAAGAACCTTCTGGTCGAGGTAGAGTTGATCGCCGAGGTCTGATCGGAAAGTCTTCGGCCGTGCGCCCCGGACAGTTCTGGATTGCCGGCATCCGCCGTTTTCAGGCCCGTCCGGGGCCGCTTTTTGTCCCGGTTCGGCGTAGGTTATACTTGTTTTTTTCAGGGAAGTCGTGTATATTATACTGATATGTCCCCTGTGATTCTACATACTGCGGAGATTCGGAATGAAAGAAACACAAAAGAAAAAGCTATGGATTCTTGTCGGCGTCAGCGTCGGCATTGCCGTCCTGTGTCTGATTTTTTTCTGGCTCCTCCCCACCCTGTTCCAAAAATGGCTCAGTGAGGAGGATATTGAGCACTTTCTTGCCGGAAATATCAGCTGGAAGGGCCTGATTTATCTCGCGCTCCTGCAGGCTGCCCAGGTGGTGTCCATCTTCTTTCCGGGGGCCGCCGTGCAGATCGCGGGCGGCCTGGTTTTCGGCACGCTGCGGAGCTATGCGGTGTGCATGGTCTCCTTTGTCGGCACGAATATGGGCGTCTTTTCCCTGGCCAGACACCGGCGCAACCGGCCGGTTCAGTCGGACACCAAGCGGGGCCGGCGGATCCGGAAGGTGCTGGACTGGATCAACTCCAGCGATCCCTCCTTTATGTGCATGCTGGCCTATATGATGCCCGGCGTGCCCAACGGCTTCGTCCCCTACGCCGCAGCCCACACCAACGTTACACTGCGCAGCTTCTGCAAGTCCGTTTTTCTGGGCAGCCTTTTCCAGGTTTTTATCATGTGCTCCATCGGCAGCCGCATCATGTCCGGCGATTTTACCATCTCCTTCTGCCTGGTGCTGGTCTCCCTGGCGATGATTTTTGTGCTCTATAAAACCAAGGATAAAATCATTGCCCTCCGGCTCAAGCACCATCCCGCGGGCAAGGATTCCGCGCCGCAGGGAGCCGGCTCGCAGGACAGATAACCTGTCTTTTATCCCTGCAGACCCGCCGCGGGCCTGCGGGGCTTTCCTTTTTATGTTCCGCACTGATTCCTGAATCCCGTGAAAGGAGCTTTTCTATGCTTTCCTGTTTTTCCCGGCTGACGCCCGCCTGGCTGAAGCGCGCCTATGTCTATACCGGATCCGTGGGGCCTTTCGGCAGCGATTTTCGCTACCGCTGGGAGGTGGACGAAAAAGAGCACGCCATCCACGCCGCCGTTTACTCCAGAGTCTGCTATGAGCTGGCGCAGGATGTGGAAAAGCGGGACTTTTCCTGGGACGACGCCGGCGTGGAGGCCCTGAAGGAGTGGCTCCAGAGCCGCTGCGACGCCTTTGCGCCGGAGACGGCGGACATCCGGCGCGAGAAAGGATAAAGCGCCATGCAGATTTTGGTTCTCTCGGATTCCCACGGGAACGTGAGCAATATGATTCGGGCCGTAGAGCTGGTGCAGCCGCAGAAAATTCTGCACCTGGGCGACTGCTGGCGGGACGGCGTGCAGCTTCACGAGGCCTTTCCGGACATCCCCTTCGAGCAGGTTCCCGGCAACTGCGACTATCAGCCGGACGAGCCCACGGAAAAGCTGCTGACGGAGGGCGGTCT
Source organism: Oscillibacter sp. (assembly GCA_022652655.1). GTDB lineage: Bacteria > Bacillota > Clostridia > Oscillospirales > Oscillospiraceae > Oscillibacter. The sequence goes on along the minus strand of JALCRQ010000001.1, from coordinate 132,768 downwards.
GCGGATTCTGATGTGCCACGGACACACCTATCACGTCAAATCCTCCCTGCTGACGGCGGGCTGCGCCGCCGCCGAAAAGGAACTGGACCTCTTTCTCTTTGGCCACACCCACTGCCCCTACTGGGATCTGCGGGGCCGCACGCAGTTTTTAAACCCCGGCAGCATCGGCGCCTCCTGGTCCGCCCCCACCTACGGGCTGGTGCGGATTGAACGGGGAGTGCTGACTGCCTCCGTTCAGCGCCTGGAGGCGCAGAAATGAGAAACTAAAACCCCGCGGGCGCAAATGCGTCCGCGGGATTTTTATTCTCTTTCAAAGCTCAATTTTTCCCTCAGTGCCGTTGATCACATAATAGGCGGTGCCGTCCTCCGGCTTGAAGTAAATCCGGAACGAGCAGATGGGCCGGTGATGGGCGGCCTGATCCTGTCGCCTGATCCGTTCCGCCGCCTCCCCGCAGGAAATTTCCCGGCCGTTCCACTGGAGATACATCTCAGGACACAGAGACGCAGCCGCCTTCTTCCCGGCGGCACAGAGGGAATCTCCCGCCGCCAGCACTGCCGGCTTTACCATCCGCGCTGCGTCCTCCAGCTTCTCCTGAGCGGCCTTTACGGCGGGCTCCGCCTCCCGGGCGGCGCTTTGGAGCTTCCTGCGCGCCTTTTTCACCGTGGGCTTCGCGCGCCGGGCCATGTCCTTCGCCGTCTCGCCCATCGCAGCGGCTACCCGCGCCACAGTTTCGCCGATGGGCTCCTCATCCGAACCGTTCTTTTTTCTCATACGCTTAAGACTCCTTCCCGCATTTGACGGACGGGCGCGGGGCCCGTTCCGCGAGCTTCATTTAGAATGCCCGAAGGAGCAGGATCTCATGCCGCCCTTTACTCCAGCGGCCCGTGATAATCCATCAGGCCTCCCAGATTCTCCGCACGGTAGCCCTGCCGGGTCAAAAACGCGCAGGCCCGGCTGCTGCGGGCGCCGCTGTGGCAGTATACAAACAGCGGCGTCTCCTTGGGGTAGTCGATGGCAGCCAGCCGGTTGAGGGGCAGATTGACGCTGCCGGCCAGATGGCCGCCCTCGTATTCCTCCGGAGAGCGGACGTCCAACAGGACGGCGCCCTCGGTTTTTTCAAATTGCAGCAGGCCCGCTTCAATCCCCGTCTGCGGACGAAGGGTCTTTTCAAAAATGCTCATCTCAGCATCGCCTCCAGCGCGGCCTTGGGCCGGACGCCCACAGAGGTGGCCACGGGTTTGCCGTTCCGGAACAGCATCAGCGTCGGAATACTCATAATCTCAAACTGCCGGGCCAGCTCCGTCTCCTCGTCCACATTGACGCGGCCTACGGCAATCTCGGGATGCTCCTGGGCCAGCTGGTCCACCACGGGGGCGATCATTTTGCAGGGGCCGCACCAGGAGGCCCAGAAATCCACCAGTACGGGCTGGTCGGACTCCAGTACGGAGGTGCGGAAATCATCGGTGTGAATGGTCATAACAGACATCGTGTGTCACTCCTTTTTATCTCTCCCGGCGCTCGAAATCCGAGGGCCGGAAGCGGGCCGCAGTCGATACCGGGCCTTTTCTATGGTGTTATCCTACCCCGTTTTGAAATTTCCTTCCGTGATTTTATCACACACTTTTTTTCCGGCCAAATCCGGCCAGGGCCTCCAGCCCTCTCCGGTCCAGCAGGCGGACGCCGCCGCGCTCCGGTTCCGCCAGTCCCTCGCTGCGCAGATACCCCAGCATCCGGGTCACTACCTCCCGGGCCGTTCCCAGATTCCCAGCGATCTGCTCCTGGGTGATCCGGAGGCGATCCGTCTCCTCCAGATCGCTCTGCTCCAGCAGGAAGGCCGCCAGCCGGCTGTCCATCCGCCGGTTGAGAATCTGATCCATCAGCCACATCACATCTGTAAAGCGCGCGGCCATCAGCTCGTTGGTGTAGCCCGCCACGGCGGCGGAGGCCCGCATCAGCCGCTGATAGACGTCCGCCGGGATGTGCAGCGCCCAGGTGTCCTGCTGGGCGGAGACAGTCACGTCAAACTGGATGCTCCGCAAAATGCAGGACGCGGACAGCAGGCACAGATCCCGCTCCAGCAGGCGAAAGAGCGTCAGCTCCCGGCCCTCCTCGTAGACGGTATAGACCCGCAGCTGTCCGCTTAAAACCAGCAGGAGGCCCACGCAGTCCTCCCGGCCGTTGTGAATCACCGTTCCCCGCGGAAAATGACGCCGGGTGCACGCGCCGTCCAGCAGCGCCTGCTGATCCGCCGTCAGTTCTGTCCAAAAAGGCAGATACTCCGCCAATTCCGTCATCCATGGCCTCCTAGCAGCCGCCCAGGCGGCGGGAATTTTTCTTTTCTCATCTTAGCAGGTTTCCGCCGGAAGTCAAGGCACCCCCACAGGACCGAAATTCCTGTGGGGGTGCCTTTTCTCTGCGGGTAAATCATCAAGCGGCTGCCTTTTTCATTCCGGCGCACCTTCGATATCATCCCGGCAGTCCGCAGCAAGCATCCAGCCCCGGCAAATAACTGTGCTGCAGTTTATTCTGCCATACGGGGAGGCCGCTTCGGATTTTTCTGCCAAGAGTCAGGTCACCTGTGCGGGCAGCCGATTTTATCCATGCAGCGCAATGTCTTTTTTAGGGAAGAACCACACACTTAAGGTGCATAAAACGCCGGGGCCATCTCCTCAGTTAAGCAACGATGTTGGCCACAATGATGCCAAGATAATTGCCCAGAACGTAGCCAAGCGTGCCTACCAGCATGGCAGGACCAACCAGGTTGACCCAGCCCTTGGAAATTGCCATTGCTGCGGAAGTCGTCGGGCCGCCGATGTTGGCGTTGGATGCAATAATCATGTCCTCCAGATTGAACTTGAAGATCTTTCCGAAAAGGAACGTGATCAGCATGTTTGCAAAGACGATGATCGCTGCAAATGCAAACAGAATGGGGGAGTTTTTGATGATGTCGCCAATCGAAGCGGGTGCACCGATTACGGCAAAGAAAATATAGATGAGGAAAGTACCGATTTCGCTGGCGCCGGGAGCCTGGCCAAAGAGTTTTGGCAGGAAGGTCGCCAGAAGCATTGTCAGGGTTGTGATAATCAGATACTGGTTGCCGAGCATGGTGTTGAAAATGCTGCCGACTGTATTGCTGGTGGGAATCAAGGCGGCGAAGAAGCCCGCAATCGCCTTGGACACAGCAACGATAATGAATGCTGCGGCCATGTCAAATGCAATATCCTTCAGCGCAATAGGCTTTGCCTTCCAGTAAGACGAGACCATGTTTCCATCCGCCGAGGTGTTCTTTTCCAGCTCGTCAAGAATGGGATGCTTATAATTCTTGCGGAAGAAGCCGATGCTGGGGATGGCGATCAGGACAAAGAAGTACAATGCCATCAGCAGGTTGTCGGCCACAACGCCGGCAGAGACCAGCTCGGCGGGAGCATGAAATGCGTCTGCCATGGCTGCGAAGTTCACAGAACCGCCGGTATAGGTGCCGGTATACATAGCCGAGATTGCTTTGAGGCTCGGAATGTACTTGCCCAGGCAAACGGCGCCGACAATCGCGCCGCAGCATGTGCCAACTGCGCTGAGCAGATAGACAACCAGAAGCTTTCCGGTTTCCTTGCCGATCTTTCTGATATCGCAGTTGAACAGCAGCAGAGGAACGGCCAGCGGGACAACATAGCCCCACACATTGTCATATGTCGCAGAGTTCGTGGGGATAACATGCAGGTTCGCCAGGATCATTGTTGCGAGCAGCGCGATGACACAGCCGGTTACTTTGTTTGCCCATTTGTACTTTTGTTCCAGAAAGATGCTCAGAGCGGCAATGCCCACTAGAATTGCCCACAACACCCATGTATTTTCAGAACTAATCAGTGATGTCATTTTCTTTCCCCTTTCTCTCGATAAGATCATTCAATTTCTTCCCTAAAATTGAAGTTGCGAGGCTCACTTTACATCAGCGTTACGATAAATTGCGAAGCTAAAACAACGAGGACCAATGCGCAGGGATATGTTGCGGCATAAGCAGACGCGACATCGTCTGTCTGCGCCACATTGATCAGCGCGCCCAGCGCCGGGGTGCTGGTCATGCCTCCGGTAATGGAGCCGAGATTGTTCAGCAGCCCCAGCTTCAGCACATACCGAGCGAACAGATAACCGCCAACCATGGGAAGCAGCGTCATCAATGCGCCATAGATAAAGAGAATGAAGCCCTGCTCCTGAATAATGGCCACGAATCCGGACCCGCCGGGCACGCCGGCGCCAATCAGAAACAACATCAGCCCAAACTCGCGGAACGTTTCCAGCGAAGCGGTTCTGACCTTCAAATTGATTCGGCCCATGTGTCCAAAGTGCCCCACAATCAATCCCATGATCAGCGTTCCGCCGGTATTGCCCAGGGAGAAGCTCGATCCTCCCGGAAGCGGAATGGACAGTTTTCCAAGCAGTACGCCGACAACCACCGTCAGCGCAAATGCGCCAAAGCCAAACGGGTCAATCTCAATCAGATTTTGCGGCTGGGGCTTGGGATTGAACTCTGCGCCTGCATTGATCTTCATCCGTTCTTCGTCCATATTCACATGAAGCAGCTTGGGAACAATCTGAACGAATAAAACCACGCCCACAACGCCGAACGGGTATGCAATTCCGTGGCCCACGGAGATCTCATTGAGAAGATAATCATTGCCGACAACCGCTTCCTGCGCCGCTGCAAAGCCGGGCGTTGTCGTTAATGCACCCGAGAGCAGACCGACGGACATCGCGGCATCCACCTTTGTCAGCGCAGTGATCAGCACGCAGGTCAGGCTGCCCAGGCCGATGATGATGACGGACAGGAAAACGTAGGACTTTGCATTCTGCTTAAGGTTGTGAAAGAACTTCGGCCCGGCAATCAGCCCAACTGCCGTCACAAAACAGATCAGGCCGATACCCTGCGTCAGGCTCATCGCCGCCTTCAATGTTTCATAAGGGGTGGTAATCAGGCCGATGGTGTGGAGAAGGGAATTATCTGCGAAGCCAAAATGGCCAAACACCAAAGCGGCCAGAAAAACTGCCGCAGTTCCAAGGCTGATCCCTTTGATCCTGATGCTGCCGAAAAAGTATCCGACACCCGCAATCAAAAAAATCAAAAATACCGGGGTGCTGAATATTCCGACAACAACGTTTGTTAAATATTGCATGACAAACTACTCCTTAACTGGGTTCCTGCTCATTGCATGTGCAGTTGAGAAATTGCAGCTTACTTTTTAACGCATTTCTTCTGGTAGGCACGCCACGTGCAGGCAAACTGAGAGATATCTTCCAGGGCATCCTCATCCATCCTGGTTGCAAGCGCAGCGTTGTGCGGTGCCGTCTTGACAATCTCGGGATCGGCATACGCCTCTTCCGAAATCGCATTCAGCGCAGCTGCATACTCATCAATATCTTCTCTGGAGTAAGTCTCGCATGCTTCCGGCGTAAAGGGTTCGGGAACGATTCTGGGATGGTGGCTGGAGAAGTAGCTCTGGAAGCCATAATCCACAATGCGCCTGTCAATATCATCGGTGGTCACGCCGGTATCCTTGTGGAGTCCCTCCCAGCTCAGGCGGGCCTGCTCCAGTCTCCGCTTGCCCTTTGCCAGGGGCATGCTCATTCCGCGAACAGCTTCCAGCTTCTTGAGCAGATAGTTGTTGTTGAGAATTGCCAGCTCAGAGACCTGCTTCAGGCCATCTGCTCCCAAACTGCGAATGTAGGCATAGGCTCTGACAACCACGGCCGGCACGCCCAGGAATTTTCTGATTTTTCCGATGCTGTCCGGCAGGTTATAGTTCAGATAATACTGGGTTCCGTCAAATTCCACGGTGGGAACCGGCAGGAATTTTGCCAGCTCCTTCGTGCAGCCCTGCGCACCGGCGGCCGGGCCCTGTGAACCGTGGGGAGAGGCAAAGGTCTTATGCAGGTTGTAGTGGCAAAGGTCGAATCCGGCGTCACGGGCTCTTGTAATGCCCATCAGCCCGTTCAGGTTCGCCTGGTCGTAAACGCACAGGCCGCCCACGCTGTGAACAATATCGACAAACTCACGAATTTTCTCGTTGTAGATGCCGGTATCTTCCGGGTTGGTAATCAGCAGTCCGGCCGTATGCTCGTTTACAGCCGCTTTCAGCGCTTCAATGTCGGGAATACCGCTCTCATCGGGATAGAGTGTCACGACCTTATAGCCAAGCGTGGAGGGCGCTCCGGCATTTCCGGGATGAGAGAGGATTGTCGTAATGATTTCGTTCCGCTGTTTTCCCTCGCCGCGGGACTCGTGGTAGGCGCGGATCACGGAAATATTGGAGAAAATTGCCTGGGAGCCGCCGGACGGGTTCAGCGAGAAGCTGTCCATACCGGAGATTTCCTTCAGGTACTCCTGGGTGTCATAGAGGATCTTCAGCGTTCCCTGTACTGTTTCGGGATCCTGGTAAGGATGCAGTTCAGAGAACTTGGGCGTGCGGACGAACGCCTCGTTGACCTTGGGATTGTACTTCATGGTGCAGGTTCCGAGGCCAATATCAATATTGATATCCGCGCCGATGGTCTCCTGGGACAGGCGCAGGTAATGCCTCTGCAGCTGCATCTGGCCGATTTCAGGCAGCTTGGGCGCGCGGCGGCGGGCGTAACCGTCGGGGACAGCGCCCTGCGTGCCGGCACAATCAGCGACCTTGGGCTCAATGCCGTCCACCAAAACGGCGCGCTGGCCTTTTTCGCCCATCTCCATTAAAATGGGCTCATCCCATCTTGCTTCATGAAAATCTCTTTTTCCGCCAATGTTCATCTTGCTGCACCTCCCAAAATTGCTTTCAGGGCATCGCATAGCTTGTCAATATCCTCTGCGCAAGTCGTATCATTGACACAGTACAGTGCACACTGACCGTATTCCGGGAAACTCACTGAGAGATCCACGCCGCCGAAAATTCCATATTTCAGCAGTTTCTTGTTGATTTCCTTTACGGTCATGCCGCTGCCGCTGAAGTCCACCATAAATTCCTGGAACACCTTTGCGTTGGACGCATTGACCTTCACGCCGGGAATAGCAGCCAGTTTGGAAATTGCATAGCCGGCATATGCCATAATGCGCTCGCCCAGTTCTTTCATCCCCTGCGGGCCCATAGCAGCAAGGTAGACTCCCGCGGCGATTGCCCAAAGGCCGGACTCAGTTCCAAAATACTCCTTTGCTTTTTCGCGCGACGCATGGCTGCATCTGTAGTAAAGCGCACGCCCCCAGCCAAACTGGCCGTCTTTTTCGCTTTTGGCAATGCCATACAGATATGTAGGCAGCTCGTTTACCAGCGCGGGATTATCCTGCATGGCAATGTAACCGCCGCAGCCGCTGCCGTACTGCATGTGAATGCCCAGGCTCTGAATGTCACCGCAGGTAATGTCCGCTCCGTAATTTGCCGGTGCTTCCGCCACGCCCAGAGAGGACGGCTCCGCCATCACGATCCCGATGGCATCGACGGAATGAGCCAGATCCATAATCTCCTTTGCGTGGGGTTCAAACGCGCCCAGATAGGAGGGATTCTCAATGTACACCGCAGCGGTCTTATTGGAGAGCTTCTTTCCCAGCTCGGCCACATCCATTAAGCCGTTGGGCGCATGCACCGGTACCAATTTGCCGAAGCCCTGGCAATAGGCTTCCGCCTGAGAACGGATCTCCGGGCTCATGCTGGCAGGAATCAAGATTTCATCCCGGCCCTCTTTTACGCGCAATGCCATCCGAAAAGAGGAGGAAACCGCCTGGCCGGCATCATAGGTCGGATAACTGACTACGTCCACATCCAACAGTTCCGCCATCATGCTGCAATACTCGAAAATGGCTTGCATCTTACCGTGATCCGAATAAGTGTCGCCGCAGTAGGCTGTCAGAAATTCCGAACGGTTGGTAATCTCATCGCAAATGGCCGGAACGTAGCGCTTATAGCAGCCCGCGCCCAAAAAGCTGATTGCATCATCGGTAGAGGTATTCTGATTCAGCAAGCCCATTACGTGTTTTTTCAGGGCCGACTCACTGGTGATCGGCTGCGGAATATTCATTTTGCCTTTAAAAAGCAGGCTGTCGGGAATGACGGACTTGTAGATCTCCTCAACAGAGGATACGCCAACTTCACGCAGCATGCTCTGCTCAACCGCAGGCACACTATTGGGCATATAGGGATGGACAAAATGCGTACTCAAAATAATCCCCTCCACTTTTGTTTGATCTGCACAGTTTTTTAACGGCTGTGCTTCATATTATTTATAAACCTTGTCATTAAGGGAAAGTCAATTCCTTTCCTGCGTTATTTTCCAGAAAATATAAATTCCGGCGTAAAATTCCTTAAAACCCGGAGCTTTCTTGAAAAAACAGTCCATTGTATTTGTAAAAATTTTACAGTCCTGTTTTTGCGTTATACCTTGTGTATTGTCATTTTGACGAAAAATCCCTAATAGTTATTGGCGCATATGTACAAAACAGAAGTTTGCAAAACCTTCCATCGAGCGGAAGGTTTTGTAATTTTTTTAGCTATTTTAACAAATAATACTGTCTTTTGATCGAAATACCTGTTATACTCAAACAATATTCAGGAAATATGTCAGATGCAGAAACGGGGGAAACGGGATGGTTTCAGATCTGAGCAGATACACGATCGGGCAAATGGCCAAGCTGTGCAACATTACGGCAAAACAGCTGCGTTTTTATGATGAACGCAGTCTTATTAAGCCGGCTTTTCGGGATGATCGGAGCGGGTACCGCTATTATGAGAGCTGGCAAATAGAGGAAATTCTTTTGCTGATCGAGTTAAAAAACCTGAACTTTTCGTTAAGCCAAATCAAAGAGGTGCTGGGCTGCCGCAATCTGGAATCCCTGCAAAACGGTCTGGAGAGTCAGCTTTACAAACTCCGCAAGGAACGGAATGAGATCAATGAAAAATACGATTCAACCATTAACAGTATTTTGCGGGTTCTGCATGGAATCTCTTTTCTGAACGGCAACCAGCAAAACAATATCGGAAACATTTCCGTTGTTTCCTTCCCGCCTACCGACATAGCATATACCCGCAGCACCTGCTATTGGAAAGCGGACCGGCTCTTCATCTCCAGGCGGGCTGAACTGCTGCAGCTGGTAGATAAATACCATCTGAAAGCAACCGATTCCAATATGGCCATTTTTCACTCGGACCCCAAAAAGCAATTCAGTGATGATCCGCAGGACATGGAGGGGGATCTGGAGGTTTGCATCCGTGTGAAAAATCCGAATTTCCAACTGCCGTGCTGCCGGAAAATAAGCGGGATTCAAGCGGTTTCCTGCGTGTTTGTCGGGCCTTATTCCGACATGCTTTCAGCCTATTTGGCATTGGAAAACTACGCCGCGCAAAGAACGATCAAGCTGCATAACAGTTCCATTGAGGAGTATCTGGTGGGCGCTACGATGACCGGCAATGCCGCAGACTACGTCACGCGGATTTATCTTCCCATCGACAGCGGCACCGGCGAAACATTTTGACCGGGAATCAGTCTCCTGCGCATCCGCACAGATCATTTCGGCAGCGGCAGCGCCTTCGCCCCTTCTGCCGCTTTGCCGATTTCCTCCCTCCGGACAAGCTGATAAAAAAGGAAACGGCATGACTTCGGTCATGCCGTTTCCTAAAAAACGATGTGATTGTCCGATGTATTTCCGGCGGTTTTCCGCCGGAGCTCCCCGCGGCCGCTGTCTTTTAAAAATCGGCGCTGCCCACCGTGCGGGGATGGGGCAGAACGTCCCGGATGTTGCTGACGCCGGTGAGGTACATGACCATCCGCTCAAAGCCCAGGCCGAAGCCCGCGTGCTTGCAGCCGCCGTAGCGGCGCAGATCCAGGTACCACCAGTAGTCCTCCTTGCGCATGCCCAGTTCTTCCATCCGCGCCTCCAGCAGATCCAGCCGCTCCTCGCGCTGGGACCCGCCGATAATTTCGCCGATGCCGGGAACCAGGCAGTCCGCCGCGGCGACGGTTTTGCCGTCGTCGTTCAGGCGCATGTAAAACGCCTTGATATCCTTGGGATAGTCGGTGACGAATACCGGCCGCTTGTAAACCAGCTCCGTCAGGAAGCGCTCGTGCTCGGTCTGCAGGTCGGTGCCCCAGTCCACCTTGTAGTTGAACTGGTCATTGTGCTTTTTCAGCGTCTCCACCGCCTCGGTATAACTCACCCGGCCGAACTCCGAATTCACCACGTGATTCAGCCGCTCAATGAGGCCCCGGTCTACAAATTTATTGAAGAATTCCATGTCGTCCGGGCAGCGCTCCATGGTGCGGCGTATGACGAACTTGATCATCGCCTCCGCGATATCCATGTCGCCCTTGAGGTCGGTAAACGCCATCTCCGGCTCGATCATCCAGAACTCGGCGGCATGGCGCTGGGTGTTGGAATTTTCCGCCCGGAAGGTGGGGCCGAAGGTATAGACGTCGCCGAAGGCCATGGCAAAGTTTTCCGCGTTGAGCTGTCCGGACACCGTCAGGTTGGCGCTCTTGCCGAAGAAATCCTGGCTGAAGTCCACTGCTCCGTCCGCCTTCTTGGGGATGTTCTGCAGGTCCATGGTGGTGACGTGGAACATCTCCCCCGCGCCCTCGCAGTCGGAGGCGGTAATGATGGGGGTATGCACATAGACAAAGCCACGGCTCTGGAAAAACTCATGGATGGCAAACGCCGCCGCACTCCGCACCCGGAATACGGCGGAGAAAAGGTTCGTCCGGGGCCGCAGGTGCTGGATGGTGCGCAGATACTCCGGCGTGTGGCGTTTTTTCTGCAGAGGATAGTCGGGAGAGGACGCTCCGGCCACCTCGACGGAGGATGCGTGCAGCTCCAGCGGCTGCTTGGCGTCCGGCGTCAGGACGACGCGTCCGGCGACGATCAGAGCCGCGCCCACGTTTTGCCCGGCGATCTCCCGATAATTGGAAAGGGAATCGGCGTTCATGACGACCTGCAGATTTTTAAAGCAGGAGCCGTCGTTCAGCTCGATAAACCCGAAGGATTTCATATCGCGAATCGTGCGGGCCCAGCCGCCGACCGTCACCTCTCTGCCGGCGAAAACCTCACTGTCGGCATAGATGGCTGCAATTTTTGTATAACTCATGTCGTTCACCCGTCCACTTTGTTGGGGCAAGCCCTGTTCGGGCGCATACCCGCATAATAATTTATCATTATACCCCTTTTTTCCTCGCTTTACAAGGGCATCCGGGCAGTTTCTTGGTCCTTTTGCGGCGTATGCCGCCGGCGTCCCGGCTCCGGGGCAGGGATTTTCCGCTTGACATCCTCCGAAATTCCCTTACGATAGAGAGAAGAAACTTGATCGGGAGGTACCCGCCGTGAATCGCTTTTTTCTGACTCCCCAGGGGATTCTGACGCTCTGGCTGGCGGCCGTCAATCTTCTCACCTTTTTGGTTTTCGGCCTTGACAAGTGGAAGGCCGTGCGAAAGGAGCGCCGGGAAGCCATCCGCCGGATCCCGGAGCGGACGCTGTTCCTGCTGGCCGCCGCAGGCGGCAGCGCAGGCGCGCTGGCCGGCATGCGGGTCTTTCACCACAAGACGCTGCACCGCTCCTTCCGGATCGGGATCCCGCTCATTCTGCTTCTCCAGGCCGCGGCGCTTGTGTGGCTCCGGTTCGGCCGGTGACGGCGGAAGGACGGCGCGTTTTTTCCGCGCCGGGTCATCCCGGCCGACAAAATAATACGGAGGCTCCGGAAAATTCCGGAGCCTCCGCGTTTTCCGCCCGGAGGGCGCTTATTTGATAAACGGCCGGCTGATGCTGACTCCCCCGTAGGAGGAGGTAAACTCCCCGTCCACCAGGAACTGAACCTCGCTGACCCCGGGCAGGGAATACAGCGAGCGGGTCAGCGCGCGGAACGCCGCAGGCATATCCGCCTCCGCCGGAATCGTCTTCAGGGCGGAGGAGGGCAGATTCACGTAACATGTCTCCTGCTCCATCCAAACGGACAGCACGGTAAAGCCTTTGGGCAGCACCGGCAGGAGGTCTTTGCTCTCCGGCCCCTTCTCCAGCGCCTCCACCAGCGTACCCGCCTGGGTATCGCCCTCGTAGAGCGACAGCGTCCGCCGCTCGGCAGTCAGGGCGCCTGCCTTGTCCGGGAAAAAGAGCTCCACATCCACGGTGCCCACCACGTCCTCCGTGGTGGAGAGGAGCACGTCGCCGGCGGAAAAGACCTGGGCGTTCCAGGCCAGCTCCTGACCCCGGACGGTGACTGCCACCGTGTACACCCCGGGCAGCTGCGTCAGCGTCAGCACAATGCAGTAGTCCGCGATGGTCAGCGCCACGCCGGAGAGCATACTGTACGCCGCCGAGAGATCCACCAGGGCCCGGGAGCCGTCCAGCGTCACGCTGAGCAGCTGCGTCCCCGAGGGAAAGGGCGTTTTCAGATTTTCGGCGTCCCGGTCCGGGCCCGCCAGCAGCTGCGTCATCAGCTGCCGGGCCAGAACCTGCTCGTCCGGGCTGCTGTCCTTCTCCACGGAGCAGGTGGTCTTTCCGATGGCGTCCCCGCCGCCCGCTCCGCTGAGATTGTCCACCGCGAAATACAGGCTGTAGCAGTCCTTTTCCTTCGCCGCCTGTTGGGAGACATAGGCACAGCCGCTTCCCAAAGCTACCGCGGCGCACAGCAGCGCCGCCAGCCATCTTTTCATGCCTGGATCCCCCCTTCCGCCGCCGGCCAGCGCACGGTAAAGACCGCGCCGCCTTCTGGCCGGTTGGCGGCACTGATGGTGCCGCCCCGCTTTTTAACCGTATCGCTGACGATGGAAAGGCCCAGGCCCGTGCCGCCCGCCTCCCGGGAGCGGGCCTTGTCCACCCGGTAAAACCGCTCGAAAATCCGGGGAATGTCGCCCTCCGGAATCCCCACGCCGTTGTCCGCCACGCTGAGAATCACCCAGCCGTCCTCCCGCTCCAGGCGGAGTTCCACCCGGCCGCCGGGGCCGGTGTATTTGACCGCGTTGTCCAGCAGGTTGTAGATCACCTGGTGGATCTCATCCCTGGTGGCCAGCACCGTGCAGCCCTCCGCCGCCTCATAGGTGACGGTGACGGCTTTTTCCTCCGCGATGAGCTCCATCATACGCAGCACCTGCTGTAAAACCGGCAGCACGTCCACCTCCGCGGGTGGCTCCAGGACATCGCTGTCCAGCCGGGTCAGGCGCAGCAGATCCTCCGTAATGCGGCTGAGGCGGTTGGCCTCGGAGCCGATGTCCGCCACAAACTCCCGGGCGGTGGCGGGGTCAATATTGTCCGTCTGGAGGATGGAATCCGTCAGCAGGCGGATGGCCGCCAGGGGCGTTTTCAGTTCGTGGGAGGCGTCGGATACAAAGCGGCGGCGGGATTCCTCCGTTTTTTGCAGCCGGTCGGTGAGGCTGTTGAACTCGTCGCCGATCTGGGCAATCTCGTCGTGGCCGTGAATCACCGTCCGGTGACTGTAGGCGCCCTCCCGCACGCGGCGGATGGCGTCCAGCAGCTCGCCGATCTTGCGGGTCAGCGCCCGGGACAGCACCATGGAAAAGGCAATCACCAGCACGGCGATGATGACGGACAGCCGCTGGACGTTGCTCTGGAAGCCCTTCAGCAGCGCCGCCTCCTCCGTGTCGTACTCGTAGGCGTAGACGGCGCCGATAATCCGCCCCTGGTACAAAACCGGAGAGGATGCCCGGCTGCGGAAAGCGCCGTTTTCATAGCTGCAGGTAAAGGCGTCGTTGCCCACCAGTGCCTGGACGATCTCCGTATAAAACGTATAGTGGCCCACGGCACTGCCGGTTTCCCGGGTGTCGTACAAAACTCTGCTGGACGCGTCCGTCACCAGGATCCGGCTCAGGCCGGTGTCCTCCGCCACCGTCATGGTCTGGGTGACGTTGTCCTCCGTCAGCTTTTCCAAGCCGCCCAGAGAGGACACGATAACCGACACGCTGCTTTGCAGCGTCGTGGCTTTGGAGCGGAACACCAGGTTTTCGGATACCAGCAGCGGATAGGTGTTCAGCAGAATCAGCACGGCTGCGATAATCAGGATGTAGCTCAAGCCGAACTTGAGCTGCAGGCTGTTTTTTACCAGCGTCTTAGCCTTTGAAATAGTAGCCAACTCCCCACTTGGTCAGGATGTAGACCGGCTGTGCCGGATCGGATTCCAGTTTTTCCCGCAGCCGCCGGATGTGCACGTCCACCGTCCGGTAATCGCCGCCGTAGGAATAGCCCCAGACCACATTCATCAGGTTTTCCCGGCTGTATACCCGCCGGGGATTGCGCATCAAAAGCTCGATGAGGTCATACTCCTTGGCGGTGAGCTCCACCGGCCGGCCGGCCTTGAACGCGGCGCGCTCCTCGGTGTTCAGGGTGATGTCCCCCGCCGCCAGCTGTCTGCCCGATGAGCGCTGGGTCCCCGCCGCCCGGCGCAGCAGCGCCCGCACCCGGGCCTTCAGCTCCAGGATGTTGAAGGGCTTTGTCAAATAGTCGTCGGCGCCGGATTCAAAGCCCATGAGCTTGTCCGCGTCCTCGCTTTTGGCCGTGAGCATGATGACGGGTACATTGGAAAACTCCCGGATACGCATGCACGCCTCCACCCCATCCATCTCCGGCATCATCACGTCCAGGATAATGAGGTCGAACCGGGCGCTGCGGGCCAGCTCCACCGCCGCCGCGCCGTCGTAGGCGCACTCCACCTCGTAGCCCTCGTTCTCCAGGTTGAATTTCATGCCCTTCACCAGCAGCTTCTCATCGTCCACTACCAAAATTTTCATGGCGTTGTCTCCTCTCCCGCCGTGATCAGATCCTTGATTCCGGAAAATTTTCCATCGCCGATCCCATCCACATTTTTGATGTCCTCCGGTTTTTGAAACGCGCCGTGGGCGGCGCGGTAATCCACAATGCGCTGCGCCAGCACGCCGCCGATGCCCGGCAGCTCCGCCAGCTCCGCCGCGCCGGCGGTGTTGATATCCACCTTTTCGCCCGCCTCCGGGGCCACCCGGGAATCGGCGGCCCGGTACTGGGTCGTGATCTCGTAGCCGTCACCCAGGCCGCGGCTCCGAATCCCGGCAGCGAGCACTGCCAGAAAAAACACCGCGGCGCATAAAACCAAAATCTTTTCCAAATTGGTAAGATTTCTTCTCACGTCGGCTGTTGAACTCCTTTGCATTTTCTGCTATACTGACCTTATCTGTCGAAGCATGTCAATCCGGCGCCGGGAGCCGCGCTTCCGGCTGCCCTGAGTATATCATAGATTGAGAGAGATGCACATGAAAACTCGCCGTTTTTTATCGGTTTTTTCCTTTTTCAACTTAAATCGTCCCCAGCCGGCCCGGCACCGGGGGCCGGGCGCCGGGCCCACCGCGGTTCTGCTTCTGGCGGCGCTTCTCTGTTCGCTGCTGCTCAGCCCCATGGCCCTGGCGGAGGAGGCGGCCAAGCAGATTCCGGATCCCGCCGTGGACGCCCGCGCCGCGCTTCTGGTGGATGAAAAAACCGGTGCCGTGCTCTATGCCAAAAACGAGCATGAGGAGCTCTATCCCGCCAGTCTCACAAAGATCATGACCTGTCTTCTGGTGCTCCGGGCCGTGGCCGAGGGGAAGCTCTCCCTGGATCAGCAGATCACCGCTCCGGCGGAGGCGTTCCGGAACCTGGACAAAGACGGCTCCACCGCCAACATCAAGGTGGGTGAAACCCTCAGCGTCGAAAACCTGCTCTACTGCCTCATGGTGGTCTCCGCCAACGAGGCTGCCAATATTCTGGCCGTCACCGTGGGCGGCGATGTGGACACGTTTGTGGACAGCATGAACGCGGAGGCGGAGAAGCTGGGCTGCAAAAACACCCACTTTGCCAATGCCATCGGCCTGCAGGACTCCCGGCACTACACCTCCGCCTGGGATCTGTACCTCATTACGAAGGAGGCCATGACCCACAAGGCGTTTATGACCATCTGCGACACGGCGGACATCGTGATTCCCGCCACCAATCTCTCAGCGGAGCGCCACCTCTACACCACCAACTACCTGCTTTCCAACTGGCGGGCCCACGGCTATAAATACGCCAACGCCCATGGCGTCAAGACCGGCTCCACCTCCGACGCGGGGCACTGTCTTGTCTCCACGGCCAGCAAAAACGGCAAGGCGTTCATCAGCGTGGTGCTGGGCGCCCAGCGCATTGTGGGCTCCAACGGCGTGGCCAACGTCAAGAGTTTTTCCGAGACGTCGCGGCTTTTTGAGTGGGGCTTTTCCAACTTCTCCTATCAAACCGTGCTGACTGCCAACGACATGCTGGCCTCCATGCCGGTAACGCTTTCAAAGAAGGCCGATTCCGTGGCGCTCCACCCCACGGAGGATGTGGAGATCCTCATGCCCAGCGCGCTGCAGCCGGAGGATCTGGCCCGCACCATCCGCTTTGAAAAAAAGAGTGCCGAGGCTCCGGTAAAAAAGGGTGAAAAGCTGGCTGAGGTGACCCTCAGCTATGACGGGACCGTCTACGCCACCGTGCCCCTGGTGTCGGTGGCCGAGGTGCTGCCCTCCCGGTCGCTGCTGATTCTCCATCAGGTCCGGATCTTTTTTGAAAAGCCCCTGGTTCGGGTGCTGGGCGTTGTCCTTCTGCTGCTGATCGCGGCGCTGGTCATCTGGAAAATCACCGTGGGCCGCCGGCGCTACCGGTACGGGAAAAGCGTCCGGCCCCAGCGCGGCTACCACGGCAGGCGCCGTCCCTTCTGACAGATTTTTACAAAATGAAAAACCGGCGAAACGAAGAACGTTTGCTTCGTTCCGCCGGTTTTGTGCTGCCGGTTTTGTGCTGCCGGTTTTGTGCTGCCGGTTTGCGCAGAATTTGAAAAACGGGCTGCCGCGAAATTACCAGATATGCTGGCCGTCTCTGCGCCGATACCCGGCGCAGGGCGGCACGACGCCGGCGGTGTCGTGAAACTCCACGAATTTCAGAGCGTAAAAATCACCGGTGATATAGCGGCCCTGATCCGGCTGGAAAATTACCAGATAATCGCTGCCCACGCTGTGGAGGAATCCCTCCCAGGAGACCGGGCTCTGCGTCCCGATCAAAAACGTGGCCACTACGTAATGCCCTACATTTTTTGCCAGCATCGCCTTCAGCGACCCCTGGTACGCCTCCTGGACACTGACAGGATTTTCCAGGGCGTCCTGGGAAAGCCCCGTGGAAAATTCCAATTTATGGGCCTGCGGCACCGCCGAATCCGGCGTACTCTGAATGACGCCCTGCATCGTATTGGGCAGCATTCCCGGCATCTGCCCCTGCATCTGGCTGTACTCCGGCTGGACATAGCTGATCTCGCCGGACCAGTTTCCGCCGCCGGTACCCGGCTGCTGGCCGGGCGCCGCAGGCCGCATCTGCTGCGGCTGTATGGACTGCGGCTGCATGGACTGCATGATAGCCATAATCTGCACCTCTCAGGTTTTAAAGTAAGCGCTGGTGGGATTGTAAAAGCAATGGTCGCCGATCCGCGTCTGAAAATACCCGACGTCGGACGGAAAGTTAGAGCGGCATTTATTGGAGTATGGATTGTAAAACCACAGGGATTCCGCCACATCCGGAAGTCTGTTTCCGGCAATTGCCCAGTCCGCAATCTCATAATGGACGTCCGTTGGTTCCATATTATAGATGTTCTGCGGATTGTAGGCCCCACCTTCCGTCTCGCTGGCGCAGACGAACTGCCCCGGCTGCATGATGATCTTCCGGATGCTGCCCTGCCCCACGCGGGCGTACTCGCCTCCGGTGGCATGGACCCGATTCATGACTACACCCGCTACCGCCTTCATGCCATTGTCGCCCTCTCCGCCCGCCTCGCACTCGATCAGACGCGCCAGCAGCTCCCGATCCGAATAAGCCATATCGGTCACACTCCTGTCGCTGTTTTAGTATATGTTCCGCCGCCGGTTCGCGTTCTTTGCCCCCGCCGCAGCGGGGGCCGTCCAAACCCCCGCAGGGCGTACCAAACCCCCGCGTCCCCCGCAGGGCGTACCAAACCCCCGCGCCCCGGGCCGCAAGCACTGAGAAAAGGGCCGCTCCCACGGGCGGCCCTTCTGCGGGCCCGGGGCGGGAGGCGCGGCGGCACTTTGGCCGGACTGAGGGGACCCGCCAGGCCCCGCCGACACCCGGCGCGGGCAAGCCCCGGCCACCCGACACAGGCCGGGGCGCAGACGGCACAGGGCGGCGGCGAGGACCGCGCGGGGGGCTGTCCGGCAACCGCCGCGCCGGGCGAGCTGCAACCGGCCGCCGTCCCCCGCAAGGCGGACGATTGCAATAAAGGTTTCGGGGCGGCAACCCCGAAACCGCGAGCACTCCGCAGCGTTTCGACGCGGCAACGCGGCGGAACAATGCCGACGGGTGCCGCCTTGCGCGGCGAGGCCCGGCGGCACAACTCCCCCGTGGCCGTCCGGACGGCGGGCGCGCAGCGGCCTCCGCCCGGTCGGCCCGGACTGCTTCCGGGAAACGGTTCGCGCGGGAGCGCGCAGCCGCGGAGCGAAGCGGAGCGGTTAAAAAGAGAGGGCACCGGCCCTCACTCCGCCAGGCGCTCCATGTGCTCCGCCCACGGGTTCCACAGCAGCCCCTCCTCCGCGTAGTAGTCCGCCAGGTACTCCACGCATGCCTGACAGACTTCCGCCGCGCCCACCGGGTAATTCGGCAGCACCGTCCCGTGTGCTACCGCGTGGCATCTCCAGCAGAGGGTTATGAGGTTTTGCGGGTAGGGCGTTCCCCCTTGGCTCCGCAGCACCACATGGTGTACCTGGATTCCCTGGTCACTGTCGCACAGGGCGCAGCGGTAGTTGTCCCTCCGGTAGACTGCTTTCCTTGTCTCGTTGCTGATTCTTGCATCCATTGCCTGTACCTGCCTTTCTGCCCGTTCGGGCGGTTCCGTTGCTCCGCGCGAAGTCAAGGGCGCAGCCGCCGCAGCGGGCCGCAGGCCCCTTGACCGCGTGGCACAATGGAACTGAACGGACGGCGGGGCGCTCCAGGGCCGCGGCGGTGGTGCTTCTTCTTGCTCCGTCGCTGCGCTCCTCCGCCGCCTACGGCCTTTGTGTTTCCATCCAGTCTTTCAAAAGGCGCTTCATTAGGCTGTACGGCGTTTCCCCGGCCGCCAGGCATTGCACCCGGAAATCCAGGTACTCCCGCCGCGGCAGTTTTGTTGTGACGGTGCGCAGGTGCCCGGCATCCCACCGGGCCTGTCTCTTTCGCTCCAAGCTCTCACCCCCCGTACTGGAGACTTTCATTGTAACAAGAATCTTGTAATAGAACAAGCGTTCTACCAAGAAACTTGTCTGTTTTTCCACCAGGTTGTCCACTTTTTGCCGAGATCACCCTAGAAGTCTGCCCCGGAAGGGGCACCCCCGGTTTAGCATATCGGTCACACTCCTGTCGCTGTTTTAGTATATGTTCCGCCGCCGGTTTTGACAGCGGCCGAAAAAAAGCCGTCCCGGCAGCATCGAAATGCCGCCGGGACGATCAACAAATCCAAAAAAATTCAGCTTCTCCGTTTCTCTGCCGCAAGTGCCTGCCGCAGTCCCTGGGCCAGCTGATCGGGGCAGGACGTGGGCTTAAAACCGCAGCGGATTCCGCCCAGCTTTGCAATGGCGTCCTCTGCCGTCATCCCTTCCACCAGACGGGAAACAGCCTGCAGATTGCCGCTGCAGCCACCTAAAATTTCCACCTTCCGAATGACGTGGCTGTTGTCCAGCTCCACGCGCATCGCCTGGGAGCAAACGCCCTGAGGGCGAAACTGATAAACCATTCCCGATCCTCCGATTTTCTGAAATTGCCTTTTATTCTATCATGGACGGGCAAAAAAAACAACGGCTGCGCCTCCGGTGGCAAAATTTTTTGAAAAAACGGGCGGGAGAATTTCTTCCCCCGCCCGTACTTTTTACATAGCCGAACGACTCTGGTTCTTCTGCTCCAAAACCAGCCGATCCGCAATCATGGCGATAAACTCGCTGTTAGTCGGCTTTCCCTTTGTATTGCTGACCGTGTAGCCGAAGAATTTCTGCAGGGTCTCCAAGTCTCCCCGGTCCCACGCCACCTCGATGGCGTGGCGGATGGCCCGCTCCACTCTGGAGGGCGTGGTGGCAAACCGCTTGGCAACCTCCGGATAGAGCACTTTCGTCACCGCGTTGATCACATCCATGTTGTCCACGGCAATCATAATCGCCTCGCGAAGGTATTGATAACCCTTGATATGGGCCGGTACGCCGATCTCATGAATGATTCCCGTCACCCGGCTCTTCAGCTCCGCCGGATGCTCCGCCTGTTCGGGCGGCGTAATGGCGGCACGCATGCGATCCAACAAGGCGTTTTCCTCGCAGGGCTTGGTAAAGAAATAGAACACTCCCAGACTCATGGCCTCCGCCACGATTCGGTCGGAGCAAAACGCGGAAATGACAATTACCTGCGCACCATTCTGCTTGGGAAGCTGGCGCATAATCCCGAAGCCGTCCAGCTCCGGCAGCACCACATCCATTAAAATAAGATCCGGATGCAGCTCCTGCGCCAAACGAAGGGCTTCTCTCCCGTTGCCCGTAGAGCCCACCACCGCAAATTCCGTTGTTTTCTCTATAGCCTCCTGAAGGAGGCCGCGAAAGTCATCGTTGGCATCCGCCAGTAGTACCCTGCTCCTCTTCTCCATGGTTTCTCCAATCCTTATGATAGATTTTGAATATTGCTTGCCGATTTGCGACGGATTTTTGAAGCTTCAAATCACGTTTTCTATAAACTATCATAAACGGACAGGATTTGCAATACATAAATGTTAATCTTTTCCATTAATCGTTCGACGCTTTTTGCAAATACTAATCGTATTCAGGATGCGTTTTCCACAACCTGAGGATCCGCGCCCTCCAGCATGTTCTGAATCAGAATCCCGTAACCCCGGGTAGGATCGCTGAGCAGGACGTGGGTCACCGCTCCCACAATTTTTCCATTCTGCAAAATGGGAGAGCCGGACATCCCCTGGACAATACCGCCCGTAGTCTTCAGCAGGGCCGGATCCGTCACGGTTACCAGAAGGTCCCGGGGATCCGCGGCGTCCTCCGTCAGCTTCTTGATCTCCACCGTATAGGACCGCACCTCGTCGCCCTCCACATTGGAGAGGATTGTCGCTTTTCCGTTTTTGACCTCCTCGTTTTTCGCCACAGGCATTGCCTGGCGGGTGGCCAGCGCAGAGTCGTCCAATGTGCCGAAAATTCCGCACTCTCCGTTGGCGCAAAGCTCGCCTAAGTTTCGCGTCAGGTCAAAATTACCCCGCAGCTCTCCCGCGGAACCGGCCTTGCCCTGCTTCACCGCCTTGACGGTGGAGGCCAGGAGGCTTCCCGAGGAAAAGGGCATCAGCTGGGCGGTGTCCGGGTCGGTAATGCCGTGGCCCAGGGCGCCGAACGCACCGGTGGCGGGGTCGTAGAAGGTCATGGTTCCGATGCCCGCCATGCTGTCCCGGATCCACGCTCCGATGGCGTACACGCCGTCGTCATTTTTTTCCGGCGCGGCGCGAAGGGTCCGGAGCGTACCGCCCCGGCGCACCTGGAGCTCCACCTCCCGGCCGGAGGACGATTGGAGCAGGCTTTGGAACTGCTCGGTGGAAGCGACGGTTTTGCCCTCACATTTTAAAATGACGTCGCCCTTTTTCATGCCGCATTTTTCCGCCGGTGTGCTGCCCTTAGCCAGATCCACTACCAGCACGCCCCGGGAAAACAGCTTGATGCCCACCGTATGGCCCACGGGAACCAGTTCCCGAGCGGAGGAGAGTCCGTCTACCGAAGCGGCCTGCGCCGCCCCGGTACAGGTGGGAAACAACAGCAGTGCCGTGAGGCACATGACCGCGCCGCTCCGCAGCCACCGTTTCGATTTCTTGAAGCGCTCATACATGAAATCACTCCCTTCCGAAACGCTGCCGGCGTTCTTGCCGGCACGTCTATCTTTTGCGGAATACGTCGAAAAACCGGGTGCAAATTGCGCCAGAGATACCAGTTTTGAAAACCAATCCCGTATTTCAGAGGCAAAGCGCCGCCGGGGCAGGAAGATTTTTTTGAAATTTCCTGAAAATCCGCAAATTCCAATTTCCAGGCGCGGCTGCTGCCTGAAAACCGGCTGGCCGGCTGCGGGCAAAAAAAATTCCGCAGGAAACTCCTGCGGAATTTAAAGACGCCGAACCTCTGCGGGAAATGAACCCGTCAGTCGCGCTTCTGGAAAATTTTGAAAATGTCGTCGAAGGGGTCGTCCTCCTGGTCGCCGGGCTTGGGATCGTCCACTGTATTGAGGGGCGTGGGCTCCTGCACGGCGCCTTCGGCCGCAGCGCTGTCCGCGGCGGCGGCGTTCTGGCCCTCCTGGGCCGCCGAGGGCTTGCGCGCCGGCGCAGCGCCCTCTTTTTCGTCGAAGCCGGTGGCGATCACCGTCACGCGGATCTCGTCGTCCAGCGATTCGTCGAAGGTGGCGCCGAAAATGGTGAGCGCATCGGGATGGACGGCCTCCTGCACCAGAGAAGCGGCCTGTTCCACTTCCTCCAGTCCGATGTCCATGGAGCCGGTGACGTTGATGAGAACGCCGTGGGCGCCGTCGATGCTGGTCTCCAGCAGGGGGCTGGAAATGGCCATCCGGGCGGCCTCCTCGGCCTTGTTCTTGCCGGCGGCGCGGCCCACGCCCATGTGGGCAAGGCCCGCGTTTTTCATAATGGCGGTGACGTCGGCGAAATCCAGATTGATAAAGCCGGTGTCGCGAATCAGATCGGAGATGGACTGCACCGCCTGGCGCAGCACGTCGTCCGCGATCTCAAACGCGTTGGCAAAGGTAATTTTCTGATCGGTGGCGTGCTTGAGCCGCTCATTGGGGATAATGACCAGAGAATCCACCTTGTCCCGCAGCTCGGCAATGCCGGTTTCGGCCTGCTGCATCCGGCGGCGTCCTTCAAAGCCGAAGGGCTTGGTCACCACCGCCACGGTGAGGATATCCATCTCCTTGGCAATCTCCGCCACAATGGGCGCGCCGCCGGTGCCGGTGCCGCCGCCCATGCCGGCGGTGATAAACACCATGTCGGTATTCTCCAGCGCCTTGGCAATCTGGCTGCGGCTCTCCTCCGCGGACTTGCGGCCCACCTCGGGATCAGACCCGGCGCCCTGACCGTGGGTCAGCTTTTCGCCGATCTGAATCTTATAGGTAGCGCTGGAAACGCTCAATGCCTGCTTGTCCGTATTCACCGCCACGAATTCTACGCCCTTCGCGCCGGATTTTACCATACGGTTGACCACGTTGTTGCCGCCGCCGCCCACGCCGATTACCTTGATATTCACCACGGTATCAGGCCCGGTTTCCAATCCGATTGCCATCGTAGTTCCTCCTACTATAAATTGTAGTAACGGGAACAATCTCCCGATAATATCCCAACATGATGTATTCCTGTTTATTGTATGACACTTTTGCCCTTAGGTCAAGTATTCCCCCTTCTTTTTCTGGGACTTTTCGAGCCTTTTTCTGCCTGCGTCAGTCCGGTCTGAAATGCGGCTCTCCGTCCTTGGTGAGGTCGATGGTGCCGGTCTGATTGGTTTCCAGCGTGCCGATCACCGCCGTCAGATATTTCAAAAGGTGGGGATAGTCCGCGCCGTAGGGCATCACCACGGAGAATCTGCCTCCGAAATCCATGGTCAGGACCGAGGAATCCCCCAGGTGGACGGCGTTTACCTCCGCCGTCAGCTTGGCCTTCTCCAATGCGCTCAAAAGGGACAGAAGGCTTGTCCGCAGAGATTCCTGGCTCTGCGCCACAGCCAGCCTGGAGCCCACGGAGGGCGCCAGCAGGGTGCAGCCGTCGATGGTGGGCACACCCGGCGCAGGCGCGGAGCCCTTGGAGCTGTCCACGATTTTTCCGCCGGGGCTGATGAGCCAGGAGACGCCGTTCTGGGAGACGGAAAAAACCGTGGTGCACTCCTGTACGCTGATCAGCAGGCAGTCCGGCAGCTTCCGGTTGATGCGCACCGTCTCCACATAGGGCAGCTTTTCGATAATCCGGTTGGCCGCGTCGTACTTATTCAGCAGGAACAGATTGTCGCCCGGCTGGACGCCGGAGGCGCTGAGCACCTGCTGGCGCGTATAGTGGGACTGCCCGGAAACCTGAATGGTATCCACCTTGAAAAACAGGGTCAGCGCCACGACGACAACGGCGCAGATGGCCAGTATGGACAAAATTTTATAGAGAAATCCGAAGCGCCGGCGCCGATGCCGGCGGGAACTGTTTCGTTTTCTGCCCATATGGCCATCTCCCGTCTTCCGCTGCTTTTCTACTCTTCCCGGACGATCTGTGCACCCAGCGCGCGCAGCTGCCCGGCCAAATCCTCGTATCCCCGGTCGATGTGTTGGATCTCCTGAACCTCGCTGGTCCCCTCCGCGGCCAGAGCCGCCACGCACAGGGCCGCTCCGCCCCGAAGATCCGTGGAGCGGACCTTGGCGCCGTGCAGCGCATCCACTCCCGTCACCACCGCCACGCGGCCGGAGACACGGATCACTCCGCCCAGGCGGATCAGCTCATCCACATGGCGATACCGGCCGGTGAAGATGTTCTCCTCAAAAACCGTGGAGCCCTGAGAGCGCAGCAGCGCCGCCATGGCCACCGCCTGCGCATCCGTGGGAAATCCGGGATACGGAGCGGTGCGGATGGGGTGGACGGCCGTCAGCCGGCCTCCGCAGCGGCAGGTGATGCCGCCCTTTTCCCCGCCGATGACGCAGCCCGCCTCCCGCAGCACAGCCGTAACGGTGGCCAGCTGCCGCTCCTCCGCGCCCAGCAGACGAATCGCACCGCCCGCCGAGGCCGCGGCGCACAAATAAGTAGCTGCCGCGATCCGATCCGGCATAATCCGATAGGCTCCGCCGTGCAGCGGTGCCCGGCCCTCCACCGTCACAAGATCGGTGCCGGCCCCGGACACCTTGGCACCGCAGGCCCGCAAAAAGCCCTGCAGGTCGGCGATCTCCGGCTCCCGGGCCGCATTGACGATGCTGGTGACACCCTCCGCCCCGCAGGCGGCCAGCATCAGGTTTTCCGTGGCGCCTACGGACGGCAGGCTCAGCACAATCTCGCAGCCCCGCAGAGCGGGGGCCTCGCAGTGCAGGATCCCGCCCTCCTCGCCAATGGCGGCGCCCAGGGCCCGCAGGCCGGAGATATGCAGATCAATGGGCCTGGGGCCCAGCTCGCACCCGCCGGGATAGCTGAGCTCCGCCGCGCCGCAGCGCGCCAGAAGCGCGCCCAGAAATACCGCGGAGGAGCGCATCTCCCGCATCAGCGTGTCGGAGATCTCCGCCCGGTTTAAGCCCGAGGTATCCACGCTCAGCGTGTCCCCCTCCCGGAGGACGCTGCAGCCCAGATACCGCAGAATTTCCACGGACGCATCCACGTCCCGCAGACGGGGGCAGTTGGAAAGGACGCTTACCCCCCGATTGAGAAGCGTCGCCGCCAGAATCGGCAGGACGCTGTTCTTCGCACCCTGAACCGTCAGTTCGCCGGAGAGGCGGTGCCCGCCCTCCACCAGAAATCGACTCATACTCTTTCCCTCCGTATCCGATTTCCTCAACAGTCCATCGTATGCGGAAGGGCTCGGCGGTGGTTCCTGACAGGCCTCCGGAAGCATCCGGCAGGGCGGCGTACCGACAATATGCCATCGGCGCGTCCCGCGCCGTGGCTGAAATCTCAGCGCCTGCGCACGGAGTGCGCGGATGCGCATATAATAGCCGCTTACGCGGCTATTACAGCATCATTCCATGATACTGTAATATGCCACCGGCGCGTCCCGCGCCGTGGCTGAAATCTCAGCGCCTGCGCACGGAATGCGCAGATGCGCATATAATAGCCGCTTACGCGGCTATTATAGCACAGGTAGACATAAAAGCAAAGATTTCAGCTGTATTCCGGTGTGTTTTCTCGCTCCGGGCGGTCTCTCAGATCCGGGCCACGCCGCTCTCCCGGGCGGCACGGGCCACGGCGGCGGCCACGGCGTCCCGCACCCGGGGATCGAAGGCCGCCGGCAGGATGTAGTCCGCCCGCAGTTCCCCGTCGCCTACCAGGCCTGCCAGCGCCCGGGCGGCCGCCACCTTCATCTCGTCGTTGATGTCGGAGGCCCGGACGTCCAGCGCGCCCCGGAAAATTCCCGGGAAGGCCAGCACGTTGTTGACCTGATTGGGGAAGTCGCTCCGGCCTGTGGACACCACGGCCGCTCCTCCGGCCTTTGCCTCGTCCGGGAATATCTCGGGTGTGGGATTGGCGCAGGCGAAGATGATGGAGTCCTTTGCCATGGTCTGCACCATGGCTCTGGTGAGAACGCCGGGGGCAGAGACGCCGATGAACACGTCCGCTCCGCGGATGACCTCCGCCAGGGAGCCTTTTTCGTGATTCTGGTTGGTGACGGAGGCAATCTCCTCCTTAATGGGGTTCAGATGGCCGCGGCCGGCGCAGATCGCGCCGTGGCGGTCGGTCATGATGACGTTGCGAAGGCCCATGCTCATCAGCAGGCGGATAATGGCTGTTCCGGCGGCGCCTGCGCCGGAGGTGACAATCTTGATATTCCGGATGTCCTTCCCCACCAGCTTCAGGGCGTTCAGCAGCCCCGCCAGCGTGATGACGGCGGTGCCGTGCTGGTCGTCGTGGAACACGGGAATGTCGCAGCGTTCCTTGAGCTTCCGCTCGATCTCAAAGCAGCGGGGCGCGGAGATGTCCTCCAGATTGACGCCGCCGAAGGAGCCGGCCAGCAGCGCCACGGTGTTGACGATGTCGTCCACCTCCTTGCTGCGGATGCACAGGGGGATGGCGTCCACGTCTCCGAAGGCCTTGAAAAGGACGCACTTGCCCTCCATCACGGGCATGCCGGCCTCCGGGCCGATGTCCCCCAGCCCCAGTACGGCGGTGCCGTCCGTGACCACGGCCACCGTGTTCCAGCGGCGGGTCAGCTCATAGCTCTTGGCAATGTCCTTCTGAATTTCCAGGCAGGGCTGGGCGACGCCGGGGGTATAGGCCAGGGAGAGCGCCTCCCGGCTGTCCACCGCCGCCCGGGGCGTGATCTCCAGCTTGCCCTTAAGGGCGTAGTGGAGCTTCAGCGATTCCGATGCGTAATCCATAGCAGTTCCTCCAAGCAGTTTTGTCCGTGCAATAGCCTCAGACCATGTTTTCCGGGCGAACCAGACGGTCAAAGTCGGCCTCCGGCAAAAGGCCCAGACGGAGCACGGCCTCCTTCAGGGTGAGATCGTTTTCATAGGCCAGGCGGGATGCCCTGGCCGCGTTTTCATAGCCGATGGCGGAGTTGAGGCAGGTCACCAGCATCAGCGAGCGGTGCAGATTGCCCTCCATCACCGGGCGGTTGGCGGTGATTCCGGAGAAGCACCGGAGATTGAACGAGCGCAGGGAGTCGCCCAGCAGCCGGGCGGAGTGCAGATAGTTCCGGATAATCACCGGCATAAAGACGTTGAGCTCAAAGTTGCCCTGGGAGGCCGCGATCCCCACGGCGGCGTCGTTAGCCATCACCTGGACGGCCACCATGGTCACGGACTCGCACTGGGTGGGATTGACCTTTCCAGGCATGATGGAGGAGCCGGGCTCGTTTTCCGGAATCCGGATCTCCCCGATGCCGCACCGGGGGCCGCAGGCCAGCCAGCGCACGTCGTTGGCGATCTTCATCATGTCGGCGGCCAAAGCCTTCAGCGCTCCGTGGGAGAAAACCAGGTCGTCCTTGGCAGTCAGCGCGTGGAACTTATTGGGATCCGTGCAAAACGGGTAGCCCGTCAGCGCCGCCACGCGCTCCGCCACCGCGGTGTCGAAGCCGGCGGGGGCGTTGAGCCCGGTGCCCACCGCCGTGCCGCCCAGTGCCAGCTTCAAAAGCCCGCCGCAGGACAGCTCGATCTGTCCCAGCGCGTTTTCCAGCATGCCGCGCCAGCCGGAAATCTCCTGGGAAAACCGGATGGGCGTGGCGTCCTGCAAATGGGTGCGGCCGATTTTGATGATGTCCCGGTTCTGCTCCTCCAGCTTCCGGCAGGCGGCAACCAGCTCCTTCAGGGCGGGAATCAGCCCCGTCCGAAGGCTCTCCACCGCGGCGATGTGCATGGCGGTGGGAAAGGTGTCGTTGGAACTCTGGGACATGTTCACCGTGTCGTTGGGGTGGAGCAGCAGCTCTCCCGCCAGCCAGTTACCCCGGTTGGCGATGACCTCGTTCACGTTCATGTTGGACTGGGTTCCGCTGCCGGTCTGCCAGACGGTCAGGGGAAAATTGCCGTCCAGCTCCCCGGCCAGAATCTCGTCGCAGACCCGGCCGATGAGGGCGCAGCGCCGCTGATCCAGCTTGCCCAGCGCGCAGTTTGCCTGGGCCGCCGCCTTTTTCAAAACGGCGAAGGCCCGGATCACCTCCGAGGGCATGGGATCGTCACCAATGGGAAAATTTTCGAGACTGCGCTGGGTCTGGGCGCCCCAGTACCGGTCGGCGGGGACGGGGACCTCCC
Source organism: Oscillibacter sp. (assembly GCA_022652655.1). Taxonomy (GTDB): domain Bacteria; phylum Bacillota; class Clostridia; order Oscillospirales; family Oscillospiraceae; genus Oscillibacter. The sequence continues at coordinate 104,317 of JALCRQ010000001.1, read as the reverse complement.
CCAGCGCGTCATGTTCCATCCGATAGTCCATTCAGACTTCCTCTCTTTCTCCTGTAGACTTCCTAAGCGTACCATATTTTCGCGGCGCAAAAAAGCAGAAATCCACAGAATTTGCGGGAATTTTCCCGCAATTTTCTTGGAAACTCTGTTCAAAGCGGCCCGGCGGTGCTATAATCGCCGCAAAGCGGCGAGCCCGGTATGACTGCATCGTGCCGGGACATGCCCGCCGCGCTGCTGTGAAGGAGGAACCCGCCATGGTCTGCACCGCGCTGTACGCCTCCCCCATCGGAATCCTGACGCTGGCCGGAGAGGAGGACTCCCTTATCGGCCTTTGGATCGAGGGGCAGAAGTATTTCCGCCGCACACTGCAGGGACGGCCCTGCGCTCCGGGAGAACTGCCTGTTCTCACGGCCGCCCGGCGCTGGCTGGACCGATACTTTGCGGGGCAGGCCCCCTCCCCCGCCGCGCTGTCTCTGGCCCCCGGCGGCAGCGAATTTCAGCGGGCCGTCTGGAAAGCGCTGTGTGAAATCCCCTACGGCACCGTGATCACCTACGGGGCACTGGCCAAAAAGGCGGCCGCGCAGTACGGCAGGGAGAGCCTGTCCCCCCGGGCCGTGGGCGGGGCGGTGGGCCGCAACCCCATCTCCGTGATCATCCCCTGCCACCGGGTGGTGGGTTCCGACGGCAGTCTCACCGGCTACGCCGGCGGGCTGGAGAAAAAGCTCCAACTGCTGAAGCTGGAGGGCGCGGCGCTTGCCGGGCTGTCTGCTGCTGGAAAGGAGCGCCGGATATGAACAGAGGCGCTCTGGCGGTTGAAGCCATGATTGCCCGCTCCGGCGCCAATCTCCCCGACGTCAATCACTTTCTGAAGGTCTATGCCCTGGCCGAAACCATCGGCAGGCTGGAGGGGTTGGAGCCGGACATGCAGGAGACGCTGGAGGTGGCGGCGGCGGTGCACGACATCGCCTGCCCGCTGTGCCGGGAGAAATACGGAAGCACGGACGGAAAACTCCAGGAAATTGAGAGTCCGCCTCTGGTGCGGGAACTTTTGCACGAGCTGGGATTCGGCCCGGCGCTTATCCGCCGGGTGTGCGCGCTGGTGGCCCGCCATCACACCTACGCCGATGTGGACGGGCCGGACTGTCAGATCCTGCTGGAGGCGGATTTTCTGGTCAACGCCGGCGAAAACCGCCTGCCCGGCAGCGTCATCGCCCACATGGAGCGCACGGTGTTCCGGACGCCGTCCGGTCTCCGCCTGCTGCGGCAGCTGTATCCCTGTGAGACGCTTTAAGCGGGAAACCTCCCAACGATAAAAAACCGCACTGCTTTTAAGGCGGTGCGGCTTTTTCAATTTTCCGGGCAGCTCATCTATTGGACGGTTCGGAGGACTTCCCGCAGATCTCCAGAATCGTCCGGTAAATCCGCTCCGTGGCGTCGCAGATGCCCAGTTTGCCCATGGCGGACGCCATGGCGTCCAGCCTGTCGGTATCGTGCAGCAGCGCGCACGCCAGACGGAACAGCTCCGGCCCGGTGGCGTCTCGCTCCAGAAGCACGGCGGCGGCGCCGGCCTCCTCCAGTACCCGGGCGTTTTTCTCCTGATGGTTGTTGGTCACATAGGGCGAGGGCACGATCAGCGCGGGCACACCCAGCGCCGTCAGCTCGCTGATGGTGGACGCTCCCGCCCGGCAGATCACCAGATCCGCCGCCCGCATCACCGGGGCCATGTCATAGAGGTACTCCTCCACCTCCAGAGCCGGATGCTCCGCAAGATCCACCCGCCGCTGGTGCAGCGCGGCCATCAGGCGGGGGTAGCCGGAGACGCCGGCGCCGTGGATGTGGTGGAACGGCTCGTTCTTTGCCTCCAGCGCCAGGAACTCCGCCATCATTGCATTCATGCCCGACGCGCCCAGCGAGCCCCAGAAGGAGACGATCAGGGGCCGGCCGTCCCGGATGCCCAGCCTGTCCTTGGCCTGAGACTTGGTCAGCGCGAAGAAATCCCGCCGCACCGGCGTGCCGGTAACCACGATCTTCTCCGGATGCTTGTAGTGTTCCCGGCAGGCCTCAAAGCCCACCATAATGCGGTCGGCAAAGGGCTCCAGCAGCTCCGTGGTCAGCCCGGGCACCATGTTGGACTCGTGCACCGCCGTGGGGATTCCCGCCCGGGACGCCGCCTTCACCATGGGAAAGCTGGCATACCCGCCGGTGCCCACCACCACATCCGGCCGAAACTCCCGGAGAATGGCGGCCGCCTCCCCGGGGGCGCGGACCAGATTGCACAGGGAGACGAAATTGTGCCGGAGCTCGGCGGGCCGCGCAGAGCGGTGAAAGCTGGAGATATGAACGGTCTTAAAGGCATAGCCCGCCTTGGGGATCAGATCTTTTTCCAGTCCCCGTTCCGCGCCCACAAATAAAAATTCCGTTTTTGGGTTTTTTTCATGCATCAGCTGGGCCAGAGCGATGGCCGGGTTGACATGCCCGGCCGTGCCGCCGCAGGTAAAGATGACGCGTGAGAGTTCTTTTTCCGTCATAGCGAATCGACCTGACTTTACATAAGGATGTATGGGACGTGGGATAAACGGCGCCCCCGGCGGCGCTTCGCCGCTTTGTCACACCGTCGCGGCATTGCGGTTCCCGGCCGTTTCACGGCCGCCAACCGCGCCGCTTCCTCGATAGCGGCTCGCTCGCTCCGCCCCCGGCGGCGCTTCGCCGCTTTGTCACACCGTCGCGGCACTGCGGTTCCCGGCCGTTTCACGGCCGCCAACCGCGCCGCTTCCTCGATAGCGGCTCGCTCGCTCCGCCCCCGGCGGCGCTTCGCCGCTATCCTGCTTTTGTGGGCTTCATCTGCCGGGATACGCTCAGCACAATTCCCATCTCCGCCAGCTGAATGGACAGCGCCGTGCCGCCATAGCTGAAAAACGGCAGGGAAATGCCAGTGGCCGGCAGCAGGCCCGTGACAACGCCGATATTGAGGAAGGTCTGCAGGCCCACCAACGTGGTGGCACCCACCACCAGCAGGCTCCCAAAGCGGTCCCTGGCGTGGAGGGCAATCCAGTAGCCCCGGAGAATCAGCGCCGCGAACAGCAGCATGATGATGCTGGCGCCGATAAGTCCCAGCTCCTCGCAGATGATGGAGAAAATGAAGTCGTTGTGCTCCTCGGGCAGGTACAGAAACTTCTGACGGCTCTTTCCCAGCCCGACGCCCAGCAGGCCGCCGGAACCGATGGCCAGCAGGGACTGCACCATCTGATAGCCCTTGTCGCCGGCGTCCAGCCACGGATTTTCCCACATGGCAATCCGGGAGGCGCCGTATGTGATGACGCCGGCGGTGACCGCCTTGATATACCCGATCACCACCGCGGCGGCGCCGCCGATGCCCAGCGTCACCAGCGCGCCGTTAATGCCGCCCACCAGCATCATCACCGCCCCGGTGCCCAGAATCAGCACCGTGCCGGACAGATGGGGCTCCAGCAGCATTAACAGAGAGATCACGCCCAGAATCAGCGCATAGGGAATGACGCCGAAGCGCAGCGTACGCATCTTATCCTTCTTTTTGGAAATGGTATCGGCAAAATACAGCACCACCGCCAGCTTGGCGATCTCCGAGGGCTGGAAGGTCAGCAGCTCGCCGATGCCGATCCAGCGGGTGGCGTTGTTGCGGGTCTGGCCGATGCCGGGGATCAGCACCAGCACCAGCAGGACGATGGCCAGCCCCAGCAGCGGCTTGGCAAGGCCCCGGAAGCGCTGATAGTTGATCCGGCTGATGAGGAGCATGGCGGCGATGCCCATTACGGCAAACACGCCCTGACGGAACAGATAATAGGTGGGATTGTTGAGCTTGTAATAGGCCCGGGGAAAGCTGGCGGAGAACAGCATGACAAGGCCGATGCCCGTCAGCAGCAGAACCAGCAGGAAAAAAGGGAGGTCAATGGGCCCCTTGGCCAGCTCCCGGCTCTCCTCTGCCTTCTGTACGCGTCTTTCACGCTGTTCCTGCCGGAGCAGCGCCTCCTGCCGTGTCATGGACCTCCTCCTCTCCCTTCAGGCGGTTTCGCCTGCTTTTAAAACCGTCCCCGGATTCCGAACCAGGCCAGCAGACAGCACACCGCCGTCAGCGCCGAAGCCACGATGACAATCTTCCCCTCGTTCCAGCCGGAGAGCTCCAGATGGTGGTGCAGCGGGGCCATTTTGAAAAACCGCTTGCCGTGGGTGGCCTTGAAATAGGCCACCTGAATGATGTCGGAGAGCGTCTCCAGGATATAGACGACGCCCACGGGAATCAGGATCAGCGGCATATCCATGGCAAAGGCCAGAGCCGCCACCGCGCCGCCCAGAAAGAGGCTGCCGGTGTCGCCCATGAACACCCTGGCCGGGTGGCGGTTGTAGACGAAAAACGCGGCCAGCCCGCCGGCCATGGCAGCGGGAAACAGGGCCTGCCCGCCCCCCACCGTCCACGCGGCGCCTGCGGCGGTGAAGAACACCATCACCAGGAACGTCACGCTGCACGCCAGGCCGTCGATGCCGTCGGTGAGATTCACCGCGTTGACGGCGCCCACGATGACAAACGCCGCGAAGATCAGGTAGACGATCCAGTTCACATGAAAGGACACATTGAAAAACGGGATATACAGCCGGTCGGTCAGCAGGCCCTCATAGCGCATCAGCGTGAGGAACAGCACCGCCGCCGCCAGCTGCAGCACAAATTTCTGCTTGGCGGTAAGGCCCTCGTTCTGATGGCGGGCCACCTTCCGGTAGTCGTCCACAAAGCCGATGAGGCCGAATACCAGGGCAAAGAGGTAGACATAGAGATGGGTGAAAACGCCGTCCAGCATTCTCCCCCAGCCCAGGATCAAAACCGTGACGCCGGTGCCCAGAATGAACATAATCCCGCCCATGGTGGGGGTTCCCTCCTTGGCGGCGTGCCAGGTGGGCCCGTCGGCGCGGATGCTCTGTCCCGCGTGGAGTTTGCGGAGCTCCGGGATAAGAAATTTTCCGATGATCAGCGTCAGCGCAAAGCTGACCGCCGCCGCAATAAAACTGGATTGATCCATAGTTCTCCCTCTTGCCGCCGGCACACGCTCCGGCGCTTTCTTCCGCATAGATTTTACAGCGTCCGGCCGTTTCCCATCCGGCCGGCGGAGGCTTCCGCATTTATTTTGAGGCCGCCAGATACTCTGCCACCACCTCGCGCTCGTCCAGATGGTGCTTGGTGGTGCCCAGAATCTGATACGTCTCATGGCCCTTGCCGCACAGGACGATGACGTCGTCCTTCCGGGCGTGATCCATGGCCCAGTGGATGGCGTCCACCCGGTTTTCCACCACCACGTACGGGGTCTGGGTGCCCTTCATCCCCTCCAGGATGTCCCGGATGATGTCCCCGGGCACCTCCGTGCGGGGATTGTCGGAGGTCACCACCGCGAAATCCGCAGTGTCCGCCGCAATTTTCCCCATCTTGGGGCGCTTGGTCTTATCCCGGTCGCCGCCGGCGCCGAACACGGCGATGACGCGGCCCTTGGCGAAGTCCTGCACCGAGGTCAGGACGTTGAGCAGTCCGTCCGGGGAGTGGGCATAGTCGATGAGAATCGTATAGTCCTTCCCGGGCGTGGGCACAACCTCCACCCGGCCCTTGACGTGGGGAACCCGGCCCAGCACCGCCGCGCTCTTTTCCAGGGGGACGCCCAGCGCCAGGGCGGCAGCCAGAACATCCAGCGTATTATATACCATAAATCGGCCCGGAATGCCAACCCGAATGGGGACGCGCTGTTCCTTTGTCACCGCCGTAAAGGCGATGTGATCGGCCTCCAGCTCCAGATCCCCGGCCCGGAGATCGGCGGGGGCCTTCTGGGCGTAGGAATACTTCCTGCACGTGCTGCCGGCCATCAGCCGCTCCGCCCACGGGTCGTCGGCGTTGTAGACGCCCACGCCGCAGCTGCGGAACAAAATGGCCTTGGCATCGCAGTAATGCTCCATGGTCTTGTGGAAATCCAGATGATCCTGGGTGAGGTTTGTGAAAATGCCCACGGCAAAGTGAACCCCGTAGAGCCGGTCTTCATAAAGGGCGTGGGAGGAGGCCTCCATCACCACATGGGTGCAGCCGGCGTCCCTCATTCTGGCAAAGAGGCGCTGCACCTCAAAGGACTCCGGCGTGGTGCGCTCCGTGGGCAGCGCCTCGGCGCCGATCATATTCTGATTGGTGCCGATGAGCCCCACCTTGGCCCCCGCCGCCTGCTCCAGAACGGCCTTGAGCAGATAGGTGGTGGTGGTCTTGCCGTTGGTGCCGGTGACGGCGGTCATGATCATGCTGTCCGCCGGATGGCCGAAGAAGTTGGCCCCCAGCACCGCCAGCGCCCGGCGGGAATTTTCCACCAGGACGCAGGGCAGATCGCACTCCGGAGCGCGCTCGCACAGAACACAGACGGCTCCGGCGGCCTGAGCCCTGGAAATAAACGCATGCCCATCCACCGCGTAGCCGCGGATGGCCACGAAAAGGTCGCCGGCCTTGGTGGTGCGGGAGTCATAGCTGACGCCGGAGATCTCAAGCTCGGGATCCGCGCCGGCAGAAAGGACGGAGATTCCCTCCAGCAGATTCTTCAGTTTCATGGTGACAACGCCTCTCTTCCTGATGTGGAACCGGCCCGGGCCGATTCCCATTCAGGTCTATTATAGGCAGCCGGAAACGCCCGGCATACAGAAGATTGTGTTGAAAAGAGTGCAAATTGTGCTCCTTCGTCAATCCAGCACCGAATTGTCCCCGAATCGGACGGTAATAACAGTTCCGGCCTCCACCTGCTCGCCTGCCGCGTGGTCCTGGGAGATGGCGTAGACGTTGCCGGAGCTGGCGGCGGTGGTTCCGGTGACCTTCATAATCAGCCCCGCGTTGGTGACGGCCTGATTGGCCGCCGAGGCGGTTTTGCCGATGACGTCGGGCACTGTGCACTTGGCGTCCGGCTTCTTCCCGCCCAGATACAGGATGACGGTGGAGCCGCCGGGGATAATGGAGCCGCCCACGGGGGTCTGATCGGTTACGGCGGCGCCGCTGCCTACGGCCTTGCAGGCAAAGCCCTTGGCCTCCAGCTTTGCCTTGGCCTCCGCCAGTGTGGAGCCCACGCAGTTGGGAACGGTGGCGTCTGCGGTGGCCGACGTATCGGAGCCGGCCTCCTGCTGGATGCCGAGATAGGGCAGGATTTCCGTCATGATCGCGCTGGCGGTGGGCGCCACCATCTGGCCGCCGGAGGGGTAGGTGCCCGTGGTGCGGCTGGGGGTGTCCAGCGTCAGCAGCATAATGATCTGGGGATCGTCCGCAGGGGCGAAGCACATGAAGGAGACGACGATCTCCCGGTCCTTGTTGCCGGTTTTATCGGCGGTGCCGGTCTTGCCGCCGATGCGGTAGCCCGCCACCTGGCCGTTTTTGCCGGTGCCGGAGGCCACCACATATTCCAGGCACTCCCGCACCTTGGAGGAGGTCTCGCTGCTGATAACCTGCCGCACCGGCGTGGTATCGTGCTGATAGACCACGCTGCCGTCGTCCCCCACCACCTCGCTGACGAGGTAGGGCGTATACAGGTACCCGCCGTTGACGCAGGCCGCCTGGGCCCGGATCAGCTGCAGGGGCGTGACGTTGAAGGTCTGGCCGAAGGCATAGGACGCCAGGGAGACCACGTTGGTGCCGAAGTCCTTTTCCGTGGCGAAAATGCTGTCCGCCTCGCCCTGCTCGTCGATGCCCGTGTGCTCCATCAGGCCGAAGGCCCGCAGGTACTTGTAAAAGGTGGCGGTGCCGGTCTTGAGGCCCATGGTGATAAACGCCGGGTTGCAGGAGTTGCCGGTGGCCACCTTCAGCGTCTCGCTGCCGTGGCCCCGGTGATTGGAGCAGTTGATGGGCTTGCTCCAGCCGGGCACCCGGATGGAACCGGAGCAGTAGAACGTGGTGTTCATGTTCACCACGCCCTCCTCCAGCGCCGTGGCCAGGGTGATGGGCTTAAACGTGGAGCCCGGCTCGTAGGTATCGTTGATGCACTTGTTTCTCCACTGCCGGAGCTGGGCGTCTCCCGCCGCCTTTTTATAGGCGTCGCTGCCCTTTTCCAGGGAGGCCAGCGCCGCCTGGGTGGAGGCTGCCAGCTTCTGGTCGTAGATGGTGAAGGGATCGTCCAGATCGTAGGTAGGATAGGAGGCCATGCCCAGAATGGCGCCGGTATTGACGTTCATCACGATGCCGGTGGCGCCGTTTTTCGCGTCGAACTTATCCGCCATGGCCTCTACGCCGTTTTCCAGATAATACTGGACGTTGGTGTCCAGGGTGGTTTTCAGACTGTCGCCGTTTTTCGCGTCGTAGTACTGCTCATACTGATAGAGCATATCCTCGCCGGTGTTGGTCTTGGCGGTAACGGTGAGGCCGGAGGTTCCCTCCAGCTCGTTTTCGTACTGCGCCTCCAGACCGTAGAGCCCGGTGTTGTCCGTCCCCACGAAGCCGATGACCTGCGCCGCCAGCGCGTGGTAGGGATAATAGCGTTTGGAGTCGGCGTTGAGGAAAATGCCCTGGAGCTTTTTCTGCTGATCCTCCGCCACCGCGTTTCCCTCATCGTCGATCTGCCCGTTGATGAATTTGCGGACCTGGTCGGCCATATCCTGATCGGCCTTCTTTTTGATCTCCTCGTACTGAGAACCGGTTCTCTTCATCTTTTTGAGAATGACGTCCTCATCCACGCCCAGAATCCGGCTGAGGCCCCGGGCAATGTAGCCCTCGTCCTCCTTGTTCTCCAGGATCTCCTTGGGGGCGATGCACACCGTTTCCGCCGTGGCGGAAATCGCCAGCACGTGGCCGTTGCAGTCGTAGATAGTGCCCCGGGACGCCGTGACCACCGTGCTGCGGGTCTGCTGCGCCACGGCCTTCTCCTGCAGGTCCTCGTGCCGCAGGATCTGCAGGTCGTACAGCTTGAGAAACAAAATGGCAAAGGTGGCGACGCCGAAGAGCAGCATCACGAGAACCGTTCGGCTGCGGATAACCTGATTTGCCTGCCGTGCCGCATCGCTTTTCCTCTTACGCCTGTCTGCCATACCAAAACTCCTTCACCCTGATTCCGCTCCCGGGAGCGGCTGTGTGCGCACACCCCAAATATCAAGCGGGAGTAAGAAGTCCTCCTTCTTACTCCCTGCGTATTCTATGGTTCCGCTCAGTTGAAATATTCCACTACCGCGTAGACCCCATGGCTCAGGGAGGTCAGAAGCCGCTCCAGGGCGCCTGAATCCGTCTTGCGGTAGACTACCGCGCTGTCGCCGTCGGACAGATCCAGATAGTATACCTGGCTGGAGGCGGGCTTGGTCATCCCGGCGGCCTCCGCCGCCTTTTTTACGGAGCTCAGGTCGTACATCTGCTGATACTTGGCCGTCAGCGACACGTTCTCCGTCTCCAGTGTTGCAATCTGCCCGCGCAGCTTGGCCACGCCGGAGGACAGCTCCGTCAGCTGTACCAGGCTCATCAGCACCGCCACCGCCATAACGGCCACCACCGCGAAGCCCGCCACGGCCAGAACCGAGACATGCTCACGCTGACGCGTCTGCACCCGGGGAATACTCCGCACCTGCGGAGCGGCGGCCGTCTCGCGGCGAACCTCTCCCGCATGACGCAGTTCCCGCTCCCGGGTTTCGCGATCCAGATCATAGGCCAGATCACCGTACGTTGCGCTGCGGTTATACCGCAGTTCCCGATATGCCGCTGCCGCCATGACGTTTCACTCCTCTTCCCGGCCTTCCGGCCGTTTCCGCCCTCTCACGGCCCTCCCCGAAGGGCCCGTCCTCCGCCCGGGACAGCCCGTCCCGCGGCAGAGGTCTGTTCAAATATCCAGCGGATCACACTTTTCCGCCGCCCGGAGCTTGGCGCTCCGCGCCCGGGGATTTGCCTCCAGCTCCTCCGCCCCCGCCGTTACCGGCTTGCGGCTCAGAAGCGTAATTTTCGGTTTTCTGCCGCACACGCACACCGGAAACTCCGGCGGACAGATGCAGCCCGCGGCCAGGCGTCTGAAGGTCTGCTTGACGATCCGGTCCTCCAGGGACTGGAACGTGATCACCGCCAGCCTTCCGCCGGGGTTCAGGGCGTTTACCGCCGCCTCCAGCATGGGCTCCAGCGCGTCCAGCTCGCCGTTTACCGCAATGCGCACGGCCTGAAAGCTTCGCTTTGCCGGATGCTGCTTTTCCCGAAGCGCTGCGCCCGGCATGGCGCTTTTGATAATTTCCACCAGCTCCAGCGTGGTTTCCACGGGGCGTTTTTCCCGCTCACGGACAATCGCTCCCGCGATCCGGCCGGCGTACCGCTCCTCGCCGTACTCCCAGAGGATCCGCTGCAGCTCCTCCCGGCTCCATTCGTTGACGACGTCCCGGGCGCTGAGGGGTGCTGATTCGTCCATCCGCATGTCCAGCGGCGCGTCGTGCATGTAAGAAAAGCCTCTGGCGGGGTCGTCCAGCTGCGGGGACGAAACCCCCAGGTCAAAAAGCATTCCGTCCGCGCCGGCCACACCGGCCTCCCTGAGAATGCTGTCCAGCTCCGCGAAATTTCGATGCACCAGCGTCACCCGGTCCATCCAGGGAGCCAGCCGCACGCCGGCGGCGTCGATGGCCTCCTGATCGCGGTCAATCCCGATGAGCCGGCCGGTTGTCAGCCTTTGGGCAATCTCGATTGAGTGCCCCGCGCGGCCCAGGGTCCCGTCCACATAGATCCCGTCGGGACGGATGCGGAGCGCCTCCAGGCACTCCCGCAGTAAAACAGGACGGTGTGTATACTCCATCGCTCAGTTGTTCGGGCGTGTCCGGCGGCTGCGGGCCAGGGCGTCCATAGCGGCGGCCAGATCGCTGTTCTCCAGCAGCTCCTTCTCCCGGGAGTTCCATGCCTTTTCATCCCAGATCTCGGCGTAGGTGTTCTTTCCCACGATGGTGGCGTTTTTCTTCAGTCCCGCGTACTGGCGCAGATTGGCGGGAATCAGGATCCGGCCCTGTCCGTCCGGCTCGCACTGCGCGCCGAAGGCGTACAGCAGGCTCAGGGCGTCGGCCTCGGTATAGGGCAGCTCGTCCGCATCCTCGGAAATCTGCTCCCACTTGCTCTCGGGGTAGATGGCAACGCAGCCGGCGGCGCCGATGGTGATGTAAAACCGGCCGCCCAGCTCCTCGCGCATGGCGGCCGGGATCACGAGCCGGCCCTTGGTGTCGATGCTGTTATTGGATTTTCCAAGCAGCCGCGCCATCGCCCGTTCCTCCTTCGCCGTTGTGGGAAAAGCATGGAGATATGACCCACTTCATGGCATCCTCCACCACTTTTCCCCCCTTCACATGTTGAGTATATGCAAAAATCCCTGGAATTGCAAGGTTTTTTTTATTGCAGAAACCCAGCCGAAACTGCCAAAATGACGCGTTTTTGCTCCGAAATTCAGCTTTTCAAACGGACGTTCTACTTTTTCGTTTTTGGTTGTCATAAAAACATAAAAGCATCCGGCACAAGATCTTGTGCCGGATGCTTTTATTTATTTCAAATTACGCTAAATCTTGTATTTCTAAAAAAGTTTCCAAATATTATTCGTCAAATTCAACAAACTTTTTTAGATTTTATCGGATGTATTGTTGGAATCCACTCCGGAATCCTGTCCGGGTTTGGGATTCAGCTTGTCCCGCTGCTCCTGCATCTTGGCGGCGGAGGCGTTGCGGAAGCGGACGCGGGACTGCTTGACCTCCTCCAGCGCCATCTGTACGGCCTCCTCGGTGCGGGAGAGCGCGTCCTCGGCGTACTCGTTGGTCACCTGATACATCTGGCGGCAGCGGTCCTCCGCGTGGGCGACGATGTCCCGTGCCCGCTGCTTGGCGGCGGTGAGCACCTCGCTCTCGGACACCTTGGCCTTTGCCTCCAGCTCCGCCTGGCGCATCATGCGGTCCACATCCCGCTTGGCGTCCTCCACAAATTTTTCCCGTGCGGCCAGCAGCTCCTGCGCGCGCTTGATCTCAATGGGAAGCTGCGCCCGCAGCTCATCCAGCAGATCCAGCGTCTCGTCCCGGTCCACCATGCTCATTCCGGGTTTCAGGGCCGGGGCCTTGGCATCCTCAATCTTCTCGTAGATCAAGTCGATCAGGCGATTCACATCATCGTTGTTGGCCATGTCAGTCCTCTTCCTTTCTCATTTTCCGCACCAGGGGCAGAATCGACGCCGGAAGATATTTTTCCAGCGGCTGGCGGTAGCGGATCATCTCCCGCGCCATGGAGGAGCTGAAATGCTGATACTCTGCGGCAGCCGGCAGAAACACGGTCTCCAGCTCCCCGTCGAGCCCGTGGTTGATCTGCGCCATCTGATATTCCAGATTGAAGTCCGTAGTATTCCGGACGCCCCGGACAATGACGGACGCGCCGTGCCGGCGGGCAAACTCCGCCAAAAGGCCCGGCCACAGCTCGGCCTCCACGTTGGGCAGCTCCGCCACGGCGGTGCGCACCAGCAGGAGCTTTTCCTCCGGGGAAAACATCTGGCTGCGCTTCTCGGCGTTGGGCACCACGCATACGCACACCCGGTCAAAACACGCGGCGGCCCGCCGGATGACGTCCAGATGGCCCAGTGTAATGGGATCAAAGGTGCCGGAGCAGATTGCCGTTCTCATTGCGCGCTTCCTCCGTCCCCATCGCCGTCGGAACGGCGATAGATGGTCAGACCGATCTTCCCGTAGCGGTATATCCGGCTGATGGCATAGGGCGCCGCCAGAGCGGGAAGGCGCCGGTCCGCCGGGCTCTCCGCCGTGATAATTCCGCCCGGAGTCAGCAGGTCGTACCGCGCGATATGGGCCAGCGCAGGCTCCAGCAGTCCCGCCTCATACGGCGGATCCAAAAAAATGAGGTCGAACTTCTCCCGGGTGCATTTGAGGTATTCCATGGAGTCCCCCGCCCGCACATTCCCCCGGTCAAAAAGCCCCGTGAGCTTCAGGTTCTCCCGGATCAGCGCCGCGGCGTCGGGCCTCCGGTCCACAAACACGGCGGACACAGCGCCCCGGGACAGGGCCTCGATGCCCAGCTGGCCGGTGCCTGCAAACAGATCCAGCACGCGCCGGCCCTCAATTTCAAACTGAATCGCGCTGAAAAGCCCCTCCTTCACCCGATCGGCGGTGGGGCGGGTCTCCAGACCCGGGAGCTCCCGAAGCCGGCGGCCCCGGGCAGTTCCGGTAATCACGCGCATGGTGTTCTCTCCTTTTGCATTCCGCCCCGTGCGCGGGCCGGAAGCCGGTCCGCAAACGGGGCCGGCGCTGTTATTTTGTTTATTTTACGTCAACCGCGGGGGTTTTTCAATAGAAATCGGAAAAAATGACCGGACAGGCGTCTCTTTTTAGGCTTGTGCTTTGCCCGCAGACCGTATATAATAGGGTCTCAAGTATGGAACGCTCCGCCTGGGAGCCTGTTCCTCTCCTTTTCAATCATCCGGAAAGAAAGGACGTTTTCATGATACAGTTCAAAACCGAACGGGGCGAAATCACCGTCAGCAGCGCCGTATTCTCCAGCATTACCGGCATCGCCGCCACCAACTGTTTCGGCGTCAAGGGCATGGCGTACCGCTCCATGACCGACGGGCTCGTCCATCTGCTGCGCCGGGAAGCCATGAGCAAGGGCGTCAGCATTACCTATCACGACGACAACACCATTTCCATCGAGCTGCACATCATTGTGGAAAACGGCGTCAATCTCCCTGCGGTCTGCCGTTCCATTATGAGCGAGGTGCAGTATGTGGTCACCAAGAATACCGGCGTCAACGTCAAGCGGGTAACCGTCTGTGTCGACTCCATGACCCTGTGAGGGAGGATTGCAACCAATGACAGAACAAATCAGCGGAACGCTGTTCAAGCGCATGATTCTTCACGGCGCCGCCTGTATCTCGGTGCAGAAACAGTCCATCAACGATCTGAACGTGTTCCCCGTCCCGGACGGAGACACCGGCACCAATATGAGCATGACCATCAATACCGCGGTGGCGGAGCTGCGCAAGTGCGAGCCCGCCTCCCTGGATCAGGCCGCCTCCGCCACCGCCTCCGCGCTGCTGCGGGGCGCCCGGGGCAACTCCGGCGTCATTCTCTCCCTGCTGTTCCGCGGCATCTCCAAGGGGCTCAAGGGCAGGCAGAGCGCCGACGCCCGCGCCTTCGCCGCAGCCATGCAGGAGGGCGTGTCCTCCGCCTACAAGGCCGTGATGAAGCCCGCCGAGGGCACCGTGCTGACCGTGTCCCGTCTGGCCGCCAAGCGCGCCGTGGACGCGGCGGAGGCCGGAGCGGATGTGGAGTCCATGCTGGACGAGGCCATCCGGGAGGGCCGGGAGACCCTGGCGCAGACTGTGGATATGAATCCGGTTTTGAAGAAGGCCGGCGTGGTGGACGCCGGCGGCAAGGGCTTTCTCATTATTCTGGAGGGCATGCTCTCCGAGCTCCGGGGCGAACCGGTGCCGGAGCTTTCCGAGGAGTCGGAGGCTCCCCAGGACAAGGCCGACTTTGCCGCCTTCTCCACCGGAGAGATCACCTTCGCCTTCGACACGGTGTTTATCGTGCGCAAAACCGTCGAGAAATCCCTGGAGCCGCTGCGGACGTACCTGGGCAGCATCGGCGACAGCCTGGTCATCGGCGAGGACGACGAGGCCTTTAAGGTGCACGTGCATACCAACATCCCCGGCGACGCCCTCAGCGAGGCCCAGAAATACGGCACGCTGGAGCTGGCGAAGATCGAGAATATGCGCACCCAGCACGACGATCTGGCCGCCGGAAAAAAGGTGCAGAGCACGGATGACCTGGAAAACGAGGAGGCTCCCCAGGCCGCGCCGGACGAACCGGCAGGCGGCGGGACCGCAGCTCCGGAAAAGAAATTCGGTTTTCTGGCAGTCTGCGCCGGCGACGGGCTGGCCGCCCTGTTCCGGGATCTAGGGGCCGACCGGGTGGTCTCCGGCGGACAGACCATGAACCCCTCCACCCAGAGTATTCTGGAGGGAGTCAACGCCATCCCCGCCGAGACGGTGTTTGTGCTGCCCAACAACGGCAACATCATCATGGCCGCTCAGCAGTGCGCCGCGCTGACCGAGAAAAAAGTGGTGGTCATTCCCTCCAAAACCGTTCCCCAGGGAATCACTGCCATGATGAATGTGGATTTTGAGTCCCAGGAGGAGCAGGAGATCGAGGAGGCCATGAACGGCTCCCTGGGCGCCGTCACCACCGCGCAGATCACCTACGCCGCCCGGAATTCCGACTTCGACGGCTTCGACATCAGGGAGGGCGACTACCTGGCTCTGGAGGAGGGGAAGCTCTTCGGCACCGATGCCGACCTCTCCGTCCTTTTGGAAAAGCTGGCTGCCGACGCGGCAGACCGCGGCTCCTCCTTCATCTCGCTGTACTTCGGCTCCGATGTGGAGCAGGCAGACGCAGAAAAGGCCGGAAAGCTCTTTGAGGAGCGCTGCCCCGGCGCGGAGGTCTCCGTACTCTCCGGAGGACAGCCGGTCTATTACTACATCATCTCGATGGAGTAAGCCCTTGAAGCCGGATCTGCGGCGCGCAGCCCCGTCCGGGGGAAAGTCAAAAACGAAAAGCAGTCCGGGAAGTGCCCATGCGGCGCTTCCCGGACTGCTTTTTTAAAGCCCGATATACCAGTTCAGCACTTCCGCGGCTTCCGCCCGGGTTGTCCAGTCCCGGGGGCGGAAGAGCTCCACGTCGTTCCGGGAGGAGAAGCCCATGTTCCGGACCGTCTCCACCCCCAGAAGCGCCCAGCGGTCAATCCGCGCATCGTCGGGATAGGCCGCAGGCTTGTCCGTCCGGGCCCCGTCGTTGCCCTTCCGACGGGCCAGGCGGGCCAGCATGACGTAGAACTCCTCCCGGGTCACCGGAGCGTTTGGGTTCATGCTGCCGTCCTTTTCCCCCCGGAGCACGCCGTTCTCCCTCGCCCAGGCCGCCGCCCGGGCATAATAGGCCGATTGGGGAACATCCGGGAAGGCGGGCTCGCTGCCGTTCTCCGCCATCCGGCCGCCGACGCGCCAGAGCACCGTCACCGCCTGCGCCCGGCTCAGCGCGCGGCCGGGATGCCAGCCGTTCCCATCCCCGGTCATGTAGCCCCGGTCGGCCATAGTCCGGATGGCGCCGGACGCCCAGGTGCCCGAGGTCTCCGCGCCGTTTCCCGCGGCCGGCGCCTTCCGGTAGAGGACGCCACTCTGGGGAGAGACGCCCCGGAGGCGGAGGAGCTCCCCAACGGTGACAAACTCGTAGCCCCGGCTGTGCAGTCCGTCAATGATGCCCTCCACCGCGTCTGCGTTGGCCGCCGTGGTATCGTGCAGCAGAATGATGCCGCCGTCCGAAGCCCGGGACAGCGTCCGGCGCACCAGCTCCTTTGCCGGCACCGTTTTCCCGGCGGCGGCGTCCACGCTCCACAGGATCACCGGCGCGCCGATGGCCTGCAGGACGCGGGGGCTGCGGCTTCCGCAGGGCGGACGCACCATAAAGCCCGTCTGGCCGGTAATCTCTGTGAGCTTCGCCGCAGTATCGGCGACGCTTTTTTGAATCTCCCGGTCGGAGAGCTCAGTGAGCTCGACGTGATCCCAGGTGTGGCTGGCGATTTGGTTTCCCCCCGCCGCCATACGCCGGAGGATGGCCTCGTTTCCGCTGAGCCATCTCCCCACCAGGAAAAATGTGGCGTTGACCTGTTTCCGCTCCAGAACATCCAACACCTGCGGCGTATACTCCGGACTGGGGCCGTCATCAAACGTCAGGGCAATCAGCTTGGCGGGCCGGGCGGCAG
Source organism: Oscillibacter sp. (assembly GCA_022652655.1). Classification (GTDB taxonomy): domain Bacteria; phylum Bacillota; class Clostridia; order Oscillospirales; family Oscillospiraceae; genus Oscillibacter. Next base: position 87,558 of record JALCRQ010000001.1, on the reverse strand, counting down.
CCGCGGAGACAATCGTCAGCGATGCCGCCAGGGCAATCGCCAGGCATCTGAAAAGTTTTTTCATCGTTGCAAACGCTCCTTTCTCTCTGACAGCGTAAAAAAACTGTATAGAGCGGCGACACAGCCGCTCTATACAGTTAAGACGCCTGAACCCGGCGATTGGTTTCATTTTTTTCGGCGCTTACTTTGAAAGCGCCTCCATCTCCTCATTGACGGAGTCCTCGCAGGAGCGCATAGCCATAATCGTCCTGGAGAACAGATCGTCCAAATCCCAGTCCAGCATTCCCGCGCCCTGGATAATCACGTCCCTGGAGCAGCCTGCGGCAAATTTCTTGTCCTTGAATTTCTTTTTGAGGCTGGACAGCTCCATATCCTGACAGCTCTTGCTGGGACGCATCCGCGCCGCCGCGCCGATAAGGCCGGTGAGCTCGTCGGCGGCAAAGAGGATTTTCTCCATCTCCGCCTCCGGCTTCACATCGCAGCAAAGTCCGTATCCGTGGGAGCAGACCGCATGGATAAACGCGTCGGAACAGCCGGCCTTCCGCAGAAGATCCGGAGCCTTTTTGCAGTGCTCCTCCGGCCACCGCTCGAAATCCACGTCGTGGAGCAGGCCCACCGTGGCCCAGAAATCCGCGTCGGCCCCATACCCCAGTTCCTGGGCGTACCAGCGCATAACGCCCTCCACTGTCAGCCCGTGCTGAATATGAAAGGGCTCGGAATTGTATTCCCGCAGCAGCGCGAGAGCCTGGTCCCTTGCAATACACTCGCTCATAAGACGTTTTCCTCCGTATAAAAAATCCGCAATGGTATGTATCATTCAGGTAGTTAGAGGAGATTATACACCTGTGTGCATCCCGTTGCAAGTCCCGTTTAAAGATCGCTCCAACATCTGTGTCAGCAGCTCCGAGTGGCGGTATTCGTCGACGGAGAGCCCCTTGAAGATCCGGGCAAGGCAGGGATCGGTGGTACCCTCGGACGCCCGGAGGTAATTCATGCCGCCGCACGCCTCCGCGTGATACCGCTCCCGCAGGGCGGGGCACCACGCGCCGATGTAGATGCGGTCGCAGCTCACCGTGGCGGAGCAGCACCGGCCGGTGATCAGATAGTATACCGCCGCCAGGTGTCTGGCGTGGTCGCGCTCGTCCATGGCCATTTCCCGGAGCGTCGGGCGGGCCCAGGAGGGCGCCTGACGGGCCATGGCCGTGTAATACCGGCAGTCTGCCAGTTCATCGGCCAGAAACCCCTCCAGCACCTCCAGCATCTCCGACGCAGCCGTGCCCATGCAGCAGGGATCCGCCTGGGCGCCGGGCAGGTTTTCCTCGGGTACGGATGGCGGCGCCGGCTGGGCTGGCGGCGTCATCTCGGCCGCGGGAACCGCCCCGGGATAGGGGGTCAGGCTGGGCGACACCCTGGCCCAGGCCCGGTCATACTGATGGTAATCGTACGGTACGGCGGCATTTGCCCCGCCGCGCAGATCATTGTCCATTGCAACAGCCTCCTTTGCTCTCCAGCGTATGCGGCGCGGCACGTCCCGGTTGACAGTCCACCGACGCCGGAGACAAAAAAAGGCCGCTTTCGGTGTCCCGGTCGAATTTGGCCGGGCACTTCTTGCATTTTGCCGGGCGCTCTGTTATATTGTCTGAGGTATCTTTTTCCGATTTTGGGAGAGGGCGGGGCCGGACCGGCCTTCGCGTCCGTCTCCCGCCGATCCGCGTCCGGCGGCCCGGACGCGCATCGCTTCAACAAAGGAGGAACAGCGCTTATGCTGGAATTGCAGCACGTCAGCTACTCCGTTCCGGAGGCCGGCGGACTCGATATTCTGCGGGACGTCTCTTTGAGCGTTCCCGATCATACTCTGGTAGTGCTCACCGGCCCCAACGGCGGCGGAAAGACCACCCTGGCCAAACTCATCATGGGCCTGGCCGCACCCACCTCCGGCCGGATTCTCTGGAATGGGGAGGACATCACCCGGCTGAGCATCACGGAACGGGCCCGGCGGGGAATCAGCTACGGCTTTCAGCAGCCGCCCCGATTCAAGGGCATCACCGTGCGGGATCTGCTGACCATGGCCTCCGGCGACAAGACGCTCTCCAAGGACCGCTGCTGCCACTTTTTGACCCGGGTGGGACTGTGCGCCAACGACTATCTGGATCGGGAGGTGGACACCTCCCTCTCCGGCGGCGAGGTCAAGCGCATCGAGATCGCCTCCATCCTGGCCCGGGGCGCACAGCTGATGATCTTCGACGAGCCGGAGGCCGGCATCGACCTGTGGAGCTTCTCCCGCCTGACGGAGACGTTTGAACAGCTTCATGCCAAAGGCTCCGCCACCATGATGATCATCTCCCACCAGGAGCGCATCATTTCCCTGGCGGACGAGGTCGTGGTGGTGGGAGAGGGCAAAATTCTCCACCGGGGCAGCGCCGACGAAATCCTGCCCAAAATTCTCTCCGACACGCTGGGCTCCTGCCCGGTACTCTCCAAAGGAGGTGCGGCCCAATGATGGATACCGAGGTTGACCGGGCGCTTCTTCTGAAGATCGCCGATCTGGTGGGCAAACCCGTGGGCGCCTTCAACATCCGCAAGGACTGCGGCTGCGACGGCCGGGAATCCACCGAGCACATCAAGATCACCGGCAAGACCGACAAGGCCGGCATCGACATCCGCATCGCGGACGGGACAAAGGGAGAGTCGTGCCGCATCCCTGTGATCATTACCAAACCCGGCATTACAGAGACCGTCTATAACGATTTTTATGTGGGCGCGGGCTGCGACGTGGACATCATCGCCGGCTGCGGCATCCACAACTGCGGCGGGGAGGACTCCCGTCACGACGGCGTGCACACCTTCTATGTGGGCAAGGGCTCCCGGGTGCACTATGTGGAGAAGCACTACGGCGAGGGCGACGGAACCGGCGGCCGCATCATGAACCCCCAGACCATCGTCTATCTGGAGGAGGGGGCCCTCATCCAGATGGACACCATTCAGATCGGCGGCATCGATTCCACCAAGCGCTACACCAAGATCGTCTGCGGCAAGGGCGCCGAAGGAATGATCACGGAGCGGCTGATGACCGGCGGCACGCAGACCGCCGAATCCGACATGGACATCGTGCTGGACGGCGAAGATTCCCGGGGGCGGGTGATCTCCCGCTCGGTGGCCCGGGGCTCGTCCAGTCAGCTCTTCCGCCCCTGCGTCCAGGGCAACGCCAAGTGCTTCGGCCATGTGCAGTGCGACTCCATCATCATGGACGACGCCAAAATCCGCTCCGTCCCGGAGATCGCCGCCTATTCCACCGAGGCGCAGCTCATCCACGAGGCAGCCATCGGCAAGATCGCCGGCGACCAGCTTTTGAAGCTGGAGACGCTGGGCCTCACCGAGGAGGAGGCCGAGGATCGGATTCTCAAGGGCTTCCTGGCATAATAAAACGCGGCTTTCAAAAAGGGCGTCCGGTGATTCCGGACGCCCTTTTTTTAAAAGTAGAACAGCTCCTCGAATTTTTTGTCCAGCGCAGTGCACAGGATCAGAGCCAGCCTGGCCGTGGGGTTGAACTGGCCTGTCTCGATGGAGCTGATGGTGTTGCGGGACACGCCCACCAGCTCCGCAAGCTCGCTCTGGGAAAGATTTTTCTCCCCCCGGGCCGCCTTCAGGCGGTTTTTCAGAATCAGTGCTCCGTCCATGGCTCACTGTCCGATGTGCAGCACGTCGAGAATGTGGCAGGCGAGAAAACACACCGAAGAAAACGTGCCCAGAACGGTGGCCGTCAGCAGCGCCTTCTGCCTGGTGATCTGATACCTTCCCAGCGCCTCCGCCGCCAGATAGGCGAAAAACATGGAGTATGGCACAAAATTGTTCTGCCTGGTCACCAGATTGAAGATCAGAATCACAATAAACACCGTGCAAAAACCCATTACGCCGTACCGGCGGCCGCGGTTTTCCGCATAGACGGTGCCCTCGTCCTCTCTCGCCTCCCGGCTCTTTTTCAAAATTTCATCCTTATCCATAAAGCCCTCCAGAAAGTTTTCACTTTACCAAGTTTTCTTTGCATTCCCCACCATAGCACTACCAAGTTTACTTGTCAATCCCTTTTGCAAAGTTTTCTTTGCAAAAGGGACGGAATAAGGGTCGGTTCCGGCGTACATACTACCTCCATGCATGTACGGAGGCGAAGTATGGAGGAAAAACTCTCAAGCATTTATGATGACAATGTGCGGTGGATGAACGCGCTGCTGGGCGTGCCCCGCAACTGCGACATGGTGGCCCGGGACTTCCGCATCGGCGGCCGCAGGGCCCGGATCTGGGTCATCGACGGCTACGGACGGGACGCCGTCCTGGAGCGGATGGGCTCCTTCTGGCTGTCCGTTTCCCCCCGGGAGGCGGGGATTCTGACGGACATGCAGGCATTTGCCGACCGGTTCATCACCTTTTCCGAGACGGCGGTTTCGGAGCAGGTGGACGACATCGTGACCTCTGTCCTGCTGGGCAAGACGCTGCTGCTGATCGAGGGGATCCGCGGCGGCGCGCTGATGGATGCCAAAAGCTATCCGGCCCGCAGCGTGGAGGAGCCTTCCGACGGGAAGGTGCTGCGGGGCTCCCACGACGGATTCGTGGAAGCGCTGGTGCCCAACATGGCCCTGCTGCGCCGCCGGATCCGGGATCCCCGCCTGACGCTGGAGGGCCACAAGGTCACGGCCCACTCCCAGGCCGACGTGGTGCTCTGCTATCTGGAGGGCCGGGCGGACGAGCACCTTCTCGCCCAGCTGCGGGAAAAGCTGCGGACCATCGGCGCCAGCTCCATCTCCATGGGGCAGGAGAGCGTAGCCGAGGCCATCCGGCCCAAGCAGTGGTACAACCCGTTTCCCAAGGTCCGCTACACCGAGCGGCCCGACGTGGCGGCAGCCACGATTCTGGAGGGGGACGTGGTGGTCATGGTGGACAACTCCCCCGCCGTGATGCTGCTGCCCACGTCGTTTTTCGACTTTGTCCAGGAGGCCAACGACTTTTATTTTCCGCCTCTGGTGGGCACCTATCTCCGACTTCTCCGGCTGGCGGTATTTCTCCTCTCCCTGTTTATCACCCCGGTGTGGTACCTGCTGGCCAGCGTCCCCGGCCGCATGCCCCACTGGCTGGCATTTCTGGCCGTGCCGGATCAGTGCGCCCTGCCGCTGCTCTGGCAGCTGCTGGCCGTGGAATTTCTCATCGACGTTTTAAAGCTGGCGTCCCTGAATACGCCGGAGGCCCTGTCCAACTCCTTCTCCATGCTGGGGGCTCTCATCCTGGGGGATTTCGCCGTCCAGGCCAACTGGCTCAGCCCGGAGGTGCTGGTCTATATGGCCTTCGTATCCGTGGCGGGCTTCGCCCAGCCCGGGTATGAGCTGGGCTACGCCTTCAAGCTGCTTCGGGTGGCGCTGCTGCTGATCTCGGCGTGGCTGGACGTATGGGGCTTCGCCCTGGGGGTGGCGGGAATCGTGATCCTGCTGGCCACCTGTAAGCCCGTGGTGGGAAAGGGGTACCTCTATCCCCTGGTCCCGTTTAACGCCAGGGCCATGCGGCGGCTTCTGACCCGGGAGCCCATCAGCCGGGACAACTCTTAATTGCTAATCGTGCCGCCCGCCTCCGCAAAAGGCCTGTCAGCAAAGCCGCACCGCTTGCCAGCGGGGCGGTTTTGTGCTATGATCTGCATAATCTTAAAGGGCGGAAGGCGCGGTGGGAATTTGGAGCTTGCGGGGAAAAAACTGTTTTTGCTGGATCTGGACGGCACCCTCTATCTGGGCGACCGGCTTTTCAACGGCGCCGGAGAATTTCTCCGCTATATCCGCGCCCGGGGCGGGACGTACCTCTATCTCACCAACAACTCCTCCCGGGGGGCCGACGCCTATGTGGCCAAGCTCCGGGCCCTGGGCCTGGAGGCGGAGGAGCGGGACTTCCTCACCTCTGCGGACGCTCTGATCCGGGAGTTGGAGCGGACAAAGACCTCCGCCGACGTCTACTACGTCTGCGGCACAAACTCCTTTAAAAATCAGCTTCGGCGGGCGGGTTTCACGCTCTCGGAGCGGCCGGACGAGGCCGTCACCGCGCTGGTGTGCGGCTTCGACACGGAGCTCACCTTTCAAAAGCTGGAGGATTCCTGTATTCTTTTAAGCCGGGGCGCGGATTTTATCGCCACCAACCCGGACTGGGTCTGCCCCACCCGGTACGGCTACGTGCCGGACTGCGGCAGCGTGTGCCAGATGCTGACCCGCGCCACCGGCGTCCGCCCCCGCTTTATCGGCAAGCCCCGCCCGGCCATGGTCTATCTCGCCATGGAGCGCGCCGACTGCACGCCGGAACAGACGCTGGTGGTGGGCGACCGCATTTACACCGACGTGGCCTGCGGCGTCAATGCCGGGGTGGACACGGCGCTGGTGCTCTCCGGGGAGTCCACCATGGAGACGCTGCGGCAGTCCGACGTGAAGCCCGCCGCAGTCTTTCCCGACGTGGCGGCCCTGCTGGCAGCCCTCCGCCGGGCGGACGGAGGCTGAGCTGTGGAACTGTCGATTCGGATTCTGGAGGCGGCAGCCGTCCTGGTACTGGGGCTGCGGCTGATGCCCCTGCTGCCGGCGGCGGTCTTTCTGCCCCTGTGCCTGCTCAGCGTGCCGCTGATGGGGAAGCTGTCCCTTTTTCTGCTGATTCCCTGCTTCGCCTGGTGGTTTCTGGTACACGGCCGGCGCGGGGCGCCGGGCTGGGCGGCGCTGAACGGCGTCCGCTTTGCCCACCGGGGGCTCCACGAAAAGCCCCGGATCCCGGAAAACTCCCTGAGCGCCTTCCGGCGGGCGGCCCGCCGGCACCTGGGCGCCGAGCTGGACGTCCACCTCACCCAGGACGGCCGCCTGGCGGTGATCCACGACAGCGCCCTGGCGCGCACCTGCGGTGCTATGGGCAGCGTGGAGGACTGTACCGCCGGGGAGCTGGCGTCCCTCCGGCTGGAGGGAACGGAGCAGCGGATTCCGTTTCTGGAGGAGGTCCTCCCGATTTTCGAGGGCGGGCCGCCGCTGATTGTGGAGGTCAAAACCGCCCGGGGCAACTGGCGGGAGCTGACCCGCCGGACCGCGGCGTGCCTGGACTGCTTTGACGTCCGGTACTGCGTGGAGAGCTTCGACCCCAGGGTTCTGGTGTGGCTGCGGTTCAGGCGGCCGGAAATTCTCCGGGGACAGCTCTCCCAGAATTTCCTCCGGCGGCCGTCGGGCTGCGGCTCCGCCGCCGACTGGGCCCTGACCAATCTGCTGCCCAACTTCCTCACGCGGCCGGATTTTATCGCCTACCGCTTTGAAGACCGGCGCAGCCCCTCCCGGACGCTGTGCTGCCGACGGTGGGGCGTTCGGGCGTTTTACTGGACGATCCGCTCCCCGGCCGACCTCTCCCTGGCAGAGGCGGAGGGCGCCGCGGGCATTTTTGAAAATTTCGATTTGGAGGCGGAACATGAAAAAAACAAAGCGGGAAAAGCAATGGCTGAAGAAAACCTTTAAAACTGCGCTTAAAATGGAACTGCGGGAGCACAAAAGCTCCTTTATCGTCTTTACGGTCCTGCGGGCTCTGGTAATCCTGACGCTGGTGCGCCAGTGTTTCCTGCGCAGCTATGAAAGCGCGTTCATGTGCATTTTGACGCTGGTGCTGCTCTACCTTCCCAGCTGGGTGCAGGTAAGGCTGCGCATTGAGTTGCCGCCCGCTCTGGAGATCACCATCCTGTGCTTCATCTTCTCGGCGGAAATTCTGGGCGAGATTTCCAACTTTTACGGAACCTTCCACAACTGGGACACCATTCTTCACACTCTCAACGGCTTCCTGTGCGCGGCGGTGGGCTTCTCCCTGGTGGTCATTCTCAACGACAACCCGCGCCTGACCTTCGACCTCTCCCCCGTCTTTATGGCGCTGGTGGCGTTCTGCTTTTCCATGACCGTGGGCGTCCTGTGGGAATTTTTTGAATGCTTCATGGACCAGTTCTTCCATACGGACATGCAGAAGGACACCGTGGTTCACGCCATCTACTCCGTGGCCCTCAACCCCAGTCACGCCAACACAGCCATTGGCGTCACAGGCATCACGGACACTGCCGTGAACGGCCAAAGCCTGGGCGTGGGCGGGTATCTGGACATCGGGCTGCTGGACACCATGAAGGATCTTTTCGTCAACTTCCTGGGCGCCGTGGTCTTTTCCATCACCGGATTTTTCTACGCCCGGAGCAAGGGCCGCAGGAAAACCGCCGCTCAGAACTTTGTCCCCAGCAAAAAGCCGGAGAGCAGGGATTTTCTGAAAAAAGCCCGGGAAGAAACGCCTGATCCCGACGGCGGAGCCTCGCCGGAGGGCCGAAACGGGGCCTGAATTTCAGGAGACAAAAAGTCCGGCCGCACATTTTGTGCGGCCGGACTTTTTATTCTATTGCGATCAGTCTCCCATGGGTGCGCCGCACTGCGGGCAGAACTTGCTGTCGGAAACCGCGCCGCAGATGGGGCATTTCTTCATGCTGGTCTGCGGCACCGCCTCGGGGCCGTCGTCCTTCTTGGGCTTGCTGGCCTCCAGCTCCGCGACCTTGGCCTTGGAGGCTTTGACGGCGTCCACCAAGTCCCGGACGGCCTCGGGGATCTCGCCGTCATACTCGGTGACAAACCACTCGCCGATGGTCCGGTAATTCCGGTCCATCTCGCGCTGCTCTCCGGCGATGGCCATGTTGGTCTTAGCCAGCTCCGCGGCATCCCGCGCCTTTTCTCCGGCAACTGCGGCAACATCCTTTGCCTTTTTGCTCAAATCATCAAAAAACGCCATAATACAAAAGCTCCTTTCGATGGGGGACGCCTGGCGGCGCCGCACTGATTTTCTGTAATTTGTGGACTTTAGTATACACCAGGCCGCTTCAAAACGCAACTTCTTCTTAAAAGATTCACAGTTCGTTCGCACAATCAACCCGGTTCATTCACACTTCTTCAGCCCAGCCGGCGGAGCGCGCCACCGCCCGCTTCCACCGGGCGTAGTCCCGTTCACAGGCGGCCTCATCCCGCAGAGGCAGAAACACATGCTGGCTTCTGCGCAGCGCCGCCAGCTCCTCCGGCCCGCTCCAGACTCCGGCGCACAGGCCCGCCAGCGCCGCCGCCCCGAAGGCGGTGGTCTCCACCTGCACGGGGCGGTCCACCGGGAGCCGCAGCAGATCCGCCTGGGTCTGCAGCAGAATGTCGCTGACGGACGCGCCGCCGTCCACCCGCAGCAGCCGAAGGGGGCAGGGCGCGTCGGCCCGCATGGCGTTGACCAGATCCGTCACCTGAAAGGCGATGGCGTCCAGCACCGCCCGGGCGATGTGGGCCCTGGTCGTCCCCCGGGTCAGCCCCACGATGGTGCCCCGGGCGTACATGTCCCAGTAGGGCGCGCCCAGCCCCGTAAAGGCGGGCACCACCACCACGCCGCCGCTGGAGGGCACACTCTCCGCCAGCCGGTCGCACTCCGGCGCCGAGGAGATGAGCCCCAGCTCGTCCCGCAGCCACTGGATGGTGCTCCCGGCGTTGAAAACGCTCCCCTCCAGGGCGTAGGTCGTCTCCCCGCCCAGGCTCCAGGCCACGCTGGTCACCAGTCCCGCCCGGGAGCGCACCGGCTGGCTCCCCACGTTCATCAGGGTGAAGCATCCGGTGCCGTAAGTATTTTTCGCCTGACCCGGGGCAAAGCAGCCCTGTCCGAACAACGCCGCCGGCTGATCCCCGGCGCTGCCGCAGATGGGGATCCCCGCCAGATCCTCCAGGCCGGGCTGCCCCGGCGCAATCCGCCCGTACTCGGCGCAGGAGGGCACCGGCTCCGGCAGAAGGCACATAGGAATATCCAGAAGTTTACATAATTCTTCGTCCCACGCCAGCGTGTGGATGTTGAAAAGCATGGTGCGGGAGGCGTTGGAGTAATCCGTCACATGGGCCGCTCCGCCTGTCAGGTTCCAGATCAGCCACGAATCCACGGTGCCGGCAGCCAGCTCTCCCGCCTCCGCACGGGCCCGGGCCCCGGGCACATTGTCCAGCATCCACCGCAGCTTGGTGCCGGAAAAATAGGCGTCGATAAGCAGGCCGGTCTTCTCCGTCACCAGTTCCCCCGCGCCCTGCGCCTTCAGCCGGTCGCACAGCGGCGCCGTCCGGCGGCACTGCCAGACGATGGCGTTGCACACCGGCTCCCCGGTGCGCCGGTCCCACAGGATGGTGGTCTCCCGCTGATTGGTAATGCCCACGGCCACCAGGCACTTGGGATCAATATGGGCGCTGTTCACGGCCTCCGACAGGGCGCGGCGCTCCATGGCCAGAAGCTCCATGGGATCGTGCTCCACCCAGCCGGGCCGGGGGTAGATCTGGCGGAAGGGATACTGGGCCCGGGAGACGATCTCCCCCGCCCGGTTAAAGAGAATGGCCCGGGACGTAGTGGTCCCCTGATCCAGTGCCGCAACATAGGTTTCCATGAAACTCCCCCTGTCTTTTTTCCCGGTGCAGTGATATGATACACATGATATCGCAGAACTCTGCCGGGCTGCACAGGTCATTTTACGATGAGTATAGCAGAGTTTTTTTCATCCCGCAAGACGCTCCTCCCCCGGCGAAAAGCTGTCGGGAGGGAGCACGAAGGAGGGGCCCATGATCACAAACGAATACTCTTTTCCCTCCCGGGACGGCAAGACGCCGCTCCACACCGTGGAGTGGCTGCCGGAGGGCGCGCCCCGGGCCGTGGTGCAGATCGCCCACGGCGTCAGCGAATACGCAGCCCGCTATCAGCCTCTGGCCGCCTTTTTGACGGAGCGGGGCTTTGCCGTGACCGGCAACGACCACATCGGCCACGGCCTGTCCCTGGCCCCCGGCGCTCCGGCGGCGGATTAGCGGCCCTCCCGGAGCCGCAGTCTGGCAGGGCTCAGATTCGCCGGATTGTGGGTGACGGCCAGATAGCGCACGGTACACACCGCGTCGGCGGTGAGCGCCAGCACCGCCGCCAGCGCCGCCCACGGGGGAATCAGGGGAATGAGCCGCTCCAGCAGCGGCTGAAAAAGCCCCACCGCGGCGGCGGTCAAAAGCCCCCAGGCCAGTGTAAAGGGCAGGCAGACCCGTCCCTGGAAGCTGCCCCACGTGCCGGAATAGTCCCAGAAACGGACGCCCAGAAACGTCTCGCAGCCCCAGTGATAGATGTATTCCACGCCGGTGGTCACCGCCGCCGCGGCAAACGGCAGAACCGGCCAGCGGGTCAGCGGCGCGGGAAGTGCCAGCACCGCCGCCAGCGCCAGCCCGTATACCGGACACAGCGGCAGAAACAGGAGGCACTTGCGGGACTGATTGGCCGCCCGGGTGACCCGGGCGAACCCCTTTTCCAGCAGATAGCCCCCAAAGCTGTAAAAGTAAAAAATCCAAATCCACCGCGCCACGCCCACTCCCCCTTGTCCTCTCAGTTTTTCCGCCGGAACGGAAAAACATGCGCCGCGGCGGAAGCGCGCTGAAAATCAAAATTGCAGGAGGCAAACCGCCATGGATACCTGGGAGAGTCTCAAAAGTGAATGTCTGGCCTGCCGCGGCTGCGCGCTGTGCCAGACCCGCACCAATGTGGTGTTCGGCGACGGAGCCGCCGATGCCGAAATTCTCCTCATCGGCGAGGGCCCGGGCCAGCACGAGGACGAGCAGGGCATCCCCTTTGTGGGCCGGGCGGGCCAACTTCTGGACGATATGCTGGCTATGATCGGCCTGGACCGCACAAAGGTCTACATCGCCAACGCCGTCAAATGCCGTCCGCCCCGGAACCGGGATCCCCTGAACGAGGAGCAGGAGGCCTGCATGGGCTGGCTGCGCCGCCAGGCGGGGCTGCTGCGTCCCAAAGTCATCGTATGCCTGGGCCGTATTGCCGCCAAGGAGATCATCCGGGAGGATTTCCGCATCACGGCGGAGCACGGACAGTGGTTTGAACGCGGCGGCGTGCAGATGACCGCCATCTACCATCCGGCGGCGCTGCTGCGGGACGTGGGAAAGCGGCCGGAGACCTTTGTGGATCTCAAATCCATTCAGGCCAAGGTGCGGGAGCTGTGCACACATACGGAGCTGTGAGGAACGGGGCGGCGGGGCCGCCCTTCTGCCCGCCCATGTTGTTAACCTATTTCTAATAATTGGTTGACATCTTTGACTGAGGAGTGCTATACTTGCGGAGGTTTTAATCCGCGGAACGCGGCGGAAAGGAAGGACCTTCACATGGAAACAGCCAAAGCTTCCAAAGGGCGGCTTAAGACGGCCGACCTTACCTACACGGCGCTTTTTGCCGTATTGATTGCGGTGTGCGCCTGGATCTCCATCCCTGCGGCGGTGCCGTTCACCATGCAGACGTTTGCCGTTTTTACGGCGGTGGGACTGCTGGGGGGGAAACGGGGAACGCTCTCCGTTCTGGTCTATATCCTCCTGGGCGCGGCAGGGCTGCCCGTCTTTGCCGGTTTTACCGGCGGCGTTGGGATTCTCCTGGGCTCCACCGGCGGCTATATTCTGGGATTTCTCCTCTCGGCGCTGCTCTACTGGGGCGTCACGGCCCTCCTGGGCACCCGGGTCTGGACTCAGGCGCTGGGGATGGTGCTGGGGCTGGCGGTCTGCTATGCCTTCGGCACGGTGTGGTTCCAGTATGTCTATGCCCGCGCCTCCGGCCCCATCGGCATCTGGACCGCGCTGGGCTGGTGCGTGTTCCCCTTTATTCTTCCGGATTTTGCCAAAATTGCTCTGGCTCTGTTCTTTACCCGGGTTCTAAAAAAGCACGTCCGATAACGGACGCGCTTTTTTTGTTCAGCTTTCGTCAAATTCCCTATCCGCAAAGAGAAATTCCGGTCGCTCTGCTCCCCTTTGACAAGATTTAGGTTTACTCCCGGCCTTTTCTATGGTATTTTACAAGGAGAGCAATTTTTGCGCGGGCCCGGTTTTGAGCCGCGCAGTGATCCAGGGAGGACGGAAAACATGAATGACCATCACTATGTAATCTTCACCGACGCCGGCGCGGATATTACGGCCGATCTGTGCGCCAGATATGATATCCGGGGCGTGCCCATGGACTATCTTCTCAACAGCCAGACCGGCACCTTCCGCCCGGAGGATCCCCAGCGGGAGGCCGTGTGCGCCCGGTTTTACGAGGCGCTGCGGGCCGGCGCGTCTGTCTCCACCTCGCAGATCACGCCCTTCGTCTACGAGAGCGTCTTTTCTCCGGTGCTGGAGGCGGGACAGGACATTCTGTACTGCTGCTTCTCCTCCGGAATGTCCTCCACCTGGCAGAATCTGCAGGCGGTGGCACAGGAACTGGGCGAGCGGTATCCCCAGCGGACGCTGCGCTGCATGGACTCCCTCAGCGCCAGCGGCGGAGAGGGCCTGGTGGCCTTCCAGGCGGCGCTGAACCGGGAGGCCGGCATGAGCCTTGAGGAGAACGCCCGCTGGCTGGAGGCCCACGCCCTGCAGGTGTGCCACTGGTTTACCGTGGGCGATCTGGACTTTCTCAAGCGGGGCGGCCGCGTCTCGCCGGCCCTGGCGTTTTTGGGCGGCAAGCTGCAGATCAAGCCGATTCTGGTCATTGCCGACGACGGCAGTCTCAAGGTGACGGAGAAGGCCCGGGGGCAGAAGGCCGCCATGCAGAATCTGATCCGCTCCTACAAGGCGGCGCTGAATTTCGGTGACGCGGCGAAGGCGGTGTTTGTGGGCCATGCCGGTGCGCCGGAGGCGGGCGAACAGCTGGCGGAGCTGGTGCGGGAGGCGTCTCCCGCCGGAACAGAGGTTCTGCTGATCCCCCTCTCGCCCATTATCGGCGCCCACTGCGGGCCGGACATGCTGTTTGTGTGCCATTACGGCACCCACCGCTGAGCTTTCGGCAGGGCTGATCCCTTTCCAAATTTCTTTCAAAACAGAAAATCAGCGTCTCCGTGCAAAAGCGGAGACGCTGATTTTTGTCTGTCCCATCAAAGGCGCCCGCGCCAAAAGAGCCGCCGTCAAAAAAGCCCCTCCGGCAGACGGAGTTCCTCCTTGGGCACCTTCTCCCACGCGAAATCCGCCAGCAGGCTCTCCGGCGTGCGGGGCCCCGCCCCGGGATTCAGTCCGGCCAAGAATGCCAGCCTTCCCACAATCTCCTCCGGGGGAAGCCGGCGGCGCAGCGTCTCCAGGCCCAGGGCTCCGTCCCGCTTGGAAAGACGGCGGCCCGCCTCGTCCAGCAGCAGCGGGAAGTGATAAAACCGGGGCGGCATCAGATTCAAAAGCCGGTAGAGCAGCAGCTGGCGCGGCGTAGATGACAGCAGGTCCGCGCCCCGCACCACCTGGGTGACGCCCATGGCCGCGTCATCCGCCACCACGGCCAGCTGGTAGGCGTACAGGCCGTCTGACCGGCGCAGCAGGAAGTCCCCGCAGGACGCCGCCAGATCCTCCCGGTAGGGCCCCAGATGGCCGTCGGTAAACTCCACCGTCTCCCGGGGCACCCGGAGTCGCAGCGCAGGCGGCCGGAGGGCCCGGCGCAGCTTTTCCGCCGTCTCCCGGGGCGAAAGTGCGGCGCAGGTACCCGGGTAGACCGCCGTGCCGTCCTCCCTGTGGGGCGCGCTGGCAGCGTGAAGCTGGGAGCGGGTGCAGAAGCAGGGATAAACCAGACCCAGGGCCTCCAGCCGCTCCAGCGCGTCGCGGTACAGCCGGGTGCGAAGGCTCTGGTAGTACGGCGCGCAGGGGCCGCCGTCCGCGCCCCCCTCGTCCCAGAAAAGGCCCAGCCACCGGAGGTCGTCCTCCATCTGATCGGCGCACGCCCTGCGGCAGCGGCCCGTATCCAGGTCCTCCACCCGCAGAATCAGCCGCCCGCCGGCGCTTTTGGCGCTGAGCCAGGCCAGCAGGGCGCACAGCAGATTGCCCAGGTGCAGCCGCCCGCTGGGCGAAGGGGCAAACCGTCCGATCTCCATGTCGCACCTCCCGGTCTGTTTTTTCTCCCCCATTTTCATACGGCCATTATAGCCGCCGGCCGGGCGGGACGCAAGACCCCCTCCCCCGGCAAAAAACACGGCCGCGGTTTCCCGCGGCCGTGTGGCTGTGCGCTTTTAAAGGCTCTCAGGCGTTTTCAAAGGTCTCCAGCAGCTCCGGCGACACATTGTTCCGGAACTCGTTCCAGCAGGGCTCGGCGGCTTTTTTGAAGGCCTGGGCGGACTCCTCCGTCAGCTCCGTAACCGTCATCTGCCCGCTCCACTTTTTGAGGATCTCCTCCTCGCTCTCCCGGTTGATCCCCCGCTGGTACTCCGCCGCCTCGGCGCCGCACTGATCCGCAATCTTCTGAACCTCCGGCGACAGGGAGTCGTACAGCTTCTGGTTCATACACAGAAAGAGGCAGTCGTAGGAGGCGTTCCACTTGGTGACGTATTTCTGCGTCTGCTGAATGGACGCGGCGTCGGCGATGGTCAGCGGGTTTTCCTGCCCGTCCAGCTTGCCGGTCTGCAGCGCCGTATACACCATGGGCCACGCGGCGGAGGTCGTCTCCGCGCCCCAGTACTGGTAGGCGTGCTGCAGCACATCCGAATCCGCCGTCCGGATTTTCAGGCCCTGCAGATCCTCCGGCGAGGTGATGGCGCGGCGGCTGTTGGTGGGCAGGCGGAAGCCGTTCTCCCCGATTCCCATACAGCGAAGGCCGTACTCCTCCAGCACGGACCGCAGCGCGTCTCCGCCCTTGCCCTCCAGCTTGGCATCCGCATCCTCGGCGGAGTCAAAGAGGAAGGGCAGCGAAACAACGCCGAAGCGGGGATCCAGCTTGGTATACTCCGGGCTGGAGTAAAGTGAAAGGGAGATCTGGCCGTCCATGACGGCGTGGATTCCCTTTTCCGTGTCTCCGCCGGTCAGCTCGTCCGCCGGATGGCACTCCACCTGAATCGCTCCGTTGGTTCGCTCGGCGATCAGCTGCGCAAATTTCTCCGCCGCTCTGGCGCCGGTGGAATCCTTGTCGGCGGAGTAGGTCAGCTTCCAGGTCTGCGCCTCGATCTCGATGGCGCCGGAACCGGAGGCGGCACTCTGGGCGCCCGATCCGCCGCAGCCGGTCAGCAAGGCCGTGCAAAGCGCGGCGCTCAGGAGCCATGCAGCCAGTCTTTTCATTGCCTTCCCTCCCGTCATCATGCCCGGGCGCCGCCCGGGAACCGGTTGATCGTACCGTGGTTGGCCCGGGACTTCTCCCCCGGGAACGGGTGCAGTATAACACCCTTTGTACGCAAAGACAATTACAAAACGGTAACTCTTTGTCCGACTACTCCGCCGGCTTCACCGCTACAGACGCAAAGCTGAACCAGCCTCTGGCGTCCCGGCGCACGCCGGTGAGTCCGTTCCGGAGCTTGCAGGCCGTGCCGGTAAAATAGAGCGGCGTCAGCGGGCAATCCTCCAGCAGCAGGCTCTCCGCGTCGTGGAGGCAGCCCAGACGGGCCGTCTCGTCTCCGGCGCTGTCGATGACGCTCAGGAGCGTATCGTAGGCGCTGTTGCGGTAGCCCGTCACATTCCGGGTGCTGTCGGACACCCAGGGCGCGAGAAAACTCTCCGCGTCGTTGGCACAGCCGGTGATGTCGGCAACGGCCAGGGCGTACGTGCCGCTCTCCAGCGCCCCGCGGAACTTCTCCTCGGTCATGGCCACAGGCTTCACCTGGACGTCCAGCGCTTCGGACCACATTTCGGCCAGGGCCTCGGCCGTCTCCCGGCGGACGGAGTCCCCTCCCACATACAGACACTCCAGCGCCGGAAGGCCGTGATTGCGGTCGTATCCCGCCCGGTCCAAAAGGGACTGGGCCTCCTCCCGGTTCTCCTGTTCATGCTCCGGGTCACAGTCGATGAGGCTGCCGCCGGAGGTGCGGAAATCCTTCTCCCCGCTCTCCGGCACCCCGGAAGGCACCAGGCCGTCCGCCGGGCGCGCCGCGGCGCCGGCCAGTTCGCTGAGCGACGTGCGGTTCACCGTCAGGGAGAAGGCCTCCCGCACCAGAGGGTCGCTGAAGGGATCCTGCGCCGTATTGAAGAGAACCGCGCAGGTATTGAGCTCGCTCACCGGCGTCCAGTTCTTGTCCTCCGCCAGACGGGCGAGCTCCTTCTGAGGCAGGGGGGAGACAAAGTCCACCTCCTTGTCCTCGTAGAGCTTCCAGGCCTCCTCCGCCGTGGCGGCGTACCGGAAGGTAATGCTCACCGGGCCTGACGCATCCGCCGAGGCGGCGTTCAGCGTCAGGGAATCCTCTCCGGAGGCGCCGAAACGATAGGGGCCGTTGGTCACCAGGGCGGCCCCGTCGGCACACCAGCTCTTCTCCCCGGCGGCCGCCGCCTCTTTTTTAAGCCGCTGCACCACGTCCCGGCGCAGGGGCACCGTGGCCGCGGCGGTGCACACGTCCGTTAAAAACCAGGGGCACTCGCCGGTGAGCGTCACCACCAGGGTGGAATCGTTCTTGGCCGTGACCTTCAGCTTTGACGAATCACCGCCGGTGCGCACCTGATCGTAGCCCACCACAACGGACAGCAGCTCCGCATAGGGTGAGGCGCTGGCCGGATCGGCCAGCCGCCGCCAGGCGTAGACAAAATCGTCCGCCGTCACGGCCTGCCCGTCCGACCACTTGGCGCTGCGCAGCCGGAAGGTGTACGTCACAGTTCCGTCGTAGTTGCTCTCCGCGTCGTAGTGCTTGGCCGCGCCGTAAACCAGGGCGCCGTCGGAACCGTCCGCCGGCGTCTCCATCAGATTCTGGTAGAGGTGGCCGATCACCGTCTGATCCGACTGACTGACGGCCCGGATGGGGTCCAGTGTAGACGGGGCCTGCCCCACGCAGACAGACAGCCTGAGATCCTCTCCGCCGTCGCTCCGCTTCTCCCCGCAGGCCGTCAGCAGCGTACCGCAGGCCACAACAGCCAGGCACGCGGCGGCGGCGCGTTTGATCCAGTTCATGGGCATCTCCTTTCAGGGATAAGGTCTTGGCCGGGGCCCCGGGGGCGCGCCGGCAAAAAAACAGCCGCCGGGCTTCCGGGCCCCGCGGCTGCTTTCAAACGCCTGTCCCGGCCCGTTATTCCTGCCCGATCACGACCAGCCGGCCGTCACCGTCAAACTTTACCGGGACGATCTCGTTATGCGTGCGCAGCGCGATGTCGTCCGCCCGCATCTTGGAGGGGTAGTCCGCCACCAGCGTCACTGCCACGCCCTCCTTCCGGGCACGGCCGGTACGGCCGATCCGGTGGACGTAGTCCTGGTTTTCATCGGGCACGTCGCAGTTGAACACGACGTCCACATCGTCCACATCGATGCCCCGGGCGGCCACGTCCGTGGAGACAAACACCGGCAGTTTGCCCTCCTTGAAGCGGTTCATAACCTCTTCCCGCTTTTTCTGGGGGATGTCGCCGTGGATACACTCCGCCTCCACGCCCCGCAGCTGGAGAAATTTGCAGATCCGCTCCGTGGAGCCCTTGGTGTTGCAGAACACCATGGCCCGGTCGAAGCCGGTGACCTTCAGAATTTTCGCAATGGCGTCGGCCTTTTCGTTCTGGGCCACGTCCATGCGGAACTGCTTGATGTCGGGCTTGTTCTGCTCGTCCTCCCGGACGGTGATCTCCTCCGCGTCCCGCTGGTAGACCCAGGCAATATCCATGACCTCCCGGGAGATGGTGGCGGAGAACATGCCCAGGTTTTTCCGCTTGTTCATCCGGTCCAGCAGCCGGGTCACATCGTGGATGAAGCCCATGTCCAGCATCCGGTCCGCCTCGTCCAGCACCACGGTTTTGGCCGTGTCCACCCGGACGGTGCGGCGTTTCATATGGTCGGCCAGGCGGCCGGGGGTGGCCACCACGATCTGCGGCCGCTTTTTCAGCATGTCGATCTGCCGGCCGATGGGCTGCCCGCCGTACAGGCACACCGAACGGACGCCGGGCTTAAATTCGCCCAGATCCCGCAGCTCGTCCGTGATCTGGAGCGCCAGCTCCCGGGTGGGAGAGAGGATCACCGCCTGAACGGACTCATCCTCGGTGTCGACGTGCTCGATAATGGGGATGCCGTAGGCAAAGGTCTTGCCCGTGCCGGTGGGCGCCTTGGCGATGACGTCCCGCCACTCCATCATGGGGGGAATGCAGCCGGCCTGAACCGGGGTGGTCATGGTCAGCTTCCGTTTTTCAATCGCGCGCAGAATTTCCTGTGACAGCCCCAGGCTGTCGAAGCGTACGCCTTCCGTAATTTCCATGTTGTCTCTCTTTCCTTCAGGAAGGCTCGTTTCTGCCGCGTCTCACCGCCGAAGATGATCCTCCCCACTCCAAACTTATCAATTTGTTCCGATTGAAAAAGTATACCCGCTTTTTCCCCATTTGTAAAGCGCAGGCGGCAAGCGGCGATCCAAAGCGCGCGGATAACGGCCCGGAACAGGCTGTCCCGGGCCGTTTCTGCGATTATTTGTGCGGAACGTGCCAAATGGTGTCGGCGTACTGCCCCACGGCCCGGTCGGCGGCAAAAACGCCGGAGCGGGCGATGTTGTGCAGGCTCATCCGGTTCCACTTTTCAGGGTCGCCGTAAGTCTCCGCCATGCGGGCCTCGGCGGCGCAGTAGCTCTCAAAATCCGCCAGGAGAAAATACTCGTCGGCGGGACTGCCGTCCCCGCCGGTCAGCAGGCGCTTGTAGAGATCCTCGTACGTCACGCCGTCCCGGAAGCCGGAGCGCAGCGCATCCAAGGCCCGGCGGAGCTTCTCGTCCCGGGCATAGAGCCGCTGGGGCAGATAGCCGCTGCGGCGCAGAGCCGCCACCTCGTCGGCGCGGAGGCCGAAGAGAAACAGGTTTTCCTCCCCCAGCACATCGCGCATCTCCACATTGGCCCCGTCCAGCGTTCCCACCGTCAGCGCGCCGTTCATCATAAACTTCATATTGCTGGTGCCGGACGCCTCTTTTCCCGCCGTGGAAATCTGCTCCGACACCTCCGCCGCAGGCATCAGGTGCTCCGCCAGGGAGACCCGGTAATTCTCCAGAAACACCACCTGCAGCCGGTCCCGGCAAAGCGGATCCGCGTTGACCTGATCCGCCACGGAGTTGATGAGGCGAATGATCCGCTTTGCCACCGCGTAGCCCGGGGCCGCCTTGGCGCCAAAGAGGAATACCCGGGGCGTCATCTCCGCGTCCGGATTGTCCCGGAGGTGCTGATACAGCGCCAGGATGTGCAGTACGTTCAAAAGCTGCCGCTTGTACTCGTGGAGGCGCTTGACCTGTACGTCGAAGATCGCGTCCGGATTCAGCACCGTGCCCTGGGTCCGGCGGAGGTAGTCCGCAAACTCCTCCTTGTTTTTCCGCTTGATCTCCCCCAGGCGGCGGAGCACCTCGCCGTCGCCGGCGTAGTCGTCCAGTTTTTTCA
This sequence comes from Oscillibacter sp., assembly GCA_022652655.1. Taxonomy (GTDB): domain Bacteria; phylum Bacillota; class Clostridia; order Oscillospirales; family Oscillospiraceae; genus Oscillibacter. Next base: position 67,226 of record JALCRQ010000001.1, on the reverse strand, counting down.
GCGTCCGGGGCTTTGTGAGATACGCCTCTCCCCCGGTGAGATCCTGCACCAGGCTGTCCAGCCGGGGATTGATCTCGCTGAGCCAGCGGCGGTGATCCACGCCGTTGGTCACGCTGAGGAACTTCTCCGGCTCCATGGCGCAGGCGTATTTGAATACGTCCGTGCGCAGAATCTGAGAGTGCAGGGCGCTGACGCCGTTGACCGCCATTCCCCCCGCGATGCAGAGGTTGGCCATGCGCACCTCTCCATCCCAGATTACAGCCATGTCCCGCACCTTGGTTTCGTCGTGCCAGAACGATTCGCACCGGGCCTGCCAGCGGCGGGCAATCTCCGTGAGAATCTGCCAGATCCGGGGCAGGAGCTGCTCCATCAGCGTCTGGGGCCAGCGCTCCAACGCCTCGGCCAGGACGGTGTGGTTGGTATAGGCCACCGACCGGGTGGTGATGTCCCAGGCCGTCTCCCAGTCCAGCCCCGCCTCATCCAGGAGAATCCGCATCAGCTCCGGGATCACCAGCGAGGGGTGGGTGTCGTTGATCTGGATCACGTTTTTCTCCGCGAAATTCCGGAGAGTGCCGTAGACCTCCAAATGCTCCCGCACGATGCTCTGCACCGTGGCGGAGACGAAAAAGTACTGCTGCTTGAGCCGCAGGGACTTCCCCTCAATATGGTTGTCCTCGGGATAGAGCACCTTGGCGATGACCTCCGCCATGGCCTCCTCCTCCGCGGCCTTGAGATACTCCCCTCTGGAATAGAGCGTCATATCCACCGGTTTTCCCGAGCGGGCATCCCACAGGCGCAGGACGTTGGTGTGGCGGGTATCGTAGCCCGCGATCACCATGTCGCAGGGGACGGCGGTCACTCGGGTGGCGTTCTCCTGGACAATGTGCAGATGCCCGTTGTCCCAGAACTCCCGCAGCGTGCCGCCGAAGCTCACCTCCTGGGCCTCCTCCGGCTTGGGCAGCAGCCAGGCGGCGCCCAGGTTGCGCCAGTTGTCCGGCAGTTCCACCTGCTGTCCCTCCACGATCTTCTGCTTGAAAATCCCCAGCTCGTAACAGATGGAATAGCCGGTGGCGGGAATTTCCAGCGTAGTCATGGAGTCCAGATAGCAGGCGGCAAGACGGCCCAGTCCGCCGTTGCCCAGAGCCGCATCCGGCTCGATCTCAAAAATGTCCGCCGCCCGGAAGCCCAGTTTTTCCAGCGCCTGGCGGAGCTGGGGCAGGACGCCCAGGTTATAGGCGTTTTTCATCAGGCTCCTGCCCATCAGAAATTCCAGGGACAGGTAGTGCACCTTCTTTTTGTGCTCCCGTACCGTCGTCTTTCGGGTCTCTACCTCCCGGAGGGCCATGGCGTCCCGGAGCACCAGGGCGGCAGCCTTCATCATCTCGGCGTCGCTGGCCTCCTCCGCCGTTTTGCCGAAGTGAATCATCAGCTTGCCGCTCAGCGCGTCGGTCATGCTTTTTGTTGTAAATGGCGTCATACGTTCCGTGACCGCTTAGGCTTGCCGGAAGGGCCGTGAGAGGACGTTCCGCCCGGCTCCGCCTTTTTTGCGGTTCCTTTCTTTTGGGTGTGGGGATGGGGCCGGGCCCGGGGCGCCGGTTCTGCCGGCGGAGTCTCCTCCGCGGCCGCCGGATTTTCGGAAATCTCCGGCGCGGCCTGGGGCTTTTGCGGAAGCTCCGCTCCCGTGATCTCCCCGTAAACCCGCAGATACTGTCCCGCGCTGCGGTTCCAGCTGAAGTCCTCCTCCATGCCCCGGCGGCGGAGACGGCCGAAGGCATCCGGGTGATCCCGCCAGAGCTCCGCGGCCTGGCGGATCACGTACAGCATATCGCCGGAGTTATAGTCGGCGAAGGTAAAGCCGTTTCCGGCGTCGCGCTGGGCCTCGTAGGGGTGCACCGTATCCCGAAGCCCCCCCGTCTCCCGGACAATGGGCACCGCGCCGTAGCGCATGGCGATCATCTGGGAAAGGCCGCAGGGCTCGCTGCGGGACGGCATCAAAAAGAGGTCCGCCCCGCCGTAGATGGCGGTGGCCAGCTCCGCAGAGTAGTCCAGCCGGACGGCCAGGCGGCCCGGATACTGCCGGACGGCCCAGCGGAAGAACTCCTCGTATTTCCGGTCGCCCTTGCCCAGCACCGCCACCTGCACCGGAAGTTCCATGATGTCGTGGAACACCTCGCAGACCAGATCCAGGCCCTTGTGAGCCACCAGGCGGGACACCATTCCGATCACCGGCACGTCCGGCGTCTCCTGGAGGCCCATCACCTTCTGGAGGTACGCTTTGTCCGCCGCCTTTCCGGAGAGGTCCCCGGCGGTGTAGGGCGCCACCAGCTGGGGATCCGCCGCGGGATTGTAGCGCGCGGTGTCGATACCGTTCAAAACGCCGGAGAGCTTGCCGCCGCACCGCTCCATGACGCTCTCCATGCCGTGGGCGTAATAGCTGAGTTTCAGCTCTGAGGCATAGGTGGGCGAAACGGTGGTCACGGCGTCGGCGCAGAGAATCGCGGCTTTGAGCAGGTTGACGCTCCCGTCCATGAGGATGGTGCCGTCGTCCGCCCAGCCCTGATCCAGGCCGAACAGATCCCCCAGCGTCTCTTTTCCGAAGCGGCCCTGATACTCGATATTGTGGATGGTCAGCACCGTCCGGATGCTCCGGAGCCGATCCCGGCGGACGCCGTCGTCCTTGAGATAGATGGGGATCAGGGCGGTCTGCCAGTCGTTGCAGTGGATGACGTCGGGCCAGAAGTTCAGGTGGGGCAGCATCTGCACCACCGCCCGGGCGAAAAAGCCGAACCGCTCCCCGTCGTCCGGATAGCCGTACAGCTCAGGACGCCGGAAATACCGCTCGTTATCCAGAAAATACCAGCTCACGCCGCCGCGCAGGAGGCGGAACACTCCGCAGTAGTCATGGCGCCAGGCCAGATCCACATAGTCGTAGCAGAGAAATTCCAGTTCCTGTCCGAACTTCTCCCGGACCGTCTGGTAGAGGGGAAGTACCGCCGCAATTTCGACCCCCTCCTCCGCCAGGGCGGGGGGGAGGCTGCCGGCCACGTCGGCCAGTCCGCCGGTTTTGCAGAAGGGCACGGCCTCGCTGGACGCGTATAAAACCTTCATAGCATGACTCCTTTCTCTTGACGCGGATCAAAGGGATCCCGGGCGGCTCTCCGGCCGGGCGCCGCGCCGGGTGCGTTAGACCCGGCTGCCCTTGGCGATGACCAGGGGGTAGGAGGCGTGGCCCACCAGGGTGCGAAGCGGCAGGATCTCCACCCGCTTGTCGGCAATGGTGTAGGCCAGCTCCGCGCCCTCGCGCACCAGAGTGTCCTTAAAGAGCACGCAGTTGCGCACGATGGCGCCGTGCTCCACCTTCACACCGGGGAACAGGATGGAGTTCTCCACCGTTCCGAAAATTCCGCAGCCGTCCGCCACCAGCGAGTTGACGCACCGGCCGTCCGGGGCGATGTAGGCCGAGGACTTGTCGGCGCTTTTGGCGCGGATGGGCCGCTGGGCGCAGAACAGCTCCCTGCGGATGTCCGGATTCAAAAGCTGCATACTGCGGTCGTAATACTCCCGCACCGAGCGGATCTGCGCGGCAAAGCCCTTCCAGATCCAGCCCTGGATGTTCAGCGTCTCTTTTTTTGCCTGCAGCACATCGCTCCGCCAGCTGTACAGGTCGTGGCTCACGCACTCGTCCACCAGCGACAAAAGCAGCTCTCTGGACAGAAGATAGACCTCCAGGCTGCGGTTGCCCCGGGGCGTATTGAGATGGTACAGCACGTCCGTCACGCGCCCCTCCGGCGAGAGCTGGAAATAGGTCCCGTCCTCCACCCGGAAGCTGTCGTCGCCGCACACGGCCGTAATGTCCGCGCCGCTTTTGATGTGGCTGTCCAGGATGTCGGCCAGGGGCAGATTCACCACCAGGTCGCCGTCCATCAGCGCCACATAGTCCTGGCGGATGCCGCTGAGATAGGAGCGGACACCGGCCAGCGCCTCCATTTTTCCCCGGAAGGCGGCCTCGCCCCACGCCTGATGGTAGGCAAAGGGCGGCAGAATCTTGAGCCCGCCGTACTTGCGGCTCAGATCCCAGCTCTTGCCGGTGCCCAGATGATCCAGGAGACTCTGATACTGGCCGTGGAGCACCACGCCCACGTCCCTGGCCCCCGCGTTCACCAGATTGGAAAGGGCGAAATCAATGGCCCGATAGCGCCCGCCGAAGGGCATGGAGCTGGGAGAGCGCACCGCGCCCAGCTCCCACAGGTCGTTGTGCTTTTCATAGGAGAAAATAATTCCATGCAGTCCGTTCATTTTTTCTCCACCTCCCGGCCCGTTCTGTCCAGCATGGTGTTGGGCGGAACGGTTCTCTCCGCCTCCAGGGCACAGCCGGGAGCCAGAACCGTCAGGCCCCAGTTCTCCGGCGCCGTCTCCTCCGGCGCGGCGCCCACGCGGCAGCCCTCGCCCACGCGGCAGCCCTCGCCCAAAATGGCGTACTGCACCACGGCGCCGGATTCCACCTGTACGCCGGGCATCAGCACGGAATAGCTCACCACCGCGTCCGGAGCCACGTTGACGCCCTGGGAGAGAACGGAGTTCTCCACCTTCCCCTCCAGATCGCTGCCGCGGTTGAACGCGCTGTGGGTGATGGCGGCGTTCTTTCCCAGAAACGCCGCTGGCGCGGAAAAGGTGCGGGCGTAAACGGGCCAGCTCTCGTCCAGCAGATCCAGGCCGGACTCCGGCGAGAGCATATCCATGTTGGCGTCCCAGAGGGACTCCAGCGTTCCCACATCCTTCCAGTAGCCCTCAAAGCGATAGGCGCCCATGTACTCCCCGGCTGCCAGCATCCGGGGAATGACGTTTTTCCCGAAATCGTTGGAGGAGGCGGGGTCGGCCTCATCCTCCACCAGATACCGGCGCAGGGTCTTCCAGGTGAACACGTAGATGCCCATGGAGGCCAGATTGCTCTTGGGCTGTTTGGGCTTTTCCGCAAACTCGGTGATCCGGTCCTCTCCGTCCACGTTCATAATGCCGAACCGGGGCGCGTCCGCCCAGGGCACCTCCATCACGGAGATGGTGCAGGCGGCGCCGGATTCCCGGTGGCGCTCCACCATCCGGGAGTAGTCCATTTTATAGATATGATCGCCGGACAGAATCACCACATATTCCGGGTCATAAAAATCCACAAAGCCGATGTTCTGGTAGATGGCGTTGGCCGTGCCCTTGTACCAGGTGCCCCCCTGGCTGTCCATGTAGGGCGGCAGGATATGCACGCCGCCGGAGGATACGTCCAGATCCCAGGGCTGGCCGCTGCCGATGTAGCTGTTCAGCTCCAGCGGCCGATACTGCGTCAGCACGCCCACCGTATCAATCCCGGAGTTGGAACAGTTGGAAAGGGGAAAATCGATAATCCGGTACTTCCCTCCGAAGGGAACCGCAGGCTTGGCCATGTCTCCCGTGAGGACGTAGAGCCTGCTGCCCTGGCCGCCGGCCAGGAGCATTGCGACACACTCTTTTTTCATAGAACCGTCTCCTTTCGCCGGGGCGCGGGCATTTTTCCTGTACCCGGCCCCCACAGCCTCATTTTCCGGTCTTTTGCGCGTCTTTGCCGGCCGCCGTCTCCTTTCGCCGGGGCAGCTTTCCCTTCCCCCTTAAAAATACGCCGCCGAAGGGCGGAATCCGCAGTACGACGGACTGGTCCTTTCCGTGGGCAGGCACCGGCTCCGCCGCAACGGGGGCGCTGTCGCCGAAGCCCTCTCCGCCGAACGCGGGGGCGTCGGTGCTGAAGCAGGGCACATACGCACTGTGGGGCGGCACACCCAGGCGGTAGTTGTCATACGCGTTGGGCGAGAAATTCACCACGCACAGGAGCTCGCCTCCCCTGCGGTCCCGGCGCACAAACGCCACCACATTGTTATGGTTGTCGTCGGACACCAGCCACTCAAAGCCGCTCCAGTCGAAGTCGATCTCCCACAGGGCGGGCGTTTTGCGGTAGAAGGCGTTGGCCGCGCGGAAAAACGCCAGGGTCTTTTGATTCTCCTCGCTGTCCAGCAGATACCAGTCCAGCTGCCCGTCGGCGTTCCACTCGCTCCACTGTCCCAGCTCCGCGCCCATAAAGAGGAGCTTTTTCCCCGGGTGCGCCAGCTGATAGGCGTAAAAGCCCCGGAGGCACCGCAGCTGATTGGGATAGTCGCCGGGCATCTTGCCCACCACGGAGCCCTTCATGTGCACCACCTCATCGTGGGAAATGGGCAGGACATAATTCTCCGAAAAGGCGTACATCATGGAAAAGGTGAGATCCTTGTGGTGGTACTGGCGGAACCAGGGATCCAGCTTGAGATAGTGGCAGATGTCGTTCATCCACCCCATGTTCCACTTGAGATTGAAGCCCAGGCCGCCCACGTCGGTGGGTTTTGTCACCAGGGGCCAGGCCGTGGACTCCTCCGCGATCATCAGCACGCCCGGATCCACGCTGAAGGCCATGCGGTTGAGCGCCTTGAGAAACGCCACGGCCTCCAGATTCTCCCGCCCGCCGTACTGATTGGGCAGCCAGGTTCCTGCGGGCCGGTCATAGTCCAGATACAGCATGGACGCCACCGCGTCCACCCGCAGTCCGTCAATATGATAGCATTCCAGCCAGTACCGGGCGGAGGAGAGGAGAAAGCTGACCACCTCGCCCCGGCCGTAGTCAAAAACCCGGGTGCCCCAGGAGGCGTGCTCCCACTTGCTGTGGTCGGCGTATTCGTAGCAGCAGCTTCCGTCGAACTCCCGCAGCCCCTGCTCGTCCTTGCAGAAATGGGCAGGCACCCAGTCCAGCAGGACGGCGATGCCGTTTTGATGCAGGTGGTTGACAAACCACATGAAGTCCTCCGGCGTGCCGAACCGGGAGGTGGGGGCGAAATACCCCGTACACTGGTAGCCCCAGGAGTCGTCCAGGGGGTGCTCCGTCACAGGGAGCAGCTCCACCGCGGTGTAGTGCAGTTCCTTGACGTAGGCCGCCAGCTCCCGGGCCAGGGAGCGGTAATCGTAAAAATTCCCATTCTCTCTCCGCCGCCAGGAGCCCAGATGCACCTCGTAAATATTCAGCGGCGATGAGTAGACCGGCCGGCTCTCCCGGCGCTTTAAAAACGCCCCGTCGCCCCAGCGGAACCCCTCGATGTCAAAGAGCTTGCTGGCGGTGGCGGGCCTGGTCTCGGCGTGAAAGCCGAAGGGGTCGGCCTTGAATCGGACCGTCCCGTCCGCACCGGTCACGGCGTATTTATAAGAGGTGAACGCCGGCGCTTCCGGGACAAAGCCCTCCCAGATTTCGCCTCTGCGGGTAAGCGGGGAACAGGCGGCGTCCCAGCCGTTGAAATCCCCCACCACACTGACGGCCGCGGCGTGGGGCGCCCACACCCGAAAGCGCCAGCCGGCCCGGCCGCCGCGCTCCGCCGGATGGGCGCCGAACCAGCGCCAGCCGTCGGTCAGCGTCCCCTGGTGAAACTGCCGGGTCCATACCGGATCGTCCATGGATACCGCCTCCCCGCCTTGTATCTCTCCCGCGCCCTCCGGCGGTAAAAAAGGGCGGAACCCTCTCTCGCCGGCGGCACAGGTCAATTTTTCCTCTGTATGGCTTTATTATACTGTTTTGCCCGGAATGCGTCAAGGACACTGCCGTCGAATTTCACCTTGCGCAAGGGGAAAAAGGGGGCCTCGGTTTCGACTCCGGCTTTTCTCCGGGAAAAACATTTTTGAAACTTTTTTCCATTGGGCGCGTCTTTATAATAAGACCGTTATTTTGCATAACCGACACAGGGAGTGATGATCACGAACACCACATCGGCATACAGGCGGGGGCTTCTGGCTGCGGCGGCGGCACTGATCCTGCTGAGCGGCTGCGGCCGCAGGGACAATACAGCCGCCGGATCGTCCGCGGACGCCCCACCGCCAAGACCCGCCGCGGCGGAATCCGCATCCGCATCGGCCCCCGCCGGCGCATCATCGGAGGAATCCGGGGACGCGGAGCTGGAGAGCGCGGCGGACGCCCTGCTGGCCGACATGGCCGCAGGCGATTTTGAAGCTGTCAGCGCCTGGGCCGATCCCCGCCGGGGCGTGACCTTTACGCCCTACTCCACCGTAAATCCGCAGGCGGATTATACGGCGACGGCGGAGGAGCTGGCGCAGTTTTCAGCAGATCCCGCCGTCCGCACCTGGGGCATCTACGACGGCAGCGGGGAGCCCATCCGCATGACCGCGGCGGAATACTGGGCCCGGTTCGTCTGGAATACGGACTATACCAAAGCTCCCGACGTGTCGGTCAACACAGCCGCCCAATCCGGCAATTCCCCGGAAAACGCAGCTGACGCCTATCCCGACGCACAGTTCGTGGAATATCATTTCAGCTCCCTGGACCCGCAGTACGGCGGGGCCGACTGGTGCGCCCTGAAGCTGGTGTTCGTCCGGCAGAACGGCGCATGGAAGCTGCGGGGCATCATCCACAGCGAGATGACGCTCTAAACGGCGGCCGCCGCAGAGGATCGGCGCCGTCGATTTGTCAAATGATTCCTGCTGAATAGCCGCAGGTAAAATGCGGATACTAATTTCTGTCAAAGAGTTTTCTTCTGCCTTAAAATGAGAAACTGTATGGAGGTAGTATCTGGTGAAAGCAACAGGAATAGTCCGCAGGATTGACGATCTGGGCCGGGTGGTGATTCCCAAGGAAATCCGCCGCACCATGCGCATCCGCGAGGGCGACCCGCTGGAAATTTATACGAGCCGGGAAGGCGAAGTCATTTTTAAGAAATACTCCCAGCTGGGAGGGGTGGAGGATTTTGCCGCGCAGCTGTGCGAAACCCTGAATAAAAGCACCGGCTTCATCTGCGCCGTCACCGACCGCGACAGCTTTCTGGCCGTGGCGGGCGGCGGCCGCCGGGAGCTGATGGGCAAACGGATTTCCGCCGATCTGGAGCAGATCCTGGAGGGACGCAAAATCTATCAGCGCGCCGCCGACGCGCCGGGCATCGCCGTCTCCGACGGCGGCGACCGCCTGATCGCCGCGGTGGCCGCGCCCATCTTGTCGGAGGGCGACCTGCTGGGTCTGGTGGTGCTGATCGGCCAGGAGCCCATGCCCCCCACCGGGGACACGGAGTACAAGCTGGTTCAGACCATCGCCGCGTTTTTGGGCAAGCATATGGAAAGCTGAACCTTGGGATTTTCAGGGAGCGGGGCGCACAGGGCGCCTCGCTCCTCTCCTATGCCCGGCCGCCAAAGTCAGGCTTGAAAAGCCCGGAAATCAGCCTATAATGAGCTTCAGATGTGAATTTTGAGAGAAGGGTGCAGTTTCATGGCAGCTGTTTTGAATTTTCTGAATCTGCTCTTTCTGCTGGTGCTGGCCGCCTCCGCGGTTACCCAGCTGATTTTCCTGGCGGTGGGGCTCATCTATAAATCCTGCTTTGCGGAGCCGGAGGCCCGGGAGGAACACCGCTACGCTGCCGTGATCGCCGCCCGGAACGAGGAGGGCGTCATCGCCGGTCTTGTGGAAAGTCTCCTCCGGCAGCACTACCCCCGGGAGAAGCTGGATATTTATGTCATCGCCGACAACTGCACCGACCGCACCGCCCAGGCGGCTGAGGCGGCGGGTGCCTTCGTTGTGCGCCGGTGGAACCAGTCCCAGGTGGGCAAGGGCTACGCGCTGGACTTTTTCTTTCGCCGGATGCTCCTCCGGTCCGACGGGAAAAAATACGACGGCTACTTCATCTTCGACGCGGACAACGTGGTAGACGAAAATTTCACCGCTGAGATGAACAAGACATACGACCGTGGGGGCTATGACGCCATCACCTGCTACCGCAGCTCCAAAAATTTCGGCCAGAACTGGATTTCCGCAGGGTATTCCATCTGGTTTCTGCGCCAGGCGCGGTTTTTGAATTTTCCCCGCAGCCTGCTGGGCCTGAACTGCGCTGTGGGCGGCACGGGATTTTTCATCTCCCACCGCCTGATTCAGGAAAACGGCGGCTGGCCCTTTCACCTTCTCACGGAGGATATTGAGTTTTCGGCAGACTGCGCCGTGCGGGACTTTCCCATCGGCTACTGCGACCGGGCAGTGGTGTTTGACGAGCAGCCCACCGCCTTCCATCAATCCTGGGATCAGCGCCTGCGCTGGTCCAAGGGCTTCTACCAGGTGGACGCCAAGTATGGTCTGTCCCTGGCCCGGGAGAGTTTCCGGGGCGGGCGGCACGCCATCTCCTGCTGCGACATGCTGTTCAATCTGATGCCCGGCCTTCTGGGCGCGGCGCTGGTCCTGCTTTTCAACGGTCTTGCCTGGGCCGCCCGCCTTTCCGGTCCCGCCGCCGCATCCGCGGCTGTGCAGGCGCTGACGGTTCATTTTTTGATTGTGCTGGGCATCGGCTACTGGGCGGTGATGTTCCTCTGCGGACTTGTGACGGTACTTACGGAGTGGCGGCGAATCCCCGCCTCCGCCTGGCGGAAGCTCTGCTATCTGCCTCTTTTTCCGTTTTTTATGCTCACCTATCTCCCCATTGCCGTGACGGCGCTTTTCCGCAAGGTGGAGTGGAAACCCATCCGCCACACCCCCACCGCCGACTCCGCGGGCGTCCCCCGGTAGTCCTTGTTCGGTGCGGGATTGCCTGCAAATCGCCGTAAAAACCATCCGCCGGAAGGAGCCTCGGCTCCGTCCGGCGGATGGTTTATTCTGTGCGCAGGGAATCTCCCCCAGCGGCAGAGGATGCGCTTCACGCCTCCCGGCAGCGGCCGTACAGCGCCGTCAGCGCCCGGATTTCTTCCGCCGGCGCCGCCGCCAGCTGCTCCTGCGTCATGCGCCAGCGCCAGTTTCCCAGGGGCGTGCCCGGGATGTTGGTCCGGGCATCCCCGCCCAGGCCCAGCCAGTCCTGCATCTGGGCCATAAACAGCTCCGCCACAGAACTCATCCCCGCCCGCAAAAGGGCGGCGGCCAGGTCCCCGCCGGCCGGGACGCCCAGATACCGCTCCGCGGCCCGGCGTTCCTCTGCCCCCAGCGCGTCCCGCCAGGCCGCCGCCGGAGCGTTGTCGTGGGTGCCGGTATAGCAGACGCAGCGGGACGGATAGTTGTGGGGCAGATAGAGGTTGGACGCGCCGCCGGTAAAGGCAAACTCCAGCACCTTCATGCCGGGAATACCGGAGGCCCGGAGAAGCTCTCCCACCTCCGGCGTCAGCAGTCCCAGATCCTCAGCGACGAACCGGAGCCGGGGGAACCATCCTGTCAGCACCCCCACCAGATCCATGCCAGGGCCCTTGATCCACCGTCCCTCCCGGGCGGAGGCGGCGCCTGCGGGAACGGCCCAGTAGCTCTCAAAGCCCCGGAAGTGGTCGATGCGCAGGGCGTCGAACAGCTTCGCCGCGCCGTCCACCCGCCGGATCCACCAGCCGTAGCCGTCGCGCTTCATGGCCTCCCAGTTGTAAAGCGGGCTGCCCCACAGCTGGCCCTCCGCGCTGAAGGCGTCGGGCGGCACGCCTGCCGACGCCGCGGGCCGCCCCTCGGCATCCAGCTGAAAGTTCTCCGGCTCCGCCCACACGTCGGCGGAATCCAGAGCGAGATAGATGGGCAGATCACCCATAAGCCGGACGCCCAAACCGTTGGCATAGGTCTTAAGCGCCCGCCACTGAAGATGAAAGAGGTACTGCACATAGGTGTGAAATTCGATCTCCTCGCGGAGCTCCCGGCGGCACCGCTCCAGGGCCTGGGGCTCTCTGTGCCGCAGGCCGGCGTCCGGCCAGTCCGTCCAGGGCCGCAGGCCGAACCGCTGCCGGAGGGCTTCAAAAAGGGCGTAGTCCGGCAGCCACCCGCGGTTTTCCTCCTCAAAGGCGCGGACGGCCTCCCTGTCCCGCTCCCAGCCCCGCCGGAAGGCCCGGCGCAGCAGCGGCATTTTTTCGGCCTCCACCGCCGCATAGTCGATCCGCGCCGCCCGGCCGGGGCAGACGCCGGGAAGCTCCTCCGGCGTCAGCAGCCCGTCGTCCGCCAGGGCCGCGAGGTCGATCAAAAGCGGGCTGCCCGCATAGGCGGAGAGTCCGGAATAGGGCGAGTTTCCCGCCCCGGCGGGGCCCACGGGCAGCACCTGCCACCAGCTCTGGCCGGATTGGGCCAGGAAGTCCGCAAAGGCCCGGGCCCCCTCTCCCAGCGTACCGATGCCCTCCCGGGAGGGGAGAGAAAAAACGGGGAGCAAAATTCCGGCGGAACGTCTCATTGGCTGGGCCTCCTTTTTCCGATTCACAGCAATGCGCCGTGCTCAGGACAGCGCCGTGCCCGGCGTCCACGGGGCGATGAGCATATCGCCGTAAGAACTTGCCGCATAGGCATACTCCGGCGTCCGGAGCTCCCCGCCGCTGCGTTCCCACGCGCCCAAAACCGCATAGGCGGTGCGTCCGTAATTGTCCCGGATGCGGGTACAGGCGACCACCGTGTCCCCCTCGCCCAGAGTGAGCCGGAACGCAAATCCCGTTCTGTTCTGCAGATCGATTCTGCCCGCGGATTTCCACAGCGCCGGCGCGTCGTCCACCGGGAAGGTTTTCTCCGGTGTGGTTTCCAGATTGCGGTAAAAACACGCGTCCACCGCTGTGACCTCCAGCTTCTTCGCGCCTGCCAGCGGCACGGCTTCCAGGTTGTCCGCGTCAATGCTCAAGTCCAGTCCGCTCAGGCTCACGGCGTCGCTGTCGCCTGTCCAGGAAGCACCGCAACTGCCGAAAACCCGGAAGGAAAAGTTCTCCTTTGCCGCGGGAAAGCTGCCGATCAGAGCGGAATACGTCGCACCGCCGCCGGTAAAGGCGGCGGTAATCCGGATCTCTTTGTCCATGGGAACCACCCAGTCGGAGACGGAGTACGAGCCGCCGTCGCTCTGTGCCTTCGCCGTCAGCTTCCGTCCGTCGGACATGGCCGCGGAAAATACAGCCCCGGTTCCCTCCGGCAGCTCTCTGGGCATGGCGGTTACCCGCAGCGTCACGGTTCCGGCATTGGAGTCGAAATTCGTCACAACGGCGCTGCTGTCCGCCAGCAGATCGTTTTGCTCATCTAAAATGGATTGGAACTGCGAGGTCATGGCGCCGATCTGCCCCGCGACACTGCCTTGAATGCTGTCGACCTGCGCCTGCATATCGCTGAATTTCTCATGGATCACGAAAACACCCCGGCAGACGCCGCCCACAATTCCCGCCGCCGCGGCCAGGCAGGCCGCGGCGACGATCCATTTTTTCTTTCGTCCCCAGCGGGGTCGGTGTCCGGCCTGCGCAGCGTATTTTTCCGCGATGGCTTCCGCCGCCGCCAGTTCCCGCTCTGTCAGTGCGCCGCCCGCCCCGTTTTCCTCAGGTTTGCCCTCGACGCCCAGAAGCTGTCCCACCGTGATGCCGAACAGCCGGCTCATCGCAATCAGCTTATCAAGCTCCGGCACGGCGGCATCGCTCTCCCACTTGGAGACCGCCTGCCGGGAAACCTCCAGTTTTTCGCCCAACGCCTCCTGAGAAAGGTTTGCCGCTCTGCGGCCCTCCTGAATCCGCTGTCCCAGTGTCTGGGGAGAAACAGCGCCAGCTGGTTCGTTCATGGCTTCGCCCTCCTTTTGATGCAGAGATGGTAACACGCCGCCAGGAGCGGGCGCCACCACCGGCGGGTTTCTTTTTGTCAACTCACGGTTGCGGCGCAGCTTTTCTCACGTTTTGCCCATCATAGCACAGCCCGGGGCAAAAGAAAAGGCTCCCCCGGAGGAGAGCCCTTCCCTTTTATTTCATCAGCTGGTACAAAACGGCCTTGATGGTGTGCATCCGGTTTTCGGCCTCGTCGAACACGATGGACGCCGGGGATTCGAACACCTCGTCCTCCACCTCCATGGCATCCCGGTGGAACTTCTCCCCCATCTCCCGGCCGATGGAGGTCTTGAGATCGTGGAAGGCGGGCAGGCAGTGCATGAAGCGGCACTGGGGCCCGGCAGCGTCCATCAGGGTCTTTGTCACCTGGTAGGGCCCCAGATCCGCAATCCGCTGCGCCCACGCCTCCACGGGTTCGCCCATGGACACCCACACGTCGGTGTAGAGCACCTGGGCGTTTTGCACGGCGGCGGCGGGATCGGTGAGAAATTCCAGCGTGGCGCCGGTTTTTTTCGCCATCTCCCGGCAGATCTGTATCAGATCCCGATCCGGAAAATACTTTTCCGGCGCACAGGCCACAAAGTGCATGCCCATCTTGGCGCAGCCCACCATCAGGGAATTGCCCATATTATAGCGGGCGTCGCCCAGATAGACCAGCTTCACGCCCCGGAGCCTGCCGAAATGCTCCTGCACCGTGAGAAGATCCGCCAGCACCTGGGTGGGGTGAAATTCATTGGTGAGGCCGTTGAATACCGGCACACCGGCGTATTTCGCCAGCTCCTCCACCAGACTCTGTCCGAAGCCCCGGTACTCGATGCCGTCATACATCCTGCCCAGCACCCGGGCCGTGTCCGCGATGGACTCCTTGGTCCCGATCTGGGAGCCGGTGGGCCCCAGGTAGGTGGTACCCATCCCCAGATCCCGGGCCGCCACCTCGAAAGCGCAGCGCGTCCGGGTGGAGGTCTTTTCAAAAATCAGCGCCAGGTTTTTTCCCAGCAGATACTGGTGGGGAATCCCCGCCTTTTTCTTGCTCTTGAGGTCGGCGGCGGTATCCAGAAGCTGCTGGATTTCGTCGGGGGTGTAGTCCAGCAGTTTTAAAAAGTGGGTGTGTTGATTCATCTTGTCCGTCCTCTCTTTCTATCCGGCCAGCGCGCGCTTCATAATCGCTACGCCCGCGTCCATTTCATCCTTCGTAATCACCAGCGGCGGCAGAAGCCGCATGCCCGGCCCGGCGGTCAGCACCAGCAGCCCGGCCTCCGTCAGTTTCCCGGCGATGGCGCTGTTGCTGAAGCCGTCCCGCACCTCGATGCCGATCATCAGGCCCATGCCCCGGGTGGCGCCGAAGCAGGGCAGGTTCAGCGCCTCGATCTGCGACCGGAGGTAAGCGCCCTTTTCCTTCACGCCCTCCAAAAAATCATCGCTCAGCGTCTCCTGCACCACCAGGCCCGCCGCCGCGCAGACGGGATTGCCGCCGAAGGTGGTGGCGTGGGTTCCCGGGCCCAGGACGTCCCGGCACTTCTCCCCCGCCAGGATACCGCTCATGGGCAGTCCCCCCGCGATTCCCTTGGCAAAGGAGACTACATCCGGCGCAATTCCATACTGCTGGAACGCAAAGAGCGAGCCTGTGCGGCCCACGCCGCTCTGCACCTCGTCCACCAGCAGCAGCCAGTCCTTTTGGGCGCAGACCGCCGCCAGAGCCCGCACATAGACGGGATTCAGGGGCAGCACGCCGCCCTCGCCCTGGACAAGCTCCACCATTACGGCGCACACGTCATCTCCGGCGGTCTGCCGCAGGGAGTCCATGGAGTCGGCAGCGGCGTAGCGGAAGCCCTCGGTAAAGGGGAAAAAGCTGTTGTGGAACTGCTCCTGTCCGGTGGCCGCCAGGGTGGTGACCGTCCGGCCGTGGAAGGAGTTTTTCAGGGTAATGATGGCGGAGCGGCCGCCGCCGTACCGGTCGAAGCTGTATTTGCGGGCCAGCTTGATCATGCCCTCGTTGGCCTCGCCGCCGCCGTTGGCAAAAAACGCACAGCTTGCCCCCGTGCGCCGGCAGAGGATTTCGGCCAAGCGGGCGCAGGGCTCGGTGTAAAAGAGGTTGGACGCGTGGCCCAGCTTTTTGGCCTGAGCCGTGATGGCGTCCACCCAGGGGGCATAGCCGCACCCAAGATCGCTGACGCCGATGCCGCTGGTAAAATCGATGTATTCCCGCCCCTCCGGGGAGTAGAGCCGCGCACCCTGCCCGTGGTCCAGCGCCACCGGAAAGCGGTTATAGGTGTGCATGACATACTGGCTGTCCAGCGCCTTGATCTCGTCACTCGTCATCGCTTTTCTTCTCCTTTTCCAGCATGGTTCCGATGCCCTCGTCGCTGAGCAGTTCGATCAGAATGGAGTGCGGAATGCGTCCGTCCAGAATGTGAACGCGGTTCACGCCGCCGTTGACGGCGCTGACGCAGCACTCGATTTTAGGGATCATTCCCCCGGAGACGGTGCCCTCGGCGATGAGCCCCGGCACATCCCGGGCGTGAACGGAGTGGATCAGTGTGCTCTCATCCTGCGGATTTCGCAGGATCCCCCGCACGTCCGTCAGCAGAATCAGCTTGGATGCCCCCACCGCCACCGCCAGCCTGGCCGCCGCAGTGTCGGCGTTGATGTTGTACGACGTCTCCACGTCCATGCCCTGGGCCACGGAGGACACCACCGGAATGTAGCCGGTGGCCAGGGCGTTTTCCACCGGGTCGGGATTGACAGCGGTGATTCTGCCCACCAGGCCGTATTTCTCGTCCAGACATTCCGCCTCAAAAAGGGCGCCGTCCATGCCGCAGAGGCCGATGGCCTTTCCGCCCAGGCGGTTGATCTGCGCCACCAGGTTTTTGTTGACCTTGCCGCACAAAACCTCCTGCACAATGTCCATCGTCTCCGGGTCGGTGTAGCGCAGTCCGTCCACGAATCTGGATTCGTGTCCCACCCGCCGGAGCATGTCGGAGATCTCCGGGCCCCCGCCGTGAACCACCACCACCCGGATTCCCACCAGGCTCAGCAGAATCATGTCGCACATCACGGCCCGGCGCAGCGACTGGGAGGTCATGGCGTTGCCGCCGTATTTGACCACGATGGTTTTGCCGGTGAATTTTTGAATATAGGGCAGGGCCTCCACCAGTGTTTTGGCCTGCTGGGAATGGGAGGAGGACATCGCAAATCAGCTCCTTGCAGCGGGAAAATCCGCAAAAATTGCCGTTTTCGCGGCGGAAACCCGGGCGCAGGCGCGGCTTTCGGGCCGGGCCGCCGGGTGCTTATGTCCGGTAATCGCCGTTGATCTTGATATAGTCGTAGGTAATGTCGCAGCCCCAGCAGGTGCCGCAGTCCGTGCCCTCGTCCATAAAGATGTTGATCTCCACATCGTGCTCGGTGAGAATCTCCTTGGCCCGGTTCTCGTCAAAGTCTACGCCTTGCCCGTTTTTACACACCGTAACGGCGCCGGCGGCGGAGGCAAATTCCACGCTCACCTTCCCGGGGTCAAACGCCTCGCCGGAGTAGCCCACGGCGCAGAGCACCCGGCCCCAGTTGGCGTCGGCGCCGAAAATGGCGGCCTTGGTCAGCGTGGAGGAGACGACAGACCTGGCGACGGCTCTCGCAGTCCGGACGCTCTTTGCCCCGGTGACAAAGCAGGTGATGAGATGCCGGGCACCCTCGCCGTCGGAGGCCATTTCCCGGGCCAGCGCGGTGCAAAGGCCCCGGAGGGCAGCCGCAAATTCGCCGTAGGCCCGGTTTTTCTCCGTAATCTCCTGGTTTCCGGCCAGGCCGTTGGCCAGCACCATGCACGAGTCGTTGGTGGAGGTATCGCCGTCCACGCTGATGCAGTTGAAGGTGGAATCCACCGCCTCCAGCAGCGCCGCCTGAATCATCTCGGAAGAAATGGCGCAGTCAGTGGTCAAAAAGCACAACATAGTACCCATATTTGGGTGAATCATGCCGCTGCCCTTGGCAATGCCGCCTATACGGACGGGCTTCCCGTCGATTTTTGTCTCCACGGCTATCTCTTTTTTTACGGTATCGGTGGTCATGATGGCGCAGGCCGCATCGTCGGAGGCAGCGGCGGAGTGCGCCAGTCTCGCGTACAGGGCGGGAATGCCGTTCTCAATGGCGGCGATGTTCAGTGTCTGGCCGATGACGCCGGTGGAGGACACCAGCACCTCCTCCGCCCCGCAGCCGATGGCCGCGGCCGCCGCCGCGCACATTTTCTCCGCGTTCTCCTCGCCGGAGGGCGCGCAGGCGTTGGCGTTGCCGCTGTTGGCGATAATCGCCCGGGCGCGGCCGCTTTGCAGATGAATCTGATCCACCAGGATGGGCGCGGCCTTCACAATATTTTTGGTAAAAACCGCCGCAGCCGCACACGGGACGTCCGACACGATGAGCGCCACATCCTTCTTCTGCGGATTGTGGGTCTTGACGCCGACATGAATGCCGGCCGCCTGAAAGCCCATGGCGGCGCAGACGCCGCCTTCGATGTATTTCATGGATTTTCTCCCCTTTTCAAATGTGCGGCGAGGGCGGGCGGCCTTTCCCCGCGGGCGGGCGTCCGGCGCCTCCGCTATTACAGCGCCAGCCCCTCTGTCTCCTCAAACCCCAGCATCAGATTCATATTCTGGACGGCGGCGCCGCTTTTGCCATCCCGCCCGGTTGCCCCCCCCAAGGGGCGAGGGCGGGCGGCATTTTCCCGCGGGTGGGCGTCCGGCGCTTTCTCTATTACAGCGTCAGCCCCTCTGTCTCCTCAAACCCCAGCATCAGATTCATATTCTGGACGGCGGCGCCGGACGCCCCCTTGCCCAGATTGTCGAACACCGCCGTGATCATGGTCTGGCGCTGATTGCCGCAGACGGTAAGCTCCAGGCAGTCCCGCCCCGCCAGCTTGTTGGCGGAGAGCATTGGGTCGTTCTGGCCGAAGGGCACCACCCGAATGAGCTTTTTCCCCTGATAAAAGCGGCTCAGCTCCGCGCAGATATCCTCGGCGGAGGGCGTTCCGTTCAGCAGGCGGTTGTGCAGCAGGATGGTGGTAGCCATCCCCTTGCAGTAATTGTCCACCACCGGATTGAATACCGGCGGAAAGTCCAGCCCCGCGATCTTCTGCATCTCCGGCAGGTGCTTGTGCTGGAGGGTCAGGCCGTAGATTCTGGGGGCGTCCAGCTCTGCCCCGCGAAACGGGGAACGGTACTGGGAAATCATCTTTTTGCCGCCGCCGGAGTAGCCGGTGAGGGAGTAAACGGTGACGGGATAGTCCCGGGGCAGAATCCCCATCCGGACCAGCGGGGCCGCAGACGACAAAAAGCCCGTGGCGTGGCAGCCCGGGTTGGCCACCCGGGAACCGGCGGCGATCTCTCCCCGCTGGCGCGTCCCCAGCTCCGGAAATCCGTAGACCCAGCCGGGCGCCGTACGGTGGGCGGAGCTGGCGTCGATCACCCGGACGGCGGAATTTCCGATGAGCTCCACGGCCTCCTCCGCCGCCGCGTCCGGCAGACACAAAAATACCAGATCCGCCGCGTCCATCAGCGCCTTTCGGGCGGAGAGATCCCTGCGCCGCGACTCCTCAATGGTCAAAAGCTCCAGATCCCGGCGGGCCTCCAGCCGTTTTAAAATCTGCAGTCCGGTGGTTCCGGCCTGTCCGTCAACATACACCTTGGGTTTCATGGAAAGCCTCCCTCTCCGCAGTCCGTCCCGCAGCGGCCTATTTCCGGCGGGCCGCGGCGAACCGCTCCGTCTCCGCGATCTGGCGGGCAATCTCGCCCGTGGCGGGGCCGCCGTAGCTCTTTCTCTGCTCCATGCAGGTCTCCAGCTTCAAAGCTTCGTAGACGTCCTCCTCAAAAAGCGGGGATACGCTTGTCAGCTCCGGAAGCGTCAGCTCCTCCAGCGTCCTGCCCTGCCGGGCGCAGCCGGCCACCAGCTTGCCCACGACGGTATAGGCGTCCCGGAAGGGCATTCCCTTGCGGGTGAGATAGTCGGCGCAGTCCGTGGCGTTGATAAAGCCCCGGCCCGCCGCCCGGCGCATATTGTCCGGCAGCACCTTCATGGTTTCAACCATGGCGGAGAACACCGGCACACACAGCTCCACGGTATCCACGGCGTCGAACACCGGCTCCTTGTCCTCCTGCATATCCTTGTTGTACGCCAAAGGCAGGCCCTTCATGGCGGTGAGCAGGCCCATGAGGTCGCCGTACACCCGCCCGGTCTTGCCCCGAACCAGCTCCGCCACATCCGGATTCTTTTTCTGGGGCATGATGCTGGAGCCGGTGGCGTAGGCGTCGTCCAGCTCCACAAATTTAAATTCCCAGGAGCACCACAGGATGACCTCCTCAGCAAGGCGGCTGAGGTGCATCATCAAAACGCAAAGACAGGAGAGCAGCTCCAGGGCGTAATCCCGGTCGGACACACCGTCCAGGGAATTTCCCATGGGGCCGTCGAAGTCCAGCGCCCGGGCCGTCATAAACCGGTCGATGGGGTAGGTGGTACCGGCCAGCGCGCCGGAGCCCAGCGGACACACGTTGAGCCGCTTCTGACAGTCCTCCAGCCGGGTGACATCCCGGCAGAGCATGGCCGCGTAAGCCATCAGGTACTGGGCAAACGAGACGGGCTGCGCCCGCTGAAGGTGCGTGTAGCCGGGCATAACGGCGGTTTTGTACTCCTCCGCCCGATGGCACAGCACCGTCAAAAATTCCGCCAGCTGCCCCACGATCACCGGAATCTCGCCGCGGACATACATCCGGAAATCCACGGCCACCTGATCGTTCCGGGAGCGGGCTGTATGCAGCCGCTTCCCCGCCTCTCCGATCCGGGCGGTGAGCAGCGTCTCGATATTCATGTGGATATCCTCGTTCTCCTCGGAAAACTCCACCTTGCCCGCCCGGATGTCCGTGCGGATCTCCTCCAGGCCCTTTACAATGGCGTCGGCGTCCTTCTGCGCGATAATGCCGCACGCGCCCAGCATTTGGGCATGGGCGATGCTGCCGGCGATGTCCTCCTCATAGAGGCGGGCGTCAAACGCGATGGAGGCGTTGAGCCGGTTTACAAGGGCGTCGGTCTCCTTGCCGAACCGCCCGGACCATAATTTCATAGCTGCAGCTCCTTATATACGGCGAACGGCGGGAGACTCTGCGCTCCCGCCAGTCCGTCCTTTTCATCATTTCGGCGAAGGGGACCCGCGTCCCCTGCCGATCAAAGCTTTCCCTGCTCCCGCAGCGCCTGCACCGTATCGGGCAGGCCCCAGAGGTTGATGAAGCCGGTAGCCTGGCCCTGGTCGTAATCGCTCTCGCCGAAGGTCACCAGACTTTCGGAGTACAGCGTGTGGGGCGAGGTGATGGAGGCCGTGATCATGTTGCCCTTGTAGAGCTTCAGCTTCACCGTGCCGGTGACGTACTCCTGGGTTTTATCCGCGAAGGCGCTGAGCGCCTCCCGCAGGGGGGAGAACCACTTGCCGTTGTAGATCAGATCGGCGAAGTCCACCGCCAGCTTGCTCTTCATGTGGGCGGTATCCTTGTCAATGGTAATCATCTCCAGCGCCTGGTGCGCTTTGTAGAGAATGGTGCCGCCCGGCGTCTCGTAGACGCCTCTGTCCTTCATGCCCACGAGACGGTTTTCCACAATGTCCAGAAGGCCGATGCCATTCTCGCCGCCCAGCTTGTTAAGCGTGCGGACGATGTCGCTGCCCTTCATCTTCTTGCCGTCCACTGCCACGGGGATGCCCTTTTTGAAGTCAATGGTGACATAGGCGGGCTTGTCGGGCGCGTCGACGGGGCTGACGCCCATCTCCAGGAAGCCCGGTTTTTCATACTGGGGCTCGTTGGCGGGATCCTCCAGATCCAGACCCTCGTGGGACAGATGCCAGAGGTTCTTGTCCTTGGAATAGTTCGTCTCGCGGCTGATCTTCAGGGGCACCTTGTGGGCCTCCGCGTAATCGATCTCCTCGTCCCGGCTCTTGATGCTCCACTCACGCCAGGGGGCGATGATCTTCATGTCCGGCGCGAAGCGCTTGATGCCCAGCTCAAAACGCACCTGGTCGTTGCCCTTGCCGGTGCAGCCGTGGGCGATGGCGTCGGCGTGCTCCTTTTTGGCGATCTCCACCAGCTTCTTGGCAATGATGGGCCGGGCAAACGCGGTGCCCAGCAGATACTGCTCATAGCTGGCGCCCATCTTCAGGGAGGGGAAGATCACGTCGTCCACCATCTCGTCGGTGAGATCGGCGATGTACAGCTTGGAGGCGCCCGTCTTTTTGGCCTTCTCCTGCAGGCCCTCCAGCTCGTCGCCCTGGCCTACGTCCGCAGCCACGGCAATAATCTCCGGATTGTTGTAGTTCTCCTTCAGCCAGGGAATGATGATGGAAGTATCCAGACCGCCGGAATAGGCCAGTACGATTTTTTTGATATTTGTATTATCCATAAGAACCAAACCTCCGTTTGTTTTATTTGATAGGCTAATTATACGTTATAGATGTATATTTATTCAAGTGAAATCCTGTACAAAAATTTATGCGCCCGTTTGGAATAATTTGCATAAATTTTCATTAACAGTTGAATTAAATGTATATTCAGGCCGTTATGCAGGGTTGAAAAACGAGCGGCGCGGGCCGTCCTTTTCCGGTGGCCCGCGCCTCTCTTGTCTCATTCATCAGTCCCGCACCGGCGGAAAATCCTCACGAAGCCGGGACACCAGCCTCCCCGGACGCGGGCAGGCACAGCCGCAGCAGGATCAGCACGTCGTTGCCCCGGGCCGCGTCCCGCAGCGCGGCATCGTCACTCAAAGCTCCGGGGGCCGCGCTTTTGACGGCTCCGTCCGCCGCGCCGCCGTGCTGGCCGAAGGTGACGGTCATCAGCGGCACTCGGTCGCCGGCGCTGAGACTGTATGCACTGGGCAGCCGGCTGCCGCCCAGGGATAAAATCTCCCGGTCACCGAAGGCCGCATCCGACGGCGTAACGTCTGTCAGATCCACGGTGAACGATGAATAGCCCTGCCCCGGAACCGTCTGCTCAGCCGTCCAGGGCGTCATGGAAAAATCAAAAATCCTCCCCCAGTTATTTCCGTCCCGCCGGGGATAGGCGCTGAGCCAGAACCGGCCCGCCGCCGGAAATTCGCCGCCCACGGCGCCGCTCCAGACGATTTTGTCGCTGACTAGCTCTCCCTGCCGCCAGGCCATGGCCCGCAGCTCCGCCCGCTGCACGCCGTCCGGCAGATCGTAGGCAAACTGGGCCACATACCCGCCCATGGCGGGATAGGGGACGTCCCCCGTGGTCTCCTCGCAGACGATGGAGGCCGCCGGGGCCCGGCTGCCGGCGGAGCCGCTCTCCGCCGCCGTCCACGCCTCCTCTGTGTGATTTTTATCCGTCGAGGTCAAAAGCCGCAGCACCACCGCCTCCGGTGCCTGCCGGAGACCCGCCTGCAGAGCCGCCTGGTCGTCCACGTCAAAGGCCGGGGCGGCGGTTTCTCCCTGAAAGCGGAGCACATCGGCCAGCAGCACCGTCCCGCCGGAGGCCAGCTGCGTTCTGTCCCGGCCCTCCGCTGTAATAAAGGTGGAGCAGCCCGTATAGGCAAGGCCCTCCGGCAGCGCCGCGCCGGAGAGATACTCCGCGCTCCGCCCATGGCGCCGGTACCGCCAGGAAAACCCATCCTCATTTTTGGAGCTCTGAGTGAGGCTGAGCTCGAACCGGCTGTTCCGGGGCAGGCCGCCCCAGCCCACGGGGCCCTGCATCAGGATGTTCCGTCCCGTCAGCTCCCCGTAGGAATAGACCTCCTCCACCACCGCGGCGGAGCGCACTTTGGAATCCAGGTGCCAGGTAAACGCCGCTCCGCTGCTCTCCACCCAGCTGCCGGAGCCATAGGCGTTGGTGCAGCAGATCACCGTCAGCAGCACGCAGGCCGCGGCTGTCAGAACTGCCAGACCCGGCCGGAGGCGCTTCCAGCGCAGCACATTTTTTACCCGGCTTTTCGCTCCGGTCTCTCCGAAGGCCAGCGGCACGGCGGCGGAAAACCGGCGCTCCGCGGCGAAGCTCACCAGGGACAGGCTATAGCCCCGCTTTGCCTCCGGTCCCAGCTGGGAGACCACCGCCTCGTCGCAGGCCATCTCCATGTCCCGGCTGCAGAGCGCCCAGCACGCCCACGCCGCTATGTTCCACCAGTAGACCGTGAGAATCCCGAAGCCCAGCAGCTTCCACCACGGATCGCCCCGGCGCAGATGGGCCCGCTCGTGGAGCAGCACATAGCTTCGCTCCTCGTCCGTCAGGCGGTAGGGAATGTAGATCCTGGGCCGCAGGACGCCCAGCACAAAGGGCGTGGGCAGGTCGCCGCACTCGTAAACGCCCTTCTCCCGCAGCGTGGCGGCGGCCAGACTCCGGCGCAGGCGCAGCCAGGACCGCAGGCTCCAGAAAACCATCGCCGCCATGCCCAGAAGCCACACCGCGGCACCCGCCTCCGGCAGCGTCAGCGGCGGGGAGCTTCCGTCCCAGCCCGAAACCACCACCTCGCCCCGGCTGTTGACGGGCATGCCCCGGTCTTTCAGGATCTGATCATCCGGCGCAGCGCCCCCGTCGTCCTGAACGGTCCGCGTGGGGCCCACATAGACGCTCCGGGCCGCCGCCTCGGGCCGTACAAGGCCCGCCGGCGCCGCGGGGAACAGCCCCGGCGGGCAGCACAGCCGCAGCGCCACAATCAGCCACAGGGCAAACACGTATTTTTTCGGCGTTCCCAGACGCAGCAGCAGCCACCGCACCGCCGCCACCGCCGCCATCACCGGCAGCGCCGTCAAAGCCAGCTTCAAAAGGACGCTGAACGCCCCGGCCAGCGCCGTCATCGCGTTCCCTCCTCCCGATGCGCGTCGATGAGCTCCTTCAACTCCTCCGCCTCCGGATCCGTCAGCTTTTTCCCGCTCATAAACGCCGTCAGGAACGACGGCAGCGACCCGCCGAAGGCCCGCTCCACAAACCCCTCCGCCGCGCCGGCGGTGACGGCCTCCCGCGGCACCAGCACGCGCACCACGGCGTTTTCGTTCTCCACGATTCCCTTGTCGCAGAGCTTCTTCAGCACCGTATACACGGTGGACTTCTTCCACCCCAGCTTTTCAAGGCTCAGGCGCGCCAGCTCCCCCGACGCCACGGGAGCGCTGTCCCACACCAGACACATAAATCGGTATTCGCTGTCGCAGAGCTGATAGGTTTTCATTGGGCACCCCTCCGGTTTATATTTATAGACCAATTTGAGTCTATAATAGTAGACCAAATTTGTCAAGTCTTTTTGCGGCGGATTTTGTCCGGGACGTCGCTTGACAGGGCAGGACAACTATGCTACGTTACGTTATTAGTAAGAATCCCACATTGATGAAAAATGGAGGGTAATCTATGACGACACAATCGCTCAGTGAGGTCTGCCGGCAGGTACGCCGGGACATCATCAACATGACGGCCAACGCCGGCAGCGGCCACCCCGGAGGCTCCCTTTCCGCCGTGGAGCTGATGGTGGGCACCTTTTATACGCAGATGCGCGTGAATCCCAAAAATCCTCAGGATCCCGCCCGGGACCGGTTCGTCCTCTCCAAGGGCCACGCCGCCCCCTGCTACTACGGCGTTCTGGCGGAGATGGGCTTTTTCTCCCGGGAAGAATTTCAGAATTTCCGGCAGCTGCACAGTATCCTGCAGGGCCACCCCGACGCCAAAAAGGTGCCGGGCGTGGACGCCTCCACCGGCTCTCTGGGCCAGGGCGTATCCATTGCCAACGGCATGGCGCTGGCCGCCAAACACCTGGGGCTGGACACGAAGGTGTTCTGCCTGTGCGGTGACGGCGAGTGCCAGGAGGGGCAGATCTGGGAGGCCTTTATGGCCGCCGCGCACTATCATCTGGACAACCTCACCGTGATGATCGACTGGAACGGCCTGCAGATCGACGGTACCAACGACGAGGTGATGTCCCTGGGCGATCTTCCGGCCAAGCTCCGGGCCTTCGGCTTCGACGTCGTAGAGCTGCCCGACGGCAACGACCTCTCCCAGGTGCTCTCCGCGCTGGAAATTCCGGCGCTGCCCGGCAGACCCAAGTGCATCCTGGCCCACACCGTCAAGGGCAAGGGCGTATCCTATATGGAAAATCAGGTGGGCTGGCACGGCAAGGCACCCAATGAGGAGCAGCGTCAGCAGGCTTTGAAGGAACTGGAGGGCTAACGAAGATGAGTGAAAAAATTGCAACCCGCGAGGCGTACGGCAATGCCCTGGCAGAGCTGGGGCAGGTCAACGACAAGGTCGTGGTGCTGGACGCGGATCTGGCCGGCGCCACCAAGACCGGCATCTTTAAAAAGGCCTTCCCCCACCGCTTTTTCGACATGGGTATCGCGGAGGCCGATCTGGTGGCCACTGCGGCGGGCATGTCCACCATGGGGCTCATCCCCTTTGCCAGCACCTTCGCCATGTTCGGCGCGGGCCGGGCTTACGAGCAGGTGCGCAACTCCGTGGCCTATCCCAAATTCAACGTCAAGCTGTGCATGTCCCACGCCGGCGTATCCGTGGGCGAGGACGGCGGCAGCCACCAGTGCATTGAGGACCTGGCTCTGATGCGGGTGATTCCCGGCATGACCGTCATCGTCCCCGCCGACGCCTCCGAGACCAGAAAGGCCGTGTTCGCCCTGGCCGAAATGCAGGGCCCCGCCTATCTGCGGCTGGCCCGGCTGGCCTCCCCGGTATTTGAGGAGGATTATCCCTTTGAGATCGGAAAGGCCAACGTCCTGCGGGAGGGCACGGACGTGGTGCTCTTTGCCTGCGGCCTGATGGTCAGCGAATCCCTGGCGGCGGCGGAGCTGCTCCGGGGGAACGGCGTCAGCGCCGCCGTGGTCAATGTACACACCCTCAAGCCCATCGACGCGGAGTGCGTGACGCGGTACGCCAAACAGTGCGGCGCCGTGGTCACCGTGGAGGAGCACAGCGTCATCGGCGGCCTGGGCGATGCGGTGGCGGACGTGCTGATGGGCAACGTCGCCTGCAAATTCCGGAAGATCGGTGTCCAGGACCGCTTCGGCCAGTCCGGAAAAGCGGCTGACGTTCTGCGGGAATACGGCCTCACCGCCGATCAGATCGCGGCGGAGACGCTGGCCTCTCTCAAGGGCTGAGGGGCGAAGCTCCCGTCCGTTGCCGCCGGAAGCGGCGGACTTCGGTGAGATTTTTTACGCGCGGCGGAGGGCCGCCGGTCGCCCGACCGGCCGTCCTCCGCTTTTCCGCCGGATTTTCGTCCCCCGCCGGGGACGGATCGGACGGCGGGCGACAAGGAGGGCTTTCCATGGTTGAAATTCTCTATCGGGACGAGACGCTGGCGGTCTGCCTCAAGCCTGCGGGCGTCGTCTCCACGGATGTGCCCGGCGGGCTTCCGGAGCTGGTCCGTCAGGCCCTGGGCGACCCCAGCTGCGACGTGCGCACCGTCCACCGGCTGGATCAGGTGGTCAGCGGCCTCATGGTGCTGGCCCGGACGCCGGAGAGCGCCTCGGCCCTCTGCGCCCAGATCTCCGGCCGCACCTTCGGCAAGGAATATCTGGCCGTTATCCACTGGCGGCCCCACCAGATCGCGGGCACCTTCTCCGACCTGCTGGCCCGGGATCCGGCGGAGCGCAAGACCTACGCCGTCAAAAAGATGGCCCGGGGCGTGCAGCGGGCGGAGCTGGAGTATGAGACGCTGGACTCCCGTCAGGGGCTGTCCCTGATGAAGATCCGGCTCATCACCGGCCGAACCCATCAGATCCGGGCGCAGTTCGCCTCCCGGGGACTGCCGCTGGTGGGCGACCGGAAGTACAGCCTCCTGCCGGACGATTGCCCCATTGCCCTGTGGTCCCACCGGCTGTCCTTCCGCCACCCGGTCACCGGCGCGGCCATGGAATTTGTCCGGGAGCCGCCGGCCATCTATCCCTGGACTGTCTTTGCGGAGTAAATTCTTCCGGGGAACCCCCCGGGACGGTCTTTTTTTCTCCTTGGCCCGCCGCCCGGTTGCAAAACGGGTCCTTTTCTGTTAAAATAGCACCGTTTGTGCGGCCGGATACCGGCCCTGGAAAACGGAGGAACGCAAAGTGAACGAAATCAGACTGAATCACATCACAAAAGCCTATCCCATCGGCAGTGCCGTCCATACGGTCTTTTCCGATCTGGATCTGGAGATTCCCCTGGGGAAGATCACCGTGCTGGTGGGCCGGAGCGGCTGCGGAAAATCCACGCTGCTGCGTCTTCTGGGCGGTCTGGAGCAGCCCCAGAGCGGCAGCATCTCCATGCCGGAGGATTTTCATACCGCCATGCTGTACCCGGAGCCGTACCTGATCTCCTGGACCTCGGTGCACAACAACGTCAAAATGTCCACCTCCGCCGGACTGACGCCGGATCAGCGGGAGGAAATTGCCCTGCGCATGACCCGGCTGGTGGGGCTGACGGAGTATGCCGAGCTGACGCCCCTCCAGCTTTCCACCGGCATGAAGCAGCGCCTTGCCCTGGCCCGGGCGCTGGCCGGCCGGGCAGAGGTGCTTTTGATGGACGAGCCCTTCGCCTCCCTGGATTTTATCACCCGGGCCGAGCTGCAGCGGGAGCTGCTGCGTATTCAGAGGGAGCTGCCCCGCACCATCGTGTTTGTCACCCACCAGCTGGACGAGGCGGTGGAGATGGCCGACCGGATCGTGGTGCTCCCCGGGAGCGGCGCCGCCCTGTCCGTAGCCATGGATGATTTGAAGCGCCCCCGGGATCCCGACAGCCCGGAATTTCTCCGGCGGAAGCAGGAGGTCATGGCAGCGTGCATGCGCTGACGCCGGACCTTCCGGGCTGCCGATTCCCGGTATTGATTCTCACAAGCGCCAAAAAACGCCCCGCCGCAGAAGCTTCTGCGGCGGGGCGTTTTTTTCGAACTGTGAAAGCCTGCGCGGGACTCCCCTACCGGTCCGAGGGATTCTGCGCGCCGGGGATATTGTAGGGCCGGTAGGACGAGGTCAGCACCTTTTCAAAAATCGGCGCCTCCGGCTCCCGCACCCGCCGGAGAATCTGCTCTCCCGCGGAGCGGCCCAGCTCCTCCACCGGCTGGACGATGGAGTCCATCTGATTTGCATAAAGCTGATAAAAACTGGAATCATAATCCTCAAAGCTCACGAGGTCGATGTCCTTGCCCAGCTGCACGCCCTTTTTATGGAGGTACATGATGGTATCGGAGGCCATCAGTCCCTGGCAGACGATCATGGCGTCGCAGTGCTCCTCCAGCAGCTCGTCCAGGCACTTGCTGGCGCTGTTCTCCATGGAGTTGCCGTAGCGGATCAGATTCTGATCGGCCTCCAGACCGCAGTCGGCCATGGCCTGCTGGTAGGCGCTGATCCGCTCCTTGGTGGTGCTCAGGCGGGGCAGGCCGCCGATGATGCCGATCCGCCGGTCGCCCTTCCCCGCAAGGCGGCAGACGCTGCGGTAGATGGGCTGAAAGTTGGACACGCAGACCGAGGAGTATTTTTTTGTCTCGAAGGTCCGATCCACCAGCACCACGGGGAATCCCGCGGGAATCAGCTCGTCAAACCGGGCAAAATCGTCGATGGTGCTGGCGACGAGAAGTCCGTCCACCAGTCCCGCGGTGAGCAGCCGGATGTTGGTCTCCTCCCGATCCATATCCTCCTTGGTGTTGGCGATAATCAGGTGGTAGCCCTCCTGGGAAAAGCACTGCTCCACCGACTCGATCATGGTGGCGAAGAACTTGTTGGAGATGTCGGGCACGATGAACCCGATGGTCTTCTTTTTCCCGGTGCGGAAGCTCCTGGCCGACGCGTCGGGCGTATAGCCCAGCTCCGAGATGGCCTTGAACACCTTATCCCGGGTATCCTCGGAGACGTACCGGGTTTTATTGATGGTATGGGAAACCGTGGCGGTGGAAACACCGGCCATCCGCGCCACGTCACTGATTGTAACTTTCATCGGAACACCCTCTTGCGCAAAGAATAACCATTTTGCGTAACCGTTTGATTGTTTATCAGTATAGGGCACCATTCCCCCTGCGTCAAGATCTTTTCCCGTATTTTCTTAAAATTGTTGTGTTTAGTCGGACCGATTTATAAAATTTAACAATGTAATCGGTTTAACATTATCGATTTTGACAGTTGCACCCCATGGCGCTCCGTGCTATTATACTACTGCAATCGTTTAACACATCGTTTACGTAATCGTTTTGGTGGCTGTGTCGTCCGGCCGGCTGCGAAATTTGAAAGGAGTCCTTTCTATGAAAACCCAGATTGGAATCAATGGCTTCGGCCGCATCGGCCGTCTCGTCTTCCGGGCAGCCCTCAGCCGTCCCGACGTGGAAGTCGTGGCGCTGAACGACCCCTTTATGTCCCCCGATTACATGGCTTATATGCTGCGCTACGACACGATGCACGGCCGCTTCCAGGGTGACATCAGCTACAACGACAGCCAGCTGATCGTCAATGGAAAGGCCATTGCGGTCTATGCCGAAAAGGAACCCCGGGACATTCCCTGGGGCAAGGCGGGCGCCGAGTACGTGGTGGAATCCACCGGTGTTTTTCTGACGAAGGAGAAGTCCCAGGGCCACATCGACGCAGGCGCCAAGCACGTGGTGATGTCCGCCCCCTCCAAGGACGACACGCCTATGTTCGTCATGGGCGTCAACAGCAACACCTACACCTCCGACATGACCTTCGTATCCAACGCCTCCTGCACCACCAACTGCCTGGCTCCCATTGCCAAAGTGCTCAATGACAGCTTCGGCATTGCGGACGGCCTGATGACCACCGTACACTCCACCACGGCCACCCAGAAAACGGTGGACGGCCCTTCCAAGAAGGACTGGCGCGGCGGCCGCGCGGCCTCCGGCAACATCATCCCCTCCTCCACCGGCGCAGCCAAGGCCGTGGGGAAGGTCATTCCCGAGCTGAACGGCAAGCTCACCGGCATGTCCATGCGGGTTCCCACCCTGGACGTCTCCGTGGTGGACCTCACCGTCAATCTGAAGAAGCCCGCCACCTACGATGAGATCTGCGCCGCCATGAAGCAGGCCTCCGAAGGCGAGATGAAGGGGATCCTGGGCTATACCGAGGACGCGGTAGTTTCCTCCGACTTCCTGGGCGATCCCCGCACCTCCATTTTCGACAAGGGCGCCGGAATCGCCCTCACCGACACGTTCGTCAAGGTCGTCGCCTGGTACGACAACGAGTGGGGCTATTCCAACAAGCTGGTAGATCTGATCCGCCACATGGCCAGCGTCGATCATCAATAACATTCGCTCCGTTCCTCCAGTCCTTGGCCGGCCGGCTGCCCTTTGGCAGACGGCCGGCCGCTTGCTCTGCCCCGGTGTTCCCGAGGTGCCGCCAGAGCCGCTTTTTCGCAGAAGGGCAAAAAAATACCCCGCATCCTCTTTCGGGAGGATCCGGAGCTCTCCTCGCGCCGCCGGGCGCCTTTCAGCGGCCCATGCCGCAGCGCAGAAAAATTTCGACCCCGCCAGTTTCCAACGAACTGGCGGGGTCACTTCTGACTGGGGTTTTCGTTCACTATGCAGTACCTCGCAATTTCTTCAGACTTTGCTGGGTTCGGGTCTTGCTTGGAACCTGGGTCTTGCTTGAGAACTGGGGTTGATCGCGATGCCGGGTCGGATCCTCTTGGGAATGATCTAAGGCCGGACTTTGGTCTGCTGGAAAGAACAGCGCTTCTGGAGTACAGTTCGTGCCAATCCTTAAAACAATTCTTTGCCCGGTTGTGTCTCCTGCTGGGGACGATCCGTGCTGGTCTCAAATATGAGCGGTGTTTCGTCTTTGACAAGAAATGGGTTCGTGTGGAGCCGTTCTTTCCATCTATCAGGGAAACCAGTGGATCTTGGGGGCTAGCCCATGGGACTCACTCCTTCCTTGTGTCTATAATGTACAATAGATTTCTGCATTTGTCAATACGTTTTGTGAAAAATAAATATAGTTTGGCGGCTCAAAAAAGTTTTAGCGTACAAATGTCCTTTACTTGTGGACTTATTTGAGTTGGTTAAACGGTTTCTATCTCCCGCGCAAGGGGAATCTGGCTCTCCTCACCGCGGAGCGCCTGGGTCAGCGCCTCCAGATTCTCCTCGCTGTGCTCGATCTCCCGGCAGTAGCGGTACAGTGCCTCCCCCAGGGGAACGCAGGCGCTCAGCCGCCGGACGGTCAGGGTACTGAACATGCACAGCCGCACCCGCCCCAGAAGATCTCCGTCGTTGACGGTCTTGAGGACGTACCGAAACAGGAAATACGCGAAGATGCGCTCCAGCGCCCAATCCGGGCACGCAGGGGCTCCGGCGCTCTCCGCCGCCGTCAGCAGCGGCGGCCAGTCCTCCTCCAGAAGCTCCAGCGTCCGCAGGAAGCGAAAGCCTCCGGGGAAAAGGGCCGGGGCGTCCGGCGCCGGGCGTGAAACCGGCTCCTCCGGAAGGGACGCCAGCCCCTCCGCCCGATCCTGATCCAGCAGGGGCTGGGCCTCCTCCGCCAGCAGCGCCACCGCCGAAAGGCGACTGGCCAGGGGCCGGGCACGGTCTCCCAGCAGCTCCAGCATCCGCCCCCGGAGTGCCAGCAGCGGCGCAAGCCACGGGTCGCCGGCCTCCTCCGGCTCCGGCGTCCTTCGGGCGGGGAAGGTCAGCGTCTCCCGGGAGCTCAGCAGCAGCTCCGCCGCCGCGGGGCAGGAGGCGGCCAGGCTGATTTCCCGCAGAGGGCCGTACTCCTCGGCAAAGCGGGGGTGAAGACGGCAGGTGCCGCTGAGGTGTTCCTCCCCCAGCTCCGTATAGATCCGGCACAGGCCCCGGCCGTCCAAAAAGGGGCAGCGCCCGTGGGAGAGGGCAAAGCAGCGCTCGCCGTCCTCCGTGCGGAGGCTCGCCCGCAGCTCCTCCCCCAGGGGGCCGGGAACCGTCCCGTAAAAGGCGGCGGTTTCGCCGTCGATCACGACCTCCCAGCCGGTGCAGCAGCTTTTGGGGCAGCGGCCCGCCAGGCAGTGAAACTGCTCAAAATAATCCGGCGTGCGTTCCAGCATGTCCTCATCTCCCTCCCGTCCATCATACAGATCCGCCCCGGATTTGGCAAGAGGCCCCGGCAAAATCCGGGGGCGGCGGCAGTTTCAGCGGTTTTTCCCGGAGCGGTTGCAATTTTTTCGCAAAATGATAGAATAGAGGCTGTTGAATCGGCCTTTCGCGCCGGGTGCGCGGGAGGCAGCCTTCGAATTTTAAAAAAGGACTTGATTGCATGGCAAAAATTGATATTATCTCCGGCTTTCTCGGCGCCGGAAAAACCACGCTCATCAAAAAGCTCCTGGCGGAGGCCTATCAGGGCCAGAAGCTGGTGCTCATTGAAAATGAGTTTGGCGAGATCAGCATCGACGGCGGATTCCTGAAGGACTCCGGCATTCAGATCAGTGAGATGTCCTCCGGGTGCATCTGCTGCTCCCTGGTGGGAGACTTCGGCCGGGCGCTGAAGGATGTGCAGCAGCAGTTCCATCCCGACCGCATCCTCATCGAGCCCTCCGGCGTGGGCAAGCTCTCCGACGTGGTGGTGGCCGTACAGAACACCATCGCAGAGGCGCCGGAGCTGGAGCTCAACAGCTTTGTCACCGTGGCCGACGCCACGAAAGTCAAGGTCTATATGAAGAACTTCGGTGAGTTCTACAACAACCAGGTGGAGAGCGCCGGCACCATCATCCTCTCCCGCACCCAGAAGCTGACGCCGGAGAAGCTGGAGGCCGCCGCGGCCCTGCTCCGGGAAAAGAACCCCACCGCCGCCATTCTCACCACCCCCTGGGATCAGCTGGACGGCAAGGCCATTCTCTCCGCCATCGAAAAGACCTCCCTGGCCGACGAGCTGCTGGAGAAAATCCGCGCAGAGCACGCCGCCGAGGCGGACGACGACGAGGACGACGACTGCTGCTGCCACGATCACGACGAGCATGACCATGAGCACGAGCATGAGCATGACCACGAGCATCATCACGATCACGATGAGCATGAGCACCATCATGACCATGACCACGGTGACCACGACCACGACGGGCATGAGCATCACCACCATCACCATCACGCCGACGAGGTGTTCACCTCCTGGGGCATCGAGACGCCCAAGAACTTTACAGCGGAGGCCATCGGCGCAATTCTCACGAAGCTGGACTCCGGAGACTACGGCAAAATTCTCCGGGCCAAGGGCATTGTCCCCGCGGAGGACGGCACCTGGCTGCACTTTGACTATGTGCCGGAGGAGCATGAGGTTCGGACCGGCAGCGCAGATTATACCGGCCGGCTGTGCGTCATCGGCTCCCAGCTCCGGGAGGACCGGCTCAAAGAGCTTTTCGGCGTTTGAAGCGCTGGCCAATTCTGATAAGGGGAACACAAAAGCATGGAAATTCCTGTCTATCTGGTTGTCGGCTTTCTGGACGCCGGCAAGACCAAATTTATCAACGGCTGTCTGGAGGACGGCCTCGCCCGGGAGGAGCGCACGCTCCTTGTGTGCTGCGAGGAGGGTGAAATCGAGTACGAACAGAGTGCTCTGGACAATGTCACCGTGGTCAAGGTGGAGGAGCAGGAGCAGCTGAGCTGCGCCTTTCTCCGGGAGTGCGAGAAAAAATACCGCCCCAAGCAGGTGCTGGTGGAATACAACGGCATGTGGCCGCTGGAGCCTTTTTTCAAGGATCTGCTGCCTAAAAACTGGGTGCTCTATCAGATCATGTGCTTTGTTCAGGCGGACACCTTCGACCTGTACGCCAAAAATATGGGGCAGATCATGATGGAGAAGATCACCAACGCGGACATGATCGTCTTTAACCGCTGCGACGACGCGCTCCGCGCCGCGCTGCGCAAACGCAACCTGCGGATGGTCAACCGCCGGGCCGACATCTATCTGGAGAATACCGACGGCACCTCGGAAAATTATCTCACCGGCGACGAGTGTCCCTTCGATCTGACGGCGGAGGTCGTGGACATCCCGGACGCGGATTTCGGCGTGTGGTATGTGGACGTAATGGATCATCCGGAGCGGTATGAGGGCAAGCTGATGCATATGAAGCTCCTGATGTGCCATTCCAAGCGCTATCCCGGCGTGGACTGCCCCGGGCGGTTCGCCATGGTGTGCTGTGCCAAGGATGTGACCTTCTTCGGAATCCTGGCCCGGGGCGGCGAGCTGAGCAAATACAAGAACCGGGACTGGATCGAGGTCACGGCCCGGATGGGCGTGGAGGAGCATCCCGCTTACAAGGGCAAGGGGCCGGTGATGAACGTGACGTCCGTCTCCCCCTGCGAAAAACCGGCGGAGGAAGTCGTCACCTTCTGATGCTCTTCCCGCGGTTTTGATCCTGTCTCCTATATTGCGGACGAAAAATCCCCTCCGTTGTCGCATCTGGGCGAAACGGAGGGGATTTTATCTCCGCGGGACGGGCGCGCTCCCAATAGCCGTCCGCGCTCCGGCCGGCGGCGTCCGGTCCGCCGCCCTTGCAATTTCCGCCGGGAATCACTATAATAAAGTGCAAACCATTTGCCGCCGGCAGGCGCGCATCAGCCCTCCGGCGGCCGCTTATCAGATCTCTGTACGCGGGGATGTAAGGACTCCACGGGGGTTCTTGGGATTCCGGCAGAAAGGAACGCCCTCTTGAAAAAACGCAAAACGCCCCCACGGGCGCCTCTTTACCGCTGGGGGCTGGTGCCCTCTCTTTTCCTGGCCGTTGCGCTGACGGGGCTTTCAACGCTGCTGTGCCTGTGGGTGCAGCCCAACAGCCTCCGCTCCGTGCTGGCGGTATTTCGGGCCCAGCCGCTGCTGATCGTCCTCAACTGCCTGCCCATCGGCCTTCTCATCGTGGCGTTCGCCTTCGTGCTGCGCAACGTCTTTTCCTCCGCGTGTCTCGTGGGCACCTGCTGCGCGTTTTTGTCCCTGGCCAGCCGCATCAAGCTGCAGGTCCGGGACGAGCCGGTGTTCCCCCGGGACTTTCTCCTGCTCAAGGAGGCGGGCAGCGCGGTGGGCAGCTACCACATCAGCTGGCCCTGGGCCGTCATCACGGTGATTCTCATTTTCATGGTCGTGCTGAAATTCTGCGCGCGGATCGTGGGCTGCAAGCCCTTTCCGGTGGAGACGCTGCGGGGCGGCATTGCCCGGGCCGCCGGATTTCTGGCCTCGCTGGCGGTGCTGGCCGCGCTGATCCTCACCGTCTACGCCGACAACGGCCTGTACGGCTCCTTCACCGTCTCCAACCCCTACTACATCCCCACCGTTTTCAATGAGCTGGGGTTCCCCTACTGCTTCTGCCACAATTTTACCACCTATACGGTGGACCGCCCCGCGGGCTTCAGCAAATCGGAGGCGGAAAAGTGGGATTCCGCCGCCGTTGAAACGGGGACGGCGCCGGACGTCAACGTCATCATGGTGATGAACGAGGCCTTTTCCGATCTGACGGACAGCGATGTCTTTACCTATTCTGCCGATGAGGATCCCCTGCCCAACCTCCACGCCCTGCGGACGGATCCCCACTGTGTCTCCGGCCGCGTGGTGGTGCCCGGTTTCGCCGGCGGCACCGCCAACACGGAGTTCGACGTGCTGACGGGGATGCAGACCAACGCCCTGTCCGACACCACCACCTCCGCCTTCCGGGCTGTCAACCGGAATCTGGACAGTCTTTTCCGGGTATACGGCGCCGACGGCTACGAGACGCTTTTCATGCACCCGGGAGACGCCTGGTTTTACAACCGGGAGAACGTCTACCAATGGCTGGGCGCCCGGGAGATCCTCTTTGCCAAGGATATGACCGGGCTTTCCTACAAGGGCCGCTGGGTCACGGATGACAGCATGGCGGGGCTCATCGAGGAGAAATTCAAATCCTCGGCCGCGAAGAACCAGCCGCTTTTCAGCTGCACCGTGACGATTCAAAACCACATGTCCTACACCGCGGACAAATACGGCGCCGGCTATCAGTTCCCCGCCGTGCAGACCTCCGCACAGCTCTCCGATCAGGCGCGGACGCTGCTGGGCGTCTATATTGAGGGCGTCCGGGACGCCGACGCCATGCTGGGCCGGCTCCGGGACTTCTTCGCAGCCCGGAGTGAGCCGGTGGTGCTGGTGTTCTGGGGCGACCATCTGCCCTACCTGGGGGACGATCAGCTCTGCTACCGGGAGCTGGGCCTGGGGCTGACGCCGGAGGACGGCGGCACGGAGAGCTATCTCCGCTCCTATGAGACGCCCTATGTGATCTGGGCCAACGACGCCGCGGCAAAGGCTCTGGACTGGGACACGGCAAAGGCCTCCCTGAATCTCTCCGGCGACGGAACGCTCAGCGCCTGCTATCTGGGCTCCGCGGTGCTGGAGCTGACGGGACGCCAAAAGGAGAGCAGCTGGTTCCGCTATCTTTCTGAAATGCGGCGGGAGCTGCCCGTCATTCAGCGGCAGACCTACCAGACGGCAGACGGAGCCGTCACCCAAACGCTCTCCGCCGGCCAGGCGGAAAAGCTGGCCCGGCTCCGCCGCTGGAGCTACTACAAACTCAGATATAAGGATGTGAAGTGATTGCATCTGCAAGCCCGCCGCCTGGCGCTGAGCGGTATGCTCTGCGCGCTGGCGTCCGTCTTTCTGCTTCTGGGCGGTTTCGTCCCTGTGATGGTCTATGCCGCGCCCCTTCTGGCGATTCTGACGCTGGTGCCCGTCCGGGAGGAGTGCGGCCGGCGCCTGTTCCTGGCCGCCTACGGGGCCACCGCCCTGCTGGGGTTGATTCTCTGCCCCGACCGGGAACTGGCCATAGTCTTTGTCTTTCTGGGCTGGTATCCCGCGGCCCAGCCCGCCCTGGACCGCATCGGGCCGGCGGCGGTACGGATTATCGCCAAGCTGGCGCTCTTTTGCTGCGCCGCCGCCGGCGCATACGGCGCGCTGCTGTTTCTCTTCGGTGCGGAGGAACTGGCCCGGGAATTTTCAGGCTTCTCCCTGGCGGCCTTTGTCCTGATGGCCGTCCTCAGCTGCGTCACCTTTCTTCTGGCGGATCTCCTGGTGAGCCGAGCGGCGGCTGCGTGGCGCCGGAAGCTGCGGCGCAGATGGTTCCGCTGAACCGGCCCCCACATCCCCATTTATCGAGGCGCAAAAAAAGAAGAGCTTTTGAAAGCTCTTCTTTTTCTTATGCGTGTCCGCCCGCCAGCCGGCCGGCCAGCGGCATCTCATTTCCCTGCACCAGATGGATAAACACCGTCGCCAGCTGCGGATCGAACTGCGTCCCCGCCCCCTGACTGATCTGCATCAGCGCGTATTCCAGGGGAAGGCCCTTCCGGTAAGGCCGGTCGGTGGTCATGGCGTCAAACACGTCGGCGATGGCCAGGCACCGCCCGGAGATGGGAATATCCTCTCCGGCGATTCCCCTGGGATACCCCTTGCCGTCCCAGCGCTCATGATGGCCCAGCACCGCGGGAATGAGGTAGTCCATCTCCGGCAGGTGCCGGATCATCTCGATGGAGTTGTTGACGTGGTTTTTCATGAGGCCGTATTCCGTATCGGTGAGCTTTCCGGATTTATTGAGAATATCCTCCGGAATGCTGATCTTTCCGATGTCGTGCAGCAGCCCCGCAGCGTAGATCGTCCGAACCTGATCGTTGTTCAGTCCCGCCGCCACGGCCAGGTTGGCCGCGTAGCGCGCCACATTCTTACTGTGGGCGAAGGTGTAGTGATCCTTGGCGTCAATGGCGGCAGTCAGCGCCGAGATCATGGGCATGGCGCCGTATTCGTCGCTGCCCCGGTCCACGTTGTCCACGATGGCGTCCGTCCGCTCGGCCAGCTTCTGGGGAATGGCGGAGGCGCCGCGGAAGAGCATAATCTGATCCTTGCCGCTCTTTTTCGCGTTGAAAGCGGCCAGATCGGCGTTGTTCATCAGCTCCTTGGCGCTGGAGGCCGCATAGGGCGCCGCGCAGATTCCCACGCTGACGGTCAGCGGCTTGTACTTCTGCCGTCCGGCCGTGCTGTTGATAGTGCGGACCCGGCGCTGGATCTCCTCCGCCAGGACATTGGCCCGGTGGGCGTCCCAGTGGGGCAGCAGCACGGCGAACACCTTGCCGCTGGTGCGGAATACCGTCCCGCTCTCCCCGGCGCACAGCGTCAGCTCATCGCTGATGCAGCGCAGGGCGTCGTTGCCCGCCTCCACGCCGTAGAGCTGGTTGTAGAGCTTCAGATCGTCCACATCCACAAACATCAGCGTGATGCAGTCGCTGTAGCAGGCCTTGAACAGTTCCTCCTCTTTTTCCACGAAGTACCGGTAGTTGTAAGCGCCCGTCAGCGCGTCAATCCGGGCCTCACGGAACATCTGCTCGTACAGGCTGGCGTTTTTCATGGCGATGGAGGCAACGGAGCACACCGTCTCCAAAAAGCCCATCTCCGCAGAACTGAACGTTCGCCCGTGATCCCGGGCGGAGAGCAGCACCAATCCCACGATCTGGCGGCCGTCCCGCATGGCGCCCACGCAGTCGATCTCCAGCCGGCGGAACAGTTCCTTCTCCTCCGCCCAGTCTGAGATGGCATGGGGCGTGGCGCAGAATTCCCGCATGATCAGATAGGGCTCCTGCTCCTCCAGATAGTGAACCTTGGGGCTGTCCTTGCTGATGGAAAATGCCATGGGTGCAAGCGGCCGGGAGCTGTACCGGGCCGTGTAGCCCTTTTCGTCGGCCAGGCAGATATAAAGCTGCACCACCGGCAGCTCCTGCTGAATGACGCCGGACACCTTGGCCATAATGTCATCCGTGGAGAGGGACTGGGAGACCTCGGCGGAAAAGCTTTTGAGAAGCTTGTTCTGCTGCTCCTCCCGGGTAAAGAGCGTGTCGATCACCCGCCGCACCAGGCTGTACGTCAAAGAGAGCATCCCGGCCAGCAGCAGGGACACCACCGTCAGCGACGCCTGGTAGCCCAGCCCGATTCGCACCTGGAAAAATTTTAAAAACGGATCCACGCAGAAAATGCCCAGCAGGAAGCACACAGCCACTACGGCCAGCATAAGAATCCCCCGGGAAACCACCAGCGTCATACGGAAAAGACGGCGGCGGTACAGGGCGAACACCATCATTCCGGCGTAGATCACGCCGGCCAGCGCGTCGAAGGGGAAGGTGTTGCCCGGAATAAAGATCTGCATCAGGTTGCCCACCAGCTCGATGACGCCGCCCAAAAACAGGATCAGCGCGCCGGAGGAGTGAACCCCCTGCTCCCGCTTCATTCTCCCCAGCAGCTGCAGCGAGGCGATGATCACCGTGATAAACAGCACGCAGGGGAAGATCATGTGCCAATACACCGTGTGATAAACGTAAAACACGGTCCCGTCCGGCTGCACCGACGGCACCGGAGGCGCCAGGAAAAAGCCGGTCAGCGTTCCCGGCACCAGCGCAAAGGTGGCCGTCAGAAACACTGTCAGCATAAATTTTCCGTTCTCCCTGGCAAAGCTGTGGAGGAAGTTATAGAACACAAACTCCATGGAAAAGATGGCCAGGAGCGAGACATAGTACCAGAAGTTCAATCCTGGCCAAACCTGCAGCCGCATGAGAATAGAGCCCGCGATCCAGACCACGCAGTCCACCATCATCAGGAGGAAAGCCCGGATCTCCGGCGTCTTTTTTGCCGCCAGGAACACGGCGAACATCAGTACAAACGCGCATAGGGCGGTAATATTT
Source organism: Oscillibacter sp. (assembly GCA_022652655.1). Lineage (GTDB taxonomy): Bacteria > Bacillota > Clostridia > Oscillospirales > Oscillospiraceae > Oscillibacter. Next base: position 27,017 of record JALCRQ010000001.1, on the reverse strand, counting down.
ACATAGAGGAAGGGAACGTCATGCATCGTCATAGGCGCGCCCCCCCGCCCGGCACGGAGGGCCGGCCCTGATAGTTGAGGAGCCCCACCACGTCCAGCATGCCGGGATTGATCCGGCTGAGCCGGCGGCCGCGCTCCGTCTCATAGCCGGAAATCGTGCCGTATTTCAAAATGGTGATCTGCAGCGGCTCCATATTCAAAAGCTTCTTGAGGTCGCCGTAGTCGCTGTCAAAATACTTGAAGTAGATGGACAGGTGCTCCTGGAGCACCCGGATGACCACCACCTCGTCCAGCTGCGCCTCGGGAGGGAGTTCCACATACATATGGAGGAACGGGTTGTCGTGCTCGTCGAACTCCTTTTTCAAAGCCCAGTCGCCCAGAGTGAGCCGGCTGAGCCGGATCACCTCCTGCATGGAGGATTCCGTAATCCGGGTAAAGCCCGCGATGTCGATGACATCCGGCGCCCGATCCACATAGGAAAAGCGCGGAAGCTCGCCGCCGCCGGCGCTGACACAGCGGTACACGTCTCCGATGCGGTAGCGCATGAAGGCGCCCCCGTGGAAAACGCTGAGCACCAGCTCATAGTTCTGGCCTCCCACCACGCCGTCCATCAGGCAGGTGCGAGGCTGGTAGGCGCTGTCGTCCAGGCTGCGCCGCATCTCCTCCTCGGGGATGAACTCATAAAAGCAGGAGTCCGGGAAAAGCACCATGCCGTTGTGTTCCCAGGTCTCGCAGCCCAGGCATGTGGACTCGGTGCCCAGCACGGCCTCGGTGGGCACAATGCCCCAGGCCTCGGTGAGCCGGTCCTTGTAGCAGCGGGCGTCCGTCCCGCCGTAGAAAAAGGCCTTGAGATGAAAGACGTCTCCCGGGCGGATGGCCCGGCCGTCCCGGCGGCTGATATACTTGCCCCTCAGATAGCGCAGCGCGTTGCCCAGGGAGATATTCAGTTTTCCGGAGCCGCCGCCGCTTTTGCCGAAGCTCTCGGTAATGTAGTTGGCCACGCTGCCGATGGCAAAAAAGTAGTCCACGCCGCCGCTCATGGCCATGGAAAAGCCCTTTTTGATGCGCTGGCTGAAGGAGAGGTTGGAATGTGTGTTGCTGTCGGGCAGCCAGGTAAACCGGAGATCCTCGTCGAAAAGAGAGGGCGTCAGGCCCGTGGCGTAGGGCAGCGGCGCCCCGCCGTATAAAATCCGATAGCCGGGCTTGATGTCGAAATCGCCCTTTTTGCGGCCGGTGGCCATCATGACGGTTGCGATGAGATTATGACGGTATGTATCCAGCATCGACCGCGTATAGGGCGCCAGCTTGATGGGCCGGAGGCCGCCCTCCCAGGTGGTCTGGAGCCACACCGCGGGCTGGTCGCACAGCAGATCTCCCCGCTTGGCCAGCAGGTCGTCCGCATAGTCGGCGTAGGACGTCAGGGGCATCTGCGCGCGGAACTCCTCCACCGTGGCGGGGGATCTGCCGTTCAGCAGCTTCCTGCCAAGGCCCGAAGCCGTCCAAAGGTGCAGCTGCTCCTCCATCAGGCGGTTCTGCGTGTACATATAGTCGGCGAGGCTCATGTCGAGAAAGCCGCAGTATTCCTGCCACAGCTGCTCATGGCTGACCTTTTTCAGCCGTTCGTCAAATCGCATGGGGATCGCCGCCCTCCCTCAAAAAGTCGCCCTGCAGGCGCGGATGCTCCGCCCGGTGGGGATCAGAAACGGCGTATTCTCCCGATACGCGCCGTATCCCGCCAGCCGGGCCGGAAACACCTTGAAATCTTCAAAACACACAAGCAGCAGATTCAATCCGCTGAAAACCGCCCCGGCCCGCAGCGGCACTCCCGCCGCAGCCCACAGGCACAGATACACTCCCGCCAGCCACAAAACGCCGGGGTGCCGGCACAGGGCGTAGATCCCCGTGGCGCAGACTGCCCGCCGGACGTCCTGACTCACGTACGCCTCTCCGGCGTTCAGAGCAAAAAACAGCGTGTAGACCAGCAGAGCCAGAAACCCCGCCGCCAGCACAAAAAAAAGGCCCCGAAGCGCGCCGGGAAGCTGGGCTCTCCCGTTCAGCGCCATTCGGACCGTTGCGACCGCCAGCAGCACCGCGCCCGCCGGAAAACAAATCCGCAGCGGCGCCCACGCCCATTTCCAATCGTTCAGGTCCCCCAGAAAAAATAGCCCAAAGGCCGCACAGCCCCACAGGATCTCCATCGTATACCTCCGCCTGCCGCACGACTGATCGTTAATTACGTATACCTCTTATGTATACCATTGTTCCCATTATATTCTAAATGTTGTGCCATTTCAACAAAAATCGGGCGGTTGTTTTTCACAAATCGCATAGTTTTCCCGGCGGCACTAGATATAGCGCCGACATTTTTAAAGAAGTGCTACCCCTTGATGGGTTTTTTCTATTTTTTTCCTAATTGAACGGTGAACGGGTAAATCTTTTCCTCTTTTTTGTCACCTCTTTGTAAAAAATGACGAAACCCCGGGAATCGCGGAAAAACCGCTTGGTTCCTGGGGTCCCGTCCTATTACCGGTCGTTTTTGCCGGAATGAAAATAGTTCCAGATCGCGTTTGCTGTAACCTTAGGCACCACCGCCGCCAGCTCCGTCACCCCGGCGGAACGGATCGCTTTCACGCTGCCGAAAGCCCGGCGCAGCTCCTCCCTCCGCTTGGGCCCCACGCCGGGGATGCCGTCCAACACCGATTGCACGCCGCGCCTGGCGTGGCTCTCCCGGTGGTAGGTCACGGCAAAGCGGTGGGTCTCCTCCTGAATCCGGCCGATGAGGGCAAACACCGCGGGGTTGGCGGAGATGCCGATCTCCCGCCCCTCCGGCGTCACCAGCGCCCGGGTCCGGTGGCGGTCGTCCTTGACCATGCCAAAAATGGGCACCGCGCAGTTAAATTCCGCTGCCGTGTGCAGCGCCGCCTGGGCATGGGCAACGCCGCCGTCGATCAAAAACGCGTCGGGCAGGGGCAGAAATTTCTCATCCCCCTCAGCGGCCCGGGAGAGCCGCCGGCGGAGCGTCTCCCGCATGGAGGCGTAGTCGTCCGGGCGCCCCTCCACGCTCTTGATTTTAAACCGGCGGTAGGCGGACTTCAGCGGTTTTCCGCCAACATAGACCACCATGGAGGCCACAATGTCGTCTGCGCCGGTATTGGAGATGTCGAAGGATTCCAGCCGCTCCGGCGGGGACGGCAGCCCCGTCATCCGGCGGAGCTCCTCCAGGGTATGGCGGGCGCGCTCGTCCACGGTGACAGCCCGCTCCGCCTCCTCGCCCGCGTTGCGGCGGGCCATGTCCAAAAGCTCCGCCTTCTCCCCCCGCAGGGGCACGTGCACGCGCACCTGATGGCCCGCCCGGCGGCTCAGCGCCTCACTGAGCTCCTCACAGTCGCCGGAATCCACCGGCAGCAGGATCTCCCGGGGCAGCAGCGGCCGGGGCAGGTAGTACTGGGCCGTGACGGCGGCCAGCAGCTCCGGCGCGGTTTCGCCGCCCGGGGCGGTCAGCAGCCGGGTCTCCCGTCCGGCGAGCTGCCCGTCCTCCACATGGAGCACGGCGCAGCAGTATTTTCCGCCGGCCTCCCGCAGGCCCCACACGTCGGTGTCCGCGCAGATTCCGGCAATGACGGTCTGGCGCTTGGAGAGGGCGCTCAGCGCGCCGATCCGGTCCCGGAGCACGGCGGCCTGCTCGAAATGCAGCGCCTCCGCCTCCGCCTCCATCTCCGCGCCGATCTCCCGGAGCAGCTGTTTTCCCTTTCCCTCCAGCAGTGCCGCGGCCTGGCCGATGCGGCGGCGGTACTCCTCGGATTTCATCTCCGGCCGGCAGAACCCGTCGCACCGCCCCATGTGGTAGTTGAGGCACGGCCGGTCCCTGCCCACGTCCCGGGGAAACTGCCTGCGGCAGGTGGGCAGATGCAGCGCGGCGCACACCGCGTCCACGGCCGCCCGGGTCTCCGCCCGGCCTCCGAAGGGGCCGAAATACCGGGCGCCGTCCGCCGCGATGCGGCTGACCATGGAAAAGCTGGGATACTCCCCGGCGGAAAGCCGCACAAAGGGGTAGCCCTTGTCATCCTTCAGGAGGATATTGTAGCGGGGCATGTGGCGCTTGATGAGGGAGTTTTCCAGAATCAGCGCCTCGAACTCGCTGGTGACGAAGATCGTATCGAAGTGATCCACCTGGGCCACCATGGCCCGGGTCTTTTCCGTGTGGGAGGCGCTGTCCTGAAAATACTGACTGACGCGGTTTTTGAGCTTCTTCGCCTTCCCCACGTAGATGACCTTCCCCGCCGCGTCCATCATCAGATAGACGCCGGGGGCCAGCGGCAGACCGTTGGCTTTTTCCCGCAGTTCCTCCCGGTTCACGCGGATCCCTCCCCTCTTTTTTCAGCGACCCCAGTATAACAAAAAAGACGGTCCCGCGCAATGCGGAACCGTCTGCGGGAATGCCCTTTATTCGCCGAAATTATTCTTCACCAGCTGTGTCAGTGCTTCGACAGCTTCCTTCTCGTCGGTGCCGTCAGCGATCAGCGTGATCGTGGTACCCTTTACGATGCCCAGAGACAAAACGCCCAGCAGGCTCTTTGCGTTGACTCTGCGGTCTTCCTTTTCCACCCAGATCCCGCTTTTAAACTCGTTGGCTTTCTGAATAAAAAATGTAGCGGGGCGAGCATGCAGACCGACCTCATTATTGACGGTGATCTCCTGAGTATACATGTCACAGCACTCCTTTTCACATGCGTATTACAACTCCTGCAGGTTTCGCACAACCAGTTGTCTTCCTGTCACTATCATAACGATTTTTGCACAGACAGTCAACGGTGAATTTCACAAACATTTTCACAAAAGGACGAAAGAAGCAGAGCAGGATGAAGCATTTTTCCCGTTTCTTTGCGAAAATTTAACAAACTCCCCTGAGATTTGGCTGCCCCGCGCCCTCTGCGCCCGGGCCGCCGGACCGCGTTGACATTTTCAGTTCGTTCCGCTATGATAAAGCTGTTTTATCTGCGGAAAGGAGCTGTTTTCATGTCATTTTCCGATTTGGCCTCCAAAACCACCGGCATCGGCAAAATCACCTGGGGTGATCTGCTGAGCGCCGTTCTCACGGCGCTGGTCTGCCTTCTGGTCATCCGCATCGCCGCGCGGCTGCTCCGCCGGATGCTGGAGAAATCCAAGCTGGACGCCCGGGTGCAGAAATATCTGGCCTCCGGCGTCAAGCTGCTGCTGTATCTCATTGCCGCGGTCATCATCATCGATCAGCTGGGGGTGGACTCCAGGTCCCTGATCGCGCTGCTGAGCGTAGGCTCCCTGGGATTGACCCTGGCGGCGGAGGACATCCTGGGCAACATGGCCGGAGGACTGGTGATTCTCTCCTCCCGTCCCTTTGCCATCGGCGATTTCATTGAGTCCGGCGGCACCTCCGGCACGGTGGAGGAGATCACCCTCAACCACACCAAGCTGGTCACGCCGGACGGTCTGGTGGTCATGATCCCCAACAAGGCCCTGTCGGATTCCAAAATGACCAACTACACCGTCCTGGGCCGGCGGCGGGTGGCCTGGAAGCTCTCCGCATCCTATGACGCGCCCACGGAAACGGTGCGCGGCGCCTGTCTCCAGGCGCTGTCCCGGACGCCGGACGTCCTGACCGACCCCGCTCCCGCCGTCTATCTGACGGAGTACGGCTCCAGCGCCATCTCCTACACCGTCTACTGCTGGTGCGCGGCGGAGCGCTACTGGGACGTGTACTTCACACTGGGCGAACAGCTCCGCGGCGCCTTTGCCGACGCGGGAGTCGAGATGACCTACGATCATCTCAACGTCCACCTCACCGACGCCCGGAGCGAAAAGCGGTAATCCGCGCCGCTCCGGCCGTCCCGGCACAATTCTTTTAAACCCGGAGGGGCCGCCGCATCGGTTTTGCGGCGGCCCCGTTCTGTCCTCCTTCCGGAAGCGCCCGGCGCCGCGCCGCTCAGCTCCGGGACCCGGCCTTCCGGGGCAGCACTGTTTTAAATACGTACTTCTCCCCAATATGGTAGCTGATGACGTAATAGAGGGGCGTTCCGTCCTCCAGATGCATCACGGAGGTGATGGTCAGCAGCGCCGCCGGATTCTTCAGCCCCAAAATTTTGTTGATGCGGGCGTCGCCGTTTTTGGCCTCGATATTCATCTCGATGATGCCCATGTGCAGATGGTAGTCCGTCTCGTACAGCTCGTAGAGGGAGGTGTTGTCGTAAATCCGGGTATGGATATTGGGGCAGAATTTCTGCCGCAGATACACCACCTCATAGGCCATCGGCTCCCCGTCCGCCCGGCGCAGCCGGCAGATGCGGTACAGCTTTTCCCCCCGCTCCAGCTCCAGCGCGGCGGCGATTGCCCGCTCCGTTTCGGAGAGGATCTCAATGGAGAGAATGTCGGAGGAGGGCGTCTTCCCCAGGACGTGCATCTGCTCGGTAAAGCTCTCGTGGAAGGGCATGGGCGCGTAATTGGCCTTTTTCACCGTCACAAACGTGCCCGCAGAGGGCTTGCGCGAGATAAAGCCCTCCGCCTCCAGACGGGCCAGCGCCTTGCGGACGGTGTCGCGGCTGACGGCGTACTGTTCCCGCAGCTCCAGCTCGGTGGCCAGTTTTTCCCCCTGCCGCAGCTCGCCGCCGGTGATTCTCGCCCGCAGGTCATTGTAAATACGCATATAGATGCAGTCCTCTTTTTTTCCGCCCACAAAAAGCACCCCCATCGTCAAAAATTCTGCCGCCCGATTTTCTTCAGTTTAATACACAGGGCTCCTCTTTGCAAGCGCTCCCCGTTTTCCCCGGCAATCGGAAACGTGCCCCCGCGCCGCTCCGGCGCGGGGGCACGCTTTTTCTGCGCACCCGCTCAGATGTTCATAAAATCGGTAACAGCCTGCTGTGCGGCCTTCTCCACCATCTTGTCGATGGAGGTGCCGATCACCAGAATGTTGACCTTGGTATCCTTAAATGCCTTGAAGTTTGTGATGTTGATGCCGCCCTCAGCCAGGGTGGGAACCTTCACTGTCTCCACCAGGGCGCACAGGCGCTCTTTGATGATGGGATGGATCTTGCCGGCCTCGACGCCCTCGTAGCTCATGCCGGTCATCATGCCGATCATATCGGCGCCGGTCTCCTCCATCTGCCGGGCGATGGTGCGGACGGACTCGGTGTCGTCCGCGGTGAGGCCGAAGGTGTGGAGGTCGGTGCTCATGCCGATGTAGGCGTCTACCAGAAGGCCGTACTTGTGGGCCATGGTCACCACGTCCTCCAGATCCCGCAGGCTGGACTTATGGATGTGCAGGCCGTCGGCTCCGGCCATGGCCATCTTGACGAAATCCTCCTCTTTCAGCGGCAGGGGCACCACTTCGGTGAAGCCGCCGGGGATGCCCACGGTGATGTAGGTATCGGGAGGGCAGACCGCCCGCACGCCCCGGGTGACCTCCGCCATCTGATCCACGGTGATCTCATAGCGGATCTGCTCGGCTTGGTGCATGACGGTGACGCCCCGGTGTCCCCGGGCCAGCGCCACGGCGGGATGGTTGGGCTCGATCATCCGGACGCCCACGTCCGTGACGGCCTTGGCCAGCCGGGAGTCGTCGCCGGTCATTCCGGTGGAGAGGATGGTGTACCCGCCGCCGCGCTCCAGCGCGTCGTAAATCTTCTTGCGGGCCATCTGCATGCGCTTGTTCATGTCATTGTAAATCATGGTTCAAAATCTCTTTTCTTCACAAAATTTCATGCGCGTCCGACCCTTTCGGGCGCTCAGTGTTCCACATTCGCCAGAGCTTTTCTGGATTCCACCTTATTCGCAATGGCCGTCAGCACAAAGGCGAGGCCCATGGCGATCAGCATGCACAGCGCGAAGAAGAAGCCCTTGCCGGGGTTGGCCATGAAGGGGGCCATCACGGCGGGCACATACGCGGTGCCCTTGACGTTGAACAGGCCCACAAAAAGGCCGCTGACGCCGGCCGAAATCAGGGCCGAGCCGAAGACCAGTTTGCTGGAGAACATGAATGGGTACGACGCCTCCACAAAGGTGCCGAAGCACACGTTGATGAGGAAGCCCGGAAGGGCCGCCGCCGCGTCGCTCTTCTGCCGGGGGAACACCACATTGGCCAAGGTGATGCCTGCGGAAACCATCACCAGGCCGGTCATGTCGATGGCGCCCAGGAAACTGAAGCCCGCAGCCTCCATCTCCAGCAGCACGATGGGCAGGATCGCCGCGTGATAGACGCCGCCGATGATGGCGGGCCAGATCAGCAGTCCCGCAATGGCGCCGGCCAGAACGGCGTTGTAGCTCAGAGCGGCGGAGATCAGATCGTTGATGCCGTTGCCCAGAAACAGAGCTATCGGCGCCAGGGCGAATTTGCCCACCAGGCCCGCTACCAGGCCGCCGATGCCGCCGGCCGCGATGTTGGCCGTGGTGCCGGGAACCTTCCACTTGAAGCACAGAATGATGATGTAATAGGCGAGCACGCCCGCGATGATGCCGGCGGCCAGGCCGCCGATCAAACCGCCGTCCTTGGCCAGGAAGCCGGCCACAATGCCGGCCACGATGCCCACCTCGTCCAGTCCGGATATCTGCTTGGCCGCGATGGCCGCCACGATGACGGGAATAATCTCGATAAGGGCGTTGAACACGTCCTCCAGCCCGCCGAGACCCGGGATCTTGCTGATGGCCAGCGTCAGCGCCATGGCGATAAAGCCGGGCAGCGACGCCATCATAATGCCGCGGAAGTTGATGCGCTTCCAGACGTTGGCCTCAACGCCGCCGCCGGCGGTCTTGCCGATAACGGGGCGGTATTTGAGCTTCCACTCCTTGGCCAGGGATGAGACAAACGATACCGCGCGGGTTCGGTTGGTGGTTCCGGTTGTGCCGGAAGCCGCCACCACATTGGCGCCCAGCTTCTGCGTGTTGGCCATGGAGGCTCCCCCGGTTCCCACGCAGGGAAGCTTCTTCTCCGCCGCCGCCTTGATGGAGGCCTCATTGGTGCCTGTGGGATCGCAGCTCATCAGGATCAGTCCGTCAATGCGGCCCTCCTGAATCATCTGCGCCAGCTTGGCATCCTCCGCTCTGGCGTCTGCGTTGACCGCCTGCAGTTCCTTCTGCTCTCCCGCCGAGACACCGCCGCTGCCGTCCAAAAGGTACAGCTTTGCCGGTGAATCGGGAGGAATTCCGTCCATGGTCCGGGTGGCTCCGATAAACTCCACGAACCCCACTTCGATCCCCGCGGACGCAGCCTGTGTGAAAATCTCGCCCAGCAGCGCAGGCGGATTGTTTCCTCCCTGCATGTAGAGATTTCCGCCGCTGCTGCCGATGATAGCAATGCGCTTCATAACTCCCCTCCTTTTCTGTATGCCGGTTTTGAACGATCGTCCGATGGTTCTATCATAGCGCATACACCATACATTTCAATTCTTAAAACAGACAAAGTTTTGGGGCGTATTTGTATATTTTATATAATTTACCACTGTTTTTCAATTTATAATTGTATATATTATACATACAATTAAGCTTCTTTGTATTGCTTTATTTGACTGCATCAAATCATCTGCATTGTATGGCGGCACTTTGTATTGTCTGCTAAATAGCGGTATTCCTTCGTATTGAAAAATTACCCCGCGGTTTCAGGCATATTTCTGCGTTTATTCTTTCTTTGTCCGTTTGTCTGCCCTATTTTCCCGAAAAAGCCCGCTCTCCGCGGCGCAAAAACTGCCCGCCGCAAATGCGGCGGGCAGTTCATTTTCAGCTGGGATACCGGGACGCTCAGCTCGTTTTCCGATCCTCCGCGATGAGAAGCCGCAGCGCCTCCACAGCCACCGCCACGGAGGCGGAGGTGTCCTCGCTCATGGTCTGATCCAAACCGGCGGCCTCCCGTTCCTGATTCCACACCACGTGGAAGCAGGAGCCGCAGCGCACCCCCAGGGCGGACGACGCCACAAACAGCGCGGCGGACTCCATCTCGCTGGCCTTGACGCCCAGGCGTTTCCAGGAGTCCCACTTGTTGCGCAGCTCATACCACACCGGGGACTTCTCCGGATCGTGCTGGCCGTAAAAGCTGTCCTTGCACTGGACCACGCCGGTATGGAGGGGGTAGCCCAGCGATTCCGCCGCCCGGGTCAGGCAGGCCGTCACCTTGAAGTCCGGCACCGCCGGAAACTCAATGGGCGCATATTCCAGGCTGGTGTGCTCGTAGCGGACGGCGCCGGTGGCCACCACCACATCTCCCGCCTTGACGTTCAGATCGATGCCGCCGCAGGTGCCGGTGCGCACGAAGGTGTCCGCCCCGCACCGCACCAGCTCCTCCAGCGCGATGGCGGCCGAGGGGCCGCCGATCCCGGTGGAGCAGACGCTGACCTTCTCGCCCAGCAGTGTGCCGGTCCAGGTGGTAAACTCCCGATTGCAGGCCACGGGATGCGCCTCGTCGAAAAGCGCCGCGATGGCCGGAACACGGCCGGGATCCCCCGGCAGAATGCAGTAGCGCCCCACGTCGCCGGGTGCGCAGCGGATGTGATACTGTTTGGGTAGTTCGTGCATATCGCTCACCTCATCATGTAAAATCGCGGCGAAATTCAGCCGGATTAATCCCCGGCCCGCCGGGCATTTTTTTGTTGCGCAGAGTGGGACGAAGGCCCCCGGCCCGCCGGGCAAATGGGGCGGCGGGAGTCAGCTTTCGAGGCTAAATAAAACTTGTTACCGATTTGTTGTGGAATTTGCCGGAGAAACCCGTTATAATAAAAAACGATTTTATCACTATTAGCGCATTCCGGTGTCCTCAGCGGCGCCCGATAAGCTTCTAAGGAGGACCCATGAAGAACTATCCGGCACTATCCCTTTTTCTGGGCGCGGCGATTTTTCTCTGCGCCGCCTGCGGCACGACCGCTCCCCCCATCGATGCCTCCGCTCCGGGCGGATCTGTTCCCCGGCTGGCGGCGGACGCCTCCGGCGCGGCGGACGCCTCTGCTTTGGAGGACGGTTCCTACGCGGTGAACCGGACCATTACCGTGGACGGCGGAAGAACGCTCACGCTGCTGCTCCACGGGAAGAAGCAGCCCGACAATGCCTACGGCATCTCCTCCATCGACGTGCTGGACGGAGAGACCACCCTTCAGACCATCTCCGTCCATGACGCCATCATGAAGGAGTGGGGCGCGGACGACTCGGGCGGCTGCGCCGAAAGCTCCGCGGAGGACGGCGGTTTTACCGCCACGGATATGAATTTTGACGGCAGCGGGGATATCGGCCTGCAGGGCTGGAATACCGCCGGATCCAATGTGCCGTACTATTACTGGCTGTGGGATTCCGACACGGAGCAGTTCCGCTACGGCTTTTGTCTGTGCAACGCGGAGCCGGATCCCGACACAAAGCAGATCGTCTGCGGAACCCGGGACGGTGCCCGGGAATACGACATCGACTATTACCAGTACGACGAAACCGGCACGCTGCAAAATGTCCGGCGCGTGGTGCAGACGGTACAGGACGACGGAACCACCCGGGAGGAGGTTCTGACGGGAGATCTTCTGAAGGACGCCGGCTGACGGCTTCCAGACGCGGCAAAAGTCCGAAACGGGAATTCCGTTTCGGACTTTGTTCAGGTTTTGGCCCGGATCTTTGCTCCGCACTTGGGGCAAGTGATCTCAATTTTTCCCTTGCCCACCGGAACCCGGCACACAGACCTGCAGTTTTTGCAGGTGAAATACCGGTGATCCCTGTCCGCCCGGCGGCTCCGTGCGCCGCTCCGCCGATCCCGGAGGCCCCGCGTCAGCGCCGTCCATTTGGCGTTTTCCGCCTGGCGTTTGCAGAGATTGCGGGAAAAGGTGCGAAACAGCAGGATCAGCCACAGCGCCATGGCCGCGTAGTACAGAGCGGTTCCCGCCGACGGCACCCGCCGGATAAAAATCATGGAGAGCAGATCGGCCCCCAGGCCGGCCCAGAGCAGCGCTAGATTCAGCTGGTCCATGCCGTTCCGTCCGTACATCAGGCGTACAAACGCGTTGCCCATTTTTTTAAAAAATCCCATTGCTTAAGACTCCTTCGCTGAAAACGGAGGTATCCGATTTCCTTACGGTTTGATTTTACTCGCAAAAACTGATTCCGGCAACGGGTTATCAGTGAAGTTTACAAAAAAGTAATTTCTTTGGTCCCCGCCGGGTGCTATAATTTTTGTAAAAAGAAAAACAAAGGAGTGCATTTCCATGGCAAAAAAGCAATTCAAGGCTGAATCCAAGCGGCTGCTGGATCTGATGGTCAACTCCATCTACACCCACAAGGAGATCTTCCTCCGGGAGATCATCTCCAACGCCAGCGACGCGTGCGACAAGCTCTGCTACAAGGCTCTGACTGACGACGCGGTGGGCATGACCCGGAAGGATTTCTACATCGACCTGGCCGCGGACAAGGACGCCCGCACCATCACCGTGTCCGACAACGGCATCGGCATGGACAAAACCGATCTGGAGAACAACCTGGGCATCATTGCCGCCTCCGGCTCTCTGCAGTTTAAAAAGGACGTGGGGGACGATGCCAAGGACACCGACGTCATCGGCCAGTTCGGTGTGGGCTTTTACTCCGCGTTTATGGTCAGCGACCACATCACCGTCCGCTCCCGGAAGTACGGCGCCGACGCCGCCTGGGAGTGGCAGTCCTCCGGCGCCGACGGCTACACCGTGGCGGAATGCGAAAAAGAGGGCGTGGGCACGGACATCATCATGCACCTCAAGCCCGATACGGACGACGAGAAATACGGCGAATTTCTGGAGGAGTGGAAGCTCCAGGATCTGGTGCGCCGCTACTCCGACTATATCCGCTTCCCCATTCGGATGGAAGTGAGCAAGTCCCGCAAAAAAGAGGGGAACCCCGACGACAAGCCCGAATATGAGACCTACCGGGAAGTGGACACGCTGAACTCCATGGTGCCCATCTGGCAGCGGCCCAAATCCAAGGTCACCCGGGAGGAGTACGACAAGTTCTACCGGGACAAATTCTCCGACTACACCGCCCCCCAGGAGGTCATCACCGTGGCCGCCGAGGGCGCCGTCACATACAAGGCCCTGCTGTTCATCCCCGGCGCCACGCCCTTTGACTTTTACTCCAAGGACTACGAAAAGGGCCTGCAGCTCTACTCCAACGGCGTGCTGATCATGGACAAGTGCCCGGATCTGGTGGCCGAGCACTTCCGGTTTGTCCGGGGCGTGGTGGATTCCCCCGACCTGAGCCTCAACATCTCCCGGGAGATGCTCCAGCACGACCGGCAGCTGAAAATCATCGCCGCCGCCATTGAGAAGAAAATCCGCGCCGAGCTTTTGAAGCTGCTCAAGGAGAACCGGGAGGGCTATGAGACCTTCTTCAAGCACTTCGGCCGGCAGCTGAAATTCGGTGTGGTAGCCGATTACGGCGCCCACAAGGACGCCCTGTCCGACCTGCTGCTTTTCTGGTCCTCCACAGAGAAAAAGCCGGTGACGCTGGACGAGTACGTCTCCCGTATGAAGGACGGCCAGAAGGTTATCTACTACGCTCCCGGCGAGAACGCGGGCTCCATCGACAAGCTGCCCCAGATCGAGGGGCTCAAGGACAGCGGCACCGAAATTCTCTACTTCACGGAGGAAGTGGACGAGTTCGCAGTGCAGATGATGCACAGCTACAAGGACAAGGAATTCCGCTCCGTGCTGGACGGCGAGATCGAGGACAGCGGGGAAAAGAAAGAGGACGCCAAGGACGGGGCCGGTGAAAATGAGCCGGTGCTGAAATTCGTGAAAGACGCCCTGGGAGACGCTGTCCGGGAGGTTCGGGCCTCCAAAAAGCTCAAGTCCCACCCGGTCTGCCTCACCGCCGGAGAGGGGCTCTCCTTCGAGATGGAGAAATACCTCAACGCCGTGCAGTCCGATCAGCCGGTGAAGGCCGACCGGATCCTGGAGCTGAACACCGCCCATCCGGCCTTTGCCGCTCTCTCCCGGGCCATAACGGAGGACCCCGAGACGGCCAAGAAGTACGCCTCCCTGCTCTACGATCAGGCGCTGCTCATTGCCGGACTGCCCCTGGACGACCCCTCCGGCTACACCGACCTGGTCTGCGGACTGCTTCTCAAATAAATCCGGCAAACGCCGATAAAAAGACAGCCTGAGCGGAATCCCCGCTCAGGCTGCCTTTTATCGCTCACAGATTCTGATCCAGAACGGACGCGTAGGCGGAGCCCGCCATCACGCCCACCTTCCGGTCAAATTCCCTTCCGTTTTTGAGGAACACCACCGTGGGAATGTTCATCACGCCGAATTTTCGGGCCAGCTCCGGCTCGTCGTCCACGTTGACCTTGGCCGCCAGGATCCGGCTGCCGTACTTCGCGGACACATTCTCCATCACCGGGGTCAGCATCTTGCAGGGGCCGCACCAGGAGGCCCAGAAATCCACCATTGCCAGAGGCGCCGCGCCGGTGACGGCGTCAAAGTCCGCCGTTGTCAAATGTTCAAGTGCCATTGTGTTTTCTCCTTTATTCCGTTTCTTTACTTGCCTGCCGCCGGTTTCGCTCCGGCGTGCGCATCCACCCATCGGGCCGCGCTCTGCCCCGCGATCAGGCCCTCGCCCGCCGCCTTGGATACCTGCAGCGGCTCTCCCGTGCAGTCCCCGGCGGCAAACACCCCGGGCAGTCCCGTGGCCATTCTCCGGTCCACGGACACCCAGCCGTCCTTCAGCTCCAGGCCGGGAAAGAGATCCGTGGGCGCCACAGAGGGCCGCAGGATAAAAATCCCGTCGGCGTCCGCCGCGCCCTCCGCGTGGGTGAGACGCAGAGCGTCTCCCTCCTGGGAGATCCGGCAGCTCCGGGGCCTGTGCAGATACGTCACGAGACAGCCGATGGAGCGGAGGAATTCCGCCTCCTGCCGGGCCGAGTCCGTCCAGCCCAGCACCACTGCCCGCTTGCCGCGGTAGAGCATGCCGTCGCAGGTGGCGCAGTAGCTCACGCCCCGGCCCAGGAACTCCTCCTCACCGGGGAATTTGCTCCCCCGGGAGGCCCCGGCGGCCAGAACCACAGCCCCCGCCTCATAGACCTCGCTGCCCACGCTGACGTACCAGGTGTTCTCCACCAGAGCCGCGTTCAGGGCGCGGCCGGAAATAAACGACGCGCCGGCGGTTTCCGCGTGGCGGCGGAATGCATCCAGCAGTTCCTGTCCCGTAACGCCGGGAAGGCCCAGGTAGTTCTCCACCCTGGCCGACCGCCAGAGCGGGTTTTCCTCAATGGGATTGGAGATCACCGCCGCGGTTTTCCCCCGGGCGCGGAGATTTACCGCCGCCGACAGGCCCGCGGGGCCGCCGCCGATGACCAGCACATCATAGAACATACCCCTCTGCCTCCTCTCCGAATAAAACCGCCAGCAGCCGGGCTGTCTCCGGCGAGGACACGCGGTAATAAACCTCGTTCCCCACCCGCTCGGCCCTGACGACCCGGGCCGTCCGCAGGCGCTGCAGGTGCTGGGAAATGCAGGACTGGGACATACCGGTCCCCCGCTCCATGCAGCCCACGTTCCGGCATCCGGAATGGAGCAGCGTATGCACGATTTCCAGCCGCACAGGGTTGGACAGGGCCTTTAAAAGCGCCGCCCGCTCCTGATAGTCCGTGATCTTGCT
The DNA here is from genome assembly GCA_022652655.1 of Oscillibacter sp. GTDB lineage: Bacteria > Bacillota > Clostridia > Oscillospirales > Oscillospiraceae > Oscillibacter. The sequence continues at coordinate 11,406 of JALCRQ010000001.1, read as the reverse complement.
CCCCGTCAGTTCCATACCTTCCCCCACTTCATACGTATTTTCTAATATAAGCAGTTTAGCATACTTTTTTCTGTTTTGAAGTAGTTTTTGCAACAGCGGTGCCGGTTATGTATTTCGGATTGCTTTTCCCCCGCCGCTTTGTTACAATGGAACCGATTTAAAAATGCGGGCGGAGCCGTCCGCGGGCCGCGCGGTTTCCGGCTGCCGCCCGAACAGGGCGGAGCCGGAAGGCAGACCCTTCCGGCTCCTATTCAAAAAAGCGGCGGCGCCCCGGCCGGGGCGGTGCAGCTGCGCGGGATTCGCTGCGGGGCGCCCGGTACCGCTCATGGTAGTGTATGCCTCGGGAGGAGACGCCGCCACCCCCTGGGGGCCGGTCCCCCGGAGCCTCGCACCGCCTGCCGCCTTAAAAAGGAGATCTTTTCCATGATTAAAATTGCCCCCTCCATCCTCTCCGCGGATTTTGCGAATCTTGAGCGGGACATTCACCGGATCGGCACGGCGGATTACGTCCACGTGGACGTAATGGACGGGCTGTTCGTCCCCAACATCACCATCGGCATCCCGGTGGTCAAGTGCATCCGTCCCGTGACGATTCTGCCTCTGGACGTCCATCTGATGATTACGCGGCCGGTGCGGTACGTCCAGCAGTTCTGCGACGCCGGGGCGGACATTGTCACCGTCCACGTGGAGTCCGACACCCGGGAGAACATCCGGGACGCCATCGACAAAATCCACGCCAAGGGCCGCAGAGCCGGCGTGGTGCTCAAGCCCGGCACGCCCGCCCAGGCGGTGGAGCCGTTTTTGAAGGACGTGGAGCTGATCCTCATTATGACGGTGGAGCCGGGCTTCGGCGGCCAGTCCTTCATGGCGGATCAGATGCCCAAGGTCGCCGCCGTCCGGGCGATGATCAACGCGCAGAATCCCACCTGCGAGCTGGAGGTGGACGGCGGCGTGGGCCCCGATACCTTCCGGGCCTGTATTCAGGCGGGGGCCAATGTCCTGGTGGCGGGCAGCGCCGTCTACAAGGCTCCCGACATCCCCGCCCGCATCCGGGAGCTCCGGGGCTGAGACCCGGGATTTTCAAAAGAAGGGACGCCCCCGTCCCGCCCGGAGCGGATTCACCTGCGGAGCGGCCCGCCGCCCGCATCACTCTCACTTCTAAAGGAGCCGGTTTGCTATGGAATATTTTCCCGCCCCGCTGGAAAATCTGGTGGAACAATTTGCGCGGCTGCCCGGTATCGGCAGCAAGTCCGCCCAGCGGCTGGCTTTTTATGTGCTGAGCCTTCCGGAGGAGGAGGCCCGGGCCTTCGCCGGCGCCATTGTGGACGCCAAGAAAAACGTCACCTGCTGCCCCGTGTGCCAGAACTTTTCGGCCGGCGGCCTGTGCCCCATCTGCGCCTCCCCCCGCCGGGACGGATCGGTGATCTGCGTGGTCGCGGATCCCCGGGACGTGGCTGCCATGGAGCGGGCGCGGGAATATAACGGCCGCTATCACGTGCTCCACGGGGTCATCTCCCCCATGAACCGGGTGGGGCCGGACGATCTGGCCATCAAGCCGCTTTTGGAGCGGGTGGCCGCCGGCGGCGTCCGGGAGGTCATCATGGCCACCAACCCCGACACGGAGGGGGAGGCCACCGCCATGTACCTGGCGCGGCTGCTGAAGCCCTTCGATGTCCGCATCACCCGCCTGGCCTACGGAATCCCCGTGGGCGGGCATCTGGAATTTGCGGATGACGCCACGCTGGTGCGGGCGCTGGAGGGCCGCCGGGAGATCTGAGCGGTCTCCGGCTGCGCGCCGGATGGGTGCAAAAAAGAGCACGGCGGAGAAGCGTTTCTCCGCCGTGCTCTTTTCTTTCTTCGCAGGTCAGCCCCGCTCCGCCGCCCAATCGGTCTCCTCCAGGACAGCCCGAATGATCCGCGCGGTGATTCCCCAGATTGCCCGGCCGCCGAAGTGCCAGACGGGCACCTCCACCCGGCCCCGGGCCCAGGGGTAGTCCCGGCCGATCCCCACGCTCTCGTAGGGAAAATCCTCCGGGACGGCGGCTTTCAGCTCATAGGCGCACAGCTCCGGCGGCGTGGACCGGAAGAACTCCGCCGGCACGAAAAACGCCTCCGCCGTCTCCGCCGGCGCGGGGCGCAGGGCGGCCGCGCCCGCCGCGTCCACCAGGCCGATCACGGGCTGGATGAGATCCCCCGCCTGGGTGAGGAGAAAATCCGGCGTCCCCAGAAGCCGGATATGCTCCAGGGGAATCGCCAGCTCCTCCCAGGTCTCCCGCAGGGCGCAGTCCGGGGCGCTCTCCCCCGGCCGGGCCCGTCCCCCGGGGAAGCAGGTCTCCCCCGGCTGCCGGTTCAGCCCGGCGGCTCTGGTTTCAAAGATAAAGGAGAGCCCCTCTGGCCGCTCCGCCAGCGGGCAGAGCACCGCATACCGGCGCCGGGCGTCCATGGGGCCGGGAACGTGTCCGCCCCAACGGGCGGCGAGCTCCTCCGCCGTAATCACAGCAGCATGGTCAGCGCACCCTGCTGATTTTCAATCTCCACCCGGGAGGCGCTGGGGGCGTACTCGCCGTCCAGCGACCAGGGCAGATCCTCCATGGGCTCCACGGTGACATGGGAGACGTGGCGGAAAATCAGGCCCTCCGCATCGTATTTCTGGTTCATCAGGGCAAAAATCATATTCTGGAGCCCCAGCGGCGTCTGGGGATTGGGCACCAGCAGCATCTCAAACTTCCCGTCGTCCAGCACCACGTGCTCCGGATCCAGCTTCATCAGGCCGCCGATAGAGGTGGAGTTGCACACCGCGCCGAAAAGATACTCCCCGTCCAGCACGTCTCCGTCGGCGGTGAGCTTAATCTTATAGGGGCGCAGGGTGTCCAGATCCTTCATTCCCTCTAGGATATAGGCGAAATGGCCCAGGGCGTTCTTGGCGGCCTGGGGCACGGCGTAGGAGCTGCGGGTAAAGGCGCCGAAGGACGCCACGTAGACAAACGGCCGCCCGTTCCAGTGCCCGATATCCAGAATCTGACGCCGGTCGGCGGCGATGGACAGGGCGGCTTTGACGGGGTTGGCGGAAATATGCAGGCTGGAAGCAAAGTCGTTGGTGCTGCCCCTGGGCAGATAGCCCAGCAGCGGCGGACGCTTGAGCTGCATCAGCCCGGAAATCGTCTCGTTGAGTGTTCCGTCCCCGCCGGAGCAGACGACGACGTCATACTCCATCCCCTCTTTAAAGGCGGTGGCGGTGGCGTCGCCCGGGCCGATGGTATTGTGCACCCGCACCAGAAATCCCGCCTCGGAAAAAATGGAGACCGCATCATAAAGCGGCGCACGGGACTGCTTCTTTCCGGCCATGGGGTTGACGATCAGCAGCAGCTTCTTCTCCATATCATAGCTCCTTAACCATTCTTGTCCAGATTCTGTAAAATGCAGGAAAGCAGTGTGTTTTGAGTATACCACGCCAAATCCGGGATTGCAATTCCCAGCCTTGACGTATAGAATAATGACAGCCAAGAGAGGAGGCGGATGCGGAGATGAAGCATGAAAACCGCTATTTCAAAATCGGCCTGACCGTATTTCTGGTGGTCTGCTCCATTTTGCTCTTTTACGATACGCTCTTTGGCACCCGGGCCATCGTCCTCTTTTCCGTGAAGTTGGGCGCGGCGCTCAAGCCGATCCTGTACGGCGCCGTGATCGCCTACCTGCTGGCGCCGGTGATCAACTTTTTCGAGCACATTCTCTTTCCCGCTGAAATCCGGAAATCCAGGGATGCCGGCCGGTTTTACGCCCCGGGCCCCCGGGCGGTCAGTCTGGCTATCACCTGGGTGATCATCCTGTTTCTGGTCTATCTGCTGCTGAGCGTGCTGCTGCCGGAGCTCTACCAGAGCCTGGTGCAGCTGTTCAACAGTCTGGAGCTCTATTACAACACCATCAACGACTGGATCAACAATCTCCTGGACGAGCGGCCCGAGCTGGAAACCTGGGTGGCCGGCGCTTTCAAGACCTACTACGACGACCTGGTCGCCATCCTCTCCCAGCGGGTGGTGCCCCAGGCCCAGCAGCTGATGAACGCCGTGTCCGGCGGCATTGTCACGGCGCTGATCTTCCTCAAGGATCTGGTGGTTGGAATCATTGTATCCATCTACCTGCTGGCCACCAAGGAACGGGTGGCCGCCCACGGCCGCAAGCTGGTCTACGGGCTTCTCCCCCACAAGGACATCTCCTGGGTGCTGCGGGGCGTCCACAAAACGGACCGCATTTTCGCCGGCTTCGTCCGGGGCAAGCTGCTGGATTCCCTGATTATCGGCGTCCTCTGCTTTTTCTTCAGCTCCCTCTTTAAATTTCCCTATACGCCCCTGGTCTCCGTCATCATCGGCGTCACCAACGTGATTCCCTTCTTCGGCCCCTTCCTGGGCGCCATCCCCAGCGTCTTTCTCATCCTGCTGGTAGACCCGCTGAAGGCCCTGTATTTCGTGATCTTCGTCTTTGTTCTCCAGCAGTTCGACGGCAACATCCTGGGCCCGCTGATTCTGGGCGACAAAACCGGGCTGTCCGGGCTGTGGGTCATCACTGCCATTCTGGTGGGCGGCTCCTTCTTCGGCGTGCCGGGCATGTTTTTTGGCGTGCCGGTATGCGCCTGCCTCTACTCCCTGGTGGCCTACCTCATCAACCGGAACCTGCGCAAAAAGGAGCTTCCCGTCCCCTCCTCGGCATATCAGACCGATACGCCCGCCTCTCCGCCGCCGCCTGACGCCGGAGACGCCAAAAAATAGGGCCGTTTCCCCGGAAAAAACTACTTGCATTTTGCCCCGCACTTGTGTACAATACAGCCTTGCGGGAATGTTATAAAAGTAACAATCCCGCAGGGCTGTATTTCAAAATTGAATAGAGCCGGAAATCTGTCGGGCCGACCGGAAAATCGGCGGCCACAAAGGAGAGGCATTCATGAGCAAGCGAATTTTTGCGCTTCTGCTTCTGACCATCCTCCTGGGCACTGTACTCTGCGGATGCGGAGGCGGCAGCGCAGCGACGGGATCAGAAGAACAGCAGACAAGCGGCTCTGCCGGAGCGGCCGTCCAGGGTGGGGAAATCACCGTGGGCATCGCTCAGGACCTGGATAAAAGTCTTGACCCTCACCTGGCGGTGACGGCAGGAACCAAAGAGGTCTTGTTCAACATCTTTGAGGGGCTGGTCAAGCCCACGCCGGATGATGAACTGGTTCCCGCAGTCGCCCAAAGCTATCAGGTCTCCGATGACCGGAAGGTCTACACCTTCACCCTGCGTGACGGTGTGACGTTCCACAGCGGAGAGGCGGTGACTGCGGACGATGTGATCTATTCCATCAAACGCTGCGCCGCCGCCGAGGGAGATAAGAAACCCCTGGTGGAGGCGTTTTCCAATATCCAGGCGGTGGAGTCCCCCGATCCCCGCACCGTGGTCATCACACTCAGCCAGCCGGACAACGAGTTTTTGTCCTATATGACCACCGCCATCATTCCCCGCAGCTATGCCAATCAGGACACCGCGCCGGTGGGCACCGGGCCCTTCAAATTCGTCTCCCGCACGGCGCAGGACTCCGTGGTTCTGGAGAAATACGACGGCTACTGGGGCACCCCGGCCTATCTGGACCGGGTGACCTTCAAAATCATCGAAAATGCCGACGCGCTGGTGCTGGCGCTGCAAAGCGGCGCTGTGGATCTGTGCACGCATCTCACCTCCACCCAGATTTCCCAGCTGGACGAGGCCGCCTTCACCGTCCGGGAGGGCACCATGAACCTGGTGCAGGCCATGTATCTCAACAACGCCGCCGCGCCTCTCAACAACGAAAAGGTGCGGCAGGCCCTGTGCTGGGCGGTGGACAAGCACGCCGTCATCGACCTGGTGTCCGACGGGCACGGCAAGGCCATCGGCTCCAGCATGTACCCCACGCTGAGCAAGTACTTCGATGACACCCTGACGGATTACTACACGCAGGATCCCGCCAAGGCCAAGGCGCTGCTGGCGGAGGCGGGCTACCCCGACGGGTTCGATCTGACCATCACGGTACCCTCCAACTACCAGCCCCACATGGATACGGCCCAGGTGTTGGCGGAGCAGCTCAAGGCCGTGGGCGTCAACGCCAAGATCAAGCCCGTGGACTGGAACACCTGGGTGTCCGACGTATACGTGGGACGGAATTTCCAGGCCACCGTGGTGGGCGTGGACGCGTCCTATATGAACGCCCGGGCGCTGCTGGAGCGGTTCACCGCCGGCTACGGCAAGAACTTCATCAATTACTCCAACGCCGATTACGACGCGCTGTTCCAAAAGGCGCTGGCGGAGGGCGACGACGCAAAGCGGGCGGAGCTCTACCGGCAGATGGAGAAAAATCTGACGGAGCATGCGGCCAACGTCTATGTGCAGGATCTGGCGGATCTGGTGGCCGTCCGGAAGGGTCTGGACGGATACCGGTTCTATCCCATCTACGTGATGGATCTCGCCTCGGTGCACTATGTGAAATAATTCGGCGCGGAGCCGATTGTCCGGCGGCGCATCCGTGCCGCCGTCCCAGAAGGGAGATGAGAAACCATGCGATACGCGGCGAGAAAATTACTGACGCTGCTTTTCACCATGGTCATCGTCTCCCTTCTCACGTTCGCGGCCTTCTCCCTGATTCCCGGCGACCCGGCCACGGCCCGCCTGGGCATGGACGCCGCGCCGGAGGAGGTGGCCGCCCTGCGGGAGGCCATGGGGCTCAACCGGCCTCTGGGCGTGCGGTACCTCTCCTGGCTGGCGGGCTTTTTCACCGGCGACCTGGGCAGCTCGTACAGCTACAGTTCCTCCGTCTCCGCCCTGGTGGGGCAGAAACTGCCCGCCACCCTGGCGCTGAGCCTGCTGAGTTTTTCCCTGGTGGTGCTGATCTCCATTCCCCTGGGCGTCCGGTCCGTGGGACGGGCGGCCCGCCGGCGGACGGACGCGGCCCGCACTGCGGTCAATCAGCTGCTGATGGCGCTGCCGCCGTTTTTTACCGGGATTCTCCTCACATGGCTGTTCGGCACCGGTCTCCGGGTCTTCGGCGTCCGGCTCCAGCTCTTTGTACCCGGCAGGCTGCCGGCGTTTTCCGTCCATCCCGGCGGCTTTCTGCTCTACCTGCTCTTTCCCGCCGTTGCCGTGGCTGTCCCCCGGATCGCCATGACGGTGCGGATGCTGCACAGCACGCTGCTGCGGGAGATGAACCAGGACTATGTCCGCACCTCCATCTCCCGGGGCAGCGACCGGGCGGGGGTACTCTACCGCCACGTGCTGAAAAACGCCATGGTGCCCGTGGTGGCCTTCCTGGCCCAGACCATGGCGGAGGTGGTGGCCGGCAGCATCGTGGTGGAACAGGTCTTTTCCGTCCCCGGTCTGGGCCGCCTGCTGCTGGGGAGCATCGGCAGCCGGGACTGGCCCGTGGTGCAGGCCATCGTGGTAATTCTGGCCTTCTGGGTGGTATTGGCGGGGACGGTGGGCGACCTCATCGCCCAGCGGCTGGACCCGCGGCTGCGGCTGGGAGGTGACCGGCGGTGAAACGCATGAACGGCTGCCTGCGGGCAGGCCTCATCCTGACGGGTATTCTCTTTGCCCTCATCATCCTGGGCTTTTTCTGGACGCCCTTCGACCCCACCGCCATGTCCGGCGCGGAAAAGCTGCTGCCCCCCTCCCTGCGCCATCTGATGGGCACCGACAGCTTCGGCCGGGACATCTTCAGCCGCGTCCTCCGGGGCGCGGGCACCACCTTCCTCATCGCCCTTTGCACCGTGGCCGTGGGCGCCGTGTTCGGCACGCTGGCGGGCGCCCTCACCGGCTACTTCGGCGGCCGGGTGGACGCGGTTTTGATGCGTCTCAACGACGCCCTCACCGCATTTCCCAGCATGCTGCTGGCCCTGGTGCTGATCAGCCTTTTCGGCAGCGGCCGGCAGAATGTGATTCTGGCGCTGGGCATCGTGTTCATCCCCAGCTTCGCCCGGGTCACCCGGGCGGCCTACGCCTCCCTCCGGGACGCCAACTTTGTGGCGGAGGCACGGCTGATGGGCGCGGGCAGCGCCCGGATTCTCTTTGTCCACCTGCTGCCCAATACCCTGAGCGTCCTGCTGCCCGCCCTGACCATCGGCTTCAACAACGCCGTCCTGGCGGAGGCCTCCATGAGCTATCTGGGCATCGGCGTGGTGCCGCCGGACGCGTCCCTGGGCTACATGCTCTCCGAGGCGCAAAGCATGCTGGCCTCCGCGCCCTGGTATGCTGTGGGCACCGGCTGCGCCATCGTCCTGCTGATTTTCAGCGTGGGGCTCACCGGCGAGGGACTCCAGCGCCGGAGAGGGGAGGCGCGCTATGCTTGAGATCCGGGATCTGCACGTCAAATTCCACACCCGCAGCCGGGAGGCGGTGGGCGGCGTATCGCTGTCCATTGCGGATGGAGAGATTTTGGGCCTCGTGGGTGAGTCCGGCTCCGGAAAATCCGTCACGGCCATGGCCGTGGCGGGCCTGCTGCCCCGCCGCTCCTGCGACTACTCCGGCCAAATCCTGCTGGACGGGACGGAGCTGCTCCACGCCGACCGGGCGCTGCTGCGGCAGGTGCAGGGCCGGGACATCGGCGTGGTGTTTCAGGAGCCCATGAGCGCCATGGATCCGCTGATGAAAATCGGCCCCCAGGTCTCCGAGGCGCTGCTGACCCACACCGGCCTCTCCGCCGGGGAGCGGCGGGCCCGGGCCGCGGCGGCCCTGCGGGAGGCGGAGCTGCTCGATCCGGAAGCACTGTGCGAAAAATACCCTCACCAGCTCTCCGGCGGGATGCTGCAGCGGGTGATGATCGCTGCCGCCATTGTCTCCCGGCCCAGGCTGCTGCTTCTGGACGAGCCCACCACGGCCCTGGACGTGACGGTACAGGCCCAGATTCTGGCGCTTCTGCGGAAGCTGAACCGGGAAAAGGGCATCTCCATGCTGTTCATCTCCCACGATCTGGGTGTGGTGCGGCGGCTGTGCGGCCGAGTGGCGGTGATGCAGCGGGGGCTCATCGTGGAGGAGGGCCCCACCCGGCAGGTCTATGCCCAGCCGGCCCACGCGTACACCCGCCAGCTCATTGCCGCGATTCCGCGGCGCGTCCGAAGGGAGGATGACGGCCTTGACTGATGCTCCGGCACTCTCCGTGAGCCACCTGTGCGGCGGCTATTGGGAGGGCGGCCTTTTCGGCCGGAAAACCTTTCACGAGGTGCTCCACGACGTCTCGTTCGACGTGCGCTGCGGAGAGATTCTGGGTCTTGTGGGCGAGTCCGGCACGGGAAAAACCACTCTCTCCCGGGTCATCCTGGGGATGGTGGAACCCGCCTCCGGCACCGTAACCCACTACACCAAACGGCCCCAGATGATCTTTCAGGATCCCTACAGCTCTCTGAATCCGGCCTATCCGGTATCCTGGACGCTGGAGGAGCCTCTGCGCATTTACGGCAAATACGGCGCCGCGGAACGGCGGCGCCGGGTGCGGGACATGCTGGCCCTGGTGGGCCTGCCGGAGGAGTGCCTCTCCGCCCGGCCGGAGGAGCTCTCCGGCGGCCAGCGCCAGCGGGTGTCCATTGCCGTGGCGCTGCTCCAGCAGCCTCGGTTCCTCATTGCCGACGAACCCGTCTCCGCCCTGGACGTGACCATTCAGGCTCAGATCCTGAAGCTTTTAAAGAGGCTGCGCAGGGAGCTGGATCTCTCCTACCTCTTTATCTCCCACGACCTCAACGTCATCTACCAGCTCTGCGACCGGGTGCTGGTGATGAAGGACGGGCGCATTGTGGAGCAGGGGAGCGTGGAGGAGATCTTTTCCCATCCCCGGGAGCCGTACACCCGGGAGCTGCTGGACGCCTCCAACTGACAGCCCCGGCGCCGGGAATCCGCAAACCCCAACAATTTCGTAAAGGAGACTCCCTTGAACGCTTTTTTCCTCCGACATAAAAAACTGCACCTCTGGCTGGCGGCGGATCTTCTGGCGCTGAGCGCCTTTGTGCTGACCCGGGGAAACCGGGCGTGGATGAACGCCCTGTCTGACCGCGTGACCGCGCCGGTGCGGCGGGCGGTGGGCAGTCTCTGCTACCGGACGGACGTGTCCGTCATGGAGGTGCTGTGCGTCCTTCTGGCGGCCTTTGCCGTGGGATATGTGCTCTGGAGCGCCGCAGCCGTGCTCCATGCCGCAGGCCGGCGGCTCCGGCGGGCGTACAGCGCCCTGCTGGGCGCCGTGTGCATCGCCCTGACCGTCTATGTGGGCTTTTGCTTCCTCTGGGGCGTCAACTATTACACCGACAGCTTTCAGGATCGCTCCGGCATCCGGGCGGAGGCTGTGTCCGTGGAGGATCTGGACGCGGTGACGCGGTATTTTGCCGCCCGCCTGAGGGAGACGGCGGACACGGTGGAGCGGACGCAGAGCGGTCTTTTCGCCGTTCCCCGCCGGGAAATTCTCGACGAAAGCACCGGCGTCTACGGCGATCTCGACGACGCCTATCCATTCCTGCGCTTTGACGACCGGGTGCCCAAGGCCGTCCATTTTTCCCGGATCATGAGCCGTCTGGACTTTACCGGCGTCTACTGCCCCTATACCGGGGAGTCCAACGTGAACGTGGATGCCCCCGCGTGCCTGCTGCCCTCCACCATCGCCCACGAGCTGGCGCATCAGCGCGGTATTGCCTCGGAGCAGGAGTGCAACTTCCTCTCCGTCCTGGCCTGCACCACCTGCGGAAAAAACGACTACGCCTACTCCGGCTGGCTTCTGGGCTACATCCACCTGGGCAACGCCCTCTACAAGGCGGACAAAACCCGCTGGAAGGCGGTCTATTCCTCCCTCCCCGCCTCCGTCCGGACCGACCTGACGGACAACAACGCGTACTGGGACCAGTTCCGGGACAGCCGGGTGCGGAAGGCCTCCAACCAGGTGTACGACCGGTTTTTAAAGGGCTACGGTGAGAGCGCAGGGCTCCAGTCCTACGGCACCGTGGTGGATCTGCTGGTGGTCTATTACAAAACCGCCGCGTATGCGGCCCAATAGCGGAAAAGCTCAAACAGCAGCGGCAGCCGAAAAGACGGCTGCCGCTGCTGTTTTAAAACGAACCGGAGACGCCCTTTGTTCCGGCTTCTTTACGGCTGGACGCTTCCTGTGATGCGCCGCAGGCCGTCCAGGTCCTCGGCCCGCACCGGCGCGTAGTGCTCCGCGCCGATCGCCGCCGCCCGCTCCGCCGGGCCGTCGAAGGCCGATTCCAGCGCCCGGCCCAGGGCGTCGGAAAACGTCTGCCCGCTGAGGACGCTGTCCCCCGGAGCCACCGCGGCCACCCAGTCGTACAGCCGGGGCGTCACCGCCGCGGCGGGCAGCTCCCCGTAGATCTCCCGGCTGCGGCCGAAGCCCCGGAGGCCCCCCTCCGTCTCCCGGGA